>LVAT01000010.1 GCA_001604135.1 Clostridiales bacterium Firm_14
CGATCAGCTGAAGTATGCCCACAGCAACAAAAGTCTTGCCCATGGATGCAGATGCAAATCTGGTATCGATCGTATTCGGGATCTCATTTGCCAGGTCAGCAAAGCCACCGCTGTAATTCAGCAGAACTTCGCCGGCTTTAACTATATATGCATTTCCTCGAAATTCCTTGTCCATTACCATATTTATCCTTTTAGCCCGTTATCCTGATAATTATCCTATCTAAGAGTTACCACTCTATAGATTATTATATCATCCGATTAAAGCAGCTTAATTCAGGATCTTTCTTCTTTAAGCAATCCGTAACGGGCTCTCTCAGATGTCCATTCCAACCCGTTTTTCTGAGCCGCAGCATCTGCATTTCCTTCCCCTTTTACAAACTCATATACGCTGAGATTTTGTTCATTAAGGTATTGGACTGCCTTCTGACGCTTATCTTCGGGACATTCTTCAACGGATACAGTCAGCGCTACATTTCCGTTCTCATCAGGAGTAAGAAGAAATCTTGAGATGTTATAGTAGTCGAAGTTCATGTTCTCGAGGATTACAACAGCAGAGTCGTCTTCACCACGGTAAACGCTCCCGATACTGATCTCATCATCCAATTTCGCTAACCCGGCATAGTTAACAAGGATAGTGCCGTGCGTTCCGGGCTTAAAACTGTCTTGCTCGAAAACATCCAGTACAACATTGCTGCCCGGTGCGTTCTTGCCGTCGTTACCGAATATTAAACACATGTTATAATCTTCATATTTGAAAGGAAACTCTTAGTACAGAAAAATGGAAGATGGAATTTGAAGCTGTCTTGTATGTTGCACGTGAAGCCTGGGCGAAAAAACATGGGACAAGCACTGAAGATTTTCCGCACATATCTCCCGTGAGTTATGAAACAGGCAGCAATAAAAGGGGATGAAAATGAAAAGAATTAAATTGATCATATTATCACTGGTATCCGGGATTTTGTTGTCGTCAGTTTCTGCCTGCGCGAAAGAACCTGCTCCGTCAACTGAAGCATCCGCTATTACCGAAACCACAACCGATGCACCAGCTGAAGAACCGGTTGATAACAGCGATGATAAATTCGTCAGCGCTTATCCGGCCTTTAAGGTCACCTCAGAGAGCCTTGACGGCAAGTATTGGATCGATGACTGTGTATTCCAGGGCGGGAATGCCTCTCCGCAGCTCTCCTGGGAGCCCGTAGAAGGCGCAACCACTTATGTCATTTACATGGTTGACCTGACCGCCGCAAACATCATCCACTGGAAGAAAGACGGTATCACCGAAACAAACCTCCCTCAGGGCTCGGCAACTTCTGCCGCCTCTCGAGGTGATGTATCTAAAGCCGATTACGTCGGACCTAACCCTCCGTCGGGATCAACAAATCAGTACAACATCTATGTTTTCGCGCTCAAAGCACCCGTAGAAAGAGTCAAGGGCAGCCTCGGAACTCCGGCTATAAAGCTCCAGGACTTCATGGACAGCCTTGATACGGATGCTGAAGGAAATACAGGTAATATCGTGGCAGTAGGCCGTGTAATAGGATATTACTCCGCAAAATCATGAATATAACTGACTAAGGATCCACGCGGGTACTTAGTACGGATAATCATCAGAATAAGCGGTTGTATTGAAACAATATGAAAAACGGGATTTTTGTATACAAAAACGAGAACTGTATGACGCGGATGCTATAATGGACGCTTTTGCCAGGGAAGCATAAGGATAACACACATTAAGGGATAGAATATGGCACAGAATCCGGATACCAGTAAGTGCAATATTACCTGTTTTCAGAAAGTACGGTTAACAGAACCGGAATTCAAACACGCGCATGAATTGGACAGCGACGAATTAAAGAATATCCGAGATGAGTATATTAAGAGGAGAATTGGTTTTGCTCCTGTTGGAATTGTTATTGCGGCAGTGCTCTTTGTTCTCTGGATTACCGGTGTAATTGAGAAGCTGTCTGTATTCTCTGAAGTCATTGAGGGCGTGATATTGTTTCTGTTTGCGGTAAGCTGGGGGACGAGTGCCTATCTGGTCGTCCGCTGCATTTTTGCTTTGGGGATCGTATCGCATATCAAAAAGCAGAATTTCTACTGGCATGTAGGTTATATCACACACAAAAAGTTATTGTGGACGTTTCTCAAATGGGAAAACTATTACATAGTAGACAATGAATACTGCAGCCGCACGGATTTTGATCCATTCTATAAAAGAGGAACAGAGGTGTATTTCCTGTATTTTCCCGCAATCATGAAGAACTCATATATGGGTGGAATCGTGGTCAGGAAGAATACAACAGATTAGCCGGCAGATGGGAGCGATCCTTGTGATAACTCAGCTTAAGAAGATGGGGTGTTCTGAAGAAATATTATCCTGGCAGGATTTTTTCGAGTGTTTTCTATCCTCTTCTTTTCATCATCAGATAGCAATTGATCCCCTGTTTATAAAAGTCAGGAAGTTCTCCAACACACTTATATCCAATGCTTTCATATAAGTTCCTCGCCCTTGGATTAAAGTCATCTACAGTTAAAAAGTATTTAGTCCCAGGCAGATCAGAAGCATTATCCTCGAAAAACTTAATAAGCTGTTTCCCGATGCCATGACCTCTGTATTCTTCTTTAACTGCAACAATATGCAGATACGGGTAACTTCCAAAGACACCTTTCTTCATGTAGTAGATAAACCCCAGACATTTTCCATTCTCATCCAACGCAACATATACGTTGTCTTGTGACACTGCATATGAAAGCATTGCAGTTGCCTTTTCACGATTGTTAAAATACGCTTTCCCAAGCTCAGAATCCTGCAAGATCTCTACGCAGCTATCAATATATGTCATATCGGCAAGTCTTATATCAAAATCTTTACTCATAGATCCTCCAAACCGCAGGATGAACAAAAGACTCATTATAACTTCGCTGAATTAATAGTCATCTCTATAAAATTTTAATGTACCCAGGCCCATGGTGCCACCCAAGACTTCAAGAGAGGTTCCGCAGCTGTTGCAGTGCTTAAGTGATGATGTTGAGACAGCACCGCAGTTAGGGCATACGTTGCGATAACACTTCATGGGAGAGCCTGCTTTTGCAGTCAGATCTGCCTCGATCTCATTTGCCAGTTTTACGGCGCATTCATAGAGGATGTTGTCCCTGACAATGACGAAGACAAAACTTAAGACCGGACATGCTAAAGCCAAAATACACGGTATATAGAATACGATTGCTCTTAACACGACAATATCTGAACTGGTACCCATGCTGGCGAAAAGCGAAGATACGGCATTATCTAATAAGATATTCAGGACGAAGATCGCTATATATATAGCAAGCCATACACCCGGTTGAAACCATATGATCCACGGCGTGCTCTTCATGACCTTTAAGACTTCCTGTCCGTTTTTAGTGCCCTGTTCCGAAGCGGAAAATGCTATGCGGAAACTCTTCCCGTCTATGCCTGCCCAGGTAAAATTGCTGCCGGTTCTATTATTATAGTTATACTTTCTGCTGAATACAGGCATTTCGGAAGCGCCGTAACGGCGAATTTCCGACAGTGCATACGTCCTGGAAGCCTGTATATAGCTCGGAATAAGCAAAAATCCTGCCACTACGTAAACGCTGGCATTTATCGGGTCAAGGGCGGGGAACTCTCTGTTGCATATCCCATATGCGAGTGCATAGATCGCACATGGCACCACGATCCACATCTCGCTTAAAGTTTTTACCATGGGATTTCTGAAGCCCATCTGTTCCTCCGTTCAAAAATATAACCAACTTTTCTGATTATATAATATTGAAGGTAAAAAATTACCCATATTATGGTTTTAATGAAGATCAGGATGGTTGGTGTTGGGGATATATCCAAATCAGTATCATTAACTGCCAATTTTCTCAACTAAGAGATCTCTCCCTCAAATACGAACATTATATCATCCGAATCTTAGTACATTGCATTATTGAGACACGTGCACGATGGGCTGTGTTTTTCATTTCAAAATCCGGAGAAAATATATATTTGGCCGTGTGATAGAATTACTTTGAAAAATCTTGATCATTTTATAAACAGGAATAAATACCATGAATGACTTACAAACTATCAAGAACAGATTTCCCGGAATAAGCTGCGCATACAGAGACGCGGCAGGAAAAGTCACGACAAAGTGCTTTGGCTTTGCAGACAAAGAAGCAAACGTTCCGGTGGATGAGAACACCGCTTTCCCTGCATGTTCGATCTCAAAATTCATTACTGCTATTTGCGTAATGAAGGAATATGAGCAGGGCCTAATTGATATCAACAAGCCCGTTAATCTCTACCTTCGTAAGTGGAAGTTTCTTACGCCATCAGGATATGAGAGCGATGCACCCGTAAGATCGCTCCTGAGTCACACCTCCGGAATCATTGACGGAGAAGACGGTTTTTACGGACTTCGCAGAAGTGATCCGCCCGTCAGTCTGATCGATGTTCTCAACGGCAAAACATCTTATAACAAACGCCCGGCGCGTGAGGATAATCCTCATGGCACGGAGTTCGAGTACTCGGATGCCGGATTCTGCGTTTTGCAGATGATGTTAGAAGATCTTGAACAAAAGCCATTTGAGAATATTGCCGATGAATTTGTTTTCGCGCCGTTGAACCTGAAAAATACCTTCTTTGCTTCCCTCACAAACCTGTCCGATTTTGAGCAAAAGGTCGCCATGGCTACAGGTTATGACGAGAGCGGAACAGCTATTCCGGGCAAGTATCCGCAAGTGCCTGATCTTGCGGCATCCGGACTGTGGTCAACGCCGAACGAGCTTACTGTGATCGCAGCAGAATTCACAAAAGCATGTAATGGAGAAAGCGCCTTGCTGCAGGCAAGATCTGCGCTGGAAATGACTACTCCGTCCGATAGATTTCCCTGGGTAGGTCTTGGCATTTTTATGGATGGAGAGAACACACTCAGCATAAGCGGCTGGGGCGAGAACGGACAATCCAGACTGAAATTCAATTACCGCACCGGAGAAGCCGCAGTTGTCATGGTCAATCAGAATCCCGGTGTAGAGCAGTCAGAATCCGGTGTCGAATGGCTCATCAATAGCGGGTTTGCGGTTGAGTGATTCCCGGACAGACAAAGGAACAATAATCATCAGTACAGATAACTAAATCAGGAATAACGAATGAATGTAATTGTTATTAACGGGCCAATGGGCATTGGCAAAACAACTGTAGGGACATATATCGCGGATTCAAATCCCGGTACTGCTTTCATAGACGGTGACTGGTGCATGGATCATGGATGATGAACAAGTCCGCGAAAACTTGCTGAGTGGCATCAGAGATTTGGGATTGAATGTAAAGTCTGTTACTCTGGTAAGTGATGAAGCCCAGTTAAGAAAACAGTGGGAAGCGGATGCTGTTTGCCCATGGCGTACGGAAGAATGGTTCAAAGTATCACTTAAATCTTTGGAGTTTTTTTCGAGCCTTGATAATTGCATCTGTACAACCGGAAAGTCGGTTGAAGCGGTCTCAGAAATGATAATGAACAGTTAATGTGACCAAGCAAATGAATTATGGGAAGGTAAAAATGAAATACGATAATACGAAGATGACGGCGATGATACTGATTACAGTGAAGTGTTTGATAAGTTTATCCTAAAGCATGGCTTCACCAAGGATCCAAAGAAATTATACGAATACATTGTAAAAGGATTAACCATCGGACCGTTCTTCCAGGTTATCGTTACCGATGATGATTATATAGAATGCGTGAAAGAGAGTGCAGGTATTTTGATCAGTTTAAGGAAGATAACAAAAGAAAATATCGATGAAGTTCTTGCCCTGAAAGTCGATGAAGATCAGCGGTCTTTTGTATCTTGCAATGGAGATTCGCTTGCTCAGGCATATGTTTATCCGGAAACAGCCTTCCCTTTTGCAGTATATGAGGATTCAACGGTTGTAGGGTTTATCATGATGGGCTATTACGAAGCAAAAAAGTATTATACGCTGTGGAAATTCATGATAGACAGCCGATATCAGAACAAAGGGTATGGCCGAAAAGCACTTGAATTGGGAATACAATATTTGAGAGAACGGTTTGACATCTCTGAAATCTATACCGGAGTAATTCCGGGTAACATCAAAGCGAAGAAGTTGTATGAATCCATCGGATTTAAAGGAACCGGATTAGTTGAATCAGGGATGGAAGAAATGCGTTTGATACTAACATAATATAATTCCGAACGAATAAAACATTTATATAAGATATAGATTATTGCCATACTATTATCATCTTCTTCGGATGCAGCGACAAATTCATGTTCGGAGTGGAGAAACTGAAATGATATACTTGATGTAGATTATGGGATCAAATATGGGGAGGAATATATATATATGGCTGCTCAGATCGAAGGAATAAAACGCCTGATTACATGCATGCTTGTAATTATCGTGCCTTTAATTATCTACGGAGGCATTATAAGCAAAATCCTTATGAAGACTTTTAGCAAAACACCGGACTCCCCTGCTTTTACGGAGAAGCCGGAAAACAGCATCTCTCTTAAGAATCTTACGAAATTGGCAGATGTGGTGTTATTTATCGTCCTGGTCTTATGCTCAATAAATATCGTCACTCAGAATTTGGGAGGAAATTCAGAAGACCGCCTGCAGGCAATTATAGCGGAATATGATGCGCTGAACGAAGATAACGTCGATCCTGAAACCGGTAAAACGATCCTCACTCAAGCCTTTCTTATGAAAGAATACAAGCTCTACTACGCGGATGATCAGGAATGGGTCAATATAAGGTTAATGATCTACAAGGTAATGCTTATATTCTCGTTTTTCTTTACGGGCGGTGAGTGTATCAAATACGCAATCCTCTTCGGCAGGCAGAAGAAAAAGCTGAATCTGCTCAGCATCATTGCTGCGATCCTTTTCATACCAATTACTATCATCGGACTTAAGATAGATGAAAAGGCTTTTGAACCGCTCCGCATACCGGAACCTGAGAATGCGAAAATATCTGCCATAGATGTCACTGTTACTGAACGGTATATAAACACTCACCACGACGATGAAAACGGATATTCTGAAGATTATTTCATTACTGTCGACTATGGTGACGGGAATGCCCCTGTTACACGGGAAGTCTCAATAACCATGTATGACATCGCCGAGAGTAACGGTCACTTCCTGATGGGACAGGCCGCAGAAAATGACAAAAAAGTCGATTTCGAGCTCTTCCCGTTGGATAAATATGAGAAAGAAAATTGATTATATGAATGAAATAACGATAAAAGCCTTAACACCGGATCTTGAGAAAGATTACTTCGACTTTTTTGATAACCGTGCATTCTCGGACGGTTCACCCTACTATCCCTGATGCGTAAGCATCTGAATTAAATGCCGTCAGCATACATGTAAACAGTAAAAGAGGCTGAGATATTTATGGATAAGTTATTTATTACGCACTACTTTTATCCTGGGACAGACCCGTGGAAAAATATCATGCTTCTTCCTGAGGAGGAAGCTTTCCGCAAGGCAGCAGAACTTGCGGATGCACATCCGGATACTACCAGTTTCGGCCGTTTCGCTGACTTTGAGAACTATTATCCGGCACGAAAGAAAGCAGATACGTTTGTGCGTGAGAAGTTTATACAGTTAGGCGGGAAGCCGAAGCTTCCGCATCCCTATTCGTTTACGCTTCTGGAGTGCGATTATCTCAGGGAATGGTTTGACAGCAGCGATAAGATCATTATCGATCTTGATGATGTGCCCGACGATCAGGTCAGCTTCACGCTTGGAGACAGTTGTGCTCTGATGATTCACGGAAATGAACCTGTTGTTCTGACGAAAAAGATGCTGTTTGAGCGTATCGAGGCATGTAATGGCTCAGTTGACGCTTTTCTCAAAGAATCTCTCGGCAAGTATGCTTATGTTGAAGTTCAATTGTGGGACAAAATATGATGGAAGAACAAATAGTAGCGAAAAACAAACAATACTGGAATGAACACGCTGATCTCTGGTTTGGAACGACAGCTTTACCAAAATACGGAGTCAAATTCGTAACAGAAGATGAACTCCATTTCTTTTCGGACGTTGCAGGAAAGAAAGTCCTGGAACTGTGCTGCGGCAGCGGGCATTCACTCAAATATCTTGCTGATAAAGGCGCCGGAGAACTGTGGGGATTGGATCTGTCGCAAAAACAATTGGATAATGCCGGAAAACTTTTGAATGAGAGTGGTTACTGTCCTAAGCTCATCTGTGCACCAATGGAAGCAGAGTGCGGTATTCCCGAAGATTATTTTGACTATGTGTATTCAATATACGGGATAGGCTGGACGACAGATCTGGACGGGACACTTAAGAAGGTCGCTTCGTATCTTAAGAAAGACGGTATTTTCATATTCAGCTGGGGACATCCCCTTCACTACTGTGTTGCAAAATCTTATGAGACCGGAGAAGATGTCGTTGATAATGACAAGCTGGTCTTTTCGCGCAGTTATTTTGACGAGTCATACTTTAATATGCCGGTTCACGATACTACAGTAACATTTGCGAACAGGAAGATCTCTACTTATGTAAATGCACTTTACGATGCAGGTTTTATAATCGAGAAAATGATCGAACAAACTGACGAAAAGTCTTTAACGGATACAGAAGACAAAAGTCCCAAGGCGCAAAAAGCGAAAATGGTCCCGCTCTCAATCTGCTTTAAATGCAGAAAGCTTTGAGCTTTTATTCGAAATCCGGAATAAATATATATATCGAGAAAAAGGAGTTAATCATATGAATTCTTTGTATACAGATTCTCTTATTCTTCGCCCATTTCGCGCGAATGATGCAGAAGCAATGTACAGGAATTGGACATATGATCCAAGAGTAGCAAAATACTGCCGCTGGTTTCCTCATAAAAGCCTGGAAGAAACCCAGGCATATCTTCAGATTTGCTTGAATGCGGAATACTGTTGGGCAATTACTTTAAAAGAGAATGACGAACCGATAGGTGTTATCGATCTCGTCGGAATCAACAGTGTCGGCGTCCCTGAGATCGGTTATGTACTTATGTATGATAAATGGGGACAAGGGATAATGACTGAAGCGGTAAAAGCCGTTGTTAAGGAGCTGTTTAAAAACGGATATAAGAAGGTTGGTGCCTGTCATAATATAGATAATCCTGCATCAGGCCGTGTTATGGAAAAAGCAGGAATGAAATATGTCAGGTCATGCATGGCTCAAAGAAAATTCGGTTCTGATGAGCAATGCGAAGTCCGTTGTTATGAGATATCAGCTGAATAACTTAAGGGCACGATGGAAGATTGACTGACCAAAAACAGAGAGTTTTACGATAAATGACATCAGGATCAATTAACAGTTAGATAGAAATATTTTGTGTGTCGGCTTTACGTGATAAAGAAGACTGAAGATTCCCTTAATAATGTTGTTATTCCCTTAAAATATGCTAAAATTTAAGGGAATAGTTTGGAGGATAAGGGTATGAGAGTTTTCAATTACTCAGCAATTAAGGAACGGAAATGGGACTCGGAAATTCTGGGGCTCGTTGCTGCGATTTATAAAGAAGCCGGAAAACAGGAGATGTATCTGAAGCAAAAACCGGATGAGCTTGAAAAGCTCGTAGAGATAGCAAAGATACAAAGTACGGAAGCATCCAATGCCATTGAAGGCATCGTAACTACAAATACCAGGATAAAGCAGCTTGTAGCAGAGAAGACTGCGCCAAAGAACCGGAATGAACAGGAGATCGCAGGATACAGAGATGTTCTGAAGGTCATACATGAGAGTTTTGATACTATTCAGATCACTCAGAATTATATTCTTCAGCTTCATAAGATCTTGTATGGTCAGATGAACAATCCGCTTGCCGGGAAAACAAAAAATGTACAGAACTATATCAGTGCAACATATCCTGACGGACATGCCAAGATCCTGTTTACTCCGCTTGCTCCTTATGAGACTTCCGGAGCACTTGATATGATCTGTGATGAATATAACCGAGTTATAGGAAACATGGAGCTTGAACCGCTGATTGCGATTCCGGTTTTTATTCATGATTTTCTATGTATACACCCTTTCAATGATGGTAACGGCCGTATGAGCAGACTTCTTACAACGTTGCTTCTCTATAGAAGCGGTTTTTATGTCGGAAAGTATATTTCGCTGGAGGCAAAGATCGCGAACAACAAAGACCTCTATTATGAAGCGCTTCATGCATCTCAGGAAGGCTGGCTTGAAGGAAATGAAGATCCTGTTCCGTTTATAAAGTATTTGCTTGGAACCATACTTGCAGCATACAAAGATTTTGGGGAGCGTTTCTCTCTCATAGAGGGAAAACGGTCAGCACTTGAGACCGTGCGAATGGCGACAATGAATAAGATTGGAAGATTTACAAAACAGGACATCCGTGAACTATGTCCCTCGCTTAGTGTAAGCTCCATTGAAGGATCCTTGCGGGCTTTGGTTGACAATGGTGACCTGAGACGCGAAGGAGCCGGAAAGAACACTTATTACTATAGAGTCACGTAGTTCGTATAATCCCGAATTAAATGTGCTAATAAACAAAACAGGTTTAGGGAAGACAGATATGATGATATATGAATTCGGCGACGCCAACGCCAATACCGTTCTAATTCAGCCGGTGGATGAATACGACCTCGCAGGCATTGAGAACGAGGCCTCTATCATTGCCGCGAGCTGCGGTAAGAGTTTTCAACTGATTGCCTTCAAAATCGATAATTGGAACACCGATCTCTCACCGTGGAAAGCACCGGCCGTGTTCGGCAAAGAGGATTTCGGTGAAGGCGCGGAGAAAACGCTCGCAGAGCTATTGAAACTCTGCTCCGACGAGAACAAAACATATTATATCGGCGGTTATTCGCTTGCCGGGCTTTTCGCGTTGTGGGCGGCGTATCAGACGGACAAATTCGCGGGCGTAGCAGCGGCATCTCCATCAATGTGGTTTCCGGGTTTTACGGACTATATGAAGGACCACGAGATCAGGACCGGTGCAGTTTATCTCAGCCTCGGAGACAAAGAAGAAAAAGCGCGCAATCCCATTATGGCAACCGTCGGTGACAGGATCCGTGATACGTATTCCCTGCTCTCTGAACGCGGCGTGAGGAGCGTTCTTGAATGGAATGAAGGAAATCACTTCAAAGACGCCGACGTCCGCACGGCAAAGGCGTTTTCGTGGGTGATCAAGGATTGATAATCCCATGACAAATTTCAGTATAGAAGGATAAATATATGACGATTGATAAAGACTTTAGAGGAGACGGAAAAGATCCGAAGGAAAGAGTTTTTTGAATGCCTTTACCGGATGGATAAAAGAAGCTCTGAAACACACAAATATAATAATGGTCTTAGGAAACCAATAGGGATTAAGAAACAAATGGAACTCAAGAAACTAACTGAACACATATGTTATATGCCTTTCGAGGAAGAGCGCGACCGTCCGAATCTCGGATATATCAAGGGTGATAAGCTGAGCATCGCTGTCGATGCCGGTCACTCGGAAGCGCACATAAGAGAATTTTACGATCTTCTTCGCAAGGAAGATCTGCCGCTTCCTTCGCTTACGGTCATTACACACTGGCACTGGGATCATACTTTTGCGATGCACGCGGTTAACGGTCTTACCATAGCTAACAAAACGACAAACGCGCATATTCTGGAATGTATGCAGAAGATAGAGAAGAACGGCCCTGACGCGTTCCTGAACATTGGTGACAGCATAGGGAAAGAATATTCAGGCGGTCAGGAAATGATCGTTGTTCCTGCAGATATTGTTTTCGAGGGCAGCATGACGATAGATCTCGGCGGATGCACAGTCAGTATCTTTCAGACTGAGGCTCCTCATACTGACGATTCAACACTTGTTTTTGTGTGTGAGGATAAGACACTCTTTATCGGAGATGCCGCCTGCGGACAATTTCCTAACGGTACCAGAGATAAAAAACTTGCAAATGCATTAGCTGACAAGATCCGTTCGACAGGCGCCGTCACCTGTGTTGAGGGACATTGGCAGCCGGTAGAGACAGAAGATACCATAAGTGATCTTCTCAGTTAAACCCCGCAACGGCGGCACAGGAATGAATAATGGCTATTACCAAAAACAGACAATCCGTTGAAACTATTTCCGTTATGGCAAAGAAGGCATTCCCTGATAAGCAGATAGCAGGAATAAAAGAACTGACTGAAGGAATGTGCAACGTCACTTATGATATTGCATTTGAAGACGGCAGTGAATGCATATTAAAGATAGCAGCCAAAGACAGAAGCGGAAACACCTCCAACGAGGTCAATCTTATGCTGGCGGAAACACGTGCCATGAAGCTTGTTAAAGAGAACTGTTCATTTAAAGTAGCGGACATTCTTTATTATGATGACAGCAACACTGTTTGCGACGGAAACTATTTCTTTATGGAAAAGCTAAAGGGCGATAACTACTTTCTGGCAAAGGATAAAATGCCCGGAGAAACTATCGCAACAGTAGATACAGAGATCGGAAAGATATCACGGGAATTGACCGAAGTCAGGAATACCGGATTCGGCTTTTTGGGAGATGATAAGCGGTATGATTCGCTGTTTGATTTTGTAAAACACATGCTGGAAAACCTGATCTCCGATGCGAAGAAAAAAGACGTAGATATCTTATATGACGAACGGATATTTATGGACCGGTTAGAGAAAGACAAGCCGGCGTTTGAGAAGATCCGTGAAGCTTCTTTGGTTCATTGGGATATGTGGGAAGGAAATGTTTTCATAAAAGACGGACACGTGTCCGGGATAATCGATTGGGAAAGAGCATTGTGGGGTGAGCCGTTCATGGATGACCGCTTCAGAATGCATAACAGAGGAAATCATTTCCTGGAAGGCTTTGGCCAGACCTCGTTCTCTGAAGACGAATCAATAAGATTACGCTGGTATGATGTCATTCTATATCTTACGATGATGATAGAGGTCTTCTACAGGGAATTTGATGATAAAGCCCAGTATTATTGGGCAAGAGATATGCTTGAGAAGAGCATGTGAATCGTTACTGAAATGGATACAAAGCTAAAACACACAAGGAGAGGAATTAAATGATATATAACCTGGGGAATCGCGTAGTAAACAATTACATGATTCCGCTAGAAAACGGATATATGCTGATCGATACAGGATATGCGGACGGTTTTCGCCGATTCCAAAAAAAACTGCAAAAAGCAAAAATAGATCCAAAGGAAATCAAATATGTCTTTCTGACCTTCATATTAAAGTATGAATAAACAAGGTATAATTAATTATTCGATTGGATCAAGATCATTGGGAGGATAACATTATGCAGTTCGTTGAGATTCCTGTTTACAGCATCAGTGTTCAGCTTGAAAGCGCACTCCGCAAAAAAGAATATAAAGAAGACCAGATAGCTCAGGCGTATAACATCCTTAGCGAGAAAAAGAAAAAGCAGAAGCTGCCAGCTATCATCCTCGCTATAGTTGTTGCAGTCTTCGGACTGATCACAATGATCGGTGCTATCATCGCAGACAATATTGTTATCGGGATCGTATCCTTTGTCGTTTGTGCCGTCATTGCCGGTGTAGCCGGTTGTATTGGTTATCACATTAATGTCGGTAAGACCGCAAAACAATGGAACGATCTGCTGAAAGAGTTCTATCCCGACATCTGCGATAAATACAAGCTCTGATCAGACTGTATAATCAACAATGAATAAGTCTAGGGGATAATAGTGTTTTTATATCATTTTTTCGATGCCAGAACGGGGCCTTTCAGAAGTCTGACTTCTATATCGCAGGATGAAGCCAGAGAAGTTATTGAGAGGATAAAGATAGAACGCCCTAATTCTCAATGCGCATCCAGACATGATAAATACGTGCAATACCGACATAATTGCGAGCGAATGCTTCGTGAAGCATTTGCCAAAAAGGGCGGAATCATGGAGATAGATTCGCCTCACTACATGGTCTTAGAATTCAGTCCATGGTTATCAACGTGGTATGAAGAATGCCGATATATAAAAATTCCCGTAGAGGAATTTGACCTTAGGACAGTCTCATTTACTTACGGCGACTCAATGCCTACATTCAGCGACAGAGTTAATGACGGCAAAGAGTACAGGAAAAAGGTCTATATGTATGATGATATCCTGGAAATAATAAAGAAATACGGCATGCCTCAGGAATGGAATGACGATGGAAAGTATGGGCCGGAAAGATATATAGAAGCACATATATGGAGCAATAAGGTAATACAAAAATACGTACAACAATATAATGAAGTATGATTTCGAACATTATTTGATGGCAGGTCACGGACGTGCGTATATGATCGCCAAGGCTGATCCGGAACGCTACCGCGAGAAGATCATGGCTGCCTGCAGGAAAGATTATGCTTATGATATGCAAAGCGAAGGATCGCGCGCTTTTCTGACTTATGATCTTATCTCACTATTTGATGATCCCACGCCTTTTATCGAAGCAATTAAGAAAAGTTATAAGGACCCTGTTGCTGATGAGGACTGGAAGCAGATCTGCTATCTGACTGATCTTCTCTTATTTTTCGAGCAAAGGAAAACTGTTATCAATAAGTATAAGCAGCTCGAAAAGAATCTGTATTCAGATGAACTGCACGACATGGTCCCTCTTTGTCAGCCTTTTGAATATGTCGCCATTAAACTCATTGAGGACAGCAGCATAAAAGTAATCTGGAATGTTGCAAATGATATCGGCAAGTGGTTCCTATCAAGGACGGAAGATCCCCAGCGCCTGGCTTCACAGTTTCTATGGTTTGACGGCATACTTGAAGACGAGCTCGGTGAAGACAGATTCGATGAACTGCTCAAGTACAACAGCTATTCCGACGGCGTCAAAGAATATGTAAGGATCATGTCTCTCCCGCGTGAATATGGACGGATAGACAGGGTCAAAAATGCCACATCGGAAATAGTGATGTCCTGGATCAGGAAAGAGCCAAAGATAGAGCGATCAGAGATGTTGGAGCGCGGCTTAATGACCATGAGTTCAGCAGAAGCTCTAAAGCTTGCAGAACAGTTCACAATGGAAACTGATACGGATATAAAGGCATCTATTGCCTCTGTCTTTACATCCGGTAAATACCGCTGGCCTCTTGACGCAGGCATACTCATCGAGTGTGGCACATCTGATAATAAGAGATTGGCAAAAGAGGTTAACACAGCTCTGTCACTCTTAAAAGATGGGCGTCTGCACGATTATGCGACAGATCTCCTGCAAAAAGGATTCGATTCCGACGCAATCAGTATCCTGATAAATAACATCAGGAAGAGTGATGAATCACTCATCTTAAGCCTTCTGGAAGAACTGCCGATAACAGAGAAAAACGAGGGAGATTGGCACGGGATCGCTTCGGATATCGGCAGTAACGGAGACAATCCCGAGATGCCCGACTCTTTGCTTATTTGGGCTTATGAATCCACCTTGTGTTCCTGGTGCCGCAAGAATATAGTTGAGGAAATGATAAACAGAGGCATGCTAACTGATGAACTGAAAGAAGAGCTTCATTGGGATGCTAATCTGGATATCAGCAAGATGGCCGATGAAGATCAGCATCTGAAATAAATACAGACATTAAAGGCCATCCGGTTCTTGTCCGGATGGCCTTGTTACTCTAACTTACATCTTTTCCCAGAGGCGTTATGTCACAGGTCCTGCAAGAGGTATAACGATCTGCCCGTTCCTAATAGCACATTCGTATACATCACCTTCTCCGGCACTTGATATTTCAACGCCAAAAGGCCCGAGATCGAAGAACCCATAGTCGTATTCGCTCCCCTTTTCATCTGTAAAGCAGATGCTGAAATGTCTCATGCCGTCGTATTCGTTACGGGTCACCTTTAGTTTTTTGCTCTCGAAC
Source organism: Clostridiales bacterium Firm_14 (assembly GCA_001604135.1). Taxonomy (GTDB): domain Bacteria; phylum Bacillota; class Clostridia; order Saccharofermentanales; family Saccharofermentanaceae; genus Saccharofermentans. Next base: position 15,890 of record LVAT01000010.1, read on the forward strand.
AAATCCCTGCAATTACCAATCAATTCAAGGCCGGCATCCTCCTGCAGTTCAAACCAGGATCTGGGGGTTGCGGGATCAGTCTCGTTTACAACAACATTTACGGGTGATACATTCTCTTCAGGTATGAATACATCTCCGTAATTGTATTCTGACGGAGAACGTTTCCAGACGACCATGTCAACAGAATTCCCACTAAAATAACGCAAACGGGCATATTCATTATTGTCTCCCATAGTGCCTATCATGACATAGAATCGTTCATAATTAAATTCAGGGATCTCTCGTAAGGCCTTCGTTTCTGATGAAGCAGTCTTCCCGGAACCTCTTCTCTCCTGCATACACGATGTAATAGTGAATGCGAATATCAAGACTGTTATTACTGCTGTATAAATCCTGTATCTTTTCATTTGCCTTACCTCCAAGCCTGACCTCCATATCCCCAAATGCGGCCAAAAATTCTGTTCTCCGATTCCGGGAAGACCGAATACGATGTCTTCAAAAGTTCCCTCTAATTATCTGAACCGGCATTATCCGTGTTTTCAGTAGAGCCGGTCTCACCTGTAGTTTCAGAGCTTTCTGCACTGGCAGATGTTTCCGCGCTGGCACTTGTTTCCGCACTGGCAGATGTTTCCGCGCTGCCAGATGTCTCCGCACTTGCAGAAGTTTCTGCACTTGCTGTCGGTTCTGAGCTGGTAGTCGGTTCCGTGTCAGCCGTCGTTTCCGTGCTTTCAGTTGCTTCCGTACTCTCAGATGCGTTCGTCGCATCAGTATTTGTTGGTTCATCCCAGCCTGTGTAATCAACGCCTTCGGCCTTGCAGATCTCAATGCAACGGGCAATCTGGTTTCTTATCAACTGCTTTGTAGCATCATCCATAGCATTTTTATCATAGCAGAAGATCTGATAAGTTTCGTATGTGTATTCTGTTCCGTCATCCATCGTGTCTGTTGCCAAATATGTATTGCAGAAAAGGCCCAGTGTCCTTGAAGCCGTAGTTCCGTCCGCAAATGTGACTTCGACCGTTACTTCGACATCCTTTAACAAATAAGTATATACATCGCAGCAGTCGATATCGTTATCCTCGTGGCACATCAAATAATAAATATCCATTCGGCCTGTCATAGTATTGCAGATGTTGAAAAGGTATTTGGAATTTTGAAGCGTGCTGTAATCCGCGCTGAATTGATCGTAATATCCTACTACTGTCTTGCCGATAGGTTGTCCGGCCATGTCATAACCATCAACATAAGTCGAACGGTAATCGGCAAGCGTTTTGGTTGAACCGCTTTTTACAATGGAAGGACAGTCGATGCTTACGACTTCGAAGGCCGCGTTTTTTACTTTGAACGTCACGGTAGAGATGTTTTCGCCCTCGACCGAGATGGGGAAATTGAGCTCAAAATTTGCCCAGCCTGTCCAGTCAACACCATGACCAAATGCCTGGTGACCGACATCCAGACTTATCGGGAGCGAAGTCTGAGGCTCAAGCTCTGCCGCGCAAACCCTGATCGTAAATGGCTCGACGAAATTGGCGATCGTAACCTGACCGCTGCTGCTGGCTAAGGGCTCTTCCGGTCCCTTGCCGGCAAAATGCGCTATCGCGACGAATAACACCGCTACGGTTACGGCCGCAACAACCACTGTCGATGCGATCTTTATGATCGTTGCTCTGGTTGATCTGTGAATCTTCTGAGGCTTTTCTACCGCTTCATCTTCGCGTGTATATATCGATGCGAATGCAGCATTTGCTTTCTGCTGTACGACATCCGGGATCTTGGCGTTTTTCTCGAAAACATTCTTATTTTTCATATCAATCTCCTATTAACTCTTAACCGCCATAGTACTTTGCAAGCTGCTCTCTGCCCCTTTGGAGCCAGGTAGTTACCGTACTCTTCGGGATATGGAGCATCGAAGCAATTTCTTTGGTGCTGTATTCCCCCAAGTAATATAGAGTGATGGCCGGTCTGTACTTCTCATCGATAGAAGCTAAAGCGTCCTTGAGTTCGACATTGTATTCGTCAGTCACAGAAGGCTCTTCCCATTCTTCCAGGCCGGTCTGACGCTTCCTGTCTTCAAGGATCTTATAACAGTTGTTTATAAGGATCCTCGTCATCCATGTCTTGAAATACTTGTCTTCTCTTAGCGTGTTTAACTTCTCAAAGCAATTAAGGATGGTCTCGCTGACGGCATCGGCAACATCCTCGTCATTCATGAGGATTGCCAGGCCGACTTTGTACATCTCCTGAATATGCCCCTGCATCAGCTCGGCAAAGGCAAGCTTATCGTGCCTTTTCGCGAGTTTTACAAGCCTTGTCGTTTCATCAATCTGCATTACTTCTCTTTCCTTGTGTACACAACCGAATGGAGATTTGTTTTCCATTCTCTAACTATTAGATGGACAAGGATGGCGTTTGGTCTCAACTAATTTGTTAAACCGCCAAAAAATATGCTTGAATCGTATCATTCAGCTTTGCGTATAGATCATAATTCTATAATATCCCTGAACACTTCTTTGCCGTCAGCGTCCAGTTCCCTTATTTCAACACTGTCTGCTTTGGAACGATGAGCAATGCTGCCGTTCTTCAGATAGGTTTGGATCAGGCGTACTCCGCCATGTTCAAAGCTGCCTTCCTGAATGTTGATTTCCGGATCGGCATTTTGCTTATAAGCCTCTTTCTCTTCTTCCTGCATCCTGCGGGCTGTTTCATCGATGTGAAGCTTTTTGCGGAACTCCCACTGCTTTTGACGGTTTTCCCGGTTTCTGTAATCCTCTATGTGCTCATACAAAGTGATCCTCGTGACATCATTCTCGAGCACAGTGTTCTCAAAGCACTGGAAATTTCTGAGTTCAGACTTATCCAAAAACGCATATGAATCTTCGCCAAACCACATCCGGTAAAAACCGCCCAGATGAAGCCCCTGTGTCTTATAAACATATCCTGGATTCTTCTCGATATCTATCTCTATCTCCTCCAAAGTGCCTTTGCATTTAGGGAAACCGGACGGATCTTCATCCAGATATTTAAATTGAGAGATAAGGCGTTCATTTTGAACGATCTCATCATGTGAATCAGATTCGGAAGCCATAACAGCTTCTTCAATAATAAATCTCTCGATTTCCGGAAAAATCTTATCTGCAGTATCGTAATCAAAACTAATGTTGAGACTTAAAAACCTGCTCAACCGTTCTTTTCTCATAACAAACAGGAAGCCGTCTCCATCAAGACGAAAGGAGATCCTTTCATTTGCTTCATCCATCTCACTTTCAAAAGCTTCAGGTAACCTTTTGGGATAATACTTGACCGAGTGTCCGGATCCATATTGGGAAGCACCTATCTTTGCCGGCGTAACATACCGAAGCAAAACCAGGATAAATTCATACAGCTTCTTTTTTTCAATTGTATCCTTGCAGGATATGAAGAAGTCTTTTTTCTTACGTTCAATAGGTGCCATAAATACTCCCCCGGCTGCTTATTCAGATCTGACCTTTATTCAAAACTATTGTCCCTTTTCCAGAACGAGAACTGGAATCCTTTCCCGTATCCGATCTTCTCATAAAACGGATCTTCTCCGCCGGACATGTGCGTTGCTCCAAGAGCTTTCATCGTGCGGTAGTGCTTTGTAAGCGCTGCTGCGGCAAGTCCCTTTCTGCGATGCTCCGGAGAAGTGCAAAGCGGCTCCATGTAAGCAAGCTTATTTTGCGGGATCCACCACATTCCCGAGTAGCACACATATTCACCATTCTCATCTGCGATGACTATGTCATATTCATGCGTGGAATGGGGAGACGGTGCCATAGTTTCGGCTACGCAGTCCTTATGCGATTTTGCGGGTGTCCAGTCATTACTGCCATCATACTTATCCCAGTCTGTGAATTCCTGATTCTCGCCATGGCCGAATCCGTACCAGCAGAGCCTGGACAGCTTGAGAACATCGATATCGGAAGACTCAACAAAATGATACCCTTCCGGCAGTTCGTAATTCAATTCGTTCTCAAAGTCAAACACGAGGCTCTCGTATTCATAAACCATATTAAAGCCGCGCTTTGCTGCAGCCTCTTTTAAGAACTCCTGACCGTTGAAAAGCACGAATTGCTGATTGCCGTCAAAATCCGGCATGGTTGTGATCGCATAATCAATTAACTCGTCAGCAAGGTACTCGTATCCCTTTCGAACTGCGAAATAAATATCTGTTAACGGCGCCTCATAATAGACAAAGGCAACAACCTTATCACCGTCAAACCACAGTCTGTCTAAATGCGAATAAGACGAATCCATCCACGATGCGCGTATCGCGTGCTCGAAAAAAGGCGCCGGCATACCGCTGCCGTTCTCCCTGTCATATATATCGACAAGAAAATCCCATACAAGACTTATATCCGTCAATATTTGAAACTGTTTTGTTGTTATTCCCATATCTTATTTCTCCTATTTACAGATGGAACCGCCTCTGGAACTCATCTGCAAGGGCTCTCCCCTTGAATATTGCGGCAGCTGCGAAAAGAATGACGCTGACCATCAGGCAGACGGCCCAGGCTAAAGGCATTTTCGCAGTCACAAAAAGGCATATGATGCTCGGAATGATCCCCATGAACAGGCCGGTGATGAGGTATACCATCGTATTTCCGTTTTTGTCTATCAAAGCGAGCACGAAATTCGCTATGATCGTTGCCGCCAGCACAATCGGTACCACGAGTTCTAACGTAACCTTCATAAGACCGAAGAAGTATGCAGTGACACACCACATCACGATCGTGATGATCACCATCATGGTCACCTTGCCTGCTGATCCGGTACCGGGCTTAAACTGACGCATGATCCCGAACTCGAACCCTATGAGCCACATGGCCAAAAGCAGGCTCCAGTGAAGATCAGGAAAGCCCGGAAGCCTTAGTCTTACCAGAAAATCAAGACCGATGCCGACGATCAAAAGGCCCCAGACGATTGCGAGCTGCATCTTGTAATAAAGCGACTGCTTTTTCTGCGCCTCGAACTTAGGATAACAGGATTCCTCACCTGTCCCGGAAAGCTTGCTCTGACACAGAGGGCATTTAGCAAGATCACCTTCTATTCCGACGTTGCAATAAGGACATCTTCTCATCTGATCACCTCCGTCGCACATACGGTGATATCTACTCCGGATTCGGTAAGTGACCTGACAAAGTTCTTTACGACACCTGTGTTCGTATATGCCGATGAGACACCTAAAGTCAGCTTATCGCCATAGCCGAACATAGTGGAGAACATGGTGTTGGTGCTGCAGAATCCACTGTAATTCTCGACCAGCTCTCCAAGCTGCTTCGGGGGCTTCTGCACACCCATGTTAGAGAAAGTCATGGTAACTTTCTTGGCCGATTTCTTCGTAAAATGCCTGACGACCCACTGCTTGATAAACAGCGGAACCACTCTTACAAAAGCCACGTACTCCATGGTCTCGAAAATATCCATCTGCTTTTTGACGTTCTCCTCAGTCAGCTGGCTCTTAAGTTCCGCATCGAACTCTTTTGCCAGATCTTCGAGCGAGATCTCACTGTCGAAGACATGTGTCACGTTCACGCTGTTGAAGAAGTTCCTCGCGGTCTTAGACGGATAGTAATTACGCAGGTTTACGGGCAAGGATATGGTCACCGGAAGATCGCGCTTTCTGGGCGGCATCTCGTCACGGATTGCCAGCATCCATAAAGCTCCCAGATAGCTTGTCAGCGAGACCTTCAGTTCCTTTGCTCTCGGCAGTATCTGCGAGGTCGGAAGATGGATCTCAAAAAACTGCAATTGATTGTATGGAAGCTTTATTCCGCCCGGGTGAAATGCATTCTTCTTGTCAGATCCGTGTGAGAGCTTTTTGCTTCCGAAGAACTGGCGGTAACTGTCCTGGTTTAAGTCTCCCTCAGAGGCTCCTGAATGGATTTTAACGTCATCAAGCTCGCCGGGATATTTCCGCCTAAGATAATCAAGCACGATGATATTCAGGAATTCCATGGCTCCTGTTCCGTCTGCCAGAACATGAGAGATATCCAGATTGATCCTTTTACCGAAATACGTCACCTGATAGTGGAGCATTGTCTTTGACGGAACATAAAGGACCGGACAGATCCTGTCATCATCTTTCTTGACCACAGGAGTAAGGTCGGTATCCTCCATATAATGCCAGAAGAGTCCGCGGCGGATCCTCACCTGCACCTGGGGACGGTCTTCGATCGCGGACTGCACCGCCTGTTCCAGAAGAACAGGATCAATATCTTCCTTCAGCGTGCATGTAAGACGGAACGAACGAGTGTCACGCTTTCCGGCAGTGGCCAGAAAGACTTTCGAGACATTGTCGATCTTGTACCAATTAGCGCTTCCCATATATTTCATGCGACACATGTGCTGCAAGACGCTTTAACGCTTTCCGGGTCATTGATCCGGGCATATGCAGATACACGTGCCATCCTTTCTCTTCAATATCAAGTTCTGCCTTACCGCCGGCCTCATCTATCTTTTCCTTGAGCCTGATGCTGTCACCTAATAATATCCCGTTTCTTCCGGCCATAATGAAGACAGGCGGGAAATTCTTAAAATCCCCAAACAGCGGGCTGAAAGCCGGATCGGCCGGATCCTTGTCTCCTAAGTATGCTTTGGCAGAATTCATTACGAACTCTTTATTAAGTACAGGATCGATGTCCTTGTTGGTCTCATAGGTCTCTGATGTTCCGGTCATGTCAGTCCACGGGCTGAACAGTAAGAGTTCACGCGGCGCGGGCTTTCCGTCTGAGATCAGGCGCTGGGTCATGCAAAGCGCCATGTTGCCGCCTGCCGAATCTCCGGCTAAAAGCACGTGGTCAGCCTCAGCAATATTCTTTGTGATATATTCCCACAGGGCATTTCCGTCTTCTAGCGCAGCCGGATAAGGATGCTCAGGAGCCAAACGGTAAGCAAATGAATAGACCCGAAATCCCGTTGCCATTGCAAGCTTTACAGAAAGATTCCCTGCATAATCAAGTCCGCCGCTGATGTATCCGCCGCCATGACAGTAAAGAATCACATAATCTGGATCGTATGAAGCAGCAGGCGTAAACTCCTCACAGCGGATCCTGCCGACACGGAAGGCTCTGCGCTCCACATTGCCTATGGGCGTTGCAAGGCGGCTGGCCTGATCTGCTATTTTGCGGTGGCGTTTGATCTCCGCGAGCGTCGATGCCGTCCCGGCCATAGACCTCACTGTCCTCAAAGATGTGGCCAACGGTGTCTTCATTGCTGCCTGATTCCTTCCCTATTATCCATAGTTCCTTTTTCTGCTGATTTTCCTGACAAAGGCATCCGCTCTGCCACAGTAATTATAACATCCGGGGCAAATAAGATAGGCACAGGCATCTATCTTCAGGAAAATACGCTCATTTATCGTATTTGCTGACTATATAATCCGGTCTGACCGCATCAGGGTTCAGTTCCCATTTACCGTCTTTCATACTGTAGCAGACAACGCCTACATCTCCGGACTGGATCCATAGATTATAGCTGTCTTTTTCCCAGCATACGCCCCAGAAATCGCTCTTCCTGCATGGAGTGAACGAACATACGGGCATATTATTTGTGTCGTTGATCATGATCATGACGCTGTCTCCGGAGTCGAGTATTTTCGTAAAATACTGCTTGTCATAGCTGTACGCTCTCTCAACCGTAAAGCTTCCGTATTCCTTTGATTGGTATTCGGCAGCATCTTTCCTGACCTCCTTAAGAATAGGCTTCCAGTATTTACTCATATCCTTGGATAATTTCATAAAGTAACTGCCCTGTTCTTCAGGCTTGCTGTTACTGCCCATGCTCAATACGAAGAAATACAATTTCGAATCGTATTCGTAAACAGAAACATTCCTGCTCTGGCGGTCATATAGAACCTTGATATTGATCTCAGAGTTAAATATCTCTTCCCACTCGTCAGGCTGTTCCTGAGCATTGATCTTCAGACTTAATTCATCTGTATGATGTTTGAGACTGGAGGGGCTGTAATGTGCCTGCTCGTTGAACAGTTCCACGAATCTGTCTTTATCGAAAACAACATCCGTATCTATGGCATCTTTACGGGTTTTCGCATCTTTGCCGACACGGAATTCGCATTCTATGTCGCCCTTGATCTTGTCCATTGCATTTTTGTTTTTAGGCTTTATGAAACAGCCCGTCATCATGCAAAGCGTTAAAAGCGCTGCAGTAAATCCCAATATCTTGCTTCTCATATCAGAACGATCTCCATGCAAATCACTGTTTCTCTTGTGATATTCACTCAATCATACCATTCGCTAAACATTTTTTCTGATGTGCTCGTTAATATAGCCGATGTCTCTTTTTACAGTAAAAGCATCGATAGCGAAAGCAAGCGCCAGCACGACACCCACATAGATAAATGCCATCCAGAAATTGCTCGGGTAGAACCATCCGACAATGAAGCCGAACAGCATTACGATCCCGGAGAAAACAAAGTATTTGATAATGTAGCTCACCACGATCGATAGTGACAGGAATTCGTCGAAAAGAAAGTTCACGACCGTAATTATCAAGGCAAGGCCAAAAAGCGCCAGCACGAGCGATATCTCTGCCGTTATGCCCGACCAGATGATCGACAGTGTGAATACCGCAAGTATCATCAATGCCGCAAGTATGCATGTGTCTTTAAGAATTTTCCTGACGGGCATATATCTAGAACCTCCTCTTTATGTCGCGCAGATATTTGCGCGATACTATGAGCTTCTCGCCGTTGTCGAGTGTCGCTTCGAGATGGCTGTTCTTAAGCTGCTTTATTTCCGTAAGGTGAGAGACGTTCATGATGCAGGTCCTTGAGATCCTGACAAGGTCCGAATCCTCTATGATCTTTCCTAATTCCTGCAATGAGGAATCCAGCCTGTAAACATCGCTTTTGGTGTAGAGAAAGACTTTCCTGTCGACATTTTCGAGATAATACACATCGGACATGGCAATGTGCATACGGCGCTCGTCTGAGAACGCGCTGAAACTTATGTCAAAACTCTCGATGCGCTTAACAAGGCCTCTGACCGACTCGGTATATTCCGGATACTCGATCGTGACGGTGAGAGGCTTGTCCGGAGCCTGTCTCGTTATGATCTGCATTTAATCTTCCTGTTTTCCTATGCTTTCAATAACTGCCTGGGCTTCCTCCTTAAACTTCCGCGAGAACGCCGCATAGACGATCACGCCAAGGAAGAACACCATGTTAGTATACCTTACGAGCATACTGATCTCTGTCGTATAAGGAGATAATAACTGACTTCCGATCAAATTGCTAAACATATGCACCAATGCGCCCGCAAGGATGCTCCGGCCCGTCTTAACATATACGAAGGATACGAAAACACTTAGCATCATGACGCTCGGTATGAACATCAATGCGTGGAAGACCGAATCCTGAAGAAGGTTATACTGCGCCTGCCCGGGCGTGAAATACCACGGGAGGTGCCATATTGCCCAGATGAATCCCAGTATCAGTGACCCCTTCAAAAAGCCAAACTTTAAAAGAAGCCTGTCGAGCGCATAGCCTCTCCAGCCGAATTCCTCATTGAGCGGACCTGAGACGAGCGACAGCAGGATGACAAGAAATATATTCAGCGGGTTGGCTGCTATGGCCTTTATGTAGTCCATCCCCGGCATATCACTGCCCATCAGACCAACACCTATGAAGATGCTTACCACTGACAGCAGCGTGAAGATAACGACCGTTGTGAGCGGCCACTTCCACCCCATCTGTTTGAAGCTGAAACACCTGCGGAAATAATCTTTCCTCTTGTCCTTCGGGTATGTCAGAAACACCAGGAATAATGCAACTACAGAAGGCGCGCCGCCTCCGAAATAAAACACGAACGTTCCAATGCCTGTTCCCGTGAAACCGAAAACAACAGGAATAAAACCGCAAAGCCACGTCCAGGCCAAAGTAAGTACAAAGAACAGAACTAAGAATTTTGTTGACAGCCAGTCTTTCTTCATTTGAACACCTCCGTTTGATGTGAGTCTAACGGAAGATGAGAGCCACAGCCACAGGTGGGGTCAGATGTTGCAAAATCCTGCACGCAAAGTGCATTTTAATAAGTCAGTCAGCTGATGATGCTTACGGTACCGTTACTGTCAGTGCCTCTTTAAGCACTTCCAATCCGGCTTCCTTTTGTATTCCGCCGAACTCTCCGTCAAACGACCATGCAATATCAGAGTCTGAGATAAACGAGCCCTTTCTGATACGCGATATCAGGATCAGGGGATGATCTGCTCTGCCGTCTCTAAGGACATTGAGCGCTTCCTTAGCCTGCGTACGTGAGCCGGGTTTTCTGAGCAGCAGCATTTCCATAACACCGTCGTTATTCTTAAAAGACTCATTTTTAAGAGCAGCTCCGTCGATGACACTTAAGTTGGATACGGCTCCGAAAATAAAGTCATCTTCAAATGATCCTTCATATATTGAGAGCCAACTCGACAAAGTCACCCCGGAACTTCACTACTGTATCGTCGGATCTATGGCTGCAGTTCATTCGATCGCACGTGACTGGTTTAACAACGGCATGAAAGAAAGCGAGACCGAAATGGCCGATCTCTGCTTGCATTTTGCATGGCTGACACAACACGAGATAAAGATAAAACAAAAGGAAAGCATATAGAAACCCCAAAAAAACCGTTCCAGGGTTAAGTCACATATCCTGAGCTCAAACTCCTGTCTGTGAACCGCTCAAAGGGCAAACGGTTGTTATATATCTCGAATTCTTCCATCACCCAACACCTGTACTCTCTTACCGAATTAACCGGAGTTATTCCTGCTCCGGGGTCGAATCTCCGGGGTAAATATTCATGGTCTGCCCGCAATACAAGCATGTGGCTTCAAAACGCTTCTCGGAATAGTCGAAGACCTTCCTTCCGCATCTTGAGCATATCTGGTAGAACGAAGGAGGCGTAATGGTCCAGCCGCGATCCTGTATCTCTTTCATCTTAAGATCAAGTTCTTCACGGGTGACGCCCATCTCAGACAAACACTCCCACAATACCGAGGCGGCCATTTCCACTTTAACCATATAGCTGTCAAGGTCGTTTTCCTTGTCATATAACGTGCTGTTATGTTGACGTTCGGTCCAGTCTTTGTCTATCTCCCTGTTGATCCGGCGAGCCCATCTTCTGGAAATTGCCATCAATGATCACTCCTTCCAGTCCTGATCTTCAGGTGTTGAGAAACCGTCATCCGTTATAGGTTCAGTGTCTTTCGCGAAAAGAACGCTGTCACCCGGATAGATCGTCATCTTATGTCCGCAGTAGATACAGGATCCTTCAAAAGGCGTCATTTTCTGTTCGCTTAATATTCTTCCACAGACCGTACATTCAACCTTGTTGAACTGGGGATCAAGTGTGACTCTCTGCTCTTTGATCTTATCCAGCTTGGCATTTAACTCTTCACGCGAGAAACCCTTCTCGATCAGGAGTTCCCACATGGCTGAAACCATAAGATCCAGACTGTTCACTGTTGTGCGGCTTCTGTCGAGATTACTGCTTTTGCTGTCAAATTCATCCATGTTACTATTCCTCCCTTATTCTCCGATATATAATATCAATAATTCCAGATACTTTATAGGGAGACCAATATGAATAAGGATTTAATCGACAATTTCGTAAAGATATATACACCCGGCAAAGAACTGGCTAAACCTGATGAAGCGCTGTTAAACTTCGCTGAACAGATGCTTCCGCCTGAGATCGTATATCTTTGGCAGGAGTATGGTTTTGGAGACTATGGCGACGGTCTTATCAAGGTCGTAGATCCCAGAGATTATATGCAGAGTCTGTATTCCTGGCTTGGCGGTCAGGATTTTCACAAGATACCGATAATGGTTTCTGCTTTCGGTGATATTTTCTACTACAGAAAACTGGACGAAGAAGAGAACGATGTATCAATGCTGAATATCCATTACCGTAAGATAGAAGTGTGCGCATGGTCGTATGAGCTGTTCTTCAAAAGCTTCATTACGGATCCTGAGATTCAGGAAAACGTTTTGAGAAAGAGCCTCTTTGATCAGGCTGTAGCAACGCTCGGAACTCTTAAGCATAACGAAGCTTTCTTCTTCGTTCCTGCTCTTGTTTTAGGCGGCGGAGAAGACATCAAGTATGTGAGCAAGGGCGATGCCAATACTCATCAGCAATTACTGCTTCAGATAGGTCAGTAACTATTAGTCTTTCTTGCCGCCCTTGCGGAATGGCTTGAGCGCTGCTTTGAATTCCTTTACATCGTAACCGCGGGCGGATGCGAATTCTGCCAGCTTATCCTTGTCGATGTCACGCAATTTTTCGAGTGCGCCTTCCGGCAGGATGTGCTTGTCGTCTTTCTCGACACAAATGCCCATAACCTTGTAAGGCGGGGTTTCTTTCGCATTCTTTGTTTGAGAGAAAATGGTAAGAATGTTGCCTTCGATTGCAATGATCTTGCAGTCTACAAAATATATATTGCGTTTGCGCAGAGATTTCGATAAGAGCTCACGCATCGTGTCGCCAAAGTACAAAGTGATCGAATCGCCTGCTTTGAATGTTTTCCCCATGAAGTGAACCTCTCCGTTTATATTTTGTGTTTAATTATATTATACGGCTTGTTAAAAATCCTTGAACTACTAATTAACTAATATCCACCCATATTGACAAAAATATTTTACGAGTCATAAAATCGGACTGGAATAAAAAATAAGGGAGGATACACCTATGAAAAAGACGATTGCTGTTATTCTGGCAGTAGTAATGACTCTTGGCATTGTAAGCTGTTCAAAGGAGCCTGAGCGCAAGCGCAAAAAGGATTCCGGCTCAAAAACCAAGAGAACAGAAGAAACTGACGAAGACTTCACAGAGGAAACCATAGAAGACATTCTGGAAACCACCAGAAAGAAAAAGACGGATAAGACCGATGAGACTGTACCGGTCCCGGAAGATGCATATTGTCTTGATGGTAAGACGCCTGAAGAAATCGTGGAAGTAGGCAGGTATTTAGCTGACGTTAATGACGGTGATACTTTTATAGATATCTATAAGAAGCTGCCGACTGCGCCTTCCGGCATTGATCCGGACAATCTGGAAAAGTACGATGCGTATGGTATTAATTTCCTATGGAGTTTTACGCTCAAGGATCATACCGGTATCAAAGAAGTACTCTTTCAGAAAAACAGCTATCAATATCCTGAAGTTGAGAAGATCAAGCTTTATGAGAACAGCTATGTGCAGATAACGTTCTATTTTGCCAATGAAGAAGAATGTTTTGCTGCAGAGGAAGCGTTCTATAACTATCTGATCTCTTTAGGTGAATTGAATGCGGAGAAGTCTACACGCCGTGAGGAGATCTCAAGTACGCTCACATCCAATCTTGTATTCAAGTCATATCCTGTTGAGAACAGTTCGGCATTTGCTGACGGCAATGACTGCAAGATCGATAAAGAGACCTACGAACAGTATTTTGAGCCTCATTATGTGATGATCATGCAGAATTCCAAGTCCGCAGGCAATTATCTGACAGTTCAAATACCTATTGCAGATCATATTTATAAGGGCGGTAAGTAAGATAAAAGCCTTCCGTAAATGCGGAAGGCTTTTTTATATGATAAAATCACCTAAATGACTTGGGATCAGAGGTATCCTTTGTTTTTTGACTTCTATATGGGGATCCGAGGTGTTTAGATGTTTTTAAAAAGCGAACCCAGGTGGCTTACATTGATCCGTGCTTTTGTGCTTGGAATTTTCTCTATCATTCTTATTGGTAATGGAGCAGTCTCTTTCTACCGCTCCCATTCAACTCCGGTCGACCTGAATGATCCGGATCTTAACTGGATCGATCTTAAGGCCGGTCAGCATGTTGTCATGGATATTGATTTTCTGGCAGGTCAATATATGTACACAAAATCGGACAACGGGGTGGAAAAATACCGTGATTATCTGATGCCTCATATTGTTTATTATCAGGAAAAAGACATGTATTTCATGACGAATTTTATCGGTGTGAAGCTGAACAGCGGAACACCCGGTGACTACGCCACGGCAGATACGATCATTAACAATTCCCAAAGGTGGTGGGGCGACACGACCGGAACTGTCGAATATAATACTACGACAATTCATATGGACGGTTACCTTCAGAAGATGAATGCGAATCAGTTGTCGTATTCGAAAGAGTTTCTCCTTGATTGCGGGTACAGCGAAGGAGATATTATGATAAAGCTTGTGCCATATTACATATGCAATAACTCTAACGGCGGTGCCATTCTATTGATCCTTGGAGTTGTTACTGCTTTGGCCGGTGCAGGACTGACCATATATGCTATTAAGAAGAAGGCAGACTAATGAATCCGATACTAAGCGACATTCAGACAAAAATACTTAACGCCATAAAAGAGAACCTGCCGGATCTGTCTTTCGATGATCTGGAAGAGGGCGGCAAAGTATATTACATGAACGGTAATAACGGAACTGAATTCGACTGGTTCGTCAATGAACATTTCCCTTCGTTCATGGTTTTCTATAATGACAAGGAAAATCTTGGGGCCGCTAAGGCTTCTGTTTATCCCGACGGTGGTATGGTCATCTACCTTTTTGACGATCACGGCAGGCACATGGCAAAGGAAGTCAGTACATTCCTTGATGTTGAAGAGCCTGATCTGCTCTCACTTGCCGTATGTATGAGATGTAATGCCGATGATAAGAAGATCTGGGATGCAGCCCTGGACATCATCGAAAGTGATGTTGTTCCTGATGAGCGCACGATCTCCGAATTCATCAGCCACCGTGAGTATTATGAACCGTCGATCAGACGCAGGGATATACTCGGAAAGCTTTGCGTCGTATCAAAAAAAGTATCAAGAGACGGTTGGAAAGTCGGATTTATGCTGAGGGAAGAATTGCAGGACGACAAGGACAGCGGCTGGCAGTTTATGGCCGGTGATGAGGATGATGAATACCTCGATAATGTCGAAAACGTTGAACTGTGCCTTGTCAATTCGATCGCAGGGATCGACCCGGCAATAATGAAATATATCGACAGTCCCGTCGGAGCGAGGTTCGTCCGCATATCATCCGATGACTTCGAAGAAGATAAGAACCAGAGATCATATATGGAGAAGTGGAAATAAAACCTGCTTCAACCTTTCTTTCCAAGGGGATGATCGGTTTCATCCCCATTTTAGTCACTGACACCGGACCTATTCCTGATCCTGCAGCACTCCCATCGCACCGACTATTGCTGCGGCGGTGCCAACATAGTCATTGCATTTACCACTAAGAAAACCGCGGAGTTCTGCACATTTGAGGTGTTTATGCTTCTCAATAAACCTTTTCTCAAACTCAGCAATATCGTCATCGGTACCTCCCGCTTCGCGGATCGTCTGTTCTGCGGCAAGGACTGCACCACACATTCCGCCGTTCTCTCTCGGGCGCGGAGGAGTTGTCTTATTGGGATTGTTCATGCTGAGCGAATCATAAACAGCCATAGCGCAGTTCATGCCGCTGCGGTGATTGCTTCTTGCAATGGTTTCATAATCAATCACTTTATTACACTACCTTCCTTATCGTCTTCTCATCAGACTCAAAGTGTTTTTTGACCTTGCTTATGATCTTCTTGTACGATGCTTCAGGAGATTCCTTATAACACCTGGTCACATATTCATATCCCCACAAGTATTCGGGAAGAGTATAGACAGCAACGGGCCAGCCGTATTCTTCGCCTTTCTTGTTAAGCCTGGGTCTGAAGTCTTTAACTGTCAGATAGGAAGACATCTGGAGCTTGGCTAATGTTCCTTCGAAGCCTTTTTCGCCGCCTTTGCCGAATCCGGCCTGCTCTTTCAGATCGTTGGAAAACATGTCGATCTTAGTGGAGCTTTCCCATATCTCACATCCTTCAGGCCAGAAAACATCCATAATGAGTTTCTCACGATAGCCTGATCTTCCGTCCTCATAACGGGCATCGAAATCATAACCGTCCCGCCTGTAATTGGCAAATTCAGGGAACCATTTCTTCGAGATAAATCCTGTCTTGTTGCGGAAAAACTTCCCGTACGCGACTTTCCCCGTACGGGCAAGGACAGCTCTCCACTCCCACGGATCAGTCTTATCATCGCCGTTCCACCAGCATTCTGCGGCAGTCATGTTCTCGACAGAGAATCCGTCAACATCATTGGAAAACAGCGGCAGAAATCCGACTCTCTCAATGATATCGAGGAGTTCGTCTGCAGAATGAACACAGGACGGGTCGTCCCAATCCACACCCTGCATATACCAAATGCCGTCTATTACTTCCATGGCCAACCTTCAAGAGTTTGTTTTAGGGTAATTATAGCACGGGCCTGTAACCTTATTTGGCGGGAATACAGCCGCTTATGTTTTGTATTAAGGTTTATTGGGATTTAAGACTTCGTCCGGGAATATCAGGACGTCATCCGGAATGAATATCAGTGTTGCAGGCGTATCATTGACCTGGTTTTCTTTCATGCCGACAAGAGAAGCGAATTTGTAATCGTAATGCCTGCCGTCTGAATCTATTCTCACCTTATATGAATTCACAAATTTAACGACCGCATGATAGGCCATGTACTTGTGGCCGACAACGATCCTCAGTTTGTATATGATGTTCGTTATGCAGTATACAAGGATCGGGAGACCGAAAACCGCTACAATAAGCAATATGAAGGCCATAAAGCCGGTTCCTCTTCTGACTCTTACATAAAAAATAGCTCCGATCACATCTCCCGGCGCGACACTGTGGGAATCGTAAGTAAGTATTGATATGAGGCCGACTATTGCAACGATGGCCAGAAATGAGATTACAGTGAAAACATTCAGGATCTGGTCTCTGACTACTGTCCGGAATATTCTCTTCTCGAGAGCAACCGGAGTCTTTACCCAATAGAAATCCTTGTTATCCTTGAAATTTTCCAGGTTGCCATTGCCGTAGAAGATCCGTTTCCATTCCTTCAAATCCTTCAGAGCGTACAAAGCCTTTCTGTAAGATCAGTTAGGTCTGGGCTGACCGCAGTTCGTGCAGAACTTGCCCGTATTCTCAGCGCCGCATATGCATGTCCATTTTCCCGGTTCAGCAGGATTTTCTTTGCCTGCGTCAGCAGCAGGAGCAGCAGGCATCTGGCCCATCATACCGACAACGGACTGTGTGTGGGCGTGGCCCGGCTGGCCGGCCATATCGATCATGCCCATGAATGCAGTCATCGGACCGGAATTATCACTCATATCGTTCCTGATGCACTCACCGGACTCCTGAAGCTCTGAGAACAAAGCTTTGATCTCTTTCTCAAGATCCTTAAATACCATACCGGCAGGACCGCAATCAAGAGTGTACATGTTGTGATACTCACCTCCGACACTCCTGTCATCATAGACCACTGTGATCGTTGCGCCGGTAAAATCGTCAAACATGGCAGGGGTTTCTATGTCGATCTTCGTGAGCGCTGCGATCTTTCTCTCTTCGACAAAATCCTTGATCTTCTGAGCGTTCTCAGGCTTGATCTTATACTCGCTCTCGAAATGCATGCCATTGGAACTTGACGCGCTCGTGTGAATGATCGAACCGTCATCTTTCCACTCTATGGTCTTTTGTGAGTTCGAACTTTTTCCTGCCATCATGCCGTGCGAAAAGAGATTATAGCTGACGCTCATTAACGGACCGTGCGGCTCTGCTGCTGCCACGAGTCTCTGATTGAACTCTTCTGATTTTTTCTCATTATGAGGGTTGATTATCCGTTCCTGATAAAGTGCTTTATTTGCATCAGAGAAGATCAGATCATTGATCTTGCCGGAACCGGTAATTCCCTTTTCCCAGAGAAATGCCGTCAGACTGTCTCCTAACACTTCTCTGCCGTCATAACACAAGAGTTTATCGCCTTCGTGCCAATGCGCCAGATCCTCTATGACTTTATCGGAAGCGAGCTTTATCATATTTTCAATCTGCTCTTCTTTGGTCGCACCGAAGGCAGCTTCGTCATAAAAATCAACATAGAGCGCGCCCTTGACGCTTACCCGGAAAGCAAGGTCACAACCCTTTTCCTTGAAGTTTACGGGACCCGGTATTTCAAATCTTTTGATAAATCCTGGCATTGATCTGTCTCCTTACTGGTTTCTATTTCAGATTGATTATCCAGTTGTCCCCATCGACAATGTACTGGAATTCGGTCAGTTCAGGGTCATTAAACACCTTCATGAGATCGTGGAAATCACTGACGGTATTGATCTCTGACAGCCTGTTCGTCTCAATCCATTCTACAGTTCCTTCATCAGATGAGCTGATGCTGCCCGTGAATTCTTCGGCTTTGAAAAGCAGAACGATGTATCTGCCGTTTGAGATAGGGAACTGCTTAATTCCGACCAGCTTCGTACTTATGATGTTAAGGCCGGTCTCCTCCTTCATCTCCCTTTTTACTGCATCAACAAACGATTCGCCGGGCTCGACGTGACCGCCCGGAAGAGTATAGCCTTTCCAGTCTTCTTTAACACGGTTCTGAAGAAGGATCCTGCTGCCGTCCTGTATCAGGCAAAGAACTGTCAGTTCAACGTTCTCGGTCTTATGTCCCATAGATCACTCCACATACATAACAGTCTCTAATTCATCGAATCCATAGTGCCTATACGCGATCCTGTAGTCAGGATGCATAGAGAGAACGAGATCGGCTAACGTTACGAAGTCTTCGAACTTATGGTAGACGGATATCGCCATTCTCGGGCGGTTTTCCATAATGAGCCTGCGTGCGCCGAGAAGCGCTTCATACTCCGCACCTTCGATGTCCATCTTAATAAAAGTAACTTTCTTGCCACAGAGCACATCATCGAGAGCTACTGTCTCGATCTCCTCAACGCCTTCGAAGTTTCTCTTCTCTGCCTCTTCCCTGCTGATGATGCAGGATGTCTCGAAAGCATCGGCGGCAAAATAAACCTTCTTGCTTACGTCTGCGGTGCCGTAGGGATAGAGGTCGCATTTTCCGAGCGGCGCTAAGATCTCCTTGCTCTTCTCATAATTCTTCGGATCAGCTTCAAAAGAATAAATGTGGTCAAAGCCCTTATGTCCGCACCAGCCTGCAAAGTTGTAGCAGGTAGCTCCGTCAAAGCAGCCGCAGTCTACAAAGACTTCGTTTTCCCCGGCCTCGAAATAATCGAAATACTGTCCCTGGTTATTGCGCAGGTCGAAGATCGCCATCAGGATATTCTTGTCATCTATTCCGATACTATTTATCAGGCGCTTCTTAACTTCATCAGCCACGGGCTTTACGGGATAAGAGATAATGAGTGTCTCACCGCCATAAAGAGCCTTATTCTCACCAAGTTCTTTCTCGGTAATAACCTTGATCCCCGTTTGTTCGTCAACAGGACCTTTGCTCCCGTCCGGATCGATGAACGCGTCGATCAGGACTCCAAAGTGCTTGAATCTTCCGGCAAGATAATGTCCTGCAACACCTGCGCCATAGATCAGGCAGTGCGAACCTTTCCGGATCTTCTCTGCAAAGAACTGCATGTCGCTGTTCAGGTTCCTGTACTTTGACTCAAGGCCCGTAATATAACCCAGATCGCCCGTAGTGGCATATTTCATTCTGGCCTCGAAAACCTTCTTTGATATCTCATCTCCCAGATGTGCATATACGTTATGTGCCATCTCCTGGAAATCAGCATTAATGTTACCTGATCTCTCCAGAGCTTTTAACTTGTCTGCTGCCTTATCAGAACCAAATTCAATACGCTTTTCAGCTATACTCATTTAGTTTCCTCTCTTACCTTTTATAATCTGTCTGTCTTTCCTTACAAAATCATGGATCGATATCCTGAGCTCTTTCAAGATATTAGCTGATTTCTTATCAAGGCTCCTTATCTCTTCCTCCACCAAGCCCACTTCCGCATAGAGTTTTGAGTTAATCTTGTCAAAATTGTGCAGCTTTCTCATTCTGGGAAAGACAACTATGAAATTATAACCAAGCGACCAGAGTAATGCTGCTGCACATGGAATAAAGAACGTGGCAAAGATCTCAGGATTTTCGTAACCGGAAACATATGTCTTAATGAAAGCCGAACCGAAGAACAGCGTCCATATCAAACACCAGGCACTAACACCCAGTAACACAAAGAACCGGATCTTTGGAGAATGCAATGTGCCGTCTTTGTCAATGATATAGTAGTCTGTACGCGTCGCGTTGTTTTCTGCGATTATAGAATTGATATCGCTCTTTTTCTTTTGAAGATTTTCGATCTCTCCGGACATTTCGATCAATTTCAGCTTCTCGGAATAGACCCTGGCAAGCTCAATAAAGTATGCCTTGTCTTCTTCCGATGCTCTTTCAATTGCTTCGTTGACCATTTTGGGGTCATACGAGAATCCGTCTGAAGCGATCTCGCGGTCAAGCGCGTCCATTTCTGTTATATGGGCTGCCGTAAGCATTAATCCTCTGAGAGCGAGGAAGTTGTGCGGGTCCTTTTTCAGCATGAACTCATATGCATCGGCAGTTGCCATAAACTCTCCTCTGGAGAGATATGTCTCGCCTGCCTTTTGTATCCTGTCTTCTCTGAAGTATTCGTAATCGTAAGACGAACCGCAGAAAGTACAATGGTACATCTGCTTGTCACGATCTATTCGCAGACTGCCGCCGCAGGACGGACACTGGTGTTTTCTGATCTTGCTGATACCTGCTGCCTGTTCCTTCGCTTTTTCCTTTACGGAACCTGACATTATCTGTCTGTCTTTTTCCACGAAATCATTGATGGCTCTCTTGATATCGCTTGACAGTTCTGCAGCTTCAGCTTTTGTTTTCCCAAGCTTCGATTCTGTCGCTGCTAACTCAACGCGGAGTTCATTGACTTCAGAACCCTTGTATTTTGCGTCTTTGATTATCGGATAGATCTCCTTCATATTCATAAAGGCGATAAAGCCTATGAAAAAGACAAAAAAGAAACCAAAGAACAATGCTGTGGTAACGGCGCCGCTTGCAAGCAAGGGTATAACCACGCAAAGCATGAGCATAAAGAGAAAAGCATCGAAGATCCACATTGAAATGAATGTCGGCCGGGGTGCCTTTTCAGCAAAATACCCTGTCGGGATCACATAATTGTTAATCTCATATTCTTCAAACTCGAGCGTTTTTCCGAGCCGGTTCTTCTCACTGACAAGAGATTTGATCTCGGCATTGCATTTCGAGAGAGTGTTCAGGTTGTAATATATCTTTGCAAGGTCCTCAAAATACTCTTTGTCTTCTTCCGAAGCACTGTCAAGCACTTCTAAGACCAATTTGGAATCAAAGGAAAAGCGTCTCGCCTGACCTGCGAGGACAAGCCCGTCCATGTCATTCAGATAAGCTGATGCAAGCATCAATCCTCTGAGGGCAAGAAAATCGTGAGGGTTCTTCTTCAATAAGAGCCTATATGTATCGACAGCGGCCCCGAATTCATCACGCGACAGGTTTATCTCACCCATCTCGTGAAGCTTTTCTCCTCTGAAATAGTCGTAATCGTAAGTCGAACCGCAGGATGTACAGCGGTACATCTGCTTCTCGTTATCTACGATAAGATTGCCGCCGCAGGACGGACACTGATGTTTCTTAATTGCGCTCATAACATAACCCCTTATTCCAAAGCACTGATTAATCTTTACATATCCTTATCCCTAACGCAAATGATTTCGAATTATCTTGCGAACTCAATAATCCTCCGACACATATATCAGCCAGTAGTAGTTGTCGTATTTATCCCTGACGCGCTTATAAGCGACGAGCTTTGATTCAGAATCGCTCAGCTTGATGCGGACGCCTCTGTCAAAGGTCCCCATCATGTCATAGTCCTCTGTCCCTATCGCGCCCGAACTGTAACGGTCTATGAATCCGTTGTATACCGCCATCGCCTTATCGCGGTCATGGATCCTCATCTTCATCGTAAATTCAATGGCACCGGTGGACACGGTTCCTTCTACGTAAAAGCTCGCAACAAAATCGATCTTCTCGTCAGGCAGGATCTGGTCATAGAACATAAAAATGCCGTTGCCTGAAGAATCCACCTGTGAATATGCCGGCACCTTAAGTTCCTTATCGAATTCCTTAAGTTTGCTTATCTCATAAGTGTGTGCGAGGTCTCTGTAATACTCATATATGCCGATGATCTCATCGGTCGACTGATCCTGGATTATGTAGTAGCTGTCCATCCCCTTGTAGCCGCCGTTCTCATAATAGTCCCGGCCCTGGGTCTCCCTTGTCGTCGTTGTCGGTATCTCAGTCTCTTCTATGGAAAGCTCTGTCTCGGTCTCTGTCTCCGTCTCATCGTCATCCCAGACACCGGTCCTTGACGAAGGCCTGCCGCCCAACACATTTGCCAACAGTACGATCAGCCCGGTTAATACCGCCACCATAACCACGCCTGCTGCAATAAATACGGTCAATGCTTTCTTGCTCACAATACCTGTCCCTCTCAAAACTTCCCTGACAGCTCGAAAACATAACCTGTCAGAGAATTCGCTAAAGCAAGGTCATTATAACATTTGCACTCAGTCTTCTCTCGAGAGACCGTAACCGTTATATTCCTTCATGTGAGGATGATAGATCTTGACCACCAGATTGCATGTGAGACTGCCGTATTCTTTCTCAACGTGATCTCTCGCAAGCCCGATAATGCCGTCGCGGATCCTGTTTCTGCGTTCTTCTTTTCCCAAGTTCAAAAACAGATAATCGACAGTGCTGTAAACAATATATATCCCCGGCATGCTGGAGGCATATATCCTGTCAGGAGCCTTTCCCAGAGATTTTTTCAGATACTGCTCAACAAGCTTCTTTTGCTCACGCGCAAACATCTCAAAGCATTCGTCATCGAAACAGTCCGTTCCGATAAACATTTTCGGATCGTAGTACTCACAGTAATCTTCATATTTCGCAGACACATGATCAAGCCAGACAGCGCTGATCTTCTTGTAGTATTCCTCATTAACCAGTCCCTGCGGCCTGTAATCGCAGACGATCTTCTCATAATCCGCCTGTTTTGCTTTGATATCCAGATATGGAACGAGCCTATGTTTCTTTTCCGTCGCGAAAATACTATCGCTCCGTTTCATTATCCAGACATCAGCAGCTTCGATCCCGAGCTTGTCTTTCAACACCGGAATGAAATCATTTGCAGGATAATGCTTGCCTCTTGTGTTGCCGCCTTCTTCCACTTGTCAGTCCACCTCACACATTCATACTGAAGCACCAGTTACCGATCTCGGTCTTCGCTGCCGGAACATTCCTGTGATCGAAGCAGGCAAAGCCGTTCGACTCATAGAATATGGTGTTCCCGACGGAATTCGTGATCAGCGAGAGGAACTTGCCGCCCTTCGATCTGACGTAAGGAACCATGTATTCCTGAATATCTCTGGTGCCGATCCCATGCCTCTGACTGTCAGGTCTCACGGCAAGGATCTCGACATAGTAAACACCGGGATTGCTCTTATTAAAGCGGTCTGCGGGTGCCACGCATTTATCATACATGGAAAACCAAGCCAAGGGCGTAAAGCCATAGCGCAGGAGCATGCCTAAAGCACCCGACGTAACATACTCGCCAAATCCCGCCTGCTTCCTGCCGGGCGCATGGAGAGAAAAAGCCGTTATGATCACACCGTCATCCACGCCGACAACAGCCTGCTTGCGCTTGATCTCGGCCTTAAAACAATGAACATGAAGTTCATATATGAATTTCCATCTCTTCTTGGGATCTGCTACAAACGGCCTGTAGAAATCGTATTCCATAAAGGCATCTGCGCACAGCTCGCATATTTCCTTAAGGTCCCTATCATCAGCAACTCTATATGTCAGCATAATCTGCTCCATTCGCCGCAAAGGCTGATCTGACGTGCACGTGCTGCTTCCCCGACAAGGCAATTATAGCATGGGGACCGGAGTAAGGTGGACTGTTATTTTATCTCTAATACTTCGTCCAGGCTCCTGATAGTATAATCCTGGCCGTAATCTTTTTAGGGGGTTTAACACCAATCAGAGCGGTCATAGCCGGACATTCTAACGTGTGTCGCATAAACATTCTATTCCAGAAAAAAGTCCGACCGGGTCGGACTAATTTCCGGATTCTTATTCGTTTTCCCGGTCTCTTTCAAGTACAGATCTGATATCTTCAGCCCTTTTTCTTGCTTGTTCTTTATCCCATTCAGCCAAAAGTTTTTTTGCCTCCTCATCATCATAATAGTAAATAGTAGTTTCATATGTTTCTCTGGTTGCATCACGTTCCTTTATGAAGTTCATTGTATCTTTGTCGACGCTGTTCCAGCCCTTAGTATCAATTGTCGCAACAGCAGATTCGGGTGGATACTTCGCCATTTCCATTGCTGTTACCCTTTTGATAAAGCTGTTTAAGTAAAGGTAAATACAGCCAATGATCAAACCGAAGATCAAGATAATGATCAAGATTGTCTTTGCAGCAGTATGTGATGTGTATCCACTGATCTCATTCTTATCATCCATCTCAATTGTCCTCCATGAAGTATTCCATCGTGATCGATTCGATCGCGCTCATCGGCTGGTATTCGTAACTGACCATCTCCATCGTGCCCTGGTCGATCTCGCTCAAATTTTCCAAAGTGATCGTTCCGCCGGGGACTTCGATGAGGCCGTATTCCTGCGCCATCTGAAGCATTCCGAACGCTGCTACGAAGAGCACAGCGATGAGGACCATGATTCCGGCAAGTATTATCAGAAGCAGCTTGAACTTACTTATGGGTTTCTTATTAGCTCTCATTGTCATTGCCCTCCGAAAAGTATTTCCTGTTGCTGATATACTACAACGGCAAATATTGAAAGTCAATGACTTTTTATCGTAATTCGATATATTTTTCTCGAAATGCACAAAAGCACCAGGTTGCAAAAATGTTGCAGTTTTAGGGGCACAATATGGCAACAACTAATACATTTCGGGCCTTGTTGCCAGAAATGTTGCAATTCCAGGGTCGGATTTGGCAACATTTTCAGTCATCACCTTAGGGGGCTGAATGTTGTTTCTTTATTCGTAGAAGTTTTTGATTACACCTATAATGATTCCTAAGGTCAGGCTTGCCACGAGGACCGAAGATATGATTATTCCGGCTATGGCCAAACCTCTTCCACGCTCATTGTTTTTCTTGGCCTGGACAAGACCGATAATGGACAGGATCAGGGTTACTATGGAAGGTATTCCGCCCAATAAAATCGTGCCCAACGATGAGAAAAAACCGACCACGCACATGATATTGTTCTTCTGCTCAGGAATATAAACGATCGGCGTCCGGGGTGAATCATATGAAGGTTCCGGCTGCAGAGGAGCTGCAAATGAAGGCGCAGGCTGAATTACGGGCGCGGGCTGCGGTGCGGGTGCAGATACCGGCGCGGGTGCAGGCTCAGGCGCAGCAGACTGTGAAACAGGTGTCAGTACAGTACCGCATTCGGAACAAAACCTTGCATCATCAGGGAGCTGAAAACCACAATTAGGGCAAAACATATCATCTACCTCCTTCTCATTCCATTTTTTATTATACCAAGCATCCGCCTGAATAGGAGATTTTTAAGCACCCGAAGCGTGCCGCAGCTGTTAAGGCGACGCGCGCGAAAACATATTCAAATAAGAACGCGTTTCGGCTATCATATTGGAAGAGGAAAAAAGGATAGGAGAATTCGTCATGGATATTGCTAAGATGGCTGAAAACTTAAAGAAGCTGAGAGAAGATCACCATCTCACTCAGGAGGCACTGGCAGAAGCTTTGGGCGTTCCGGAACTCGCAGTTTATAAGTGGGAAGCAGGCCGCCTGCCGCTGGAATATAAAGCGATAAAGGCAATTGCCATGTTTTTCGACACCACCGCAGAGAAGATCTTAGGTGAGGAAACAGCCGAGGAGCTTAAGTCCAAAGCATCAGACAAGGTGTCTTTTAACTGCAGCATTTGCGGCGGTGAACTGGTCTATGACTATGACAACTGCACCTGCAGGTGCGCTAACTGCGGTAACAAGTGGGCTATCGCCGAGCTCTATCCCAAGTATGCCCACGCGATCGCGACCATTAACAAGGCCGGCGAAATCTTAAACAGCAAGACGGTGCTGGCCGCTGCGGATGAGTCGAAGCTCCTGTACAAGCAGGCCATTGCCGAGTGTTCCAAATATAGTGATGTAGTCTCTATTGAGCTCATTAAGATCTGCAAAGAAGGCCAGGCAAAGGCCAAGCAGCTTGAGATCTACTGCAGAGGCAAGTATTTCTTCGACCACAGGTCTTACAAGAGTGCCTTGGTCGAGCTCGAGAAAGTGCGCGGCTTCAGAGACGCGGATGACATGATCAGGCGCTGCAAGAGAAAACCTTAAAAGCAAAAACGTGGTCATAAAGACCACGTTTTTTATAGAACGATTATTCCGGGCATGTAGAGATCATGTCCCTCTGAACTCAGCATCAATACGATAAATTGTTCATCAGTACAGTATCTTGATGCTGTCGCCTTCAACGTTGACACCTTCGCTCTTTACGATCTTAAGGCGCTGCTCATTGCTGAAGCCGATCGTCTCGCCGTCATGAAGGATCACATCCTGATCGACAACATAGCCTGCGACGCCCACCATGAAGTTATGCAGTTCAGACGGGACCTCCTTCGTATCTATGATCTCGATCTCGTCTTTGCCGAGATTTTTCATGCCGCATGTATAGGCGCTGAAACCGTTTTCTGAGCGCACAAGTCCGAACCACACGAGACCTAAGAGCGGGAACATACCGTCCTTCATCATGTCGGTGACCGCAAACATGAACTTCGGCTCATAAACGACCTCGTTATAATAAGCGCCCAAAGTATTCTCATCGCGGCAAAGAGTAGCTACTGCCTTTACAAAGAGAGTTCCGCTCTGCCTGGGATCTTCTGTTCCGAAAGCACTGACGACAATGTGGGCGCCATGTGTCTTGGTAACCGCAACTGCGTCCTTCCACATGAAGTTAAACTGCGCTGCATACTCGGCTTCCCCATTAGGAACCGGAGCAGACATGAGAGCTACGGCAAGCATAGTTCTGTCTCCATTCTCAGCAACCGAATAGACCCTAGTCACATCGTCCTCGGATCCGCCGTCACCAAGTTCGATCCCCCAGTCTTCCTTAAAATCCTGCTCGAATTTTTCTGCGCTCCACTCTGCATTCTTAAGGAGCACGAAGCCGACAAACCTGCCGCCGGTCTTTGTTTTCTTTTCTTTCTCTTCCTGCTCGGCAGCCTTATTCTTCCAGAACTGCTTTAAGAACTCGACAAGCTTTAATGCGTCTTCCTTCTCGGTCGCGGGATCGTATTTCTCCTGCTCGCTGAATATTCCCGAATCGCTCGAAATAGCAAGCAGCCACGGACCAACCAATGACTTCTTATACTTGAAGATCATGCACTCAATGCCGTCTTCTGTCGTAAACTTCGATGTAAACTCGATCGCGTAAGGCTTCTTGCCCAACTCGTGCGGATGCTCAAGCCATTGTGTTACTGCCAGTTTTTCTTCTTCAGGTGTTCGCATAATCTTGTCCTTTCCGGGCTCGCCCTAACGATACTATCGTGTTTTCTGATAATCACATTATATATAATCGAAGTCCTATCCCAATGCTTTCAGATCAGAATCTTCATAGCGGTTATGACCGGGCAGGCTCTTCTTGTACTTCCAGCATTTTATGGCGTCATCTAACGAACGGCCTTTGTTACTGTCGAAGAAATCCCTGACATAGGTATTGTACTCGAACTGCTTATCGATCCTGGTCTTGGATGTCTTGCCGGCTGCCTTGATCTCGCGGTAAGCGGCGACGGCATCCGCGTATGTTCTGCCGGTGTTGGCCTTCAGCCATTTCTGGAAAGCTACGTTAAATGAGAACGAAGCTCCGATCTGCTCCTTAAAGAACGCGCGGTGGACCTCCGAGCAGACAAAATCCGGTTCTATGAGGCTGTCCAGAGATAGCGCCGTAACCTTGGACGTGCTGCGTTTTGTCTTAACAGCGCTTAAGGTCTTTCCGGTATCAAGGAAATACGCGATCCTGTCCGTAAGTTCGGTTTTCGAGCCCGCGGCAGGAAGATCATGCTCACGGCAGAAAGCCACAAGTTCTTCTTTGAGCCAATACCATTTGCGGAAAGCCGCGCCATTCAATGTCGTATTTAATTCAGGTCTGTCATTCATATAAATTGATCCTTATCCATTAGTACGGGTATGTATACCATCTTCGGTGTATCGCCCGTCGTAAACACTTATTCCGAAAATAAAGACCTGTATTCCCTTAGTTGTCTCACCGTTGGAATCATCAGGATCATGTTCCTTGATGTGGATCTTATTCCAGTCTACGACCTTATATACAGGGAGGATCGGAGAATACACCCGTGTCCCTCCGTCAGTTGATACCGCATTGTTGAGCGGACTCGGGATGGCGCAAAAAACTGCCAGAACAACAGCAGCTATCAAAGCGACTACAAATCGTTTCCTCATAAGGATCTCCCCTATTCCATTCCACGAAAGTTCCTATCCCGACGACTCCATTATACGGGTTTTTGCCTGGATTTTGAATTCGGGCGGTAGTTTGGGCGGCTATAGCCGTTCATTTAGCCGGCAATGTAGTAAAATTGTCTTTAGAACTGCCCGAAAACACGACCTGCCGGAGTGACACGCCATGCAAATACCTTTTCAGCCAAGAGACCCGGAAGCTTACAGCTATGAATACATAAACATATGCCTTCAGGCTGCAAGCTTGATAAAGACGCCTCAAGAAGGGGTCAGTGATATTCAGCTGCGAAGGAAAATACTGTTTATATTGAGCGGCATCTGCATTTTGTGGAGTATCATTTTTGCGATCATGAACAAGTACTATTTCATCCTGTTTTTCACCGGATGGCTTATGTGCAACATGGTCTATTACATCGGATTTTTCGTGGATATCTCTAAACGCAAGAAGGCGATCAAGTTTGACGGGAACTATGTCATCGACAAATACGGCATTGCTCATATCAGGGACTCTCAGACGACAAAAGTGTTCTGGCCGAACATAAAGGCAGTCAGGGTGTACAAGTATACGCTGGCTTTCCTGGTTAACGATCCGACGTCAACGATCCTGGTGGCGCCTGCAGAATTGAAAGACTCCTTTCTCACTTACATGTACGAAAACGGCATCAACATTCCTGTAGTCGATCCGTCGGCAAATATGAATCAGGTAAGGGGGTAGAAATTTGAAAAAAGCTATAACAGCAGTTTTGGCAGCAGCAATGATCCTGTCGGTTACTTCGTGCACCGAGCCGTCAGCTCCTGCAAACTCAGAGGAACCGACAACCGAAACAGAAACCACAGAGAACACGGCTTCTCTCCTTCCGAGGGGTGATGATCCGGTATATTTGCCGGCAGAATCCGCGATATTTGCTGAAAGCGATCTTCCGGAAGATATCAGGTATCTGGACGATACCAGAGATCTGAAAGACAGCTATACGCTTAGTGAAGCCTGGGAAAGATATGCGATAAAACTTCACTATTCCACACTTATCGTAACCCCCGGCGGTGAGTATACGTTTAATCATACTTTCTGTTGCTGCAATTATGAGAGCAGGCGTTATGACCGCGAAGATTTAATATTTTTTCACGATAAATCAGGTACATATGATCTGATCCTTGAAGATACAAAGTGTGCAACTCTAAGCGAGTTTAAGCAGGCGTTTCTTACTTCAGAGCCGATTACGGAGCTGGAAAAAGCGCTGAAAACGACAAAGGAAGCGACCATTATCGAGGAAGCCGATGACTATACAATCGGTATGATCCCTTATTACTCCAACCTCAGCACTTTTAACTACTACTACTATTTTGCGAAAGTAATCGGTAACAGAGTGTATGTCATAAGGCGTATGAACGA
Source organism: Clostridiales bacterium Firm_14 (assembly GCA_001604135.1). GTDB lineage: Bacteria > Bacillota > Clostridia > Saccharofermentanales > Saccharofermentanaceae > Saccharofermentans. The sequence goes on from LVAT01000010.1 coordinate 45,730, forward strand.
AGAGAAAAAGTTAGATGAATCAGGCCTTGAACACTTAAAGGAAAAGAGCCTGACTGTATTTAAAGATCTTCATGAAGATGACGGAAAAGAACCTTACATCTACGACAAGGTTGTAAATATCAGTTGTTTTGGTGATAAGCATGTGAGAAGTTTTGACTCCATTTTTACTATCACTCCGACATATGTTTATTTTAGATCAATCACTCACCAAAGGCTCTATATCGATCCTTCCGATCATATAATGAGCCTCTATGGTTCGGAATGGGAGCAGCAGGGGGATATGCTTGTAGTAAAAGGCGAAGTCGGTGTTGATGCATATGTGTTTACTGTAGACGGAGTCAAATATCTCCTTGGAACTTCTGTAGAAGTTAATTCATCCGATGAACTAATAAAAAAATTAACCGAAGCAGGTCTGATAATCTGAACACCATGAAGATCTATTTCGCGCCATTAGAAGGAATTACAACTTACATATTCCGCAATACATTTAACGGGATCTACGGCAACGTGGACAAGTACTTTGCGCCGTTCATCTCACCGTCCGAGAAGTGTCCCATGACGCCCCGCGAGCGAAAAGATATCGCGCCTGAGAACAACGCCGGTATAAATCTGGTCCCGCAGATCCTTACGTGCAAGTCTGAATGTTTTATTGATGCAGCGAAAGAGCTCCGCGCGATGGGTTACGGCGAAGTTAACCTCAATCTCGGCTGTCCTTCAGGTACTGTGTGCGCGAAAGGCAAAGGCGCGGGCTTTCTTCCTGAGACACTGGAACTCCAGCGTTTTCTGGATGACATCTACGCATTCGCCGAATCAGACAACATGAAGATATCGATCAAGACGAGGCTCGGCTACTTTAATCCGGAAGAGTTCTACGACCTTGTGGATATCTTTAATAGCTTCCCCGTAAGCGAATTGATCGTGCACCCAAGGATCCGTTCTGACTTCTATAAAGGCGAGCCTAGGAAGGAATACTTCAAATACGCTCTGGATCACACCAGAATCCCTCTCGTGTACAACGGGAATATCTTCTCGTGTAAAGACTACAGCGGGCTTACATACGCGTTTAACAGCGATCTGGACCCCACCATGTTAGGCAGGGGCCTCATATCAGATCCGTCACTTGCAGATAAGCTTAAGGGCAGTGCAGCTGAAACAGATTTTGCAAAGTTCAGACAACTGCACGACACCCTCTATCACGAGTACCAGAAAGTTATGTCGCCCGACATCAATGTGCTCTACAAGATGAGAGAGTTGTGGGGTTACTGGCAGGTACTATTTGACGGAAAAGAACGCGAATTAAAGAAGCTCCTGAAAGCTAAAAAATACGAAGAATATGAAATTGCGACTATTCGCATTTTTGAAGGTTGAATTGCGTCAGATAATCTTCTGCATCAGCTTTGGCTTCATTAGAATCATCGCGCCAGCGGTACTCCGAAGAACACATCAGCTTTAAGATCGCAGGCTTAAAGACCTTCTGCACACGGAAATCCTCCATGTATTCTCTTCTGGTGATGATTTCGATATAGCGCTTTGAATGCCTTGGAACTCCGATTGCCACTACATTTTCAAAGCCGTCGCCCCACTGAACAGGCGCCAGGTATACCTTTGCACCAGGCCTGAATTGCTTGGTGCCGACCTTAATCTCGTGCTCTTCTCCGAATTCGTGTTCTTCGGTAATGTTGGCGGCAAGACACCAGACAAAACCATGTCCCTTTTCGACGAATTCATCGTAGGAACAAATCTCTTCATTTTCAGATCCGGGCTGTCTTATTTCGATCATTGATCTTGCTCCATATATTTTTCCAGGCCGTAAAACGCGATATAGTCATCATCGAATTCGATCCTCAGGAATTTGTCGTATTTCTTAATGTATTGGACATAGAGGTCATCCCAATTCAGTTTCAAGACAAAGTTGAAGCCCAGAAAGTATTTCCAGGATTCTTCATCACATTTATCCGTGTATTCGAATATCCATCTGATGATGTCCGGTTTTCTTCTCTCTGCAAGATCTCTGTATTTGACTGCCACTATATCCCACGACTGAATTGCACATTCATCGTGTCCGGTAACAGCGACTTCTACCAGTTCTTCCAAAACAGTTTCGATGATCTCACTGTCTACATCCCCGACAGCCAGCCGGTTAAGTTCAGGCAAAGAAGTGGTCCAAAAACTCTTTATGTTCTTCTTAAGCTTATCGATATCTTCCATATAACGGATATTTCACGATTTCTCACATGCAGTCATAGTTGTACAGCACTTTGGAGAAGTCGCAATTTAACAAAGCATCCCTAGCGATCAGGAAGGTACCTGTGCCGCCGTCTCCCCAGGAGATGTCTACGCCGTCGTCATATACGCTGTCCAGTTCGAAGAGGACCGTATCGTAAATGCTGTATTTGCTGTCTTCGCGGGGATCAGACTGGGTGAACATCGGGTAGCCGCCCATGATCGCATCCGGGAAATCATCCATGTCATCGTAAAGTACATTGCAATCCACATCCCAGAGCTGCTTGATGGGAGTCTCGTGAAGTTCGTTATAACTGCTTACGAAAGCACCTTCGAACCTGTAATCGGACGTAGTAATGGGCATTTTGTCAGCGGGCTGAGCGATCAGCTTATACTCGCCTTCAAACGGCAAATAGATCTCATCTTCACCGCTGTATTGCGGAATGTCATCGGCGGTCATCAGCTGTGACAGATCGTCGATGATCTCTTTGTGATAGATGATCCTGAAGCTGTCTTGAACATCCAGATCATCCGTGCCCATACCGTATAAGTCGTCGCCGGCGATAAAGAACTGCAGGATTCCTTCGTGCGGGAAATCAGGAAGTTCGGGAAGCTCAGAAAGGTTTATCTGCGCCAGCAATACAAGCGGCTGATCTTCGAATTCGAAAGACTTGCCGCGCGGGTATTCCATCGTCTTCGGGAAGTATGGAACTCCGCCTATCTTGCTGTCGAACACGGTCGTTGCTTCTTTCTTGACCTTGAACTTGACCACGGGCTTGGGCGGACAGTATTTGTTTACTCCGGCAAGAACCTCGTCAAGTTTCAAGTCTTCCTTTTCTGTGTCAGGTTCTTCAATAACAGGTTCAGCCTTAACGCTTGGTTCGTCGGGCAGATCAAGTTTAATATCCACAGACGGATCAGCTTTCGGACGCTCTACGGGAGCATCGTCCTTCTTCTTAAAAAAATCAAATAAACCCATGTAAACACCCCAAATTCAATTATCTATGAATTCATTATATCAATAGTTACCCATACTGCTGAGCCTTCGCGAGCATGCTGGCAATCGTGACAACAACAACTATCATAGCGATTGAGAGATTGATTCCCAGTATTCCGAAAACCAGCCCGCCCTTCTCGTTCTTATTTGCATCAACAATTCCGATGATCGAAAGGATAAGACCTATAATGGGTATTACGATCGCCACAATCCCAAGAATCCTCATAAAGCCCAACGTAAAAAACGGAACGAAAAATCCCGCAATAGCAAACCCGCTGATTTTTTTACTGTTATCACTCATATAAGCTCTCCTCCCTAATCAGAATTCTGCGCCGGTTACCTGCCGCCAAGGTTGTACATAACAGCTATCGCCACAGCGATAACAGCTACTATCAACTCCAAAATGCAGATGATCAAACCGGCTATTGCGAGGCCTCTGCCCTTAAGATTATGACGGCTGCAATTAATAAGTCCCACGATCGAGAGCACAATGCCGATCAAGATGGACAAAGCGCCGCACAAGATCAGTGAATATGCGTAGGTCTCGTTGTATCCCCAGCTGTGCCAGTGGATAAACAGATCGAGAAACTCGAGGATCAAAAATAATGCCGGCGGCGCAATAGCAAGAATAAAAGCTGCCACTGCTGCCTTGCTGTTTGTTTTGCCTGAATCATTCATGTGATAACCCCTTACTCGCCTTCGAGCGCCTTCAGATTCTGTTCGGCAAACACCTTATATTTTGTATCGCCGCCCAAGTCATATGCAACCTGAAGGTATTCTTTGGCACGCTCAGGTTCGCCCTTAAGGACATAAAGTTTTCCCAATGCATACGAATAGCTGGCTTTGCCTAAGGGCAAAAGGGGCTTGACCGTCTCCATCATTTTCTTATAGTGCTCTTCGGCGCCTTCGTAATTGCCCTGCTTTATGCGCATCGCATATTCCACATTCTTGATACTGATCTCACAGTTCTCTTTGAATTTGGGATTCTTCATTTTCTCAAGTAGTTTTCTGAGATTTTCGATCTCGCTTTGAGCCTGATCGAACAGGCATCTGGAAGCGTAGTAATCCATCATGGAAAGGCTTCTTGCGACCTGCCAATTCCTGGTCGTGATCTTCTGGCAGCAGTCATAGACGGAGTCGTAATCATTAATGACAGCATATCCGGTGGCAAGTAATGAGTTGTAGATCGATATGATGACTCTGTTTTTCGCCTTGCCATTAAACAGTGCATGAATCTCGCTTAAGTATTTATGTGCCTCGCAGTTGCTGAGGAACGGGGCTATTTCAGTATTGAATTTCTTACTGGTAAGCCTTGTAAAGACTACCCCGTTTACGATGACCAAAAATACTGTCGGGAAGAACGTCAGGAACGGCGCAAATGGAAATTTGTTCCATAACAGGAACATTGCTACGACCATGCAAATGATCAGGACGATGCCTATGCACCAATATGCGATGTGGTATTTCTTGTAAAGATGAATCATGTTATTTCCTCATTCCGTATATTTTAAGATTATAGAGCGTCCAGATATTCCCTGCTGTTAAGTTCGAGATACTCGTCGCAGAAATAATCTACGGCCTCTATCAGTGCGGTTTTCTCGTCCTTGGCGTCCTCATCATCAAGAGCAACGATATACTTGCCGGAACGCGACAAAGGATCCCATTCGGTAAGCATGAGCAGAGTCTCTGTATCAAATGCTGCCCTGATCTCCATGTCATCGTAATGCTCATATGCGTTGGGATAATCCGCGACCTCAATGCCGTCGCGCAAAAGCCTCATGCACAAGACCGTATCACGATGGATCTCCATTACTTCAATGGCGATATCGTGGCGTTCGCCAAGCTTCGTCTTGATGATCTCACGTGCTTCAGGCTCAAAGGCCGCAACAAGAGAATCCACATATTCCTGCTTATTCTCTTCTTCGATGATCTTCTCCGTGAGTGCAGATGTCGCAAACTTGTCCTCAAAGACTATGTTCGACTGAAATATCTTATCCATAACGATCGGATAATTGAACGTGATGCCCATATGGGCCGTATCAACATATTCTTCACCGGAACGCGTCCTGATCACGGTCCTGTTCAGTCCTTCAACAGTGATCTTAGCTATGTCCTTATACGGGATCTCTTCGCTCTTAAAGAGCTTCTTGATAACGATGCCGTTCCCGTCTGCCGTGATCTTCATCTTGCGGTACCTTTAGAGCTTCTTAAGCTCATTGTAAAAGCTCGTGACATCACAGGACTGGTCGCCCTGAAGCCTTCTTCCGATCCTGTTGTAAACGAAAGCATTGGTTCCGTTGATGTTTACGCCGTAACCGATATTTGAGCTGATGAATCCGCCACCGATATTCTTCCAGATGACAACGCTTAAGAAACCCGTTGCCTTCTTCATGATGTCGCTTCCCGCTTCCGGCGGTATCTTCTTGGTAAGGATCGCCTGGCTGAGCGCAGCGATTATCTGATCTAATGTCGGAATTGCGGTCTCATCGAAAGAGAGGTCAATATTGAAGATCTTCTTTACCATCGCAAGGAAATCCAGAGCATATCCGAGCTGCATGAACTCGCCATTTGCAAGCTCCGGCTGACCGCCTGCGATCTTCTTCGCCAGGTCGTCGTAATACGCCGTAAGCTCATCTATTGACTTGCTGTAATCGATCTTACAAGGCTCCGCAGGACTTACCTTTACCTCAAAATCAGCCATTATCCGTTACCCCTTTCCATTCACCAGAACTTTGGTCTAAGTAATTATAACATTAGGGTAACGATATCCGGAGAATCAAGACTGGCTGAAACTCCCCATTCCCATCTTAGAAGTAAGATCTCCGAGACTCTTATCAAACTGGGCTCTGCTAATCGCTCCGCGCTCCAGAAAAGCCTCCAAAGTCTGCTTCTGATTCAAATACAACTGCTTCTTCTTATCTTCGGGAGAAAGCTGCTCCCACTCATACTGTTCCATGCCTAGAGCTTCCTAAAAGTAATATCGCGGGTCATTATAGCACGGAAGATGGGAGGTGGGGTTCGATTAATGGGACAATCGGAGAGAGTTTTTCTTTTACCAGAGTAGCACAGTTAATTTGAGTATTTACTAAAGGACACGCATGGGTTGGCTGCTCCATTCTTAAACAGATAGGCTACAGACTTTCCAATATATCGATTCCTTACAGAATCTCCAGCAACCTTACCTTCAAATGCTACCCTTTCAGCCGCTTTCCTAGGATCCACCTTACGCGCAGTGAATACAGTGTCTGTTGCAGGCATCCATCGATCAATCTTATAAACTTCAACAACAATACCAAATGCAACACTAAGAGCATAATCAGCAACGCTGACCGTCTTTAAACTTCTCTTCCATATTCCACGAGTATAGTCATATAAGGCTTTTGCTGATATTCCTTCGTAATATGACTGATTAATCTTAATGATAACTATGTCGTCTGTAATTTCGCTTCGAGATAGGTATTTCATGTGCGCCTCCCTTTGATATCTATATCATTTTATGGCTGGAAACTTCCGCAAATCATCAGGGACAAATCTATAATAACTTGTATTCAATCTTTCAGTAACCGCTCCATCTATAGCTTTTTCATTACCTTCATAAATATGGCACGAAACATAATAGTTGTATGTTGTATTATTGATAATAATTGGACTCTTAAAGCAGGTGAAAGCAATATCACCAAAAACACTTTTGTTAGTGTTATTCTCAATATACCCAGGAGAGAAGATTCTTATATTTCTGTTTCTGCTACTATTTTCTAAGAAAGTAATTAAGTTGCTGATACTGCTGCCTTTAATGAAGTATTGCCCATTATACCAATGATTAACTGGACTACCAATTACTACAACTTCCGGTTGTGTTATCTTTAAAAACTCGTCAAACCCTTTCATCTTATTAAAATCTACATATGAACTCGGGAAACGCATAAGTTGGACGTTCTTTAGCTTTTTTGCATATGTATCATTAAACCATTTATAATTCGTAAGATCTCCGACGAATACCATTTGATTACCATTAAAATCAATGGTTGTAACAAGTGAATAGTCATCCTCATTATCTTGTTGTTTGCCCTTATTTCCTCGGTAAACACATAGTTTGACCCCATCACAAATAGATAATTCAGAACAATCATCTGAATGTATTGATATTCGATTGGGAACAATTAGAACTTTACTTAAATATGCTGAGTATGATGATCCAACTGAATTGTAACAGTTTGTCATAGCAACATCATTATCGATGATGTTCTCAATCTTAAATTCCACAAAAACGCTCTGTGTATCGGTAGTAGATCCGATTAATTGATTGAAATTCGGCAAGTGATAGTGTGAAACAACAACATATTCGATTATTCCGTCAACCACATAATCCTTTAGTTTCTCTACCAAGACATCTGAAACATGATTACTACCACAATCGATCAGTATATCGTAATGTCCATACTTCACCAAAGTACAATTATAATAGGTATAACTTCCAGGTGCATTTATAACTTCTTGTCCACCATCGTCATATATTACTACGTTTTCATCCAAGAAATATGTGTTAATTTCATCAGAAATCTTAGATTCGCTTACTAGTTTCCAATACCAATTGGTCGTAGTTCCTTCAATAACAGCCTGCCTAATAGTACAATTATTATTCAAGTTGCTTGAGACATTAACACTTTTTCCATTGAATTCAAATGAGCAATCTCCAAACAAAGTATTTGCTCTGTCTATATCATTTTTTACGACAGTTGGATAGATATAGTCTGTATATTTTATGAATCTACTAATATTATCTGCTAACGCATCTTCTGTAATTTCATGATTATATGTTATTGCGACATATGCCGGTCTAATCCAATCAACAAATTCTTGAGTGTTTGAAGTATCACTTCCGTGATGCCCTGCTTTAAAAAAAGTTACATTTCTGAGTAATTCTCGGTGATATTTTAACAAGCCATTTTCTCCAGCTTGTTCTAAATCTCCAGTAAACAGAAGCTTTTGTTCGTCTAACTGAAACAAACAGCAAACACTCTGATTGTTGTCATCGCCACTTACATAGGCTTCATTGTATAGTATTGTTATCTTAAAACGAGAGTCAATTACATATTCTTTAGTTAAGTGGCTAGGCGAAAGATCTCCGTTTGGTGAATAATAATCTACATCCTTGAGTTCTTTTAGTTTTTCCTTATATGTTCTTAATATTGCTTTTTCGTCTGGTGATTCCTGGTCTTCCTCCCGTTCAACTCCAAAATCGATAACATGTCCAACCTTCCATTCTTCATCTCTGAATGTATCAAATAATTTATTTGCTTTTCCTATATGATCATTATCAGGATGGGTAAATATCACATAATCCCAAGTTTTATCCTTAGTGTCGTCATCCTTTTGTTCGTTGTTTTTTTTCTTCTCTTCAAGAACTGTTTCCACAGCCTTTATTGATGCTTCACCCAATGCCGTATCTATCAGGATCTCAATGTCGTTATATCTAATTATCGTGCAATCTCCAGAGTTAACTGACCCGATTATTTGTACAGACAAATCGAAAGGATAGTCGATGTTTTGTGAATCTGTCGAATCAGATATGCTGTCAGTCTGTTCGGTATCAGAACTACTTGTTGAAGAAGATTCAGTTTCAAGTGATTCTTCTGAAGATACCGTTGCCTCGTCCGGTGTAACTTTACAACTGGAAAAAAGCAAAGAAATAGACAAACTGAACGCAACAGTTATAATAGCCGCACGATTCAATTTGCCCATTTTCTTTACTCCCTCTAAATGAACTATTATTTAGTAATTATTCATAACGCTTTAAGCCATTACCCTTTTTGGGACTATTATCAGTGTTCTCTTCAGAATCACCCGTTCCTAATGTTTCTTGCTTTTCGTTGTTTTCAGCATTTAATTCTACTGTTGGCTTCGGTGACTCTACTTGTGTCTTGGGAGCAGTAGTTTTTGCACTAGCCCTAGTTTTAGTTTTTTTAACACTAATAACAATTACTACTACAATGCCCGCAGCAATCAATACAATGACTAACAGTACAATCAAGATCGTCTTTACTATTCCTGAAACTATCGTTTTAGCTTGACTGTTATTTGCAACTTCCGAAGCGGTTCCTTCTTGTACTGAAGAAATCGTAAATGAGTCACTGCAATTCAGATATCCGTCATAAATTACTATAACTACGTTATCACCCTGGGATAAAACATCTCCGACAATTGAAAGTCTGTTTATATCTGTACAAACCTCGCTAGGACCCTGATCGTAGTTGATCAGAACCTTAATTCCGCTCATATTTACTCTGTCTCCAGCCTGATAATCGAGCTTTGCAGGTGCTTCTTGAATCTTGATGCTCGTAACTTGTCTCTCGGTTACTGGAAGAATGTAATTAGCATATAAGTCATTTCCATCCACTTTGTATTTAACCTTAATATAGTTATCACCTCCGGCTAGATCGTCAGCAGATGTTACTAATTCCATTTTATTCTTGTCGACAAGGGTTGCAAATTTGGAATCATTTTCTGAGACTCGAATTCCGTTGCTTAATACAACAGTAACTGTTACATCATCAGGTGACCAAGATGAAACGAATTCATCAGTCTTATCCAAATAAACCGTCTTGTCTGATTTGCTCGCTAATACAAATTCAGCAATAGCATTCTCACTGACTTCAAGAGTCACCTTGTTTGCACATTTGACACTCTGGTCATACATGTTAATGCTAACAGAATATGTACCTTTACCTACCGTGGTTAATGGTGTATTGATGTCCTTGTTTACACTGTTCTCTGTGAGCTGAATACTAAAGACTACCAGACCATCATAATCATCACCATCACGAACCTTCACTTTAAGTTTCAGACCATTAACAGTCAATTTGTCTCCATTACAATAGACGCTCTTCATGTTGTTATCAGAGTCATCTAAGACAAGGCTGATATGATCGCTCTTATTTTTTTCAAGAACATGTCGTATAGAACCTGAAAAATCATAGGTAGAATCATAAAAATTCGCACTGTTGCTTAATTTACTGTTACCATTCTTATCGAATTCTTCATCATTTATTTCATAAGCTTTGGTGCTATCAATACTCTCTGCGTTCTTAGAATTAGGTATCAAATAACAGTGCATTTTATCCTTCGATTCACAATATGAGTAGCAGTTATTCAACATAAGAGTTTTGTCAGAAGCAATTACAACTATACTCTTCAAGTGATGATATATTGAAGGCCTTCCCACTCCATATATATTTGTACTCGAATCAATCGAATCAGCTGATACTTGAACATATATATTCTCTAATCTTACAGAAGAATTCATGTCGCAATATCCAATTAAACCAGATGCATATGTTCTCACTTCATTTTTAACACCAAGGTGTGCTCCGTTATTATTAGAAGTAAAGGAATATACGCAGTGATCCTTGTCATTTATAAGAACGCAGCCATCAAAAGAACCAGCAGTAGCTTTGCCTACAAAACCTCCTGTATAAACTAAAATATTATCTTCGTTATCTTTTCCTTTATTTGCATAAGCGCCAAGAACACTTGAATTCTTAACCATGCAGCCCTTAATGCTTCCTGAATTCTCGCCAGCAAACAATCCAGTACTGATTTCTGATTGCTTATAGTCTTTCTTTCTCTCAGAATCACTTTTTAATGTAGACTGATCAACATCCACATTGCATAAATAACAATCTATGATTAGGCAATCTGTTATAGAGCCATTATTCTTAGCGCAGAGTATGCCAGCCAGACTTGCTGTAATTGCGTAAACCTTGTATGGATTGTCTCCATTCAAAGCTAATCTGCTCTTAGCAAACTCATTTACATTTGAACATGATCCTGCCTTGCTGATCTTTAAGTTCTTGATTTCACCAGATTCTCCAATTTCCCTAAACAATCCCAATTGATCTGCTTCTTCAATTTTGAAGTTAGATACGCAGCAATAGTTTCCATCTAAAACACCATTAAAAGTGCCAAGGGGATGGAGCTTTGTTCCTTTAAAATCGATATCACTAATAAGTTGATAATAAGTATCCTTCTTTGCGTTATTAAGATTTTGGAATTGAGAAGCATTAGCAATCAGATATGGATAATACTTTGTGCCGGATCCACCCTCAAACTGACAAGCTTTAACAGGGGCAGAAAATAAGGTGGTTTCTGTGCTATCGTCTTTATACTTTATCGTTACAATGTCGTTTTTCTTTCCTGTTACCTTAAATATGCCGCTTCTCTTATCAATAACTTCACAACCGGAACATACATATTCGTAGTCTGTGCAACCAGGGTTACTAATGCACAAGTACATAGTATCACCTTCATGCACTTCATTATGATTTCCGCTAGTTGAAGCAAAATCATTGATATCAACATAATATAGGTAATTATTTCTTGTTTTGATGAACACACCGTCAATTACAGGAGCTGAAGTGTTTTCAGCAGTGTTTTGAGAACCAATGCTTCTGTTCATAGAAGGGTACTTGTTCATGTATTCATCGTATTTATCACCACACATTTTTGTGAATGCGTTGATGAGATAAGTTCGAATCGTGGGGTCTGCATTTGGATCTAATAATTCCCACAGCGGAATCAGACTACATCCGTTGGCCACGCCAATAATAGCAAGCTTCTTGCCTTCATTAATGGAGTCAACCCATCTTCCATATTCATACTTACCGGTTCCTGTTATCGAAGCATTATATGTAAAAAGGCTATCTATATTTACACCTGCAACAGCTTCTCCACCATACGACTTAAAATTATAGGTGCTTGTAGTTTCGCTGGTTGTCTCAGCACTGGCGTAAGTCTCATTTATGCTCATTGATTTTCCGACTTGAACATTGTAAATCGCTCCAGATATTTTGGTGTCAAGAGACAAGCCTTGATTTAACTGAACGGAAGAATCACTGGTAGTTTTGTAGTTAGTAATATTCATCAAACCACCATATTTGTAACCGGTACTAAGATGTGTTCCGTAAGTGTTAAAGAATGCTTCGGCATCAGCTTCGCTTCTGATTTTATTCATATCCTCAACAAACTTAGGAGACAAATATTTTCTAATATCTTTGACTTCAATGTCGTGTACAACATAGGATTCCTTTTCGATTCTGCAAGAGTACATTTCATAGTATTCAGAATAGGCATTTTTGACCTTTCGGTCCATGTTGAAAGCTACATCCAGATTGGCACTGAACACATACCATGCTGCGTTAGTACCATCAACAACTGATAATGAAAATTCTTTTTCTAGTTCCCTGAAACTTGAGCAAGCAAAATTCTTGTTCTCTTGTTCTCCAGATAAATCATTCCATTCAATTGGATAATCACTGTTAAGGTCAATAATTGGGTGAACTTTCGGGATAGCATCTGCTTCCATCAAAGCCTTTCCACCCATAATGTTGTATCCGTAATAGAGATTCTTTGCCTCTGTAGAGAGTTGCTTATTAGACTGAGTAACACTTGAGGAAGAAGTCTCATCAGCTAAAACAATATTGGAACCAATAGAACCCATCAACAATGCCGATAAAATTGCAACAGAAACAGATGATACTATTGACCTTAACAAACGCTTCATAACAATTCCTCCTTAGATTCACTGTTTAGTTATCAAATCCAGAAGATTGATTAATAATGATGCTTTCATATGATGATAATGGTAATACCTCAACGCTTATCATTAAACCAACGCCCTAATAATAATTATAATAGCAACTACAAATTTCCAAAGTATTTTCTTGATGTAAACAAAAAAGCACTAAGCTGAATACATATAACAACAAAATGCCCTTTTGCATTTATATCTTAATACACCATCTGTGACATTAATCGTACTGAAAGCGGCATTCAAGCAGGCATGGGACAAGGCATAAAAAAAAAGAAACAACCCGGCTTCTCAGCCGGGTCATCTCTAGGTAAGCAAATAATAAAAAGGAGGTAATAACGGAGGACTTTTGTCTTTCTGTTATGGCTTCATTGTATCAGGGAATTTCTGGGCCTGTGTTCCATTAATGGGACCGTTTTTTGTCCTCAATTATTACAGCATTCCATATCCGATTATAAAAAGCCCGCCTTTCCATTTCGGATTGGCGGACTTGTTTTCATTCTTGAGACCCCTTACTGACTTGTCGTTTCCGTCGGCGGTTCAATATCCGGGAGCGGGCTCTGGCCATCAAGGTAGACCCATTGGATCTTGTAATTAACGCCGACAGCTTCGCCGATTGAGTTGACATAGTTCTTCAACAGTTCTTTGGCGTTCGTCTGGGCATTTGCCATCAGGGCAGAGTTCTTTTCGGCAGCTTCTTTCATCTCATTCTGAGCCTGTCTGAAAGCTTCCGTCTGCTCTTCCGGTGTGGGCTTTTGGGCATTGGGATCGAAATAGAACGAATCGCTTGTCAGAGAACTCTCGTTAACAACAGCATCAATGACGACTGCTTCCGGCATGGTGATGGTTACTATGTTATCCTCGCTGACTTCAACTTTAAGCTTGGAGACGTCTATGCCGATGGTTACGATTCCTTCGTATTCGACCCAGAATCTCATGTTCTTCTTTTTCCAGAATTCATACCATTCGGGATTAAGCTCTCTGTCAGACTTAGCGACATTGTGGAAATAGCAGTCTACTGTGGCAAGTTCCGCTATTTCACGCATTTCCTTGATCTCAATAGTCCTCTGGGGTTCCGGTTCTTCCTTGGGCTTGGAATTGCATCCGGCCATGGTAAAGAGAAGGGATAAAGCAATAAAACTACTCAATAACTTTTTCATCTTATATCCCTCCATACAAATCTGATCGTGTATTCTTCATCGAGATTTTCGACAAAAGGTGTGAGCAGGCCCATGATCAGCCTCTCGCCATTCTCCTTTGCATACTTATAGATCTCAGACTGGTTCTTTGCTTTGTAATCACAATCAGCTATGCAGATCTTGTATGCATCAGCGGATATGGTCTCTGTCTTGACCTTCTTGCCTACAACAATGTAATCAAGATCTTCGATCTTAACCTTAGGTTCATATAGTTCTATTGCAGGCAGGCTGACTACGATCTCTTTCTTCTCGTCATCCTTGAAGATCTCGATCTCCTTGAAATTCAGTCCCGCATTAACAGTAGCCGTGTAAGCCACATAGTAGTCAACTTCTTCAGGCTTTTTCTCGTTGTAAACGGTTGCAACTCCGTTATAGACCACCTCGTACGTTGAGAGAGAACTGTTCTTTACAACTTTCTCCAATGTCGAAACGGCATCGACTTCCTGGGGTCCCGGTCCCTTCGGCTTCTTTGATTCGTTGTATTTATAGATGCCGAATATAGCGCCTCCGATAACCACAAGGAGTACCACGGCAATGATGATCAGCTTGGTTATGTCGAAGGTCATAAGGAACCTTGTCCTGGAACCACGGGGGCCTCTGTCCCCGTAATATCTTCTGTTCTTATCAGCCATAAAAGTCCTCATCTAATTAATTGCTGTCCGTCACTCGCAAAGAGCAAAACCTATCGCTCTTGTATCTTATATTTTACCATCTCTGACTGAAGTTAAGAAATAACCCGGCTTTGCAGCCGGGCTAACTATATAAGCTTAAATTCGGCAATAACGCATCCCCGCCGTTATTTACCCCTCTATCCCCTTCATCACTTTCGCGAGGACCTTGCCCAGTTTTCTCTGCTCTTCGCTTTCCAGGTGGGCGCCGTCAACGTCGCTGGCCTTTACGTGCTCTGCGGCGTCGACAAAGGTGCAGCCGTACATGTCGGCGAGCTGCTTGTACCAGGGGGATAGTTCTTTCGAGAGCTTGACGGAATTCTCATAGCCGAAGCTGTCGCCAAGCCAGGAATCCTTCATGGCATCTGCGATATGGGGAGGCGATACCAGGATGACCTTGAACCGGTCGTTGCACCTGAAGCGGTTGTAGGACTGGATCTTCTCCAGCATTATCTGCATCTCGCCTGCTATGTCCATTGAAGAATAGGAGAACTTCCTCTTACAGTCGTTTGAGCCGAGCATTAAGATGACATAGTCCAACGGCGTGTGGCTCTCGAGGCAGGGACCGATGTATTTCAGGCCGTTCTTCTCGCCTTCTGCAGGGTCATCGGTAGCAATGGTCCTGCCGTTCTGGCCCTCTTCGATGACTTTATAGCCGTCGCCCAAGGCCTTCTGCATGACACATGGCCATCTGCTGTCTTCATCAAATCTTACGCGGTTTGCAGGGTCGTAACCCCATGTAAGTGAATCGCCAAAACAAAGAATTCTTTTCATATGTGCTCCTTATCTAATTGTCAGATCTCGCGTCTTACCGGTGCTTGCTTCATGCTTCGCGCCTGAACTGCGAGATGAACTTCCACGCGCACTCGATGCTGTGCTGCCTGCACTCGTGGATCTGGTTGCTTACGCTCGCGAAAGCCGTCCTGCACACGCCGTCCTCACTGTCGAAATAATGTATCGTCAGTGTGGCATCTCTTGTCTCATCGTACGCTTTCTCGATGCGGTCACCGGAAATGCCCCAGATGGGATCTTCCCAGTTGTCCTTGTTTTCGAACGATACATCGGCAAAAGACTTCTTGAGCTTATTTACTTCAGCAACATATTTGACGCGCTCGAGCGAGGAATCCGCATGGAACGGGAGCTCCGGCAGATGTGACTTCTCGCCGCCCGAATAGAACACCGGAACTGCGTGGGTCTTGTTAAGCCTGTCTGTAACGGGCTTGCCGAAGAATGTCGTATATACGGGGAACAGCGCGCTCGCGGGCATTATGCCTGCAAGAATCTCAGGATATTCCTGATAGAGGTCCCACGTCTTTCCGCTGCCCATCGAGAAACCCGTCGCATAAATGCGCGCGGGGTCGACCGGGTAACGCGTAAGGAGCGCCTCAATTACTTCCTTAGCTTCCGTCGCAGTAACGAACTGATGGTTCTCGATAGATACGAAGAGGAAGTCGTTCTTCCTTGCGACATCCCACCAGCCTGCAACATATGTCAGGTACATGGACGAATCTCCGCCGCCGTGGAAACCTATTACGAGAGGCACCTGACCCTTATCCATCAGGCCGTTATTGTAGTAAGCGAAATATCCGACCTTATGAGTCGGCGTCTTTTGCGGGAGAAATTCGTTGTCTTCTGATGTAGTCACTTCAACAAAGCACGTGTCTTCGGTCATGTTGAGCGCTTCGAAATCAGGCTCGAACTCTATCTTGCCGCACCACATCTTGAACTTCTTAACGAAAGAATCGAAGTCGCCGATAAAATCTGCTTCGTCCTTGATGAGAACATGCTCTGAATCCGCAAATGCCTTGTTGATCTCATCGCTGTTGCCGACGCTTAATATCGCAATGTCTTTGCGCTCAACATCCGGAATAACGCTCAAGTTTTCCATCGAACACATCGCAGGCGTGATCTCGCCGGGACCCCAGAGATACTGGCCGTCGATCTTCTTTAAGAGGTTCTTCGCAACGAAGTCTGCTGACTTGCCGTAGCTGTAGATATCCGCACGGAAGATCGCGCCCCTCGCAAAATACCCTTCAAACGTCTGCGTGAAGAAATTGAAATTCTCCACGATGCCGTCCCTATATACCGTGATCATCTTAATCTCAGCAATAACGTCTGCATAAAGCTTGCTGTCACATTCTGCCCAGCCGCCCTCAGTTTTTGGGTATACGAACAGGACGCTTGAATCGTATCTGGCTGCGATTTCTGCGAGCTTTGTATCGTGCGCGAACTTTACCGCCTCATCCATTTCCTGCTGCTCTTCCTCAAAGACGAGCAGGAGCGGCGCCCTGAATCCGTAGTTATTTGTCTGTCCGTCCAGATCGTTATCCGGAACAAAGACCTTCATGGTAAACGAATCAAACCCGTGCTCCCAGCACTTGCCGCCATTGCAATCCCTGACCTCAGGTCTTTCCATCATAGGCATATGAATATCCCCCTGTGATTGATACTTCTATATATTAACCTAAATGTGGATTTGAGGCTCATGCAGATCACGGGAAAAAGGAAAGCATACTAACTGCCTTCAAAAATGCCATTAGGTGGGCTTTTTGTCTGCCGAGTTGGAGTTTGCAGCCCACTTGGAACAGTATTTTGAGCGGTTTAGTGGGCTTTTCGAGTCCTTGTGAAAGGAATTCTTCTGTGATAAGCCCACTTGGAGGGTCAAAAACGACTTCTAAGTGGGCTCTTTGCTTAGGCCGCTCGTTAAACAAGCCCACCCGGAGGTCCAAAATCAACCATTAGGTGGGCTTTTGCAGTTGCGAATCCCAAAATACCTACCTGAAGGGCAAAATCGCGTTTCAGGTAGGTAAATTATGAGCGCCACCGTCGCGGAAATACCTACTTGGAAGCTAAAAACACATTCGAAGTAGGTAAATCAGCTTTTTCGAGACTTCAAAAACAAGAAAAAATACCTACCTAAAGGGCAAAAATCAAGTCCAGGTAGGTATTTTGCGAGCATGCAAAAACTCAGGAAGAACCACCAGTGCGCAAAAGAACATTTATGTTCACACTCTCTTGCATTTGTGAACACGCGTGTTATAATGCAATCAAAATATAACAAAGGAGACACCAATATGAGCAAGGATAATACACGCCGTTTAATCATGTACAAGACACTTTTAGATCAGGCAGTTGAGAAGCGTAAGGAGAACATCTCTGCAAAGGATCTGGCAGAGAAGCTGAAGGTCGAACCGACAAGCATTTACCGTCTGGAGCGCGGCGTCAACGACATAAAGCTCTCTACTTTCATCGCTTATCTTGATGCCTTCAGCTACCAGATAGACATCATTCCCAAGACTGATTCGCCGGAGAAAGGAACTGACGTTGATTTTGTTGCCACTGGGGAGGTTCCTTTAGATATCGAATACTTTAAGACAGAGCCTGCCGCATTAGACCGCAAACAGCGTTTGAGCCTGATCAAATACCTTATCGATCTTGAGGAGAGATCATTAGGCGAAGATAAGTAATCCTTATCGGACAACCGGACAACCTTTAAAGGAGGATTCTCTGATGAAGCCTTTAGTTAAGTTCGTCATTAAACTGGGAATAAAGATAGCATTCTTAGCCTTATTTCTCGCCATCGCAAAGGGGCTTGCGAGTTGACATTCAGGAGCATTAGGGGTTTAATCACTTCTGCACTTTATCAATAGATGTGTGGAGGACATATGGCTTCTGATGTTAAGTTTCAGGTAAAAAAGGCAGTTGATGAGCAGGCTCTGATTCCTGCGACCATAAGCGAGGAATTCGAACAGAAATTCATTAAGAAGGCCAGATCGTCATCGATAAAGCTCATCCCCATCTCATTTATAGTCGCTGCGGTAGTTCTCGCGATCTTGTTTGCGCTCGTTTATTTCTTGAGGCTCCTGGCCATCAGCACTATCGCGATCTTATTCATCATCTTCCCCATTTACTCGATCTATGATGCGATCGCAACTTCGAAAGCGATCAGGAATCACGACTACGAGTTCTTCTATGGCGAAGTCATAAATAAGACAGACAACGGCAATTACCAGATCAAGGGCCTTGGAGATCTGAAGATCAGCGTCCTGTTCGGCAAGAAAGATTACAACCCCGGCGATAAGGCTGTCGTTGCAAGGATCAAGGACGACCTGAATCTGATCTCGGAAGAGTGATATCACTCATATTTCACAACCGGCTCAACAAACTCTTAAACTAGCTTACCGTCTGATATTCTTATGACCCGGTCTGCCGTCTTGGCAAGCTCATCATCATGAGTTACCACGACAATGGTCCGGCCTTCAGAGTTAATGGCCTTGAACAATCCGGCTATTTCTTTCTTGGTCTTGGAATCAAGTTGTCCGGTAGGCTCATCAGCAAGGATGATATCCGGATCATTTACAAGTGCACGTGCAATGGCCACACGCTGTTTCTGACCGCCTGACATCTTGCGTATCTCACGCCTTGCCAGATCAGCGACGCCGGTCTTTTCGAGCGATTCCATGATCCGCTCATTTGCATTCTTTTTGTTTTTGGAAAAATACAGCGGGACCATGACGTTGTCATAAGCTGTCCTGTAAGGTATGAGCGCGAAATCCTGCAGCACGATCCCGATCTTCTCGTTGCGGATCCTTGCGAGCTTTGTATCGCTGAGATTGCTTACATCCGTGCCGGAAACAAGGACAGTGCCGGATGTCGGCTGGTCCAGGCAGCCGATAATGTGCAGCAGAGTTGATTTGCCGGAGCCGGAGACGCCGCATATCGCAATAAACTCACCTCTGCCGACTTCGAGCGTCATGTTATCAAGTGCCACTACATCGTCAACACCTTTGGACTTATACACTTTGCTTACAGATCTCAGTTCAATTACGTTTTCCATTGTTTCTCCATTAGATCAATTTGACTCAGCTATATATTTCTTTATTGCGTTATCTATTTCCTGAGCAGCATCAGCTGCTGTAATCTCACCTGCACAATATTTCTCGATATGCGGATGTGCGATCTCTGACATGTAAGGATCCGGGAGATATACACAGGTCACACTGTTAATGAGGGCACGGTAGCTGCCGGCGAGCCTTAAGATATCACCGGCATTGAATTTCCGAAGACCTCCCGGACTTAAGGGCGTGTGATCAGCCGTCTCCCCTCTTTCAATTGCGTTGATCTCCTCAACAACCTTAAGGGCTGCTTCCGATTCCTCATTATCAGAATAGATCAGAAGGACATCTGACTGATACACATCATTGATCGTAGCCATGCCCGGTTTGATCTGAGAGTCATTATAGGCTTTGGTTGTCATTGAGATTATGTTGTCGAGAACAGTTAATGAGATCGGTGTTCTGGACATATAGTTATCAGCATCATCAGTAAGCGCATCGTCCGAGAAACAATACTCTATGAATTGCTTTACGCCTTCCGGACAACCGGTGTTCTCGAAAACACCAAAAAACATGTCGCATTCTACTATGGGCAAAGCCATCTCCGGGGCTTCACCGAAATATTCGCAAAGAAGGACATAGTTGCCGAACCCGCCGATCCCGCAGTCGATGTATCCGAGATCACCCGTGCGGAGCTGGGACGCCACACCCAGATCCTCCGTATATGTAAGCGTCTTATGTTTATCAATAAACGAGAGATAATCATAGAGCTTGTCGGAAGAATATGTGTCAAACGAGAACAGCCGCGACAGCAGGGCATCTGACAGTGCGCGTGCGTCATCATGGCGGATAATGTGTTCACTGCTGCATGCAAACAGGTTGCCGGACTTTCCTGCAAAACCTGAAATGCGGAAGAACGGCGCGGCTAGGAGCAGTGATCCGTCTTTTTCCTTCATGCCGTTCCAGACACTGCTGACATATTCGGAATCGCGGAAACCTATGCAGCCGTTCAGATCCGCCAGCATTCCTGATTTTTTAATAACAGAGGCGTAGGCACTGCCTGTACAGAGCATGTCGGGAACGGAACCCGATGACAGATCGAGCAGGAAACGTTCTGCGTCGTTAGCTGAATAGATGCTGTCAGGGATCGCCTCATCCACATAGCGCTTTACGTTTATATGGTACTCACGGTTATCGGCATTGAAATCTGCAATGCGCCTGTCAAGCCATTCGTCATTGACGCCCATTACGGCAAGTTCGATCTCTTTCCTTCCGGTGATCTCCTCACCGAACTTCAGACTGAACAGACCTGATGCGCCTCTGTAAGAGCCATAGATCAGGAATTCCCCGTTGTCGAAGACCATATTCCTGCCGGATGTTACGATCCTGAATTCATCAAGATTTGCGATCTGGTCGAGAGAATTATCCGCCGCCACGAATCTGATCAGGAAGCGGTCGTTTCTTACCAGATAGATCGAACCGGCATCACTTCCGATAAACTCCAGCTTATCGCTCTTTGAATCAGAGGCGATGCGGAATTTGCGCTCTATTGAGAGAGCATCACTCTTAAGCTTTACGAGATTCAGACAGTCATCAGAATCTGAATATGAAGTCAGATAGATCGCACCGTCTTTATAATATGCAGATTCGAAAAAGTAATCATCAAGCCTCACAGAAGCCTTTACGGCAAGCTGTCCGTCGAGCTTAACGATTTTCGAGCCCAGCACCACATAGATGTTTCCGGACTCGTCAACACACATATCCGTGAATCCGTCGCCATAAGTCTCATCGATCACTGAATCAGCAGTGATCGCTTTCTGATTGCAGTCATATATAAGCAGTCTTTCGGAATCACCCCATGTATCAGAGCCTTTATCCGTTGCAATGACAAATACACCGGGAGCACTCTCTGAGACTGCCAGCACATCTTCATCTGTCTGAATGATGTTTTCGATATTGCAGTGCAAATCAGATCCGGCATTCTTCTGACTCACAATCCCGATATCATCTGACCCGTACAGGATCCATGACAAGCCGCCTTCCCTGCTGCCTGTCAGGACATAGCCGTCAATCTCATATTCGCTTTTGTATACTGACAGGAATTCGTTCACGATGTCTTCTTCTGTCATTACGCGGTTTATATCCGCAGCATATGATCTGACCTTAGCAGACCCCAGTTCCGTTACATCAAAACCGCGGAACAGACTGCAGCTGCCGATCGCAACCGACATCATTACTATGCATGAAACTGTTTTTATCTTATTTCTCATGATATTCCTCTGCCAGCCGGGCTATCATTGTCTCAACAGTGACCGTAACGAAGAACAGCAATGGAATAAGTACCGCAAGAAGTCCCAGATTGCCTGCGTGACTCATCCTTGTATATATGAATAATCCGCAAATACCTATGGCCCCTGCAATCAAAGAGAGAACCGCGACGTGAATAAGATGCGCCGCCAGGATGAAACTTACCGGCGCGCCGCATATCCTGTAGCTTCTGAACTCACTTTCGCGTATCTTGACCGGGTAGTTGATTATCGGTATCAGCACTATCAGGATAACAGCCGTTATCAACGCGAAAATAACTACCTCTTTAAACACGTCGTAGCCGTCCCTATATACTTCCGGTGCGGCGAATTCAGCATCCGGGAGGTAATGTCCTGCATAGTTTCTGAGCCTGCCCAGTTCGGCATTCTTCAGGACTCTGTTATATCTGAAGACTATCGTCTGAGATTCATTACCGTCAGCATAGATCTCATTAGCTTTCACAAGACTGTCGGGATAATTATCCTTAAGGACCTGAACCATATCAGAGCTGTCCCGTTCACTTACAAAACGGTAACTGGTATAAAGATACATCTCCCCTGACATGGAGAAGGAGTATGCATTCGCGATCAGGCCCTGCGCGAACACCAGCAATGCCAGCGCCAGACATACAAACAGATTGATAAGAGGTCTGTCGATAAGAGCCTTAACTGTAATCTTTAGCAACCTCATCCTTCAATCCTCAACATTTCGACCGGTGATTTCTTATATTCAAATGCAAAGAACGCCAGATTGACCAGTATGTATGCGCCAAGAAGGATTCCTGACACAGACAAGACGGTCTTCAGATCCAGAATATAAACGCCGTTCGACATCGCCTTTATCCATGGGTTGTATTTATAAATTGCAATGCCCGTGACAAGGCCTGCAAGAACAGTCGGAAGATATGAAAAACATGCGGTCAGGCACACATACAGCCACGCTCCGCCGTTAAGATAGTAGATGACCAGTTCGTTCTTCCTCAATGACAGCTGTATCAGCGTGTAAGCGATCAGAAGTTCCAATGTGACTATTGCCGATGCTATTGCTACCGCCTTAAAGACAACGGCATTATCGCTGTCAGCGTCATACAGCATATCGCGGTAGTCTTCATATGTGTAAGCGGTTCCGCGTCCGGCAACTTTAAGCACCTGCGGTTTTATATCGCTTACCGTGTAGCCGTCTGCCGGATGTACGATCATGATATCCCTGTTGCCGCCCGCATTATCAGGCACGATTACACTATAAGTAAACGCATTCGCGTAGGCTCCGAGACTGCTTTCGATCTCACAGAAATAACTGTCGCCAAAAAGCGCTCTGGAGTTGATATCGAAGAACCCTGATACCTTGAACCGGTATTCCTCATCAGGGTTCCTGACATTATTCATAACTAACGTGTCACCGATATTGCATCTGCCAATGTAATTGCTCGAAATGCAGATCTCTTCAGGCGCACCGGGATCCGGAGCCCTGCCTTTTACGATACGCCAAGGAAAACCCTTCAGATCCATAGGAAGCTGCTCAGCAGTCAGATAAAAGGGATTTCCTTCCAAAGAACGCTCCCTGTTTACAAGAACATTCCCATAAGTATATGTCTCATACTCAGCCCCTGATACACAATCAAGATGGTTAATGCGGTCAAGAAGTTCTTCCGGCTCATTGCTCTCCCCTGAATCGATCCTTATATAATCGGCCATCGAATACATTGGAGAATATACCAACGACTCATCAAGCCCATATGCTTTGTACGCCTTTACACCTTGAAACGCGCTGACATAATAGCTTGAGATACAAAAGATACCAAGCACGGTTACAGCCGCATATAAGACCAAGGTAATGGTGTGACTAAGAATATGTTCAGATAGATTTTTAAAAAACAATTTCATAAGAAGCGTGATTGTCAATCAGTTAAATATCAATATCTAAAACGAAGGATAAATTTACTTACCGTTAAATCCTTTGTTGTAGTACATAGTATTGCCGATCTTATAATATCCGATGAAGTATCCTCTATTAGATAAAAGGTTGAAATAACTTACCTTGTGATCTAATGCGGCAGCGTCATTTGACCATGACTGGGTCTTTGCACCTAAAGATTTATTATTTTTGAACCCCTCAGCTCCAAGCGTAACAGTGGTGGCATAATAATCTCCATCGTACTTGCATGTCTCTGTCCAGGTACCATACGAACCCGTGATTCTTGTTGTTGTTTTTGCTGCCGCTGAACATACGGCTGCAAATCCTGCAATGATGGCTACTGAAATAACTACAGAAATAATTCGTTTAATCATATAAACCTCCCCAAAACTATAGCAATTCCACTATGTGTGAAGCATTCCATAAATAACAGATTGACATTTCATTACTGCTAAGCCATTACACATACCGCTGCTTTCTTTGCACGTTTCACAACAATATGCTGCGGCTTGTTTTTAACTGAAGCTTGACTTGTCTGTTGGTATATTCCCCGACAAAATGCAATGGAAAAATCCTTCAGAGAATCTCCCCATGTCATTTATGTTTGGAAATAATTATTCCTTACGGAACACATTTGAAAATGCCAGCTACTAAGGTAGCTAACCCTGTCTGTTCTCCCTTTGCAATCCCCACAGCAAAGGGTATACCTTCTATCGAGAATCATTCTAACACTCCGGATTTTGGGTGACAAGTTTATTGGATTTTTGCCGTTTGTGGGTGTTCATCTATAACTTTCAGATAACAAAATAACGCCCGCCCACTTGATGGTGGATAAAATGGCATTTAGTGGGCTTTTTATAAATTGACAACACAGAGGTTTTCCCAAAAAGCCCACCCAGATGCGTCAAAAACAGGTTTAGGTGGGCTTTTCGCAATCAAACAACACGAAGTATTCAAAAAAAAGCCCACTTAGAAGTCTAAAAAACAGGACTAGGTGGGCTTTGAGAACTATCGGCATCCGCTCTGCTCATCAGGCAACCATAAACAGCGCATGGAAGTATCTCTTCATGGCCATCAGTTCGTCGAAGGTTCCTTGCTCTTCGATCCTGCCGTCACGCATGACAATGATCTTGTCGTATCTTTTCATGAGGCGTTCTTCGAGCGAATGTGTGACAACTATCCTCGTAATGCCAGTAAGATCCAGGATATCCGAAGATACCTTATACGCAGTCTGCGAATCCAGCGCCGCCGTGATCTCATCTGCAACTAACACAGACGATCTCTTAAGAAGGCTCCTCGCGATAGATATCCTCTGCTTCTCGCCGCCTGACAGCGCCTTGCCGCTCTCACCGCAGAGATAGTCATCGCCTTTATCCTCAACAAGTTCCTTCAGATGAGATCTGCAGATTGCTTCGCTTACTTCCTCTTCAGGGAATTCGCGGAACATCGTGATGTTGTCCTTTATCGACGAATTGAAGACAAATACATTCTGGTCTATCGATGATACCTGATCGAAAAATGAATCCGAAGACGATTCCTTAAGGTCCACATTATCCCACATTATGCAGCCGCTGTATTCCGCTCCGCAGGCGCCTGACATTATGAGGTTTAAGAGCGTTGACTTGCCGCTTCCGGAAGCGCCTACGACCGCATAGGATTTCCCTGCTTCGAAGTCGAAAGATATATCATGAAGGACTTCTTTTCCGTCTTCGTATGCGAAAGAAACATCCTTTACGGAGATGCTCTTTTCGAGCGGGCAAAGCTCAGTATCGCCGCCTGCAAATGAGCTCTCAGACAATGATTTTGCAATCTTCTCAATGAGCGCTCTTGATGCCTTGCGCGCCGCAAGGAGTCCCGGAAGCTCTGCCACGGGAGCTACAACGAAGTTCATCAGGTTTACGAACATGATGACGTTGCCCGCTGTTATGCCCTTTCCCGCGAGCGCCATATATGCGCCGGCGAAGAATACCGTGACCTGAGCGGTCATGCCGGATAACTGGCCCAGAGTATTGATGAAGATCTGAAGCTTTGTGCGCTTATATTTCGAGTTCTCGAGCTTGGTATTCTCCTCCGAGAAGAGTCCTGACACGGGCTTTTCCGCACGGAAAGCCTTCACTACAGAAAAGCCGTTGAGACAGTCGGCGACAGTTGCGGTAAAACTCTTGTTTCTGTCTGATACGGTTACTTCCTGCTTGCTCAGTTTCTTGCCTGACAAGAGCGATATCGTAAGAGGCAGGAATGTAACGCCGATCGCTACAAGCGTAAGGACAGGCGAATAGAAAAGCATAAGTGCAAGCGATGTCACGAACGAAGTCATTCTGAAGATGAACCAGAACTCTTTGTCCAGGTAATTGGTCTCTATTGAAGTGCAGTCATTTGTAAGCGCAGAGAGATATGTTGATGTGCTCTCGGAACGGAATGACATGATGTTCTTTTCCGTGAGTTTGGAGAACAACGCCTGCTTGTAGTTCTGCATTGCTTTCCTGATGTATCTGGGCTTCGCGTAGTAAGTCAGATAGGATGCTGCGAGGAAAAATGCAGCGATGCAAAGGCTGATTATCAGCAGCTCACTTATGCTCCATTTGCCGTTGCCTGATGCGGTGTCTATGAGTTCTCCGGTTAGCCACGAAACGCCCATTCCAAGGAATCCTGACAGGAGCGCGCCAATAACTGAGAGGATAAAAAAGACATGGTTGTCCCTATGGAACTGATTCTTCAGTTCCACAAATAAGTTTTTATTTGTCATGTGAAGTCCTACTTTCTTATGCTATTCCAGAAAGATGAAAATTTCTTGTCTGCTATGATCGCTGTCGTTGACCCGATCGCTTCCATGCCGGTTCCGCCCAGGAGGCTGAAAAGCGCCGCTTCCTGCTGAGAGTCAAAGAGCTTGATGATGTCCTTGATCTTCTCTTCGGAAGAGTCGAAGAATACTGCGAGATCATAAGCTTCTGTCAGAAGTTCTTTCGCCTTCTCCTTATCCCCGCTCTTAAAGTATGCGTAGCTTTCTGCAGTCAGGCATGCGCAATTGATCTTGTCGTAGAAGCAGGGATCCTTCGTCTTCCTCGTGTTCTCCGAGAACTCTATGCACCATCTGGCAATCGTCTTGATGCCGTTCATATCGCCTTTGTTCTTGTAGTAGAAAAGAAGACCCATGGTCACGTTGATGAGCTCGAAATTAAGCATCGAGAAGTTCGTGCAAAGCAGCGTGTAGCAATCCTCTCCGGTGTCACCCGTCATAGCGGTAAGCCATGCGATCTTGGAACTGAAGACGCCGCCCTCGTTGTTCTCTATCATCATGGAGAGAGCCTTGTCTTTCTCATCGAGCAGAAAATACATGAACGCGATGTTTCCGATTATGTTCAGCTTTCCGTAACGCGGATCGATATCAGACGGAACGATGCATAACGCTTTCTCGAAAAGAACTATCGCCCTCTTAAGCATGTCATTATTCTTCTCTTCCATTCCGAACGCCGAGAAAGTATTTCCCGCTGCCACGATCACGCCGAAGTCATTCGGATATCTGATGAGCGCCTTCTCAGCTTCTTCCAAAGCCGCATGGTCCTTCTTTGCCAGTAGGCTGTATATGTACTTCGTGATCGAACCCTTGCGCTTGTCGGCCATCTCATAACCCAGGAGTGTATCAACGGATGTATCGAAAAGATCCGCGATCCTTACAAGCATTGATATCTCAGGAGACGTGAGATCAGCCTCCCATTTATAGACAGCACCCACGGTTACGCCCAGCGCATTAGCCAATGCTTCCTGGGTGAGCTGGCGCTCCTTCCTCATTCTCTTGATGTTTTCAGCGAGTTTCAGTTCCATGTCAGTCACTCCCTTAAGTCTTCATTTGCCACTATGATAGCGGAAACGGACTTAAGTTTGAACTGACAAGTAATACTAATTGGATATTTATTTTTATACCAACAGGGAGGGTTTCTATTTAATCTTACCCTCCAGCTCCTGCATAAGTGAGATCTTATCTATCGGTATGACCGCCTTCACGTTGTTGTCCATGCTGTTGAAGAAAGCGATCAGTTCATATCCCATCTTTCTGAGTTCGGCAGCCACGATGTTTGCTTCCAGAAGATCGTACTTAAAGTCCGCACTGACAGGCGCTCCCTGGAAGCTGTACTTCACCACTTCAGTACGGTATGTATTTACTATCTCATCCTCGTTAAGAAGCTGCGCCGCGCCAATGCTTCTAAGGATCCTGTTTATGTCCGCAGCGAAAGTTCCGATATCATCAGACATTGTAAGTTCAGTTACAAAGCCGTTTTGCTCAAGTGCTTCGATCCATGCATCGTAGAATTCCCAGAATTCATCTTCGGACGAATCTTTCGAGAGGGAATCAAAACCTTCAACACCGGCCATATTCATTTTGTTATTGGTTACGAGCGCATTGATCTCAGAATACACAGCAGGATCTGTTGTTCCCTCTTCGAATACCAGGTCATAGCCGGAATAGTCGTACGGAATGCTGAGAATATCATTCGCAGCCGGTGCATTTTTATCCTTGGAAAACTTATCGAATAATCCCATAATGATCCTCCACAAAACCCATCAATACCTGTACTTATCGGTAATCTCCAGTGCTCCCTTGCTTCTGTCGAAGAGGAATACGTCTTTGCAGAACAGCAGATACGGAGTCTCTTTCTGATTATTCTCAAACATGTCCGCTGCCATCTGAAGGAGCTTCTTAACGAGCTTCTTTTCGCTTGCTTTTGTATAAAAAACGATGTCCTTTGTGGGGACGCATATGATCAGATCATCTTCCAAGGAATCAGCAAGGCCTTTCCAGACACCGTCCAGGCATAAGCTCTCCGCTTCGAAATCGCCGCCTGCCAGAATGCCGTAAATACCGGGCTCTTTGGACTCACTCCACCTGTAATTAATGTCCCTGCAGAGGTTCTCGAATGCCTTGTTCCAAAGTGCCATGACGTCCGTTCCCTCAGGAAGCATATCGTAAGTCAGGTAGGTCAGAACGCTGCCCATATCCTGGACGATCATGCCGACAAAACTTTCCATGACGCGGATCAGGACCATCTGGTCCGGATAGTCCGGAGATGATGCATCAGGCGGCATCATAGATACTTCTTTAGAAGGGTCCTTTGCCCAGTTCTTCTTGATCCTGGGATATATCTTTGACTCGTCGAAAACAAAGTCATCACTGAATCCGTCGTCGAACGGTCCGTCATCAGGCGAATGCGTCCACTCGATATCGCAGATATCATCCTTTGCCTTCACAAATTCACGGATGCGCTCAAGGAAATCAATGCAGAACTTACTGTATGAATACTGCGCGATCACGCGGATCACGGGACGGAGACCGGGCTTTGCTTCCTCTGCCTGACCGCTTGAGATGTAGTTGAGATAATCGTTGATCTTGTCCTGCAGCATAATTGCGTGCTGCTGACGGGTTGCAGGTTCCCACTTCATGTCGTCGATGATGATAAGAACGTACTTGCCGTCCTCGACCAGTACAATATCCAAAACTCCGCGGTCTCTTATGTTAGACATACAGTTACTCCTTTCCGCTGCTGTTGCCGATCAGATCCGAGATCGCCTCCCGGTACTTGTCGTTATCGAAGAGCTCATCACCTTCCATCTCATATGCGGCAAAAAGATGCTCTCTGGCCTCTTCAACTTTACCTGTCTCATAGAGGCACTGGCCGTATCTTACTCTGGCAAAGGGATTGCCTTCTTCGTGGTACTCATTCATGAGCTGCTCGAAAACTTTAAGCGCCGATACGAACTCCCTTAACATGAAATGCGCATCGCCGATGGCCGCAAGTGTCCAGACTGAAGCCTCCCAGTCAGTCTTGGGTTCAGGGATCAGTTCAAAAGCTTTCTTATATTCTTCGAGAGCTTTCCTGAACTTGCCTTCTTCGAAATAGTGCTCTCCAATGTCAGTGTGCCTTGTTATCTGCGCATATAATTCATCACTTAATTCCATTTTAATCTCCTTTTCAGATGCCCCAGATATTAACCAATTCCAGCATGAGCATCATGACGATCGATAAGCCGTTGCCCAGGATGCTCATGACATATTTCCAAACCGGTCCGTTGTCTTCGCTCTTCTTAAAGAGCCTGAATGCGGAAGATACAAGTGCCGCAACAAATACCGCAAGGCACACAGCTTCGATCGCAAATACCGTGTAGCCCTGCGTTTTAGTGATTCCGTACAGGTGCTGGTAAGATGCCAGCAGTGCGATGATCGGTGCAACAACGACCGGTCTTATTACCTGCGAAGCTGTTATCAGGACAAATCCCTTGAAGCTCTCGAGCTTTCTCGCGATGAGGTTGATTATCTTGCCGAATACCATAAATATGCTTACGAGTGTCATTACGAGATAGATGGCAAGAAGCGCGAGCGAAGGTGCGATCGTCTTATCGAGTGCGAAGCTCTGTGAGCCGAGCGTAAAGATCGTTGCGCCGTCAGAAGTGTTATAGACATAAGCCGGGTATACATCCCCCTGCTCCAATTCACATACATTGTCAGATAACTGGCGGATCGTTGCCATGCCCATCGCATCGTATGTATTGTCTCCCTTATAGCTTACGGGGAGCATGCTCATCATTCCGAAGACCTTAAAGAATCCTTTGCGGACCGATCTGCAGCCTGCGTAAACACCTTTGAGCGAACCGGGATTAGAGACCGTTCCCGCAAAGGCTTTTGCATCAGGATATTTTGGAGTTCCGAACAGCGTCGTTACCACACCTTCACGGCCGCCTGATGACGTCATGACTACCATTCCGAAGCCCGTGTCCTTATCGAACTTAAGGCTTGCAGAGCAGCCGTTCGTGCCGCCGTCGTGGCCCAGCAAAGTGCAATTCTCAAATGTATCCTGCCAAAGTCCGTGGAAGGAATTGGGAATGCCGGTATCGCCCAGATAAGAGGATGGTGAGAGAAGCAAATCGAGAGTCTCCTTTTTCGCAAACAGCGGATGATCGTCCCTGACAAAACTCTGCGCGAACTTCGCCATATCACCTATCGTTCCCGTCACGGCGCCTGCCGGATACAGATTAATGTATAAGAGCTGCTGGCCGTTGTTGTTCCAGCCGCTGCCGTAGTTGGTATACGAATACAATTCCAGCCTCTTCTGCTGCACAAACGCGTTGTCGCGGTGGTCAGGAAGGATCGCCGTCTGCTCCATTCCCAAAGGCTCGAAAATATTCTGATGCACATAATCCGCATAAGACTGCCCCGCAATGCGCCCGACCACATAAGCAGCGAGAGCTGCGCCCCAGTTCGAATATGAGCATACCTCGCCAGGACGGTACATCTGCGGCGGTTCGGTAGCCTGGAGAGCCTCGCCGAGAGAAATAATATCAGCCGAGTCATCGACCTGAAGGTTCCATGTGCCTTCGCCCCAGCCTGCGTCGTGGTTCATGAGGTTGATCATGGTGATCGGATCGTCGTATTTAAGCTTCTTGAGGAATCCTTCCGGCAGGTATGTGCGCACATCGGCATTCAGGTCTAACTTGCCCTGTTCATAGAGCTGCATGACGCTGACCCAGACCGTAAGCTTGCTGACGCTTCCCCACTCGAAAACGGAATCAAGCGCGCAGTCCATTTTATTCTCGCGGTCGATCTGACCGAAAGCACCCTGATATAGGAGCTGGTCCTTGCTGAATACCGCAGTCACAAATGACACATAATCATCAGGATTCTCCTTAGCCCATTTCTCAATGGCGGCGCCTACTCTGTCGTAGGCTATGCCTGTCGGAGTCTTATCGTTTTCTGCCGCGAAAACAGTAACTCCCGTAAACAAAACGGTCATGGCGCAGAATGCACCTGCAAAAGCCTTCAAAAACTTCTTCATTATTTTCCTCTGTTCTCCACGCTATTACTTACGGCTTCTCAATGACTTTCTCAAGGAATATCCTGTTATCAAAGCCTCCGCGCTTTTCCCTCTTCCTATCTGCAAGGTTAATTATATCTTCCAGAGACCTGTTTTCCAATTTGGCCAACGCCCTTACGACCTCAACAACGTCGGCCAGTTCCTCACAGCGCTCATCACCGGAAGACTCCATGACCTCCTGATACTCTTCGCAGAGCTTGTCTTCCAGCGCTTTCTTATATTCGGCATCACCGAGAATACCGGTAACGGGAGTCTCTCCCTTCGCGGCAATTATATCCGGAATATTATCCCTTACCAGCTTATTATAAATCCTTTCCATAGTGCACCCCCGGTACTTTTCAAATACCATTTTACACTTAGGAAAGGATCTTTCAGATAACAAAATATATGCGGGCTGTCCGCAATCAAAACTGAGCTTCAGATGCCCGGCATAGTCTCCTGTATTACATATTCATAGTCGTCTTCGTAATAGCCTTCGAAAGACTTTTGGTAGTTGTAATCAGTTATGGCAACTACTTCTGAATCGGGATTAAATGCATTATAGGAATCTCTGATACAGGCGGCAAATGCTTCCTTCGAAGGGAACGGGATGTATTTGACTTCACAGGACTTCTGCTTTGTGTAGCCGTCCCAGTATGAGGTCATGTGCTTCGCGAATGACTCGCCGTCCTTGAAATAATTGCCGTGTCCGTCATCAAGCCAGGTGTTGATCTTCTTGGTATCCATTTCGACGCTTACGTCGCAGCCTCCGATGAAGTCTTTGCCGATCTGACCGTTAAATGAATACGAGATATAGCCGATATATTTTGCAGCCCATCCCGCGCTTGAATAATTCGTGAGCAGATAATAGTACTTGCCGTCCTTCATATAGCACTCATATATCTCAGTGCAGATCTCCTTTGCGCTGCCCCTGACGAAATCGGCGTCCCTGTCAGGTCCGGTCTCCCCGTTGATATTAAGCCTCTCTAACTTGGTTAAGTCTTCTGAGACCTCGTACATTGAAGTAATGGAGAATGCGCCGCTGCCCATGCAGCTGGTAATTATGACTTCCAGTCTTCCGTTATGGTTAAGATCGGTTACAGCCATGTGAGAATTGATCAATGAATCCTCGCCGTATTGCAGATAATCGTTCCTCAGATAATCGTAATTATCCGAAATGACATCAAACTGCGAGATGATATCTTCTGACAGTGATGTCTTTGTCTCATCCGTGAAAACAATAGCATTGCTCTTCTCTGTTGATCCTTCAATGCCCGTGTCCGATGTATCTGTTGTTTCTGCGTCCTGCCCGCCAATGGCAATGGTCGCGCAAGAAGCCAGTAACGATAAACATAATAAGCCTGTGGTGATCTGTGCAAGTTTTCTCATACCTGATTAAACGCCCCATAATAAAAGTATGGAAGCATTATATCAGGCATATTCTTAATAAATGCGGCATTTTATGGGATTAACCGCCGTTTATTTGCGGTAATTACCGGGCATTTTTATTGGGTTACAGGCACTTCCTGTGAGATTACCAGATCGTAAAGCTTCCTGAACGAGTCATTCTTCTGTGATTCGATGAAGCCGTTCGCTGTTTTCTCAGCCTGCGCACGGTAGAACTCATACATCTCCGCAACGTTGTAAGTGTTGTCAGGATTATAGAATCTGAATCTCGGATCCATCTTCATCTTGTATGTCTCTTTGTCTCCGATGCCTTTGATGAACAGCATCATTCCAAGAGCAAAATAGAATACCGCAAACGGGTTGTATCTATGCGCTTCAGTGAAATCAGGGAAGCGCTGGATGAAGCCGAGGCTCTTGGAAGGATCAAAGACTGCATAATACATGAGCAGTTTTCCGACCTCCTCTAAGATCTTGTTCTCACTTACCATGATCCTTCTGCACTTTGAAGCATAGTCCTTCATCATTGCCATGACGTCTTCTGAGACCTGCTCGCCGGAGAGCTTTCGCCGGGCCATGAAGAGCATGTAATGCGTATAAGTAATAAACGGAACTTCCGCACATCTTCTCCTTCCTTCGAATATGGCCTGTGCCTTATGCATGGCAATAAGGTATCTTCCTTTCGAGAGCAGATAAAGAAACTCGGAATTGCTCTCGCATGCCGAACAGTCGCTCATATCGTCCCTGGGTGTTGCGAGGTACTGTCTGTAATACTCCTCAGCTTTCGCGGGATTGGAATAAACGTAGAACTGTGCTGCCTGCATATAGATCGAACGGGCATTATAACCGGCATTCTGAAATCTTACGATGGCGTCCTGCACGAGCTTTTCGAACTGCTCCTGATCGATCTGATAGAAGAATCTGGCATCCTCTATCAGCCATTTGTACTGCCAGAGAGTCTTATACAGATACGGTCTGTCGCCGGTCTCTGCAAACGCCTCGTCACTGATCTTAAGCAAAACGGGGAAAACCAGATATGCCTGCAGAGTATCGTCGTGATGGCAGCTCTCATCCATCAGAAGAAGACGGTATTTGATCTGCCTGTCTCTGTCCTTGTGCTTGTCGGCAAGTTCAATGCACTTCTGGTAGGCATCAATGCGCGCCTTGCCGTGCGGCATGATATCCACGTTTTTTACAATGCCGTTATAATCGGGATGGGTGTCACTCATATGATTTCCTCCGTCAGATGCATCTGTCGAACAGATCGAGAAGCTTAAAATTCAATGTGCCAAGCTCATTATTCCTCAGCGGGAAATCACCGATCAGCAGCGTCTGGATATATTGGACCGTGACAATGTCCGAGATCAGTTTCCTGTCCTTGCAGTTAATGAGATTTCTAATGACCGGATTGTTGAAGTTGAAGAATACCGTAGGATAAGCCTCTTCAACAGCAGAAGCGAACTCAGCCAGCATGCCGGAGAAAACATCCTCCGACTGGTTCAATGCATTTTGCACCTGCTGATAGAGCATAACGTCATCGTCGATGTAGTAGAACGCAGCCATATCCGAAGGCACGAACTTCTTTATGTCGACATTTACCTTATAGCCCTTCAGCGATTCTTCAGCGATGGTAAGGAAATCAACGCATGTCTCAGCATCCCGGGGCGAGATATCAACGAGCATGTCATCGATTATGTCCACGCTTACCCTTGTGATCGCCAGATCGTATTTTACGGAGAGCTTATCAAGGAGCTCTATTGTGTAAACGTATCCCGCATCGATCAGGAGCTTGTTCTGCGCCATGAAGATCTGCGACAGATGCTTGAATTCCGATATGTCGGCATATACGAGATCTTCATTTGTAGTCCTTAATTCCCTGCCTGTGAGATAGCCCTTTGTCGTATGGAAATAGAGCTCGTCAATGAAGGTATCGAACATCTCGTCATTAGCGCACGCGATCGATCTTATCGCAAGCTCGTGAATGCGCATGAAGCTCTCGAAAAGCTGATGGTTATCCCTTGCCATCTGCACCAGATGATCGGTGATGCACCTTCCTAATTCGATCCTGGTCTTCTCCAGCACTTCGTCATTATAGAAGCCTTCTCTGGAAGCTGTGGGCCTTAAGTTCTGCGAGTTGATTATGCACCTGGTAAAGAACGCCCAGTCGGGAAGGATCTCATCGCCCTTCTCAGTGACGAGCATATTCTTCAGATATACAAGATGCTTCTGCTTTGCAGATGAATGGACCTGATAAGGCAGGATGAATGCTACGCCCGTGGCATCTCCGGATTCAGACTTAAGTATGACCGCGTCGAAAAACTTAGTCCTGAACATGTCGTATCCGTACTCGAGAAGTTCGCTCTTATCAACGTTCTCCTTCTCCCACGGCAGGACCTGGAAATTGATCCTGTCACTCTCTCCTTCAGCGTGAAGATTGATCGGATAAGGCAGAATCTGGCCATAGTGGAGCAGCAGTTCCCTTACTCTGTCAGGCTCGAAATACGGCAGGCAGTCTTCCTTGGGCGTAAGAATGATCTCCGTTCCGGGATCGTGCGGCTCGCCGTACTTATCGAGAGTATATGTGCCGTCAGGTTTTCCGATCCAGATAAATGCATCTTCGGACCGGATCGATCTGGTCTTAACGACTATCTCATTGCTCACCATGAAGCAGGACAGAAGTCCGATACCGAACTTGCCGATGTAATCGGATCTTAAGGCTGCTTCGTTAAGCTGCTTCTTCGAAGATTCGCCGATGATGGACAGGAACTTGTGTATCTCTTCGTCAGTCAATCCGATACCGTTATCGATGAATCTCAGAGTGTTGTCTTCGAGATATACGTCGATGCTGCCTTCGTAGCCTTGAAGTTCAGCTG
The DNA here is from genome assembly GCA_001604135.1 of Clostridiales bacterium Firm_14. Taxonomy (GTDB): domain Bacteria; phylum Bacillota; class Clostridia; order Saccharofermentanales; family Saccharofermentanaceae; genus Saccharofermentans. The sequence continues at coordinate 81,577 of LVAT01000010.1, forward strand.
CGCTTGAATTCTTCTTGCGGGCAACGACCGCGTCAACGGCATTCTGCAAAAGCTCTCTGATATATACGTCAGGACTGCTGTAAAGGTGATCTGAGAGAATCTCGATCATGCCGCTCAGGTTAACTTTAAATCTGTAATCTGACATCCTGATGCGCCCCTTCAAAAAATTTTAATAGTGTCATTATATCAGTCTATTAAACCGGAGCGTCGTTCATTTCGAGCAATTACGCGTAAAAATTATATTTGTTTTCAGAATCTGCCTTGGATCTGTATAAAGCGGTGTCAGCTTTCTTAAATATCTCTGTGTAGGACTTCTCGAGGCCCTGATAGATTGCGATTCCGATGCTTACACTGACCGCACTCTCCTGTCCGGGATACTTGATGCTCTCGGAAGCACCTTCCAAGACAGCCTTTGCTATGGATGCGGCGAACTCAGGATCGTCCGCATTCCTGATGAAGATGATGAACTCGTCGCCGCCGAAACGTCCCGCGATCTCATCGTCGACAAACTTCCTGCCGAGGAGATGTCCTAACTGGCAGATGACATTGTCGCCGACATCGTGGCCGTATGTATCGTTGATCTGCTTGAAATGATCGACGTCCATCATGAAGAGGATGCCCTTACTGATCTTCTCGTCGTCTAACGCCTGCTGGATCTCCCTGATGAGAGCGCCCTTGTTCTTAAGGCCGGTGAGTTCGTCCGTATCCTTCTGGATATTGATCTTCCTGGTCAGGGTGAACTCCTTGATCCTGATGGAATTTGCGATGATGTTGAGGATGACTCCGACGATCGTGAAGATGGTGACATTGATGACGTCCATCTGCCAGATCTCGTAGGGTTTAACGTTATACATCCATACGAGAAATACCGTCGATGCTGCCGCGAGCTCGAAAGTCATGAAGAACGGCTTGTCGATCATGAACATCGGTGCGATCAAGAGCAGCGCGATAAATGTCGTTGCAGGGATCTCCGGCTTGTTCTGCGTGATTAGGCATGCGAAAAGGAAGAGCAGCGATATAGACAGATATATCAGGAGCTGCGCTGCCAAAGAGTCCTTCTTCATAACGAAGAACAGAAGGCTTGCGACAACCGAATATACGAGTGCTGTCAGATAATAAAGTTTGTTTAATTCCAGCAGGTCATTTGCGAGCGAGCCGACATAAAGGAACGCGAATGCCGCGACCATAAGAACGTGCAGAAGACGCCAGACCTTATAATTCGAGATATAAGCGTCCTTCTTTACCGCGTTATATTCGTCTTTCTCGATGCCGCTGTAGAAGAAATAATTTCTTGCGGTCCTCAAAAATCTCATCTGTTTTACCTCTATACCTTACCCTGATAGGAGAATATTCGGCACGCATTATACACTACGAGTCAAGCGTTATGGTATAAGGCTTTTTTTAGATTTCGAGCTATATGCAAAATGGCAGTCAGATTTCTGACATATATTCAGATTTTTGATAAAAAACAGCTCATATTTAAGCGGGTCACGCTCCGAGACCCGGATTCTCATCGGTCCATTTCTGACTTGGAAGGTCCAGTTCCCTTCTGTAGTTATCCTGAACGAACTCGATTTTTCCGTAGCTGTATATCTTCCATTCCATTTTTTCTATAATCACCTGATCGTTCAGACCCCAGTCGCCATAACTGATATAGGCGAGATACCTTCTGAAAATATACCCGTTCTCAGTCTTGATCACATACTCACCGATAACTGTATCAGGACTTTCGTTCACATCAGTAACCTCATATGCGAAGAAATGCCTTATGCTTTCTTCATTAAGATCAAAGTAAGCAGTGGAAGTCTCTTCGTCAAAATAGCTCTTCTTGTATACCGATGTAGTGAATACAAAACTGAACTTCCCATCATAATAATAATCACAGGCAAACAGCCAGAATTCATCATTCTCAGCTGCGAGCCGTATGTTTTTGTGGTCATTCCTGTCGCCATTTTTCCATACTTCTTTTATTATTGCTTGCGCCTCGTCATAGCTTGACGCAGAACGGCTTGCATGTCTCCACACCTGCTCATATTCATCGCCCAGATTCAGGTCAGCTCTCTTGGTATTCGGACGCCTGACATCTTCAACGCCATGCTCAATAAGGATCATTCCAAAATCAATGAGATCCTCATCCGACATGTTCAGTATCTCATCTTCGGTATACTGCGGCTTGAAGGTCTTGACCCGGGTAGTGACCGCGGTTGTCTGCGGGGGTTCTAAGGATTGGGACGGAGCCTTTTTCGAATCGCATCCGGACACCATGGAAAGGCAGAATGCGGTTAAGAGCACAAGAGATATGAGCGATGCTGCCCTATTGCTTTTATATGTGTTTTTCATCACCGGTTCACCACAAATAAGACCGCGTTCCTGGTCTGCTTAAACAATTCGTCGGACAACTGCTTATACTCGTCTGTCCTGTGCTTTTCCGAAGCATAACCGGCGGGATCATCATTCCATGAACCCATGCCTCCGAACACGTCCGCCTTCGATGAAGCAAAGAACATCCTGACTGATTTGTCATCGAAGTTCGGGAAGCTCTCCTTCATCCACGCGGGTGGAGTGATCGTCTGCGAGCCTGTCAGTATATCAAGTGCGCCTCTGAATACGGAAGCCCAGTTCTTGCATCCTATCTCTTCCGCGAAAACAGATATCCTCTCCAGAACATCCTTAAAATCTTCGTAGTTATCAGGATACGAAGGCGGATTGCCGATATCGCCCAATTTCTTCTCGTTGTAACAGATATTCCACATCGTACGGACTCTGTCGAAGTCCCATCTGGGGACCCAGAGCGACTTCTGTCCGTCTTCTGCGATCGTTATAAGGCCTCTTCGCCCTGCATTTGCAAAGCCTGCAGAGCGCGGGTCATCGTCCGTAGCAACAAAGAACACCGCTCTTTTAACGCCCCTTATAAGGATCTCCTTCACCCACTCCGGAGTGCCTGTTATGGTCTCATTCTCCGTATCAGAAAACGACTTCTTGTCGGCAAAGATATAAACAACGTCATTCTCATACTGCGAATTCTTAAACGGCGCTAAAGTACCGCTCTTTATGGAATCATTTACATAGCACGTGACTCTCGCCAGCTGTAACATCTCACCATTCATAAAATTACCCCCATAAATAAGAATGTTATCATGTCTGATAAAGTGATTATAACATGATGTTTTTTACCAGGCAGTCTGTGAATAATCAGGCACAAAGGTTTCTGTGGGATTCTCCATCCGGCGGCGCATCTCATCGGGATAGAAAGTCTTCGAGATCTCGATGGCATTCACGAAGTTTTTCTTCATATCACAATCCTTATCCCAGTTTCTTTGGATGAGCTCGATGAGATCGTCGATTCTTACCGACAGGTAACCGCTGCTCCAGCCGTGATTGGCACGGTCCATGAGCGCTTTGCCGTTCTCGATATAAGCCGAGATGTATTCACCCGGATCGCTCTTGTTAGTCCTGCGGTAGAAGTTCCAGAACATCAACGTCTGTTCTGCCGTAAGCAGATCGAAAAGCTTGAGGAGCGTATCTCTCGAAGGCGTCTCATCCATGGACAGGAAATAACAGCAGTGGCCTTCCCTGATCTTAAATCCGAGCGCGATCAGATCCTCAGGATCGATATTGATATCCTTAAGCTTCATGACGAGATGGGAGCTGTAGTACTTCTCGGTGAAATTGATACGGCTCATGATCTGCTCAGATGTAAAGCTGCTGTTCTGCGGTGCTACAACGAGTTTTGTCTCCACGTCATCATCCCTGTGGACGATTCCGATCACTTCGCCGGTGATCTCTTTTACAGGCTCATCAACGCCTAAGATATAAGCGTCCTGCTCTTCTCCGTCTTCTGCGATGACGCCTTCGATATAGCCGTAATTTACCGGATAGTACATGTCCTTGTGTTCCGGATGATAGCTGCCAAGAGGCCTGTCGACAGTGACTTTTACAATATCGCCGAGCTTGATCTTCTTTTTGGAAACAGCGGGCGCTTTGTCCTCAGTCTTATTCGGTATCCTCGCCACCACATTGAATTCCGGATTGAAAGGCCTTCCCGTCTTCGGATTGACTTCGGACTGCTTGGTCGGATCGATACCGCTCTTTGCCGTCTTAACACCGTCATCAAAGAAAACAACACCGATCAATAAGATGATCGCGCCGATAATGAGCGGCACATTATAACCGCTTCCGGCATGAACGTATCCTCCGGTAAGCCAGTCTTTTTCTGCGACGTAGCTTGTCAAGGGCGATGATTCCTTATAACAGACTGTGAAGACATCGCCCTCTTTGGTGAAGTAACTCGTAAAGCCGCTATAGGAGGCGAAATAAGTAAGACTTGTTCCCTCAGGTGAATATTTTACCGAGACGGTCGTTTTATAACGATATTTCCTGGCATAGTAGGTACGCTTTGTTTCGATCGAGGACACGACGCCGTCAACCTGCTTATACTCAGCGCTCATTTTGGAGTCGATTATTCTTACGATCAAACTGACTCCGATAACGATCACGGCAACAACAATGAAAAACACGCCGACTTTTCTGTTATCGACGAACTTTGCTTTCTTTGTGTCAGGAACTTTTGCGTTGTTCTGTTCTGTACCCATTTTCCAACCTGCAGCGCTTTCCCGATTCCGTCACGTATAAAAATAATATAACATAAGACGGAAACGTAAGCAGTCAGATAAGCCTGAGGGCTGAGCATCCCGGGCACTGATGCAAATAAAAAAGGCTGCAGTGAAGCAGCCTTCGTTCTATGTTTACTTAACGGTCTTATATCTTAACAGGAAGTAATTTCCTGACTGGCCGACGCTGACCGTCGCGGTGCCTGTGGCAGTCTTGGTAAGCGTCTTGTCGGAAGCAGCCCTCTCAGGTGTCAGCTGGTAGTATGACTTGATCCCTTCGGCACTCATGTTCGAATAGACTTCCCAGTCGATCGTATAAATGGTGAAATACAGAGTGATCGTACCGTTGCTGTTGGACCTTGCGGAATCGACTATGCCTATGCGGTTATAGCTCTCGCCCGCAGCAGAATGGAACCAGATCTTGCCGTCAGCATAGCAGGGACCCTGCTCGTCGGCAGAAGGCGCAGGGAGCTTCTTCAGATCCTCTTCCGTAATGCCGGTGCCGAAATACTTTCCAATAGTCTTGAGTGCATCTGCAAAAGTAAAAGTCTCATAGGTGATGCCGCCCTTATCCTCATACTTGATGGTCTTATTTGAATTGATCGTGTAGTGGATGTGGGCAAAGTTCAAAAGCTGCTCGATGTTCATGTTCTCGGAATCGTAATCTGCGAAAAAGGCTTCAGCGAAATTGCTTATGAAGACATTGGCTTTCTGCTGTTCCTCGCTGTTATAAACTATGGGTTCGCCTTCAAAAGGGTTATCAATAGCAGAAGGTTCAACTGCCGGCCCGTCGGAGACCGATACCACAGCAGGATCACCAGGCGTCAGATCATCCGTGAACTTTATCACTTCGTGAGTAGTCTCCGTGCTTGCAGAAGACGACTCAGTGGCTTTTGTATCAGTGCATCCAGCCAATGCTCCGAGCATCAGGCCGGCACTGATCAAGGCTGTAAACAACTTTATTCTCTTCATAGTCTTTCTCCAATCCTATTATTCTCACAGGAATACCTTACACCCGGGAAAAATACAATCGGCATCATTATAATGACAAATCGGCGTTATTCAAGGATCAATTAAGGACTATATCCTTGTTCTTAATGTGCTGCTTGATCGCTTCGGCTATCAGTTTGTGGCCTTCCTCATTGGGGTGGATGCCGTCTGCGCAGAGGTATCTCGAGTAGTTCTTCTTCTCCAGGAAGATCGAAGTAATGTCTATGACCGGAACGCTGTTTGCGATCGCAAGCTTGAAGATCTCAATGTTATATCGCTCATGCCAGTTCGAGATGTGTTGCTTGTCATTGCGCATCCACTTCATGATGTTATCTGCGTTGAGGCCTGCCGAGATGTGCTCGAAATATATATTTGAATCGATAGGCGGCAGTGACAGAAGGACCGGCGTCTTTCCTATCGCCTTGATCTCCTTGATGATGTTCGTATATGTGGTGACAAAATTCGAGACAGTGCTTAACGGCAGGTGCTTCCTGTCCGGATCTTCTGAAACTTCCTTCCAGTTATAGGCGCAGTCGTTGCCGCCAAACTCGAGTATTACGTACTCGCTCTTAGTCTCCTTGATCATCTCGAGATTTCTGTCGAAAACAGATTCGCCCTTTGTGATCGTGCTGCCGAACTTAGCCTTGTTCTCAATGGTGATCCCGAAATATTCTTCGCAGATCTTCTGGAAAGATGCGTCAGACACCCTGTAGTGCTCATCTTCGTAGATGACACCTTTTAAGACCGAATCGCCGAACGCTGCCATTGTGCCCATGATCTTTACTCCTTAAATAACAGTACCCAAAACATATCAATTCATTATAACATCACATCATTTATAAAAATTTTTTATATAACAGGCGGTGGAGTAAACATTTTCGAGGTGTGGAATAATGAACATCAGATCAATTCAGTGCCCTTCCTGCGGCAGTAATCTCAACGTTGAGAGCGTCAACCAGTCCCTTATCTACTGCATGTTCTGCGACGCGTCGGTCCAGCTCGAGACAAACCACAACAAGGGTTACGACATGGAGCTCGGCAGGCTCGAAGCCCGTGCCGAGAAAGCAGGAATATGCAGAGACAGAAGCATTCCTTAAGGGCAATGCGGAAGTTCAGATCCCGCCGCGCTTCAGACAGGAAAAGGCCGTCGAGTACATCATCAAAGGCCTTAAGGCGAGAGAATTCATTACCATGGAGCAGGCTATCTTCAAGTGCGAAGAAGCCATGACAAGAGGCGAGATCAGAGACGATTACATCTGATCGTTCCGCCCGTACTTTTTGCACGTTTTCACCTGATTCTGTCCATAATTAATGGAAGTATTCGGCAATAAAGTATACTGCCCTTTTATATATTTGCTTTGAATCTAAGAGTATCATTGACCTGAAAAACAGGCCCTGCCTGATATGAGGATTCAAATGGAAAGCGCTGTCAGCAAAAGAAACACAGTCATAATCGATGAGAAGACGCCTTTGATGTTACTGGCGGGACCGATGTTTCTCGAAATGTTCCTGACTACACTGGTCAATAACATCGATACGCTGATGCTGAGCCACTACGACGAATATGCCGTAGGCGCAGTCGGCAATGCGAACACCATCATGTTCATGATGAACATTCTTTTCAACGTCATCGCGACAGCTACGAGCGTTGTTGTCTCGCAGTATCTCGGCGCGAAGCGTTACGACAAGATGAACATGATCTACACGCTTGCCATCATGGTAAATCTCGTTGTCGGCGTCGTCTTAAGCGCAACATTCTGCGCTGCAAATCCGCTCATAATGAAATTCCTTCACGTGTCTGACGAGATGCGCCCGTACTCGATGATCTACATCTACATCGTCGGCGGCGGCGGATTCATAATGGCTGTATATAATGTTATGCTCCAGATCTTAAGGTGCAACGGACACCCTAAGATCGGCATGTACGTAACGCTTGCGATCAACGTTATTAATATCGGCGGAAACTACCTGTTCCTCTACGGACCTCTCGCACCGCTCAACATGGGCGTTGCAGGCGTTGCGATCTCTACTGTTGTCTCAAGAACATTCGGTTTGATCGCTGTTTTCGTATTCTTCTTCAGAAAGAAGATCGGTAAGATCGCGCCTAAATATTTGAGACCTTTCCCTACCAGGCTCCTTGGCAAGATGGTCAAGATCGGCCTTCCTACCGCAGGCGAGAACCTAACATACAACCTCTACCAGACAACGCTTCTCTCGTTCGTTAACGCGATGGGAAATGACGCCGTCTGCGCAAGAGCTTACTGCAACACGCTCATATCGCTCGCGATAATCTTCTCGAACGCATGTGCCATGTCGACGCAGATCATCACGGGTCACTTAGTCGGCGCGGGCAAAGAGGAAGCTGCGTATAAGAGAGTATTCAGAACGCTTAGGACATCGATGCCTATCACGATCATGCTGGTATCACTCAATGCTATCTTCTGCAGATACACGCTGCAGCTTTTCACGCAGAATGAGAACATCATCGCTCTTGGCCAGATGATCATGATCGTTGATATCTTCATTGAGATCGGCAGATGCCTTAACATGACATTCGTCTGCAGCCTCAAAGCTGCCGGCGCTTATATATTCCCGCTTATCATGGGACTTCTGTGCAACTGGGGCCTGGGCCTTACGACAGGCTGGCTCGTCGGCGTTTACATGGGTGTCGGCGTGGCAGGCATCTTCGCCGGAACCGCTACGGACGAATGCATAAGAGGACTCATTGTCATGTACTACTGGTACAAGAAGAAATGGGTCGGAAAATCCGTCGTCGAGAAACGTAAGAAGAACGTGCTGGAAGAGGCTGAGTGATTATCCGGTTGGAAGTGACGCCGGGGTGATATTGGCGTTGTATCTCAAATCTTCGAAAACATGGATTTTGAGACACATTTTTCTGCCAAAAGTATCTCAAATCATCAGAAGCTGAGCTGTTGAGATACATTTTTCGAGCTGTTGTATCTCAAACACCAACAAAGCACATAGATGAGATACAGATCTGGTGCAGATTGTATCTCAAACACTTCAAAAATGCGGATTTAAGATACACGGGCATCAGAAAGACGTTGACGCTCAAATATTTCCCCCAAAATCTCAGTACGACGCGCCGACATTGATATCTTCGACCGCAAGCTCCATCAGTCCATTTGATTCTAGATGCTGTACGACCTGTTCGTAAAACTCTGCGGTACCGCCGTCTGCTATGCCTTCGAACGTGGTCTCGATCGTGCCATCGAACCTGTCGGGATCAAAGAGAATATCCATATACAAGTGCTGCTCGATATCGTCATTGATCTCCCTCATGCGGTCGAAAGAGATGACGTAATGCATCTTATCGTCGAAGAAGTACTTCTCCTTCTTAATGTGCACGGTGTAAGTCTCATCTGGAAGCGCCATGTCCGCAATGTCTTTCTTGTACAGTTCGAAGACCTCACTGACGGTCTTTGCTTCGGACGCTTCGTGCCTCAGATCATGCGCTTTCTCACTGTAGAGATCTTCTTTATCAGGCTTGCCCTTGGTGGAATTCTCATCGCCGTAAGCATCCTCGTTCTGGGCGGCCTGAAGGATCAGGTTGAACATCTCCCGGCTCCCCTTAAGCCTGACCGTCTTTATCGCAAAAAAGATCGAGATTATGAAGTCAATTACAAGCAGGACCACACCGATAATGAGGCATTCCCGTCTGAATATTCCGGCGATTAAAAAGACCACAGCGCCCAGGAACAGGTAGATAAATGACCTGAAAAAATACACGGCAAATATAATGAGCCTGAATTTCCATTTGCTTACCGGCGGCTTGGTTTTCTTGTTCTGATCTTCCATCCTCTTATTCCTTAAAACTGGTGTCGGTAATAAGATTATAACATCTTGAAGACGGCCGGCTATTACTGCTCTTCTTTGGGGAGCTTCGCGAAAAAACTGACCGTGAACGGTATGCAGATGAGGCTTGTCATGACGTCGGCAACTGCCTGCGCGATCTGGATTCCAGTAAGGCCCCAGACAAAGCTGAAGAGCAGAAGGACCGGAATGAAGCACAGACCGTTTCTTAAGGACGACAGGAAGGTCGCATTGAACTTATAGCCGATGCTCTGGAACATCATGTTGTTGCACACCTGGAAAGGCACGATAAACAGCGCTAAGCACTGAGCATGAAGCGCCGGTATGCCGATCATGATTACTTCCGGATCGTCCCTGAAGAACTGAATGCAATTTCCTGCGTTAAAGTAGACGGCCATTGACGCGATGCCGAGCGAGATCGTTCCGAAGATAAGCGTGAAGAAGAAACCCTGACGGACGCGGGAATACTTTTTCGCGCCATAGTTAAAGCCAGCGATGGGCTGGAATCCCTGTCCGATGCCCAGGACGGCGCTGAAGATAAACATGCTGATCCTGTTTACGATGCTCATTGCTGCGATCGCCGCATCGCCGTACGCGCCTGCCGCGTTGTTGAGAAGCATCGTTGAAATGCTCGCAAGGCCTTGTCTTGCAAGGCTCGGAAGACCCGTAGTTATGATGTCTCCTAAGATCGAGAGCTTGAATCTCGCATACTTGGGATTAAGAGATGTCTGTGTCTTCTTGAGGATGAACATCGTGAGCAGCAAAGCCCATGAAATGTACTGTGATATCGCGGTCGCAAGGCCCGCGCCGAATATGCCCAAGCCCATCTTCTGCATGAAGAGCATGTCCAGGAAGATGTTGAGGATGCCGCCTGACGTAAGGCCGATCATGGCAAAGAACGCGCGGCCTTCGTATCTTAGGATGTTGTTCATTACGCAGCTTGATACGAGCGCCGGTGCGGCCGCGAGAATGCAGATGGCATAAGTTCTCGCATAAGGAAGGATCGTGTCGGTGCTGCCGAGAAGCCTCATGAGCGGCGTGACGAAAAGTCCGCCGAAAATGAGGAAGAAGAATCCCGCTATGAGCGCAGAATAAAAGCCCGTCGCCGCGATCGTTCTCGCGTTCTCGACGTCTTTCTGCCCTAACTTCCTGCTGATGATGCTTCCGGAACCGTGACCGAACATGAAGCCTACTGCCTGAAGTATGGCCATGAGGCCCAATACGACGCCGGTGGCGCCGCTCGCGGACGTGTTGATCTGACCTACAAAGTAGGAGTCCGCCATGTTATATATGCTCGTTACGAACATGCTGACCATAGTCGGCAGGCCGAGCTGGATGATCAGGCTCGGAACGGGCTTGGCGGTCATCATCTCATATTGTGATCTATACTTCCCCTTAAAAGGCATTACGGTGATTCTCTTATTCTTCGAACTAATACCAGCGTATTATACACGCATCTCGTCATTAAGTTCAGAGATAAATGCTTCGAGGAAATCGTGACGCTTCGAAGCGGCCTTCTTCGCAGCTTCGGTATTAAGCTCATCTCTTATGAGAAGCAGCTTGTCGTAGAAGTGCTGCACGGATTCATCGATGCTCCTGCCGTGCTCGCCGCCATAAGCAAAGGTCCTCGCTATCCCGATCGCGCCGATCGCATCCAGACGGTCAGCATCCTGAACGATCATGCCCTCGATCGTCTCAGGCTTTTTGCCCCTGTTCTGACTGAACGACACGGAATTAATGACTTTGATGATCTCTTCGGCCTTATCTGCCGGAACGCCGTTATTACTCAGGAACGCGCGTGCATTCTCGTTGTTCTCATTATCGAAAAGCTTGTGGTCATCAGCGTCATGAAGGAGCGCTGCCAGTGACACGACGAGCATGTCGCAGGAAGGCTCTGTCTCAGCGATCTTTAATGCATTCTTATATACTCTTACTGAGTGGGCGATGTCGTGCCCGCCCGCATTGTTTTCGAGAAGGCCGGCGACATAATCAGCCGCGTTCTTTATCAGCAATTCGTTATCCATGGCTCTTATCCTTGAAAATCAGTTGATAACAGTATAACAAGTAATTGCGAATGATTTCATATACTTATAAAATGCTTATAGACTTTAGCGCGAGGTGACAGGAATGTTCAGAAAGATCCGTGAATGGTTTAGCATCAGGCTTGCGAAAAATCCGGGGCAGATCGTTTTGCTCTCGATACTTTTATTCAATATCGCTTTCTTTTTCCTGTCAGCATTTATCATCAGCAAGATGTCCCTCAGCGGGACTGAAGAACTCGGCTTCCTGGAATCTGCTTTCTACACGATAAGCATGATCCTTGATGCGGGATGCATCTCATATGTCGTTGCGGATATCGGACCGCAGAACGCGGCGATCGCGATCGTCTGCCTCCTCATCGTCATCATCGGCATGATCTCCTTCACAGGCGCTGTCATCGGTTACGTCACCAACTATATTTCGAGTTTCATCGAAGATTCCAATGCCGGCAATCACAGGCTCATAATGTCTGATCACTTCGTCATCCTCAACTGGAATTCAAGGGCTCTGGAGATCGTAAATGACCTCCTCTACAGCGAGAACATCAGCAAGGTCGTCGTCCTGGTCGGCTCCGGCAAGGCCGAAGTCGAGAAGCAGATCGAAGAACGCCTCCACGAGACCGTAAAAAGAGAGAACGACAAGATCTTCGAGAAATCTATCGGGAAGTCTTTCCTCGCGCGCAAATGGTACTGCATGAGGCACAAGTTTAAGAACAACCTGACGATAATCGTAAGAGAAGGCGACGTGTTCTCGTCAAAGCAGCTTTTCGACATCTCGCTCCATCACGCATCTTCAGTCGTCATCCTCGGCGAAGAGATGAACAACAGCCTCTGCAAATATGCGGTCAACGAGAAAGCCGACAAATACGACAAGGGCAACTCCCTCACGATCAAGACCCTGATGCAGGTATCAGACATCACGTCCGCATCCTATTCCAATGACAACCAGAGGATCATCGTCGAAGTCACCGACGACTGGACATGGAATCTGGTCCAGAAAATCATCAGGAGCAAGCAGGTTGACGGCAAGTGTAACATTGTTCCAGTCCGTGTAAACCAGATCCTGGGCAAGCTTATGGCCCAGTTCTCACTGATGCCCGAACTCAATTCGATCTACAACGAACTTCTCTCCAACAAGGGCGCTACATTCTATTCATCCCACTGTGATGAGAGCAATGAGCTGTCCTATGTAGAGGCATCACTGAAAAGCAACACCCACGTTATCCCTCTGACAGTCCAGTCCGAAGACGGCAAGAATTATTGCTATTACATGGCCCTTAACGACAAGGATCTCGAGAAGATCGGCAGCGAGAAACGCACCGGGATCCCCGTCAGGCTCAATAAGGATTTCTGGCTCGAGAAAAAGAAAATAATCATTCTCGGCCACAACAGCAAGTGCCACGAGATCATGGACGGCTTCGCAGCCTTCCTGTCCGAATGGGGCTACAAAGATTCCGACGAGCTCCTTCTCAACATCGTAGTCATCGACGACGAGAAGAGCCTCGAAAAGATGAATTTCTACAAGGAATATCCGTTTGTCATTAAGACAGTCGCAGCCGAGATCTTCGAGAAAGACCTCATCTGCAATTCCATCAACGAGTTCCTGGAACTCAACGCAGAAGACGTCAGCGTCCTCATCCTCTCCGACGACCTCGTTCCCGAAGACGAGATTGACGCCGGCATGTTCGCAAACCTCGTTTACGTCCAGGACATCATCCGTGACAAGGTCGAAGCCAATCCCGAATTCGACGTCGGCAGCATCGACGTCATCGCCGAGATCAACGACCCCAAGCACCACGACGTCGTCAGCAGCTACAGCGTAAAGAACGTCGTCATAAGCAACCGCTTCATCAGCAAGATGATCACCCAGATCGGCGAGAAAGACGCGATATTCGACTTCTACCAGGACATCCTCGATTACGACTCCGCCTCCGGCAAATCCGACGGCTACGAGAGCAAAGAAGTCTACGTCAAAAAGGCCAAGGATTTCTTCGCAGGCCTCCCTGCCGCATGTACTGCCGATAAGCTGATAAGGGGTGTTTTCGACGCATCCTACGACCCTGACGTCGCGCCCGGAAAGCAGAACATCTCCATCCTGTTGGGTATCGTCAAGCAGGACGGCGAGATATTGCTGTTCAGCGGCGACCAGACTGCGATCGACGTAAAGGTCGAACCCTCCGACAAGGTGATCGTATTCAGCAATCACTGAGTTGATGGGGTGCATGGCTTCGGTGACGTAAGGAAACTTACACCTTTTTAGTATGCTTCAGGAGCTGTTTTGCCAAGGCAACAGACAAATCACCTTCTATTCTTCGGTTTTGTCTGTAATTTTCATGCTTCAGCCACCATTTTCTCGGAAAAACACAGACAAAACGCTCTCTATTCCTTGGTTTTGTCTGTAATTCCCGTGCTTCAGGCACCATTTTCGCGAAAAAATACAGACAAAACTGCCTTTTCCGGATGATTTCGTATGACTGATGTTTTTTAAGAAATGTAAAACGGTTAAAACCTGATCAAACTGCGTTTTTACCCGTTACCATGAGTACAAAAACTTACACCTCAACAGACCGCTCGCCGATGACATGACCGTTATCGTCCGTGATGAGCACGACGTGGCGGAGGAATTTCTCTTCGACATTGAAATCGGTGTGGCTGGTTGAATCGAGATATGCGTCGAGGCCGGGATCTTCGTCGTAATCGTTGATCTTGTTGGCGGCTTTGCGCATCATTCTCGAGACGATCTTCGCGATGGCCGCAAGCACGCCCACTACGGCTATGGTTCCGAGAAGTATCACTTCAATTACGATCAGCACCGTGAGGAGCACTGCCAGGAAACTGTCTGCATAGGACTGGTTGGTGATCATCCAGATGAAGACGAAGATGACCGCGGCGATGGCAATCGGAAACCATTTGAGGGGGCCGGTCGCGAGCTTGACTGCCCAGTCGAGATTGTCGATGGCGCTGGTGTTGGGGACCTGGCCGCTGGCTTCGCCGGTCTGGCCGTTTACGGCAAACTGGTATTGGCTGCCTTCGAACTCGACCGTCATGAACCAGACGGGGAGAAGGCAGTATTTCATGGAGGCGTCGCTTAGCCAGGTAAAGCCTTTGTCGTAACGCTTCTCGAATTGATCGTATTTCTTGAAGGCGATGTCGGATTCGTCCTTGGAGAACTTGCTGATCCTTCGGACGATGCGCTCGGTCATGTCAGACGGTAGCTGCTCGTACTTATCCGCGTAGAAGCCCTGAAGATATTTGCTCTCGAACTTTACCATGTCCTTGTAGTCGAAAGGTTCGATTGCTTCCATCAGCTTATTGGCGATCTTTACGGAGGCATCGAAAGGAACGCCCTTTACATGGTAGGTCATGTTTGTGTTGACTTCGTAGATCGTCTTGGTGGTGCCCCTGCCGATCTTGCCGGTACCGGACATGTCGGAATGGACGACGCAGTCCAGGAGCCAGAACGGGACATAGAGCGCGGTCATGTTGGTGAGTTTGCTCTTTGTCTTGAAGCCCATGGGCGTGTATTTCTTGGTGGAAAGCCACTCCATCATGTTCTTCTTGGCCTGGTCCTTGTCGATCTTGAACGGGACAATGTAGTCGGGCTTGAATTCGCGGGTCATTCGCCTTGTGATGAGCGCCGGCGAGCCGCAGAAAGGACACATGGTCGACATCGTGTTCTCATCGGCGATGAGCGCGGCGCCGCAGCTGTTGCAGACGATCTCGTGACGCTTCCTGTCTTCTTCGGACATGTCGCTGTCGCCCATATAATCGTGCTCTTTCGAGATGCCGAGAGAACCTCTCGGTTCAAGCGTGTCAGCCGCGTAGATATTGCCGCAGTTACGGCACATCATTGCGCTTAATTCAGGTTCATAAACGATGTTCGAACCGCAGGACGGACACTTGACGGAATCGGCCGCAAGCCTGCCCTCACCTTCCTTTGCGGGAGCTCCTCCGAACGGATTGGAACCCAACGCATTTAATGGTCTGCTGTTCCATAAAGCCATAAAAATTACCCCTTATTCGCGAGAGGCCTTCCACGCCTCTTAAGATAAAATTCCAAGCGAAATTATAATACAAATGAGACTTCCAACTCAACAATTACCGGTATAGACGTATTCGAGCTTCTCAGATGCAATCTCAGCCAGCCTATATACCTTTGATACATCAGTGGCGCGCACGTCGCTCATCTTATAGCGCGGGAAGAATCTCGAAATATGCAAAGGCACCTTATCACCGATCACATTGCCTGATGAATCCTTAAGTTTACTTATCCAGCAGGAGAGCTCTATCATCTCTTCTTCAGTGTCGTTCATGCCTGGCACGATAAGTGTCGTAAGCTCAACATGGCAGCTCCTGACCGCCCTCTCAATGAAAGCCTTCGTAGTCTTCAGATCTCCCTTAAGAACCTCGCTGTAGGTCTTCTCAGAAAAGCTCTTAAGGTCGATATTCATCGCATCGATATAAGGGATTATCTCTTCTAAGATCTCAAGTTCTGCCGTGCCGTTGGTTACGAGCACGTTCTTCATGCCCATGTCCTTCACGAGCTTTGCCGTATCACGGATGAACTCATATCCGATAAGCGGTTCGTTATAGGTAAACGCGACGCCGATGTTGCCCCGGTCAGCATATTTAAGAGCCAGATGGGCGAGCTGCTCCGGCGTTATCTCATCGTCAAATTCAGAGCCGTCGGACCTGGAGATATCGTAATTCTGGCAGAAAGGACAGAAGAGATTGCAGCCGTAACTTCCGACCGACAGGATCTTCTTGCCGGGGCAGAATCGCGACAGCGGCTTCTTCTCAATTGGGTCTAAAGCGAGCGCTGTTATGCGGCCGTAGTTTGAAGCTGTAACAACGCCGTCAATGCAGCTCCTTGCACCGCAGGCACCGGTCCTGCCTTCCGCAATATCACAATGTCTGAAGCATACTTTGCAAACAGTCATGTTACTTGTACCGTACGACTTCGAATCTCTGCAGGTGGTAGTTATCGGTGGGCTTTATGCCGCCCTTTCTCATTGCGATGCTGATCTGGTCAGCGACTGTATCAACGCCCTCTAAGTCAGGGAGCAGCAGACCCTTCTTCGCGCCGCACGAGACGATCACGCCGTAGCGCTTAACATCCAGTTCGTCAGGACCTGATATGTCTTCAGGCTTGCCCAGGATATCGACGTTGATCTCCAAGAGCTCTAATTCGTCTTCTCTTACCATGTCGAATCTCGGGTCTCTTGATACTGCGCTTACAGCGTTGCAGATGATCTCTTCGGCGATGAATTTCTGAACGGGCGCGATAGTTCCTATGCAGCCTCTGAGCATGCCGCCCTTATGGACTGACACAAAGCACCCCGCGCGGTCTTTTGAAGCTTCGGGAGGCATCTCTGAGACAAGCTCAGATGGAAGGTCATTCGGGTATTTGAGCCACTTTCTTGTCCTTACGTATTTGTCTATCGTGGCCCTCGCAAGCTTAACGTATGGAGTTGAATCTGAAGACTTTATCTCGTCTGCCATGACCTTCAGGATGCACCGATCTTCATTCTTTTCGAGCGGCTCGAAAATACCGATCCCGTAGCCTACTCCGGTGACATCCTGGTGCGACAAGACTTCTGATCTGACGTTATATCCGTCAAACGTGCCGGCCATTATGCAGAACGACCTGTGGCCGCATTCGGCTGCTTTGTCCAGGAGGTCTTCATCAAAATGGAGCATGCCGTAGAAGTCGGCTTTGGAAGCAGCCTCCATTATCTTCTCATCGTAAACCGGGCCCTTGGGATCGAACCCGTAGGGACCGTAATCTTTGAGCTTGTGGGAGAGGTCGCCGCTTGCGACGATGACCGTATTGCGGCCAAGTTCTTCAGCGACCTTTCTGATATAGATGCCCAGCTTGTAGTGGTCAGTCAGAGGCAGGCCGGAAAGGCCTATCCTTATTATCTTTCCGCCCTGATAACACTTTCTGATAAAGTAGAGCGGGACCATCGTTCCATGGTCTAATGCCTTATCTTTCTCGCCCTGAAAACCGCCCGGGAAACCGGCGTCCCAAAGCATGTCGACGAGCCTTCCCGCGAACTCTTCATCGTACTTCTCATCGAACTTTACCTGCGGAGCGCCGAACCTTCCGAAGTCACCCGAAGCGCCTTTGCCGGGAGATATATGGAAATAGTCGGCGTACATGACCGAGTGCGGACTTAAAATGACGATAGTGTCGGGCGCGATCCTGCTGATCTCAGAAGCCACGCGTTCGTAAGCTTCGGTGGTTGGGACGATCTCCGATTCACCGCCTCTTCCGACCGCAGGAACTATAAGCGGCGGATGCGGTACCATGTATGCAGCTTTAATTCCCATAACAGTCACCTCGTTAACTGATGCTTATAACTCTTCTAATACCGTCACGTTGTAATATGCGTTGTTGTAATCGTCGTTATCAAAATCATTTACGAATTCCGTTGAGACTCTGAATGTCTTTCCGTTAAATGTGTGGAGCTTCGCGCTTCCCTTAAAAACGAGTCCCTGGCCGCCGTAGAAGACCATCTGGTCAATGACCTGCTTATAGTCTTCGAGCTTGTCTTCAGGAACCTTGCTTATGCCGTAATCGGGCCTGCCGAATTCGGCCATGCCTCTTGTGTGGATCCAGTACCCGTCCTCTTCCTTGGAGAACATGATGAGCACGTGATTCTGGGCATTAACTTCCTTGCCGAAGAACCTGTCATTCCATTCCTTGGGTGAATAAAGAGAGAATGTCTGGATGTCGAATATTCCTTTCGCGCCCTTATCGAAAAAGGCCTGGCCCATGCCAATGACGTTTCTCATGTAATCAAGCGTGCTGTCATCGGCCATCTCGCCCCTCATGATGACTACCTTGTCGCAAGCCCTGCATGTTTCATACAGATCGCTGTCAGCACGCTTCAGAACCTTTCCCATCTCGCCGCCGATAAGTCCGTCAATGTAATCCGAGTGTTCCGGGCGCGTCAGCGAGATAGCGTCCAGACCTTCGGGAATGGCATCAACATTATGTTTTTCTCTTGATATCTCAAGCTCGTCTCCTGATACACCGAATACAACATAGAACAAATAAGGCTTGTAGCCGATGTCTTCGTAGTACTGTCTCTCGTTACTCATAAAATTACCTCATACCATCTTTCCGTCTTCGACTTTTACTGCTATCTGCCAATCGTCCTCATAGACGATAGTGCCGACAAAATTAGTATAGACCACATCATAAGGCTTGCCGTATTTATCTAAAAGCGCAATAGCAGGCTCAAGCTTCTTTACCATGTGCTCAGTGTTTTCGCATTTGAAAAATGTAATGACTGTCTCGTGATTTTTGCAGGGCTCAGGTTCCGGAAGGTTTTCCTTAAACCAGTCATCGATAGATATGAAGAGCTGTTCTTCTTCAGGCGTCATCTTCTTATCTCTTATGAGATTCCAGCAAAGGCTGAATATGCCCTTTGGATACTTCGTGATGTAAGAATCCTCTCTGCCCTGGATGCGCATGTACTTGTAGTCTGCCATGTTTCCTTCTCCCCAATAAAAAATCCTGCCTGAAAATCCAGACAGGATAATTATATCATTTGTTATCAGGCGGTTATGCCTTGACGCTTCCTAACGCGATACCTTCGACAATGTGCTTTGAGAGGAACGCATAAAGGATAATGGGCGGAAGCAGCATAAGGAGACCTGCGCCCTGTATACTTCCCGTGAGAGGAAGCGTTTTGATGTTTTTACTGTTGTCGATGAGAATGATCCTCGGAACCCATTCATCTGTCCAGCTCGCAACAAAGCAGAAGATTGTCTGCGTAGCGATGGCCGGCTTCATGAGCGGCAGCATGATCTGGTTGAAGATCCTGAATTCACCTGCGCCGTCAATTCTTGCTGACTCTACGATCTCTCTGGAGAATGTTGCCTTCAGGTACATTCTGATGAAGAATACCGTCATAGGTGTAGCGAGGGCCGGGATAATGAGCATTGCAAGATTATTGATCAGATGGTACTTATAACACATCTGGACAAAACCGATCGATGCTACGGTACTGGGGATCATCATGGCAACAATAATAAATTTCTCGAATGCTGCTCTTAACTTCCACTCATAAGCAGTGATCGCATATGCAGTAAGCGCAGAAAAATACATATTCAGCAGAGTGCTGGTGCAGGTAACGAGCATTGAATTCCTGAAGCCGATGAAGTCTGCTTTTGTAAACAACTTTCCGAACTCTTTCAAGGTAATCATGTGCTCACGCGGAGTGATGACCAGCTGGGTATTGTCTCCGGCGCCGTGAACCAGTTTTACCTCTTCTCCGAATGTCTGTTTGAGCATGTAATAAAGCGGCGTAAGGATCATGATCGTCAGCAGGATAGAGACAACGTAGGTTGTTATCTTAAGGGCAATCGTTCTTTTCTTATCTTCAGATAATGTCAGTTCATTATTACTCATAATTATCCCCCTCAGATGCTCCTTGCGAGCTCTCTCTCTTTTTCTCTGTTGAGCTTCTTCAATCTGGCTTCATCCTTATCCCTGAGGAACAGGAAGTAAATGATCCCGGACATGAGAATGTAGATCGCAAGTAAGACAAGGCTCGCTGCAGATGCCCTGTCATAAGCATAAGATCCGGAGAACGCCTGTTTCTCCATATACATCATTAGCGTAAGATTCCTTCTGAATGTATCAAAAGGTCCGAACAGGGACGGAATATCATACATGCCGATACCGTCAACGACTGAAACAACGGTAATGAAGAACAGCATCGGACGCATCGAAGGGAGCGTAACCTTAAAGAACGTCTGGGCTCTGTTCGCGCCGTCAATCTCCGCTGCTTCAAATACCTCGACTGGAATACCCGTAATGCCTGCAACCGCATAGATAAATGTAATGCCGAAGTGCATGAAGATGGTTGCAAGTATTATTACGAACTGCACCGATGTGAGGAACTCCAGGTCCTTCTCCTTAAATCCGAATCCGTTCATCATTAATGCAGCCATGGTATATCCGGAACCCTGGAAGACAACTGAAATGATCTGGTCCAAAACAGCGTAGCCTAATGTCGATCCGGCAACGAGCTTGGGGAAGAAGAAAGCGGTCTTCCAAAGGAATCTTCCCTTGATCTTCATTCTTCTGTCCGTCATCATTGCCGCCAGCCAGAATGCCAGAAGCCATTCCGGGATAGTTGAAGCCAGGAAGAAGACTATCGTATTCTTGAAGGCATCCCAAAAAGATTTAGCAGTAAAAACCTCTTTGAAATTCTGATACCAGGGCTTGCCGATCGTAGTGAGTAATTCCGGATTGGTATTTCCTGCGTGCTTCAGGTAACAGAATGCGTAATAAATCGTGCTGGCCATAGGCCAAAAACTGAATATCAAGAATACAACGACAAACGGGATTACAAAGATATATCCCCATTTGGTGTAATGCCTCTCAAGGTGATTCCTTCTGCTCATATTACCCCCACACACAACCATGTCAGTCGTTTAATTATATCATTACACTTGGAAGTAATAGAACCTACTAATAATATTAATTAAACTAACTGCCTGATTACTGCATCGTAATCGCCCATGAATCGGAACGTGCTCATGCCGGCCATCTTGGCACCTGATATGTTGTCTTCCCTGTCATCAACAAAGAAGCATTCTTCAGCCTTCAGGCCGTACTTTTCGAGGAAAACCTTAAATATCTCTACATCGGGCTTGAGCATGCGGTAGTCTGCAGATACGAATACGCCGTCGAAAAAGTCTAATGGCAGGAACTTGGGGAAATACTTATAGAACAGGTCGCTCGCATTCGAGAGCACATAGACCTTATAACCCTTTGCTTTTAATGTCTCGCAGAATTCTTTCGCGCCCTTGATGGGGTCCATGCAGATATCCCATTTATCGGCGCAGTCTTTCAGTGCCTTATGGTATCTCCCGGGTACTCTCTGCTTTACCAGGTCATAACGTTCCTTGTCCTTGATGTCTCCGCGGTCGCCCATCTGCCATTCAGGTCCGTCGAAAAGTTCTTTCCTTATGACAGCCTTCTCCTCTTCAGAAGAGCAGAATTGGTCCAATACGAATTCAGGTCTGAAGTCCAGGAGGACATTTCCCATGTCCAGCACAACGTTTTTGATCATCTTAAGATACCCGCGCCAAAAGTTTTACATATATATATCACAGAGGCGCGATAAATTAACACTCCGGCATGGTTTATTTTTGTGGCAGATTAGGCCTTATATAACAGATCACGCTGTTGTCGTGCCTGCTGTATGTTTTTCCTTCCAAAAGCTTGAATTCATGCTGCTTTGCGACGCCTCCGAACCACTCGTAAGGCTTGTCATCTTCTGTCTTCCCTTCCACTATCTCCAAAGCGCCCTGACGGATGCATCTCATGAGAGAGATGTCGTCAAAGCCCGTCGAGTGACCGTGAAGGATGAAGTCAGCCTTATCTTCCAGGAACATTAATCTGTCCAGATTCTTAATGTACTCTTCGATCGTGGAACACCCGTCCAGCATCATCCAGAGGTGATGGTTTATGGCATCTCCGGCAAAGAGGATCCTCTCTTCCTTAAGAAGGATCACAATGCTGCCCGGAGTGTGACCGGGAAGCTCATAAACTTCCAGTGTCTTGCTGCCCAGGTCAAACACATCGCCCTCTTTTACGGGCTTAAAAGGAGGCATGCTGACGCCATGCTTCTCGAACTCCGCTATTGCCTCCGGCGACTTTATGAAAATATCAGCTAGCTCGAGATCTCTGGAATTCATATATGCTTCATCGAAATATGCATTCCCCAGGATGTGGTCGCCGTGACCGTGCGTGTTGATGACCATAATGGGCTTGTCGGTAAAGCTCCTTATAAAGCTCTTGATGTCGTTAAATCCGATCATCGTATCGATGACGCATACCTTGTCATCGCCTTCCACGACATATCCCGTAGCTTCGTGGCCCTCATCCATAAGATGAAGCCAGGGCTTAAGCTCAGTAATGAATAATTCAGGTCTCTCTTCCATATTGTCCCCCATAAATATGCATTTATTTTAATCAGGAGTATTATAACACCGGACCCGGTGCAACATTTTGGCTTTCTTGTCTGTTTATAGGACAGAATGCAAAACACGGAGGACATGAAAATGAAGATCACACAGTCCAGGGATTATAAGAAGCCCCTTTACGCAATAGGCATTGCAGCAGCTCTTTCGGCAATTGCAGTTACCGGTTGCGGCGCAGATAAGCCCGTCGAATACGCAGGCGACATCCAGCCCATGACAGAAACAACCGACGAGGTAGAACTCGCAGGAAAAGAGACGGTCAATACAAAGGAAACATCATTCCTGTATTCCAAGCCTGACGGTGACGAAGTAGTTCTCGCAGGCGAGACCACAATAGAATATGCCGGTGACGTAACAGAATACACCGATGAGACCGAGCCTGTTAATACCCGTCAGAGCGCCGAGCCGGTAACTCTCGACGGCGGCGTTGAATTCGCCGATCCCGGTCAGGAGAATTGAACCGGATATATGACCCGATAAATCAGTTATAATGACCTTATGAATCTGACACTGCATCTGACAGACAATTGCAACATGGACTGCAGTTACTGCATCCGTGAGAAATGCCCGAAGGACATGACAGAAGATGTCCTCATTGCAGCCTGTGATCTGGCGTTCTCCAAAGGACAAAGAGCAGGTCTGTGTTTCTTCGGCGGCGAACCTCTGCTCAAAAAGGATCTTATCTACAAGGCATTGGATTATTGCGAAGAAAAGTCCCGGAAGACCGGCATCAGATTCGACTGCAAGATGACCACAAACGGCTCGCTGCTTGATGAGGAATTCTTAAAGCGCGCTGTAAAAGCAAAGATGGGCATCGGTCTCTCATTCGACGGCAAAGCCCAGGATATCTGCAGGATCTTTGCAGGCGGCAAGCCCACATCATCCGTTGTTGAAGAGAAAGCAAAGCTTCTCTTAAGTTATATGCCTGAAGCATCGGCATTAGCGACGATCGCGCCTCAGGCTGTTCCCTATTACGCCGAATCAGTCAGATATCTTCACGAGCTGGGATTTAAACACATCTCATTTGTCATCGCATACGGCAGGAAGGTCAACTGGACCGACGAAGATCTTGATGCTTTAAGGGTCCAGCTCGAAAAGGCATGCGAATACATTAAGGAATTATTCATTAAGGACGATAAGGTGTTTATCGGTCCCATCTATTCGAAGATACGCGAATGCATCAGGGACAAAAATCCCGCTGAGCGCTGTCATCTTGGCGTCAGACAGATGCCCGTAACACCTAAGGGAGACCTCTATCCCTGCACATCTTTCATCGGCGATAAGAATTATCTGCTGGGTAATGTTTTCGAGGGTCTTAACGATGCAAAGGTCATAGAGATCGCGAAGAGATCTTCCACTCCCGAGACATGCACCGGCTGTAACCTCGTTAAGCGCTGCACGAATTCATGCGGATGCGCAAACAGAATGAACACAGGCGACGAGAATAAGGTGTCGCCCCTGCAGTGTACATACGAGAGAATGCTCATCGAGATTAGCGACAAGCTCGGTGAAGAACTCTATCAGATAGACCCTCAGAGATTTGCAAAAGAGTTTGGCTGATTATCTGATCTTATTTCCGTCTTTGAAGGCTTCTCCGACAACCTCACCCAATCCTATGTAAGTGTTGTTGATCGGATCGAAAGTGATCGGCTTAAGCTTTTTGGGATCGACCTTGCCGTCCGTAAGAACGCTCTCATCAGCTGAGACATTAACTATCTCACCTACAAGGATACCGTCGTTAAAGCTCTTTACCCTGCACTCCAATGCCATCGGGAGTTCGTCGATAAGAGGAGCGTCAACGAATTCGCTCTTTGTGGCGTGGAAGCCTGCCTTGGCGAACTTGCCGGGTTCTTTTCTTCCTGATTCTATGCCGACATAGTCACAGGGGATGACCTGGTCTTCCGTTGCCATGCTGACCGTGAAGGCCTTTCGCACTGCGAGATTATCAGTGGTCTTATGCTCACCTAAGCTTATCGTGATCTCCTTATAATCAGTGGTAATTCCCCATGCAGCATTCATCGCATTGGGAACGCCGTTCTCATCGTATGTGCCGATAATGAGCACCGGCTGCGGATACATAACAGGCTTTGCGCCAAAATTCTTTCTTCCCATGTTAAGTCTCCTTTCAGATCAATCTTCAATATAAGCTGAAGTCTCTTCAAGTTTCTTCTCTGCCCTTTTTGCCATAACCAGGACATATACAGGCATTACGATTCCAACAAACGAACCGAACAACATGTAAATGATTTGGAATATTGAGAAGTTTTCTATATGTTCGAAATATATACTTTCCGCACCTGATCCGCCACTAAGACAGAAAGCATAGAAGCCAATGCTTGCGATGATCATAACAAGGCTCCAGCAGTATGTTATGAGCCTGATGATCCACGCGTGAGGAATGATCTTCTCGTTCTTCCTGTTCCTGTAAAAAACTACGATCAGAATGATTGCAGTAACAGTTCCCGTTACCAGTGAAGTAACGTTTGTGGAAAGGCCAGTACCAGCAATTAGCACTCCTTCACCGCCTATACGGCTTAAGACAAATCCGGAAACCACACGTGAAAACGTACTGACTATAGGCTGTGCAAACAGCGGAAAATATATCCATTTACATCCGTAGTTCTTATGAACAAATAAGCAGACACATAAAAGTCCGAAAAGCGAAGATACAGCTGCCGCAGCTGTGTCTACGTTAATCAGGATTCTGATGATATCAGAAGTGCGGACGATATTGCGTGCGAGGAAAGCTGCCTGCGTAACGATTCCGATAATACCTGTAACGATATACCCGATACCCAGGATCTTAACAGACTTGATCTTGCCTGAAACAATAATGAAGCCAATGATCACTGCAGCTATTTCAGCAGCAAAGCCAACAAGAGTAATTAATAAGATCAATGGATGAATACCTAGAATCATAATTCCTATACCCCTTTTTATCCGCAGATAATTATATCACTTTTTCCCGTTTATCAGTTCCTCGCTGAATTCGAAAAGCTTCTTTGCAAGTTCCATGTCCTTCGAACGTCTGGAAGATTTGGCTATCCTGCACTTGTAGAAATACTCTCCCGTAATGTCTGATACCGAATCGTCTGAAGCTAAGAATATTGCAGTCCTTGCACCCTGTTCAGGTGTCTGGAAAAAAGGCTTAAGAAGACCTGTTACGGTCTTGCCAAAACCTGTATCTCTATCGATCCCGATGTTGGTCGCAACAGCACCCGGATGGCAGCAGTTTACCTTTATGCCCCTGTCCTTAACGCGCCTTGCAAGCTCCCTTGTAAAGAGCACGTTCGCAAGCTTGCTCTGTGAGTAAGCCTTAATGACATTAAAGCCCTTCGTAAGATTTATGTCGTCGAAATGGATCTTGCCGGTCTTGTGCGCGCCTGATGCTACATTTACGATCCTTCCTCCCTCGCCCATGAGATCTAAAAGGCTCATCGTAAGAAGGAAATGACCGACGTGATTTATACCGAACTGCCGCTCAATGCCTTCTTCTGTTTCCTGTCTGTCAAGCGAGATGAAGCCTGCGTTATTGACCAGTATGTCTATGTGGTCGTGGCTCTTTCTGACCAGATTCGCAAAGGCCCTTATGGATGCATAGTTGCCAAGATCACAGAGGATGAGTTCAAGATCGCGGTATTTCTCAGACGAGAGCTTTTCGAGCGCTTCGGTACCGCGCTTCTCACTTCTGCAGAGCATGATGACTTTAGCTCCCATGTCGCTTAATGCTCTCACGGTTGCCATGCCCATTCCGGAATTAGCTCCGGTTACTATAGCTGTCTTATTCCGCAACTTGCCGCTCATAAAATCATTATATGTGGGAGCCATTAGGATTGAAAGGCAAAATTAACTGAAAAACAGACATTCCCGGTGATGTTCTTTTGAACTCCAGCGGATATAATATAAATGTTGCAGGTATTCTTTTTGGGTAAGAATAAATTTCAAAGTACGAGGAAGGAGAATTGCTATGAGTGTTGTTGAGAAGTCTTTCTACAAGGGTGAAGTAATAGTCAAAGAGGGCGATATCGGCGACAGCTTCTTCCGCCTGCTTGAGGGCAAGGCAAGCGTCTATGCAGACTGGGACAAGAAGGACCAGGAGCCTTTCCGCATCGCGCTTCTCGAGACCGGCGAATACTTCGGCGAGATGGCGATAATAGATTCGATCCCCAGAAATGCGACGATCGTTGCAGTCGGCAACGTTCGCGTAATCGAGATCCCGAAGGATGAACTCACCACATATTTCCAGGAGAATCCTGACCAGATCTTAGAGCTCATGAAGCACCTGGGCAGAAGAGTCCAGGCCATGACAAACGACTATAACGAAGCCAAGGCCCTCCTTAAAGAAGTCAAAGAGGCAGAAGCTTCCAAGAAGAAGTCCTTGTTCTCCAGGATCAAGAAGCATGTAGACATGTATGAGAACAACAAGGATTACATCGCACCTCCGAGCGCAGAAGCCATTAACGAAGCTTTCGAAGCGATCACAGATGAAGGCACGGGCGACATCCAGAACTATGATACGAATACTCTCATCTATCAGGAAGGTGCTCTCGAGAACACGATGTACATCCTGCGCAGCGGAACGGTCGGAATGTATAACAGTGACGGCGAGAAATTATCGGAACTTAAGCCTGTATCACTATTCGGTGAACTCGGCATGCTCGCTAATGAGAAGAGAGAAGCTAATGCGGTTTCCGAATCCGACGACACATATGTGGAGACGATCACTCCCGAGTACTTAGAGCCCCTCTTCCTCTCCTGCCCCGTCAAGATCGAACTGATATTAAAGCAGCTCTCATACCGCTTAAGAGTCCTTAACATCGATGTCATCAACACATGTAAAGAGATCACGGAAACATACAACAAGAAGTAATGATCAAAAGCAATATAAAAACCTGTCTGAGATATCAGGCAGGTTTTTATATTGCTTGGATTTTTGCAGCATCTTATCTTCCCAGATAATCCATTGCCCAGTCTACATCCTCTATCCTGTTTGCTGATCCGCAGTGAGGACATGTCTTGGTCCCGGTGGCATCGTAAGAACCTCCGCAGTTCGGGCAATGAAGGCTCGTGATATTGAATCCCAGATTAACGGGCTTTGAGATGTTCTTCTTTACAACGACACGGAACATGTCTTTTACGATCTTGATCTGATCTCCGTTAATGTATGTATTATCGAGATGTACATTTGCATTAACAACAACGTAATCGCCGATGACTTCCATTCTCGTAATGCCTACTTCACCAAGCGATGAGACATTCAGTATGTTCTTAAATGACGGATCCAAAGCAGGGCCGTTATAGAAAGTCAGTTCCTCAGGCTTCTCGGAATAGATGAGCATCTTTATCATAGAGACTGTCTTATCGGCAAAGTATTCATATGAATACTCCTGAGAGAGCTTCTCCATATAATCTTTGAAGGCCGTTCTCGACCCCTTGTAGATCGTGGACATCTTGTTGCTTCTGGCATCGTTGGTCTCATACTTCATCTTATCTATCCAGTAAGCAATGCAGTAACCGAAAGTGGGGCCGAAGATCAAAGCCAAGATCAATCCTATAAGAACGATTCCGATGAAGCCGGAAACGTGCTGATATGTAAGCGCATTAAAGCCGCCGAAGAAAATAAACGGAGTAAATATGGCTCCAAATGAGATCGGGATCGTCCATTTGCAGATCTTTGCAGTCCTTCCTGATTTGTAGCCGATGTCCAGATTGAAATAGTAGTTGGTTATCTTCGGATAGAACTCAGACATCTTGAATTTGGTTCCGCAGTAAGGGCACCCTGCAACGAGCTGCGCAACTGTAGATACAGCTCCGCACGAAGGACATTTGTACTGTCTGTCAGCAGGATTCTCCTCCGTCGCAAAATCCGTTACCGTCTGGGAAAGCTTATAATTGTCCACATTTCTATAGAGGCGCCTGCCGTTCTTGTAATAGGACTCATCCTTTTTGCAGGTGCGGCTCTCCTTATAGAACTCGAAATGATCGTCGCCCTGGCAGCGCCCTAACTTAAAGCCTTCCGTCCAAATGCCTCTCGGAATTATATCCATCTTCATAGTCACGCCATGCTTCTCTAGCCTGTCGTGCTGAAGCTTAATGCCGTAATTAAGATCTCGGTCAGCGCATTCCAGGCTCTCACCCTTACTGATCGCATCATCGATCCCTGCCGCGAATCTCTCGAAAATATCGCTGCTCTCACTAGACCATTCTTTTGCCATAACCTTACCCCTATTTCTTTGCAAGAGTGATTTCATTATAACATCTGCTCAATAATAATTTACAAATTCGCTGTTATACGAACATCAATCCGCATTCACTGTAATACAGGGCCTAAAAAAAAACACCAACAATTATATAAATCGGCGTTTTTATATAATTGTTGCCCCTCAAAAACAGGCCTGTATTACAGTGAACCGTATTTCAATAATATAAAGGGGCCGCCTCGTTTTCGAGACAACCCCTGAAAGCCGGAAATAATAAATCTTACTTGCACTCCACGCCTTCTTTTTTGCAGATACGCCATGCGGCATATTTGCCCTGCGCAGTTGCCGGCGGAAGTCCGCCTGAACCCATGAGCCACTGGCCAGCGAGGAATACGTTCTTGAGCTTCTTGATGACGCCCGGAGTCGTAACGGTCTTCGTATCCTTGTCGGCAACAAAGCCCATGTACGCGCCTCTGTAAGCGTTGAAGCGCTTAGCGTATGTGACAGGTGACCATGTATCAAGGATAGTGATCTTCCCCTTTGTCTCAGGGCACTTCTCTTCGATGATGTGCATCATGGCCTCTGCGATCTCAGCCTTCTTGGCTTCATATGCTTCCTTGTCGTCAGCTATTGCAAACCACTTGTCGACGTCGTCTGTGTACTGGAATATCTTCATCTGAAGGATGGTCTTGCCTTCAGGCGTGATCGTTGGGTCGTAGTCGTAGCAGATAACGCCGACGTCCTTGATCTCCTTGTCCCAGACTGTAAGTCCGTTGCTCTCCCAGAATGTCGTGTCGGGAATAAAGTTTGTTTTTCCGTCAACAAGGAATGCTGCGTGGAACTTTGAGAATACCGAGAAATGCTCCTTGTCGCCGAAGGGCTTCTGGAGCTTCTTGGGCATATATTCTGAAGGCAGGAGCTTTGTAAATGTGTGGTTGGCATCTGATGCGCAGATGACGTAATCAGCCTTAACTTCTGTGCCGTCCTCCAATACGACGCCGCTTGCGAGTTTGCCTTCGATCTTAACGTTCTTAACGGGAGCATTTAAGTGGAGCTTGCCGCCTGCTGCCTTATACTTGTTCGCGATCCTTGTCGCAGCTGCAAGAGATCCGCCCTCAGGGATATCGCCGCTTCCTGATGTGCACATAGCGTAAGACATGATGAATGAATATGCCTGAGTGTTCTCAGGGTGTGTCATCAAGACAGCGCTTCTTAACACCGGGCTCTTGAAGCTCTCGGATAAGTCCTTAACGCTTACGCCCTTATATGCCTTCTGGGCAGCGGGAACGTTCTTTGCAAAGTCGCCAAGCTTCATGAAGTCTCTCGGGCCCATCTTATCCATAGGCTTGTCGATCGGCATTATCATGCTCTCTGCTCTTGTGACGTTCTCGAAAAATTTCTCGATAACATCTTTATCTTCAGGTGAGAGCTCCAGCATCTCACGCTTTGTTCTTTCCTTGTCTCTCCAGAAAGTGATCTCGCCGCCGTGGCCTTCGTACTTGAAGAAATAGTCCTTGCTGTACATGTTAAGGCCTTCTTCGAGCATGCCGATCTCATGCCAGAGACCGTTCATGTCACTGCCCTTTTTGCTGCACATGAGATAGTCGATGCAGTTGTCGATGTAGACTCCGTCGCGCTTCCAGCCCGTAAGCTCTCCGCCTGCCACAGGATTCTTCTCGTAGATCTCTGTCTCGAATCCCGAGTTTTGCAGGATAATGCCTGCAGTCATTCCGGAGATGCCTGCTCCGACAATGATTACCTTTTTCATTGATTAGATTCCCCCCTGGATATGTTTGTGTCCGAGAAACACTTTTGTAAGTATATCACTGAACCTTGAATTTACTTCCTATAAATCTGTCGGTCCTGACTCTCTCGTAAAGGGAGGGATATATGCATGTACGGTTCTCGGAAGGCTCTTCCGACTTATCGTTATCAAGGCGGGTGCCCACATAGAAGACAACCGGCTTTTTCGCATCGTAAAGTTTTATGGAGATCTGTCTTCTTACTGCACTGAAAAAGTTCAGATAAGGAGGCGTCATTTTGACTGATTCTATCTCTCTATAATTGAATTCTCTGCCGTTGATCGTCAGCGCTTTCGAATCGAATTTCAGAGTCTTAACAGTTTCCTTGGTCTCGATCTGATTAAGACGCCATAAGAAACAAAGAATGATAATACCAAGTATCCAGAAAAACACGCCGGCTTCTATGGCTCCGATATACTTGACCGGATTATTGAGGACCTTGAAAAATATAGTGTAATAAGCCACAGGTCCCAGTACGACCAAGGCTATTAACACCCCTATCATCTTCTTGATACTTCCGTCCGACTGATCCGACAGTTTTCCTTCGTATTCATCGCCTTCGAAAGCTTCGTATTCTATATCACCAAGCTTTTCGTGCTTGCATATAAGGATGGCATCTGAGATCTCCATAAAAAGTTCGTTATTTACCGGCAGATTATAGAAGATATTAGACTCGGAATCTTCTTCATCAACGAAAACAAGTTCTCTTCTCATCTTCGATCTGGATCCGCTGAAATGAGGTCCGATATAATCCTCCACAGGATATACGTCATGCTCAGTGCCTACCGTAATATCGACTTCATCCTTGATTATCTTAACGCAGGAATCCTTGATCTTGAGCATGCTGTACACGCCATATATCAATGCGATCACAGCAGCTCCGCCAACAACAGCCAATGCGGTCTTTATCCCCTCTTCAAATGTAGCTTTGCCGGATACGATCATCTTGACCGTGAAAAAGATCGTTGCTAATAAAACAAATCCCCACAAGCGTAAAAACTTGATTATCAATGTCTTGATCTTATAGCCCTTATTAGTGAAGATCTGTTCCGTGTTCGGTGTACCCATAACTGCCCCCTGCTGACGCGAACCACGCGATTTAAAGACAGTATAGCTTATCTTTGTGCAAAAATAAGATACTTGATCGAATAATAGAGCTTAGGGTTTGTCGATACCAAGGCCCACTGTTTGGAATCTGCAAGCATGATCATCAGATTGGCAAATACTGTTATGCCCGTTAATACTATCAGCGCAATAAGCGCGAACTTAAACGCATTCTTATAAGATGAGTCTTCTGCCTTCCTGATAAGCACGGTCAGGATAAGCACGGCAGTAAGTACAATGAACATTCCGAAATCCATCTGATATCTTAATGTGATGCCCGTCATTTCGATGTCCATGAAGAGCAGAATAGCTGCGAAAACAAGCGATACGACGCAAGTCCAATACATCTTCATCTCGCTTAACTGCTTTCTGAATTTCCTTATGAATACAACACAGAGGCATACCGGGCACAGCGCAAAATATCCGCCGTAGACCGGATCAAAGAACATATAGCCCATATAGTCTGTGGAGCGGTTCTGATAATCGTAAATGCTCTCGACATAAGGGAATCTTCCGCTTATCTTCATAGGCTGGAACAGGTATTCGAATATGCCGAGCCACAATCTCCTGATGCCGGGATGCCTGTTCTTAAGATCCATTTCAGAGAGGTTATACGTGTTGCCGAAATCAAAGAAACTTCCGAAGCGGATCTTGTTGTAATACAGTAACGCTGCACCGATGACAAGGAGCGGGACCACAATGCACATAGTATTGACAATGCCCTTTTTGGAGAAGAATAATCTCTCCCTGATCTCTGAATAGAACAGCGGGAATGCAAGTAACGCATAGAGTCCGAACACAGGTCTCGAGCCTATTGCAAGTCCCATCGCCATAGCGCCGATAAGAAGCCTCGACTTCGACAGCGGCATTTTATTATCTTCAAAGTGTTTATCGGATGCTGTTATCCAGAAATAAAGAGCGATCGCGGTAAACATTATTGCCGATATGAACGCGACGGAATAAACGTGCGGCGTCTGCGCACAATAGAATGCTTCGGTACCGAATAAAAATACCAGTACCAGGAGGAAATAAATGCCGAGAGAAACCTTCGGACAGCATCTATTAAGGAGCCTGTAGACCAGCATGAACGAGAACAGTATAAACACGACGCCCATCAGGAGCACCGGTACTGAATTATTAAGATGAAGTCCGGTCAATGCAACAAAAGGAACATAAAAAATAAGTGTCGGAACGATGCCATAATAGCTGTAATACTTCCCGTCGAAGAATGCGAAATCAAGCTTAAAGGATTCTCCTGTCTGTCTTGCCAATTCAAGCCTCGCGTTGTAATCGTAGGGGTTTGCCATCTCTGACAGATACTTTGGCGGAGTAA
Source organism: Clostridiales bacterium Firm_14 (assembly GCA_001604135.1). Lineage (GTDB taxonomy): Bacteria > Bacillota > Clostridia > Saccharofermentanales > Saccharofermentanaceae > Saccharofermentans. Next base: position 114,496 of record LVAT01000010.1, read on the forward strand.
AATCGAGCCACACATGACCTTTCAAAAATGATTCAGACTGATATGTGTAGATCGCTTCCACATGTCCTGCTCTGTAGAAGTTTGTGGTGTCGTAATTAAAAGCATATACGATTAACATCCACAAACAAACAATAGCTGAAAGCGCGAGCAGGATATAGATGTTATTCCTGTCCCTGCCAAACAGCGGAATCTGATAGACCTTGGATCCCGGCCAGAACAGCAAGATCAATGCGGCAATGACAGCAATAAAGACAGCCCTGAAAACATGAATGCAAAAAGGCCTCGTCTCATTGAGTTTGACGTCAATACCCGATGCATCAGGCACTTCGTTCACGTCAAATGCTATCGTGATCTCCCTTACGTTTCCGTCAGGATAGATCCTTATGTAATTGCTCTCTGCAATTGAGGGAACAACTTCAGTTACGGAAAGTTCCAGATCTGTATTTGCCTCATCTGAGAGCAGGAGCTTTACGTGAACGGGCGAAGTTCCCGTGATGCTGCCGGAACTGTCGATACGGATGTTTTTTACAGGCGCATTTATGTCGCTTATTACGATCGCGCCTGCGTCTCTTGTAACTTTATAGTCAGTGACTTTCCTGAAAAACAGAGATTCCCAAAATCTGAAATTGAAGAAGAATACCTCGGCAATAAGCGGGATAATCAGAATCAGCAATATAGTTCTGAGAGTCTTCTTGTTCATGCCGCAAAACCTTATTGTATAAGCGTCTCAGGCGATTTGATATCCATCTCGCGGCAGAAGCGGTCGACAAGCGTGCAGTCGTTTTTCTTATATCCGGTACCGCTTAATACGACTACGCACTTTCCTTTCAGATACTCTCCATACAGCGTAGTGGCCTGATCGTTGTGGCCGGAAATCATAAAGTACTCGTATTTTTCTTTTCCTTCTTCACGATCCAGTATTTTGAATCCTTCTTCTGTTTTATGGTAAAACTCTTCTGCCTTCCTGCTGCTATTGAAGGTAAACACAAATGCATACTCACTTATCGCTTTTCCTTCACCGTTAATCACATTCGAGTACATGACTGCGGCAGCCTTAACGCTGGCCTTGGGATAAGTGTTGGATTTGTTATATATCTCATCGTAGATCTGCTGGGCTTCAGCAGGTTTATCCGTGACGCAGTAGACCAGTTCGTTATAGTCCTGCTTGCCGTATATGTCTTTTGCGATCCTGCCGATATCGCCGGTTTCTTCAAGACCGCATTCTTCGGCAACATCTCTTATGTTTTCAAAACTGACTCTTTTCGATGAGCAGGCAGATACGCCCAGCAAAAGAACAAGGGCCATAATCCCTGCAGCTGTCTTCTTAAGCAAATTCATCAGGATCACCCTCCGTTAATGAATGCGGTGCCGTTCCTATTTAACTGTTGTATTCGCAACCGGATTTTGTGGGACCGTCCATCCCCGACTCGTAGTGAGCCCTGAATTCCATATTGATCTCGCGGATCTCTTTCTTGCCGTCGATGTAATCCTGATACATCTCGACAAGGCCGGACATGCATCCGTCGCAAGAGCCGCTGATGTTCCCGATGGATTCAGCGACGATCTTCTCACGTTCTTCTCTGGTTGTGTCTTTGATTAGAATACTCATAAGGTGATTATACATTAAGTTTATTATGTTTGCTGACCATAACGCCTGAAATTTCCGGGTGTCATGCCCGTCATTTTCGAAAACTGCCTGATGAAATGTTCGGTACTCTTATACCCGCACATCTCCGCAACTTCCGAGATCGATCTCGTCGTGTATTTGAGCCTGTCCTTCGCGAGCCTTATGCGCGCATTAATAACATCATCAATAGGACTGATCCCGAACGTCTCCTTATACAAAGTCTGAAACCTCGTGCGCCCCAGGTTGATGCGCCTGGTCATGGAATCGACGTTCCAGTCAAATTCCGGATGGAGCATCATCTCACGCCTTAGTGCCGTCAGCTCGTGATGGTAAGGACTGCTCAATAAGTCAATGCTGTCATCTGACAGTTTCGCGAAAAGGATCTTAAACAAAGCGAGCATCTCCGGATCGTCCGTGTCCTTTTTCGCATTGCTCTCCCATGCTATGAGCTTGAAAAGATTATGCACAAAGTCCGGGTCAGCCGGCGAGAAAGGCACGTTTGTAATGGGAAAACTCTCAATGAATTCCTCGTCTGTATCAAATCTTATCCAGTCGTTCTTATAGGGTTCTCCCGGCAGCGAACTATAGTACTTACGGTGGCCCGGAGTAAATAAAATAACGGACTTCGCGGGATAGTACCTGAGTTCGTCTTCGACCCAGAACAACGCCGGCGTGTGCGTATAGAGCATCTGGTAACTCTCAAATCCGACCCTGCCCCTGTCCGTATCGTAGACCAGGCCGTCCTCATGAAGATAACTGAATCCCGAATAAAGAACATTGATCATTTAATCAAAAGCCCTCCCCAAAAAGACTGCACAAAAATACAACATTTTTATACGATTTTCTACTATTAAACGGGCTTTGTAAAGCCTCGAGTGAACAATACATCAATTTAACTGTACTAAAGTTCATTGTTGACCCCATACCAAAATGCTAAAGTATGCCGACTTAAAAGAAAGGAACCGGTAAAGCGGAAATGAGCACACTTATACGTGACATGACAAAGGGAAACACAGTAAAGCTCCTTCTGGAGTTCTCCTTACCCATGCTCGTCGGAAACATCTTCCAGCAGCTTTATAATCTTGCCGACTCCGCAATAGTAGGACGTGTTGTTGGACCTGATGCACTGGCAGCAGTAGGCTCTACCGGCTCCCTTTCTTTTTTATTCTTCTCATTCTGCATCGGCGTAGCCAATGGCGGCGGTATCACCGCATCCAAATACTTCGGTGCCAAGGATGACCAGAGAGTCAAGAAGGTAATCGTCAACAGCGCCTACATGATGCTCGTCGCATCAGTCTTCATGGCCGTCTTGGGCTATGCTATGTCAGCATGGATCTTAAGAATCCTCGACACACCTTCTGACATCATCGCATTATCAACGCAGTACTTAAGGATCATGTGCATCGGCATTCCCCTGATCGGAATGTATAACTACGGCTCAGCAATGCTACGCGCATTGGGCGATTCGATCACTCCGCTCGTATTCCTTCTCGTATCCTGCTTCCTTAATATCGGCCTGGATCTCCTCTTCGTAAACGTCTTCGGATGGGGCGTATTCGGCGCAGCAGTCGCAACCTTGATCGCACAGTTCGTATCCGGCATCGGCTGCCTCCTGTTCGCTTATCTTAAGAATGATTATTTCAAGATCAATAAAGCTCTCCTCCGCCCCGATGCAAAGATCATAAAGGAGTGCGCGAGAATGGGCTCCATGCTCGCTCTTCAGATGTCTCTCATCGCAGTATCCTGCATCGCTCTGCAGCGTTACGTAAACGGCTTCGGCTCCATGACAGTTGCAGCATTTACCGCAGTAGGAAGGATCGAGCAGATCGTCCAGCAGCCCTACGGTTCCCTTAGCATGGCACTGTCCACACATGCCGGCCAGAACTTGGGAGCTAAGAATTACAAGCGCATCAAGGAAGGCTTTACAAAGGGCATGCTCATCATGACAGTATTCTCCCTTATCGTCCTTCCTCTTGCTCAGGTTGGCGGCGAGACCGTAATGAGACTCTTCGTAGAAGACCCTGAGATCATTCACATGGGCGCTACGGCTCTCCGCATCACAAGCGCCTTCTACTTTGCACTCGGCACGATCTACGTCTGCCGCGGCGTGCTGAACGGCATCGGCGACGCAGGCTTCTCTTTGAGCAACGGCGTAGTCGAAGTCATCGGCAGAATAGGCTTCCCGCTCCTCCTCGGTCTGTTCCCCGCCCTTGGCGTCTGGGGCATCTGGCTCGCAGCCGGACTTACCTGGTTCATCAGCGGTTTCTTCGCTCTCGTAAGATACATCTCGAAGGTCAGAAGCGCGGCCTTCATCACAGCAGCTTCCCCTGTCAAATCACACCCCATCCACAGCGGTGCGCAAGTCACCGCCCTTCACAGAAAAGCTTCATAACTGTATTCCAATCACATACACACCAATTAAAGGCACCTGTCATTTCCTTTGTCCCGGCAGGTGCTTTTAATTTATTTGTCCCACGCCGCCTTCAAGTGCACCGGGCAACTAGTAAAATTCCAGAAATAGTTCCGACTATATCGGACTAATATCCGGTTTTTTATGGGAGATAAACTAAAATTCCAGAAATAGTTCCGATACAGTCGGACTTTTTTCCGGATTTTTTAACAAGCGGTACCGGTGACACCGTTCATGTGCCCGGCATTCGGCAAAAAAGCGGTGCCTTCGCTGATGAAGACACCGCTTGTAGTGATTTAGATTGTAAGCAGTAATTTATGCTCTTAAAGTGATTCCGTACTTCTCTTCGAGGTTCTTAAGGATCGTGGATACGAAGCCGTCGATTACTTCAGGCTTGAACTCTTCGTCCTTAGGCGTGAAGACTACGCTGAATGCGAGGCTCTTCTTGTTCTCACCAAGCTGTGCGCCTTCGTAGATGTCGAAGAGCTCGATCTTTGTGATGTAATCACAGGATGCTTCGATCTCCTTTTCGACGGTGCTGCATGTGACAGACTTGTCCATGACGAAGCAGAAGTCGCGCTTCTCTTCGAGGTACTTCGGAAGAGGTATGAACTTTCTGTCCTTGCCGTAGTACTTGGTGAGGGCGCGGAGGTCGATCTCTGCTACGTATGCGGGAACTCTCATGTCGAGCTCGTCGCAGATCTCATAGAGGACCTGGCCTAAGTAGCCTACTTCAACGCCGTCGCAGATGACCTTTGCGGTTCTGCCCGGGTGGAGGAATGTTTTCGAAGACTTCTCGTAATCGAACTTGATATCAAGTGCGGATGCGATGACGTCAACGAGGCCCTTCAACGTGTAGAAATCCTCACCATCGCCGAATACGCCGATCGAGATCGTCTCGCGCTCGTCGGGATATTCTGTGAGAGGCAGGCTCTTGGGCAAGAACTTGTTGCCCATCTCGTAGATGCGGCCGGTCAGAATGCCGTTCTTCTGATTGCGGGCGATCGCCTTGATCATCTGGGGAGCAAGAGTCGTACGCATCAGTGAGAGATCGAAGTTGATCGGATTCATGAGCTTGATCGCGAAGCGCTCGGGAGCGTCCTCTGGCAGACGAAGAAGATCGAAATCCGAAGGTGAGAAGAATGAATAATGTACGCCTTCGGAAGCGCCTGCTGCGCAGAGTGCGTTCTTGATCTTAAGCTCCGAACGCTGCTTCAGATTGTATCCGCCTGATGTGACCTTTGCAGTAGGAATGAATGTAGGCGTGATGTGATCATAGCCGTACATACGGATGACTTCTTCAGCTACATCCTGATAGGATTCCATATCGACACGGTAGCCGGGGATATAGATCGTAAGCTCATCGCCGTTAAGCTCAGGAGCGAAGTTAAGACCTGTAAGAATGCGGACGATGTCCTCATCAGGAACAGTGATTCCGAGAACGCCGTTTACGCGTGCAACGCTTACCGTGAGCTTGCGGGGCTCAATGGAGTTTCCTGTATTAACGTCGAATGCTGTCTTAGATACCTTGCCGCAGCCGAGCTCTTCGATGAGGTGCAGCGCACGCTTCATTGCCATGACCGTTGTGTACTCGTCAACGCCCTTGGAAAATCTCATTGAAGAATCGGATACCTGGCCCAAAGCCTTGGAGCTCTTACGGATGTTGTCGTGAGCGAACTTGGCAGCTTCGAACATGACAGCGTTAGTGGAATCCAGGATCTCAGAATTGAGACCGCCCATGATGCCTGCAAGTGCAACGGGCTTAACGCCGTCGCAGATGACGAGGTTATCTGATGTAAGGGAGAATTCCTTCTCGTCCAGAGTAACGATCTTCTCGCCGTTCTCAGCGCGGCGTACGTGGATCTCTCCGCCTTCGAGATAAGAATAGTCGAATGCGTGCATCGGCTGGCCGAGTTCATAGAGAACGTAGTTTGTGATATCAACTACGTTGGAGATAGCAGAGCAGCCGACAAGAGCCAGACGTCTCTTCATCCAGAGAGGTGACTCGCCGATGGTAACGTCGGATACGTAGTGGCCGATGTATCTGGGGCAGAGATCAGGAGCGGATACGCGGATGTTGAAGTCGATTGCAACATCGCTCTCTGTGTAATCAAGCGCGGGCTCCTTGATTTCCTTGCCGAGTACTGCAGCAACCTCACGGGCGATGCCGAAGATCGACTGGCAGTCAGGTCTGTTTGCCGTGATGGAAACGTCGAAAATATAATCGTCCAAGCCAAGGATAGGCTTAACGTCTGCGCCCGGAACAGCGTCATCAGGAAGAACGAGAAGTCCGTTGTATCCTGCGCCGGGGAACATGTCCTCAGTAACGCCGATCTCAACGCCGGAGCAGAGCATGCCGTATGAATCGTAGCCGCGGAGCTTGCCCTGGCCGATCGTCATGACGCCTTCAACGGTTACATGGTCTTTAGCAGTAGCGTAAACCTGTGCGCCGATCAAGGCCAGAGGATACTTGCCGCCTGCTGCTACGTTATCAGCGCCGCAGCAGATCTGGAGCAAGCCGTGTTCACCTGCATCAACTGTGCAAAGGTGAAGGTGTGTGCCCTCGATCGGTTCGCATGTCTTTACTTCGCCGACAACGACATTGGAGATGTCCTTGCCTACTTCATATTTTTCCTCTACTTCGAAGCCGCAGCTGAAGAGCTTTTCTTCAAGCACGTCCGGAGTAACGTCAATATCTACATAATCTTTAAGCCAGCTTAATGGTACTAACATAAATCACTTGCCTCCTTTTCGCTTAGTCATCGATCTGTTCAAGTACGCGGAGATCAGACTCGAATAAGAGCTTGATGTTGTTGATGCCATACTTGAGCATGGCAATACGATCGATACCGATACCGAAAGCCAGACCGCTGTATTTGTCGCTGTCGATTCCGCAGCCTTCCAAGACTTTCTTGTTGACTACGCCTGCACCGAGAACCTCAATCCAGCCTGTTCCCTTGCAGAGCTTGCAGCCCTTGCCGCCGCACTGGAAGCAGGATACGTCAACCTCTACGGAAGGCTCCGTGAACGGGAAGTAAGAAGGTCTTAAGCGTGTTCTTGTCTCTTCGCCGAAGATCTTCTTAACGAATACGTCGAGCATTCCCTGAAGGTCGCAGAGCGTGATGCCCTCGTCAACTACGAGTCCTTCCATCTGTGAGAACATCGGTGAGTGTGTGGCGTCATCGTCAGATCTGAAAACCTTACCGGGTGAGATGATCTTTATGGGCGGCTGCTGGGATTCCATAACGTGAACCTGACCTGCGGAGGTCTGTGTTCTGAGAAGGAACTCAGGGCTCAAGTAGAATGTATCCTGCATATCGCGTGAAGGGTGGTCCTTCGGGATATTCAGCGCCGTGAAGTTATAGTGATCTGTCTCGATCTCGTTGCCTTCGTAAACGGAGAAACCCATGGAACCGAAGATATCAACGATCTGGTTTCTGACCTGGGTATTCGGATGGAGATAGCCCTTCTTAAGCTTCTTGGAAGGAAGCGTTACGTCGATTGCCTCTGCCTCGTAACGCGCCTTCTGCTCGGCTGCCTTGAATTCTGCGTCCAAAGCGTCGAACTTCTCTGTAGCCCAGTTCCTGATCTCGTTGACCATCTTGCCGTATTCGGCCTTCTGCTCCTTCGGGATCTTGCCCATCTCCTTCATGAGGGAACCGATCTTGCCTTCTTTAGAGTCCATAACGCTCTTTTTGTACTCGAAGATTCCCTTAGAGCTCGTGATTCCTGTCAGATCAGCTTCGATCTGACTCTTGATAGCGGATAACTTCTCACTTAATTCACTAAGTTCAGCCATGTTTTCCTCCTCTTTTTCTAATCGCCTATGCATAAAAAAATCCCACGGCAATTATTCATTGCCATGGGACGAATTAGCTTATTAAATGCACCTTCGCGGTACCACCCATGTTCGAAAAACCGTAATATCAGTTCTTCGCACTTGATACGCTGCCGTAATGCCGCAGCGATCGCATCTGCTTAATCAGTAAGACCGTTTTCGACAGAATGCTCCAGTGTTGAAATTCATCCTTCTACCCTTAGTATCGTGCTCTCAGCCGGTGACACGACTCTCTGTTACTGTCTGTAGGAAGACTACTTACGCACTTTCATTGCAGGACTTATTTATAATATGGAGTCACAAAAAAGTCAAGCACGGCAAGGGAAACATAATGCATGGGACCCTGTATCTCACTATTCGAAAATAAATTGACCCGGACAGCGTAAAAACTGTACGGGTCAATACTATCCATCAGTTTATCCCATTATTAAGAGAGTGGTGCAGGATGAGAATGAAGGGATGCTCATCCGGGATTTGAAGTTGGAAAGCGTTTTTTTATTTCTGGGATAAACGTTTTGGCTGAGTTGTCACGCGCTCTTAAGGAACTGTTTCACAGCGCTGTTCAGATCGTCCGGCATCTGGTTCTGGGGTGCGTGGCCGCAGCCTTCCATAACGTACATGGCCTTTTTCGGAGCCTCGATGCTCTCGTAATACTCCTTGACCATAGTCCATGGGCAGGTCCAGTCTGCAGAGCCTGATATGTACATTACAGGAACCTCATAGCTCTTGTAGTGCTCGTTTATATCAAAACCCATAAGATCAGCCAGAAGTTCTCCCTGAGAAGCCTCAAAACCGGGGTTGCCCAGGAACATGGAATACTCGAAAAGAGTCCACCTGACATCATCGACTCCGAGATAAGGAGAGCAGACAATGTCCGCGTATGAGAATGCCTGTGGCACGGTCTCCTGATGGTAAACCGAAGTAGCCTGACGGAGCGGCTGCATATTCACGACATTAGGATCTTCACAGAATGCCTTATAGACTTTCTCAAGTTCTGTTGTGTCATCACCCTTGGCTTTTGCCTGGGCAATAGCATCAGCATATGCGTAGTGTTCGCTCGCAAAGTTCTTGAAGCTTACTACCTGGCCGATGCTTATAAATGCGGTAACCTTTTCCGGATGAGATGAGACGTATGTGCTTCCAAGGACAGTGCCGTAAGAATGACCCATTATGACAACCTTGTCCTGATTAAATCTGCCGCAAAGATAATCAACGAGTGAATCAATGTCTTCCTGCTGGCTCTGCGGTGTGGGAAGCGTCGTGTTGCCCTTCTCTTTATTTCTGTAGTAGGATCTGCCGCAGCCGCTCTCATCCCAGATGGCAATAGTATATTCATCCGTCAGACCGTCAAAGCATAAATACTCCGCATAACCGGCAGGTTCTCCGGGGCCGCCGTGTAAGGACAGGATGACGGGATTGTTCTGATCCTTTCCGATAAGGCGGACGAAGCCGTCACCATTCTTGAGAGGAACATAGAGTTCCTCATTGATTCCGTCCTTGAATTCAAAGGCGCGCCTGACCTCATTGATATTACGTCCTGTGATGGCGTAGATAAAGAATCCGAAAACAACGACCAGGAGCAGTATGACAACAGCTTTCAAGATGCCGAGAATGATCCTTACGGGAAGCTTCTTCTTGGGCTTCTTGCCCCATACTTCCTTTCTGTGCTGAAGATGGATTCCGATGTGGCCGATGCCTAAGATAATGGATCCTAAGATCATGATGATGTTGCCGCCGTAGATTCCGAGAAGGAAGAATGCAACGACAGGAAGAGATGCGCCCGGCACTGCAATGCCGAACATGTTCCTATAGAAATCCTTCATGGTCTTTTCAGATTTGAAGTAACGGATCCAGAAGATCTCGTATATCACCATGCAAAGGAAAGATAAGAGGAGCACAACGCTCCAGAATGTGATCTTGTGAATGTTGAAGTTTGAGAAGAAAAGCGCTGCAGGCGTTACGATGAACTGTCCCACACGCTCGAAAATGAGAAGCACGGTGTTTTCTTTCTTTGCATTCTCATAATCCTTCGGTTTGTTCTTCATCCAGATAAAGTTCGGAACGAAGAGCATTATCAGCCATATAAGGCCAATATAAGAAAAGCCTATTTTCATTTTTTATCCCCCAGAATTCTAGTCTATATGTTTTTTCTTGTTCTCTTTGATTGCCCTCTCATTGAGCACCTTGTCCTGGTGCGCTTCAATGATGAGAAGGACCGTTAGCACGATAAGGATGAGCCCCGCAATTCCGGCAAAGATATAAGCCGGTATCTCCCATCTGACCAGATAGAAAACCAGAGCAATGGCCGCAATAATACCAAAAGCCGCCAGCATCTTTACTCCGGGCTCAAGCATGTTCAACTTATGTTTCATGAATTTTAGAGATCCCTATGCATCAGTAATTCATCGTGAAACGGTCCGTCATAATGCTTCCGTGCATCATAACGTTGTGCGGACCTAAACAGACCGCACGCCCTGCCGTCTTTTGGCAGGATCTTCCTTTCTTCGAATTTCATTCCTGTTTCCCCCTGTATATTTACTTGACCGACATTTCGATCAGCTTTCTTATATGGATCTCGACTGCATCAAAGCATGCGACCGGACAGTTATCCGGATTAAGTATCAGCGGAAGCTCAGTGCATCCCAGGATGACGCCTTCAATGCCGTTTCCTTCCTTCATTCTGTTAATTACATCCTGAAGTTCTTTAAGCGTGGACTCTTTGACGATGCCCTTTTCGAGCTCTTCAAAGATCCTTTTTGCAACGAGCTTTCTGTCTTCTTCCGATGGCACGAAAACCTCGATCCCCGCTTCTCTCAGATCCTTCTTCATGTAATCCTTTTCCATCGTGAAAATGGTACCGAGAAGTCCGATGCGCCTGATGCCCTTGGATGCTGCTTCTTCTGCAACAGCCTTGGGAATGCTTACGATCGGCTTATTGAACCTTGCGGCGAGTTCGTCGTATACGACATGCATCGTGACCGCAGTAAGAGCGATGACCTCCGAACCGCTCTTATCAAGGCAGTCCAGCTTCTCATAGAGGTAATCTGCAAGGAGGTCAAACTTGCCCTCTGTTACATAGTTCCATGCCCTGGTGAAATTAACACTCTCGATCGCGATGTCAGGCATTGCCTCACCATTTGTAATGCGATCGATCTCAGTGTTTAAGATCTTGTAGTACATCAACGTCGACTCGGGACCTGTCCCGCCGACTAAACCAATCTTCTTCATTCTCTAAAATCCCCTGATTTATTGGCTTTCAGAATTATAGCACGTAACTATGTAATTTCTGTGTCTGCACGAAAAATCTTACAATCGGAAATTTATATAGTTCGCAGTGACTCTTCCGTCAGGACCTAGAATAAACTTTGATATGGAGCCCGAACGCCCGCTGAAACGCGCTTTGCTTAAATCTTCGAATTCGAATCCCATGATCATCGCCTGCAGAAAACCTAATGTGCATCCGTGAGATACGATAAGGATCTTCTCATCGGGATCTGAGATGATCTTCTCATAAAAAGGCTTTATCCTGTTCCACAGATCCCTGTCGGATTCAGCATCATCGAAAGGCCTGTAATCAGGATCGTAGCCTTCTCCGGACTTGATCTTGTGCTCGTCAAACCAGTCCCAGGGCTTGCCGTTGCCCGCGCCTGCATTGACTTCTCTTATCAGTTCGGAGATCACAAGCGTCAGATGAAGAGTCTTATTGATCTCTTCTGCTGTCTGGAAAGCACGCGCGAGGTCAGAAGTATACATGACAAAACCGTCGGCGCAGCCTTCGCCTAAAAGCCATTTACCGATCTCAAAGGCCTGATTTCTGCCGTTTTCCGTGAGCTGCCAATTGCCCCAGGCACCTGCGTGCCCGTTCAAGTGATGTTCAGATTCAGTGTGCTGAACGGTGATGATGGTCTTCTTCATTTATTCTTACCCCCATGCCGGATGCCGCCTGCGTCCGACAGAGATATTATATAGCATCTTCTCATTTCGTATTATGTTCTTTCTTAAAATGCTGTTACATTCGTGCAAATTATTAATTGATACTAACTGCCCCTATTCATATAATTTCGAAGTTTGAGTTTATAAGAGTATTAAAGAGGGTCTGTATGAACGAATTTAAACCTAAGCTTTTTTCAGTAATGAAGAACTATTCCGGTTCCCAGCTCGTAAAGGATATCGTAGCGGGAATCATCGTAGCAATCATCGCTCTGCCTTTATCCATTGCACTTGCGATCGCATCAGGCGTCGGTCCTGAGGCAGGTATCTATACCGCGATCGTCGCAGGATTCATCGTATCTTTATTGGGCGGAAGCAGAGTCCAGATCGCAGGCCCTACGGCAGCTTTTGCCACCATCGTTGCAGGCATCGTCATGAAGGACGGCAGAGAAGGCCTTATGATCGCAACGATCATGGCGGGCATCATCCTCATCATCATGGGTATCTGCCGCTTCGGAAGCCTTCTTAAATATATTCCCGACCCGATCACAACAGGCTTTACCGCAGGCATCGCAGTCACCCTCTTCATCGGACAGATCAAGGACTTTACAGGCATCTCATACCAGAACGGCGAGAAGCCCATCGAGACAGGCGAGAAAGTAATGGCCCTCATCAAGAATGCCGTAACGCTCAACTGGCAGGCAGTCATGGTAGGCGCGATCGCCCTCGTCATCCTCATCGTATGGCCCATCTTCTTCAAGAAGATCCCCGGATCTTTCATCGCGGTAATCGTCACTGCAGTTATCGTTGAGGTATTCCATTTAGACGTTAATACTATCGGAAAGCAGTTTGCAGATATCCCTGCAGGCCTTCCTCCGTTCAGCGTTGACTTCACAGTATTCACTTTCGAGAACATCAGAGGACAGCTCACAAATGCTGTAACCATAGCTTTCCTTGCAGGCGTTGAGTCACTTCTTTCCGCAGTCGTTGCAGACTCCATGATCGGTTCCAAGCACAGACCTAATGCAGAGCTCGTTGCACAGGGCTTAGGCAACATGGCATCCGCATGCTTCGGCGGTATACCTGCCACAGGCGCCATCGCAAGAACTGCAGCCAACATCAAGAACGGCGGTAAGACACCTATCGCCGGCATGGTTCATGCCGTAACACTTCTTGTCGTAGTCGTATTCCTCATGCCCTACGCCAAGCTCATCCCGATGCCCTGCATCGCGGCTATCCTTTTCCAGGTCGCATACAACATGAGCGGCTGGAGAAGATTTGTTAAGCTCGTTAAGAGCTCACCCAAGAGCGACATCGTTGTCCTCCTTATCACTTTCGCACTCACTGTTATATTCGATCTCGTCGTAGCTATCGAAGTAGGCGTGCTCCTTGCAGCAGTCCTCTTCATGAAGAGAATGAGCGAGGTTACACAGGTTGAAGGATGGAAGAATTTCGATCCTGAGAACGATCCTGACAGCATCGACTTAAGAGAGCTTCCTGAACACACTCTCGTATATGAGATCTCCGGTCCTATGTTCTTCGCATCAGCAGGCAAGATCTTGCAGATCTCACCTAAGGAAGATACAAAGGCTCTCGTGCTCCGTATGAGAAGCGTAAGCACGATCGACGCGACAGCCATGAAGAACCTTGAACTCCTTAATGAGGATTGTCAGAACAGAGGCGTACAGCTCATCATGTCACACGTCAATGAGCAGCCCATGAAGGTCATCCGCAAGGCAGGCTTCTACGATAAGCTCGGAGAAGAGAACTTCTGCGCACATATCGACGATGCTCTTGCCAGAGCCCAGAAGATCTCAGCTCCCGCAAAGCAATAATTGACACCCGTTCCTTTTGCTTTAAACTATTTACTTGTAGGGATTATTTTTTCGAATAGTTTTGCAAAAGGAATAAGGGAAAATGGCAACTTTATGTAAAAACTGCAGCCACGCACTGGTATTTAATCCGGAAACACAGAAGCTGGAATGTTCTTACTGCGGAAGTTCATTCAAAGCTGAAGAGATCGAATCAGAATCCAAGAAGTACAGACAGGACTTACAGGCCGAGTCTATGGATACGATCTATGGTGAGACCGACGGCAAGTACATGGACTGCTATGTCTACACATGCGCTGAGTGCGGCGGCGAGATCATCATCAACGGAAGCGAATCTTCAACGAACTGCATCTACTGCGGCAACCCAAACGTTGTTTTCAGCAGGATCGCCAGACAGAAGTGCCCTGACTATATCCTGCCTTTCAGCATCACAAAGGATAAGGCAGTCTCTCTAGTTCGTGAGCATCTTAAGAAAGGCATCTTCGTTCCCCATAAGATCAAGAAGGTCAATATTGACTATGTCAGAGGGATCTATCTTCCCTACTGGCTCATAAATGCCGAATTCTCGGGCGCGGTCGTTCTCAGTGGACAGGTTCAAGAAGGCAAACATACCCGCACGTATTATTTCGGACGCGCCGGAGATATAAATATCAAGAATCTTCCGATCGATGCCTCGAAAATGGTATCCGATGAGAGCACAGCAAGACTTGAGCCCTTCAGCATGACACGTCTTAAGCATTTTGATGAAGATTATCTCGCAGGCTTTTATTCAAACGTGACGGATATCACATATTCTGATCTGAGATCATCCGCTCTTAAGAGGGCAGAGGAATACTTTGAAGATGAAGCGATACACGACTGCCATGTGGATAACCCGAAGATCATCAGAGCGTACCCTTCAATAAAGCTCAATAACGACTTGATCTATGCCATGCTTCCCGCGTGGTTCATCTCATTCAAATATAAGGGAAAACATCACACGATACTTATTAACGGCGACACCGGCAAAGTCGTGTGCGGAATCCCATGGAATAAGATCCTGTTCTATTCACTTCTGATAGGACTCGGCATCCTTACAACGGCCGCAGCTTTCTTTTTATTTAAATATACTCTTCCTCTCGTCATGGCAGCGGGAAGATCACGTTCTGGCAGCAAAAGCGGAAAGCTGATAGCCTATCTCGTCGTAGGCATAATCGCACTGTTCACGACGGGTATAAGAAAAGTCGTAAAAGTAGTCAAGAACATAAAACTTACTCAGGACAGAGATACGTTCAACTTCATGAAGAAGAGACAGGGGTGATCAAATGGGCATATATATCATTGATTTATTTGCACTCCTGTTTGCCATTGGTGTGGGCTTCGGCTTATCCTGCTGGATCTTGGGAACGCTTCTCGAAAATTCCAACAGCTTCGGTGACAACAAAGGCGACAAACGCTACTACAAAGCCTATGCCAAATTTTCCACAAGAAAAGACGGGCTGAACACTACCGAGTGCAATAATTTCTGCTACTCATACGGAAAGAATATCAGCAAAGACAGTGATGGCCCTGATGGTCAGGAACCCGTAAGAAAACTCACTGACGAAGAGATCGCCTTTTATAATCACACCTCTGTCGAGGAAGCTGCCAGGGAGCGTGAGGAACGCATCAAAGATCTTGAAGACAGTTTCAATATCTGGGAAAGCAGGAATGCCAAAGGCAGTCTCTCAGGTGTGTTCGCCAAACTTGATGAAGAGGAACAGAAATACAACCAAAAGGGCAAAAAAGGCGTCTCCAGAAGGTGAGATGCCTTTTTATTTAACGATATTCTTGACCCAGACGCCCGACCTTACAAAGAAGTAAGCTATAAGGCACTTAACGACTTCCATTCCGCGGACGATGGCGATCATCCAGGATACCGAAATGCCTGTATATCTGCTGAGATAATATGCGAGCGGAACTACGAGCACCCATGTATACACGCTGTCGAAGATGACCGTGATGACCGTGTTGCCGCCTGATCTCATGATGAAGTATGAAGCGTGCGTATAAGCACAGAAAGGCATCATCACGGCAGCGATCAGGATGAAATTCGATGCCAAATGACGGATATAATCCGAAGTGTTATAGAGCAGCGGGAACACAGGTGCAAGGCCGACCATTATGGCTGCGAAAACGATTCCGCATACGACGGTGAATCTTCGCATTGCATAGGCCTTCTTCTTGGCGCCTTCGAGTTCGCCCGCACCAAGTATGTGACCCATCATGATGCCTACGGCTTCACCCATTGCAAGGAACGCCACGCCCATGAGATTCCAAAGTGTGGATTCGATGTTGATCGCAGCTACCGATACAAGGCTCCTGTATGAATAACACTGGTTGACGGTAGTCATTCCCAAAGACCATAAAGTCTCGTTAGCCATGAGGGGCAGCGCCTTTAAGAAGAACTTCATTGCCAGTTCCTTCGGCACGGTGAAATTAGTGAATGCACCATTTATGAACGGGAAGAGCCTGGAGTTCTTTCCGGTATAGATGACGAGGATACCGAGCTCTACGAATCTTGAGATAACCGTTGCTATAGCGGCACCGACGGCGCCGAGCGCAGGAAGTCCGAAGTGTCCGTAGATCAAAAGCCAGTTGCCTGCAAGGTTAACAAGGATCGCTGCAAGCGAAGCAAACATTGGAACCTTGGTAGAGCCTAAGTCTCTTAACGTGCCCGCATAAGCCTGCGTGATTCCGATCGGAATAAGGCTTATGAGGATGACATGCATATAGTCGACGCCGATCTGAAGAGTCTCGGCCGCATCAGCGGGATTGCCCTCGCCAAGAAGGAAAAGGTTGATGAGATTTGGTGCCCAGACAAGAAGGATCACGGTACATATCGCTGAAAGGATCGTGTTAAATACGATCTTGAAGCGGAATGTATAACGGATGCCCTCCGTATCGTCGTTGCCCTTAAACTGTGCAGTGAATATGCCGACGCCGGCAGTGGCGCCGAAGATGACGAGGTAGAAAACGAATATCAGTTGGTTCGCGATAGCAACGCCTGAGAGCGCATTGGTACCGACCCTCCCGATCATGAGATTGTCGAGAAGGTTTACGAAGTTCGAGATGCCGTTCTGGATCATCATCGGAATGGCGATCAGAAGGAGCTTCTTGATATAGGATCTGTCTTCCTTAGTACCTGTCATAATTAGTTTTATATATGTTCCTATTTTTGTCAGTTCGAGAATTTTAGCAAAAGAGAAATAAATAAACAATACAGATATTGGGATAATAATATCAATTCTACGGTTCGCATGGTTCGCAGAACCGGGTTTGGACAATCAAGAAGATGTCTTCCCTTATCCGGAAGTTGATGCTCAGGAATCAGTCGTATCTCAAATATCCCGAACGAAGAGGTTTGAGATACATTTTCAGAGCTATGTGTATCTCTTTTTGCTGCAATATATCTGTTTGAGATACATTAGTGATACTTTTGTATCTCAAACGGCTCAAAAGCAGTCACTTAAGATACATTTTTCGATAATTCTGTATCTCAATAAGATCAATATCCGTTATTTGAGATACAAATGCACTATCGTGCGGCAAATACCCCAAAAACAAGGTGATGTGGCCCGTCTGATATAATGAGCGAAAAATTTTTCGAAAAAAAGTGTGAAACCGGATATGCTCATTCGTCTTATAGGTGAGATCTCAAATAACACACAAGGAAGGTAAGCTAAATGAACAATGAAGCTGTGTTGAGACTTTTCGATACATATGCTGACGACGCGTTTCGTCTGGCATATTCGTATCTGGGCTCAAGACCTGACGCCGAAGATGTTGTACAGGATGTTTTCGTAAAGCTCATAAGATCCGATATCACAATCACTAAAGGCAAAGAAAAATCATATATCCTTACCATGACCGCCAACAGGTGCAGGGACTTTCTCAAGTCCGCGGACGTAGTCTGCAAGGCGCCTTTCGAAGATGCGGCGGACGTAGGGTCAGACATCGAAATAGATGAAGATGATACGGAAATGTACGATGCTGTATCCGAACTTCCCGAAAAACTCAGAGTCGCGATACATCTTCATTACTACGAAGGCTACTCCCTGAAAGAGATAGCTGACATCCTGGAAATAGAACCGTCGGCAGTGTCGATGAGACTGACCAGGGCAAAGGAAATCTTGAGAAAACGTTTTATGGGAGGTAGCAGCTATGCAGGATGAATACATTAAAGCTATCGAAAAGATACAGATGGATAAAGACAGGAAAATAGAAATGAGAAAAATATTAGAAAACGAAATGGCTTCAGCACCCAAGAAGCCTGCTAAGACAACACGCCTTAGCGCAGGCGCAAAAGTAGGAATCGCAGCAGCGGCAGTAACATTATCAATGGGAGCCCTTATGGCAATCCCCACAACAAGAACGGCAATCTCGGCAAGCGTAAGAGCTCTCTTCCACATGGAGATCCCTGATGGCGCAGAAGACGGATACACAAAGGATATGGAAGACAGAGAAAGCCGCGTTGTTCCTACGGATGATGTTGACGAATCAGTAAGAGCAGAGATCGAAGCGGCAGTATCATCACAGGATCAGGCAGAAGACGATTACTTTAAGACCGTAACCGTAACTGCCGACTATTACTCCGATCCTGAGCTCAACAAGTACGCCAACTACTATGCGCAGCAGGAATACAACATCATGGACATCAAGAAGGATTCTGAGTTCTTCGACTGCTACGGCGATCTGAAGACAAACGACTGGTATTCAGACGGATTCTTCGTAACCTATACGCTCGGAACCAACGCTCAGCCTACTTTTGGCACGATCTATGTTTTCAAGGCAACGCCCGAACAGCTCGAAGGCTTCATGAAGAACTATTACAACGTCGTATCTTACGAGCGCAAGGAACACAATCAGGATGCCGTTGCTTATGACGGATTCTGGACAAAGAGCACCGATTCCGACGGAAATGAAGTCTATAAGGCTTCCTGGCTCGGACCCGAACCTGAGACGAAGATCCTGCCCTCCGACTGCGCGAGATTTATGAACTTCACTCTCACATACGACGCAGCTAACCAGATCGTTATCTGCACAATTGAAGAAGGCGGCGGAATCGGCTGATATTCTTATAATTTCATAGTGCCCCATACAAAGGAGGCTGCCTTATCGCAAGGCAGCCTTTTTTGCGGCCATGATCCGGATAGCCGGTGTTTTACACCCGCCAAACGCCTTGGTTGAGTTCTCCTCAACTGCCCGTTGTTTGAAAATCTCCGGAAACAGAAATACCATATGCTTAAGATGCATGCACAACTGATGTAGGAGATGAAATATGGCAAAGACAATAGGAAACAACATTAAGTCCTTCCGCAAGAACAAGGGCTTCACGCAGGAGGAATTAGCGGACCTTCTGAACGTCACACCTCAGGCGGTAAGCAAGTGGGAGTCGGAAAACGGACTTCCGGACACATCGATGCTGATCCCTCTGGCGCAGGTCTTAGGCGTAAGCACTGACGCGATCTTGGGCTACGATTCGCTCTCCGAGAATGAAGAGATAATCGCGAGAGTAAAAGAGACCGTAAACGGCATGAAGAACAGTGATGAAGGAAGAGCCCAAAAGGCCCTGCGCATTGCAGAATACCTCTCCACAGAGACGACTCTCAATCCCGGGTGCTTTGAGATCATAAAGGATTATGCAAAGGAGACCGCGAACCTCAGCATGTACGCAGATCCGGTGCTCGAGAACTGCTTTCCTGATGATCAGGAAAGGATCTATAAGATCTATAAGGATGCCATAAGGAAAGGCGCTTATCTCATCGGTCACAGCAATGACAGGAACCTCATAGAGGTCACCCATTATGCGGTCGCCTGGATCTATATCCACATGAAAGACTTCGACAATGCAAGGGCTCATATCAATGTGCTGCCGAGCATCAAGACCGGCGCGATCGCAGAGAAGATAGGAATGGAACTCACGTTCTTCGAGAGCGGGTTCGAGAAGATGAAGGACGATATCGCTGACAGTTCGGTACTGCTTTTCGATGCGGTCGCAAGCTTCCTCAATACTATCGCGCAGGACTACGGCTGGTACGCAGAAAAGGATGAGGCGCTCGAAGTAATCGGATGGTGCGAAGGGATAATCAAGGCATATGCATCAAGAAAGGATACCGTCGACATGAACCACTACATGAGGATCAGAAGAAGCCTTGCTTTCTTCAGGCTCGTTGCCGTAAAGAGATCGGGCGATGACGAAGGCGCGGTAAAGCTCTATAACGACTTTAAGGAAGAGATCGACATGGAAGACCTGACGGATGAACAGAAACAGACGGTAATGGATCTTCTTAATAACGACATCTCACACTACGGACAATACACTTAAGAACAGCAGCAGCTCCATAACAAAACCCCCGTATCCTGTTATCTTGGAACGGGGGTTTTAATATGCATTTTTTAAGTTCAGCTTCTGCCCTTTTTCTTCGCTTTCTTCTCGAGATACATCGCTTTGTCGGCCTTCTTCATCGACTCGCCGACGCCGTGCCAGTCCTGGACCTCGCACGTTCCGATACTTGCGGATAACTCGAAAGGATATTTGCCGGACTGGTTGACCTGCCTGATGTTGTTCCTGACATTTCTTATGAACTTTCCTACTCTTCCGAGCTCGGAGATAACAAGGACCGCTTCGAATTCGTCGCCGCCCATTCTCGCTACGAACTCACCCTGGTTGAGCGCCTTATCGATACACTGGGCAGTCTCCTTGATCGCATCGTCACCTGCGTTATGTCCGTAGGTGTCGTTTATGATCTTAAGGTCATCCATGTCGATGGAAACTACGGCGATCTCTTTTAACATCCTGCCTTCTTTATCGAACTTCTCGGAGATCTTCTTCTCGAAGCCGCGCCTGTTAAGCGTCTCGGTAAGAGGGTCCGTGATATAGAGGGTCATGACATCGGAGATACCGAAGAGCTTCTCGTAGAGCTCGAACTTGTTCATGTTCGCAGCTACCTGCGTCAGGAGATATTCGACTTTGAAGTTGATGAAATTCGGCATGCCGGTATCGAATACCGCGACAAGATAACCATAGACTTCGTTCTTATATGCAAGCGGGAAATGAACTCTCATTCCGTGCTTATCATCCTCAAATCCGTCAGGAAAAACCTTATCGCTGGAATACGAGATGCTGCAGACCTTATTGTCTCCCCTGTGGATAAAATAGGCCACAAGTTCGCGGCTTTCTTCCCTGTATCTGCAGATGTAGCAGGACTTGATGCTGTCTATGGTCTTAAACTGTTCGAGCGTCAGTTCCATGCCGGCGTCTTTCGTGAGCGCGCCCTCGAAAAGATCGCTGATGACAACATAATCTCTCATGTTCTCGGTGTTGATCGATATCGTCGCCGAGAGATTCAGCAGTTCGGAGTATACATCTCTCTCGACAAAGAGGTCGCCGGTGCTCTCGCGGAGAACGATCGTACCGGGAATATAGATGTTGAGATCCGGCTTATTACCACCGATTACTTCTTCCAGAACATCTATTGCAGTGTCAACGAATTCGTCGTTTGAGATCTCGATCGTCGTGATCGAAGGAATGTGTTCAGCAGAGCTTACGGCATTGTCCACGCCGCTGATCATGACATCCTGCGGTACCGAATAGCCGCGCTTGCGGAGTTCGTTGCAGAGAGCGATCGCTTCATAGTCGTTCGAGCAGATGATGGCTTCAGGGAGCTTGCCGCTCTTCTTGATGAAGAAATCAGCCATCTCAGGACCCTGGTCTGACCAGTAATTGCCGTGGAAGATCTTCTTCTCGTTTACCTTGTAACCTGCTTCATTCATGGCATCTTCGAAGCCCATTCTACGCTCGAACGAGTCATCGAGATCGTCTCTGCCGGTTACAAAACCGATATCCTTCGTCTTGCATTTCGAGATAACATGAGCTGCAATATCGTGCATCAACGCTCTGTTGTCGGGTACGACATTATAAAAACCGGGGATCTCCGCTCTGACGCAGACGACCGGCGGTGCTTCATTATCGGACAGCAGATCTTCTACAAGATCCTTGGCAACACCCTCATGGATAAGCGTGTCATAGCACAGGATGACACCGTCATAATCATGGACGTTCGGCAATGTCAGTATGCTCTTAAAACCATTGACATGGAGAGGGTTCGTAGTAGGCATGGAGCAGATTCCGAAGACATCGATCCTGTAGCCCTTTTCGCGGGCATAGTAATCCAGTCGCTTCAGAATTCCCAAAGCAAAGTCTCTATACATGTCGCCGATAAAAACACAAATTTTCATGACATCATTATACTAGGCGTTATGAGGCCTGAAAAGACTGTATTTATGGCCTAAGAATACCCTTGCCAAGTCACTTTCAGAGCATTGGCGGAATAAGACTGTAATTTGATGATTTTGTCAAACAAAGATGATATTATTAATCTAATTCTTTAAGGGAGGATTAAGGGTATGTACTGTAACAAGTGTGGAAACCAATTGGATTTTGATGCCGCTTTCTGCAACATTTGCGGCACACCGGTCGAAAGGGACGATCAGACATCAAACCTGTCTGTCGAAGAGAGCATCGCACTCGCGGATAAGCTCAAGACAAGATACGCACAACTTGAGAAGCTTGAACGTGAAGTCGCTGATAACGAGAAGAGGATCGCAGGTCCTTTGAATCTGAATTACAGACAGTTTTCTTTTTTCAGATTCTATTGGAAGTTCCTTGTGTTCGCCGTAATATCTTTCTATGTATTGCTCATCATTATGGTCGCTACTGATTTCAATGGTATTGTAACCTTTCTGACTATAGCCGCACCGCTCGGATTCATAATCACCGGAATATTTCTTGCAATTAAAAGGCGTAATGAAGAAAACTATGCCATTTCTCTGGGAAACGAAGAAGTCAGACAACAGAGAAAAAAGCTCGAGGAAAAAACTTCTGAGCTTAAGAAGACCTTGAATGCACGCAGGAAGGACATTACCGAATTCAACGATATCGTTCCGGCACAGTTCAGAAAGTCCTCATCAATGGCACAGGTAAAGGCTCTCCTTGTAGCAGGAAAAGTGTCAAATCTGATGGAAGCTTTCCGCTTGCTGAAGTAACAGCGCTTCGGCAGTCTCTTCAACACTTTTGATCGCTTCGCTCGTCTCCATTGAAGGATGCATGAGCGGAGCGATTTTTGTAAAGCCCGCCTTAATGCATTCCTCGTATCCGTCACCTGTGATACCGCATATTCCGATAACGGGTTTGCCGTATTTTACTCCTGCCTGCATTACCTTATACGGAGCCTTCCCGTTAAGCGTCTGTCTGTCTATCCTGCCCTCGCCTGTTATTACGATGTCGCATTCACGGATAAGTTCTTCCAAACCTGTAATGTCCATTACGATCTCTGCGCCGGACCTTAATTCCGCGCCGAGAATGTTTTTCAATGCAAAGCTCATTCCGCCCGCAGCACCGGTGCCTTTCTCGTAAGGATCAAAGCCTGTAAGTTCAGCATAGTTTTTGAGCCAGCTGTCCATCTCTTCGCAGGATTTCTGTGATGCGCCTTTCTGAGGTCCGTATACAAAACTCGCACCGTCAGGTCCGCACAAAGGATTGGTAACATCACTTGCTGCAATGATCTTTATGTCTTTGCAGATGAGCCATGAAAGATCAGCTTTGTATAGGTCTTTTAGTCCTATGGCGCCCTGCTTTATCTCATTGCCGTTCTTGTCCCGGAACCTCGCGCCCAGTGCCTGAAGCATGCCTGCGCCGCCGTCATTTGTCGCGCTTCCGCCGATGCAGATAACGAGCTTTTCAGCGCCATTTAAGACCGCGTCCTTCATGAGTTCACCGACGCCGTATGTAGTAGTCAGATACGGGTCACGTTCATCTTCTTTCAGCAATGTAAGTCCTGCTGCTTTTGCCATCTCGATATATGCGGTCCTGCTTAATGGCTCATAGATATAAGATGCTTCAACAGGTTTCCCGAGAGGTCCTGTAACCGTAAGATTCTTAGTTATTCCTCCGATGTAAGGAGCTATCGAATCTATCGTTCCTTCGCCGCCGTCTGCCAACGGAAGCACGGTGACGTCTGCATCAGGGCATGCACTCAGGATGCCGCGTTTTACGGCATTTCCGGCTTCCAATGAAGTAAGGCTTCCTTTAAAAGAATCAACGGCAACGACAGCCTTCATCCCTGACATATCAGATCTTAAACCCGCCTTATATCTTATTGCTGCCATTATACCTTAATCTGACCTTGCAGGTTTTTCGCAACGCGGTTGTATAATTGTCTTCATAAGGCAGGTATGGAAAATGAGAAGACTGGTATTCGGGATCCTATCACTATTACTGCTCGGCATCGAAGTGCTGATCGGCCTGTTCGCGCACGGATGGGTCAGGAGTTATCTGGGCGACGTCCTTGTCGTCATACTCATCTACACCATCGTCAGGACCATCATCCCCTACAAGATCAAAAAATGGTATGTGCTGCCTACGGTGATCCTGGCGTTCTCATTCATCGTTGAATTTCTGCAGCTGTGGGGCTTCTGCGACCGCCTGGGCATAACAAACCCGTTCCTCAGGATAATCATCGGAACGGGCTTTTCTTGGATCGATATCGCAAGTTACTGCATCGGGATCATACCGTGCTATGTGAGTGAATATCTGCTGCATCGCCCGAAATAAAAAGGGCAATCCTGCGATGTTTTAATCTGCTGTTTATTCTGCCGTAGGAGTCTCAGCCTTGGAACCGCAGGCAGAGCAGAACTTTGAGCCGGGCTTAAGAGCCTGACCGCAGAATTCACAGTACTGAGTCTGCTGAACAGGTGCCTGATAGGGATTCTCTACATGAACGAATTCCTGAGGCTGTGAAGACTGGCCGGGCTGCTGCATGTATGCAGGGGTATTAGTATTATTGCCAAACGCAGCGGTGTTATAAGGCTGTCCTGGCTGATATCTCTGCACGCTGGGATCAACATAATCGCCCTGAGGACCAAACTTCGCACAAAGGTAAGAAATAAGTGCACCAACACCGGCAAAACCATAAGCGAACAATATAGCCGTTAATCTGCCACCGGAATTTTCAGAAATATCACCGTTTGACGAAAGCACCACAAAGGTTCCGACAATCGCACCGATGAACTCCATAACGATCCACAATATGATCGTAAGCGCAATGTAGCCGCCCGGTCTTCTGCCTCTGGCGATTGCGTTGTTCTTGTTGACTTTGCAAAGTCCGATTATCGCAAATACTTCCAGCATAATACTCTCTCCTTTGAATTCACAAAATTAATTAAGGCTATAAAACCCCTTTGGTACAAATTGTATCAATTGTGTTGGGAAAATACGAGAGAAATTATCTCTCTTTCTTGTGATCCTTATAGTAGTCGTCCTTGTCCTTGTACATCATCTTATCGATGACGACAACGAGATCCTGGGTGTCTTCCTTGCTGAAGTCAAAAACACGACCTCCGACAGCTGCAGAAAGCTTGTATGGCTTGCCGGATCTCTCATTATATTCCTCGACTGCTTCAGCGGTCTTTTGCTTGTAGAGTTCGATATCAGACTCTTTACCCTTGTAAACGAGAGCTACAAATTCATCTCCGGCAAACCTTATAACGGTTCCTACCGAACCGAAAACATCGTTCAGGATGCCGGCAAATGCGATAAGAGCCTGGTCGCCTTCTTCATGTGAATAGTTGTCGTTTATCTTCTTAAAGCCGTTGAGATCGAGCATGTAGGCAACGATCTTTTCCTTGTGCTTTTTCTGAAGTCTCCTGAGCTCTCTGTCCAACTCAAACCTGTTATATACGCCTGTGAGCTTATCGATGTAGATACACTCGTTCTGGAAAGCGATAACAATACCTGCCAAAGAGACTGCAAAGCACGCCGGAAGGAGCGAGATGCCGTACATAAATGCCTGGCCGATCATGCCCAGGAGGATCGGCATAAGAAACTCGATGACCGGGAAATATCGGAGTCCCGGGTTCCTTATCTTGGCAATGATGTAATAAACAAAGCCATAGACGTTAAGTACTATACCTGTCGCGATGAAGAACATGAACAGATCTCCACGCTTATACTCGTTGTTCATGTCGATCTTAAATACGATCGGCGTAAATATGTTGATGATGAGAAGTACGACCTGTATCAGGCAGGCTATCCAGAACACAATGAACTTTTTGTGTGAAGTCTTCCTGTCGATGTGCTTGACGATCATGTGAACGAGGAAGACGCCTACAAAGGTATTGTATAAATACAGATAGGTATTGCCTGCCAAAAGTATCACACGATAGAACTTAAAAGCCGCACCGAGCTTGCCGTCGAAACTTGCGACGAGCTGGTCAATGATGCAGTTAGCCACCGACATTATCAGCATGCGCAGCAAAATACGGCTCTCCTCTTTACGGCCGGGCAGATTCCAACCCCTTGAGACCAGGATGACCAGAAGGATAGCAATGCCGATAAAATCGGCCACTGTTACTGCATAGATGTCGATAATAGGTGTCATGCTTTGATTATACTACCCTATTTGTAAAAATAAATTGAGTAATCGAATCTTTCAGAAAAAATAAAGGCTGTCCCACAATGAGACAGCCCTTAAGATTCACCAAACTATTCTGATCAGATGAGTCCTGCCAGGTCAACGTACTCGATATCCAGAGCCTTGGAAACGTTCTTGTTTACGATCTTTCCGTCATAGCAGTTAACGCCGAGTGCGATCGCCTTGTTAGCCTTGGCAGCCTCTTCGAGGCCTGATCCTGCGATCTGAAGGCCGTAACGGAGAGTAGCATTTGTAAGAGCGATCGTGGATGTTCTCGGAACAGAACCGGGCATATTGCCTACGCAGTAATGGACAACGCCGTCTTCAACGAAGATAGGATCGTCGTGAGTTGTAACTTTTGAAGATTCACCGCAGCCGCCCTGGTCGATCGCAACGTCTACAAATACAGCGCCGTTCTTCATCTCAGGGAGATACTTACGCTTGAAGAGCTTAGGTGTGGAACCGCCCGGAATAAGAACGGAACCGATGACAAGGTCAGCATCCTTTACTGCTCTCTCGACATTGGAATCGTTCGAAACGAGTGTCTGGATGTGTGAGCCGAATCTGTTGTCGAGCTCTTCGAGTCTCTTAAGGTTAACGTCCAAAATGGTAACATTAGCGCCCATGCCGACAGCGATCTTACAAGCGTTCATTCCTACTGTACCGCCGCCTAAGATAACAACATTTGCCTTAGGTGTACCGGGTACGCCTGCAAGGAGGATGCCTTCGCCGCCAAACTTCTTTTCGAGATACTTGGCGCCTTCCTGAATGGAAAGACGGCCTGCGATCTGGCTCATAGGAGCAAGGCACGGGAGTGATCCGTCAGCTTCCTGGATAGTCTCATAAGCAACTGCCTTTACCTTGCCTGCGAGGAGAGCGTCTGTCTGCTCCCTGTCTGCTGCGAGGTGAAGATATGTATAGAGGATAAGGCCTTCTCTGAAGAGCGGATATTCTTCCGGAAGGGGTTCTTTTACCTTGACCATCATGTCGACGAGAGCCCAGATATCTGCCGCGTTGTCGATTAAAGATGCACCGGCATCGATGTACTCATTGTCAGTAAATCCGGAGCCGACGCCCGCGCCCTTTTCCATATAAACATGGTGGCCGGCGGCAACATAGGCTCTGACGTTGTCAGGTGTGAGGCCTACACGGAACTCGTTGTTCTTGATCTCTTTTACGCATCCGATCTTCATAATCCTTTTTCTCCTTGAGAAAGATTTTTCGCCCGCGCCCAATTCGCGGACAAATATAATTATACGGTATAGATGCAATAATTGTTTTCTGTTCATTCACACTAAAAACATAAGCAGCGGCTATACCGAACGCATAAACCACGGCATCATCACCAAACATTTTTCTATGATAGAATTATCTCAAATCTTTTTGGGAGGGTACGATTATGCCGTTTTCAGAAATGACAAGAGATGAAGCCGTCGCGCTGGCAAGAAAGCTCAGCGGAGAATATGCTGAGATGGAAAAGATCCGGAAGGAAATGGAAGAGAATGAAGCCATCTTCTCAAAGCCCATACCTGAGCCTGCGAAGCACGCCGCGTTCAAGTATTTCCTGCCATTCCTGATCGCTGCGCCTATCGCATTCGCAGTCCTCGGTTCTATCGGCTATTTTGCCTTGAATCTCGGCGGCAGCAGAACCATGAATATGGTCTTTTCTTTCCTGGCGGTCCTGATCTTTGCCGGTCTTCTGATCTTCGGCGGACGCTTTGCAAAGAACAAGAGAGATGAGATGAATAATCTTGAGATCGCAAAGCACAGAACACAGGTCGGAAAAATGGACGACCTTAAGAGGAAAACAAATGCTCTTAAGAGCCAGTACAGAACCCTGCAGAATTCAGTTAAGGAATATGAGGATGTGATCCCTGCAACCCACAGGACAAGCGAGCAGATGGAAAGAGTGGCATCGATCCTTGAAGCAGGTAACGCAAAAGATCTCGAGAGCGCGCTGAAGATCTGATCTTAATCTGATACTTAAAACAAAAAAGTCCGGCTCTTGTCCGGACTTTTTCATTGGGGGCTGTTATGAAGACTATATGAAAAGCATTATTGCTTGGTTGACTACATTATTTGCCCCTATCCTGAAACGAACCTGAAATGCGTAAGGAAAAGTTGCGTGAAATCATTTATACTGTCAGAAGGTGGCTAATTAAATTAAGGAGACTATACCTATGGAAGGTTATAAATTCTTTGATGAGAACGGCACATTCACACTGGACGATCCCGATCTTTACAGCTACCTGTATTTTCCGGTAGGTGCAACCAGTGGCATGATGGGATGTCTTACACCCGAACTTGGCGGCGACCTTAAGACTTCCCAGAACACTTTCATACTGGAACCGGTATCCTCCGATAATCTCCACAATAACCGTTCGACCAGAAACTTCTGGCTCTATTTGGAAGACGGCACGCTCATTTCCGCTACCGGCGCTTCAGCTTCTGCACATGCGAAAAAGTTTACTCCCGGTAAGGACGAGGTCACACTTTACGGCGGCCTTTTATGGCACAGATTGGACCGCAAGATCTCAGGCACGGATATCGAGACCGAGATCACAACATTTGTACCCGTTAATACTTCCGACAGGATCGAGCTTACCCGTGTAAGAGTAATCAACAACGGCACGGTTCCTGTCACCTTCACGCCTACTGCCGCAACTCCGATCTACGGACGTTCCGCAGATAACATAAGAGATCACAGGAACGTTACTTCCATGCTCAACCGCATGACGGTAACGGAATACGGCGTCACGAACAATCCGACTCTCACGTTCGACGAGCGCGGACACAGAAGAAACAAGGTGGTCTACGGCTTCTTCGCTTCTGATCAGAGCGGAGCAAAGCCTGTGTCATTCTGCCCTGTAGCTGAGGATTTCATCGGTGAAGGCGGAGCTTTCGATAACCCCGGATTCCCTGTTACCGGCACTCCCGCATCCAGACCGGGCGACCGTGCCGACGGTTTTGAGGCCATGGGCGCAGCTATGTTCGCTAAGAAGACGCTGGCGCCGGGTGAAGACACCGATTACTTTTTCGCGCTCGCGATCGACGACATAGATAAGCCCTCCGATACAGAGGAGGAAATCCTCACCGAATCCGCAAAGCTTGAGAAGATGGCTGTTAAATACCTCTCTCCTGTAGCTTTCGACAACGGCTGGGCTGATAACATGAACTACTGGGTCGACAGGAATAACGTCAGGTTCCACACCGGTGACGAGGCCTTCGACAACTGGATGTACTGGGTAGGCGTCCAGCCGATGCTTCGCCGTATTTACGGCTGCTCGTTCCTCCCCCACCACGACTACGGCAAGGGCGGCAGGGGCTGGAGAGACCTCTGGCAGGACTGTTTGGCGCTCATCATCATGGACCCTTCGGACGTAAGGGGCATGCTTGTCGATAACTTCGGCGGCGTCAGATGCGACGGCACAAATGCCACGATCATCGGAAGCAAGAGCGGAGAATTCATCGCTGACCGTAACGGCATCACAAGAGTCTGGATGGACCACGCAATGTGGCCCTTCATGACCATGGACCTCTATATAAAACAGACAGGCGATCTTAAGATCTTAGACGAGACGGCTCCCTATTTCATCGACCGCCAGGTAATGCGCGGCGAGGAACTTCTCGATAAAGACACCGATCTTTCCGGCATACGCTGCGAAGGAACGGTCATGGAGCACCTCCTCCTTCAGAACTTCGCCGCTTTCTTTGATGTAGGCGAGCACGGACACATGAAGCTCCGTGGAGCTGACTGGAACGATGCTCTCGACATGGGCAAGGACAAGGGTGAGAGCGTTGCCTTCACGGCAGCTTACGCAGGCAACTACAAAAAGCTGGCTTCGATCCTCAGAGAGTACAAAAAGGTCTTCGGAAAGGCTTCGATCGAGGCTTGTGAAGAGCTCGAAGGCCTCCTTGGTGTCTACGAGGCAAATAAGCTTCAAGGCATGCTGTTGAGCTATTGTAACAATGTTAAAACAGGATTTACGGGTTCTAAGAAGGCATTTGACATCGACCTCCTTGCAGACGACCTCGACAAGAAGGCTGACTGGATAATTTCCCACATCAGGGAGACAGAATGGTTCACTGACAGCGAAGGTTATTCCAGATATAACGGCTACTATGATAACAGCGGAAACGCATTAGAGAAGAACGGCAACAAGCACGGCAAGCCCGCCATGATGCTCACGGGCGAAGTCTTCACTGTCATGTCAGGCGTTGCGACCGACGAACAGATCCCTGAGATCGTCAGATCGGCTGACAGATACATCTACGATCCTTCGATCGGAGGATATAAGCTCAATACTGATTTCCATGAAATCAAGACCGACATGGGCCGCATGTTCGGCTTCTCCTACGGCCAGAAAGAAAACGGCGCGGTCTTCTCGCACATGACCGTAATGTTCGGCAATGCCCTTTATTCCAGAGGCTTTAAGGAAGAAGGCTGGAAGGTCCTTGGAACTCTCTACCGCCATGCAACAGACTTTGAGAAGAGCAAGATCTATCCCGGCGTTCCTGAATATTTCGATCCCAAGGGCAGAGGCGTTTACCACTACCTCACGGGCGCGGCAAGCTGGCTCATGCTCACAGTCCTTACAGAGATGTTCGGTATAAAGGGTTCTTACGGGTCGATGGTATTTGAGCCGAAGCTCCTGCCTTCGCAGTTCGACTCAGACGGTAAGGCATCAGTCGAATTCGAGTTCAACGGAAAGCCGGTCACAGTCGTCTACAAAAAGGGCGCTGACGCTTCAGAAGTAAAGTCGATCACAGTCGACGGTGCTCTTGTAAGCGAAGGCACCAACGTGCTTCCCAAGTATAAGATCGGCAGCGTGATCGAGATAGAACTCAACTAAAAGGCAGGCTTCTGTAGCGGAAAAATCTGAATTACGAATTATGCAAAAATGGCTATTTATCCGTAATTCGTCCTCAAAGGAGCAACAAATCCTTAACCGGCAAATTCTATATGCAGCAGATACTTAACAGCCGTTTTCAGGTCCTGTTATATGTCTGCATGTTGCCCTGCCAGGTGACGGTTATCCTTGGGCCGCCAAATGCAAAGCAGTATTCCCAGCCGCCGTTGTCGTCGGCGCTTCCGATCTGGGATGCCAGCGTTCTGTCTTCGTTGTCGTACTCCATGTCGTAGTCGAACTTCTCGAGAAGTCCCTCTTCATAATGGTAGAACTCAACCTTGAAGCCCTTGTCGGTCACGTCGTAGATTGTGAAATGCTCTTCTGTGTCGGATGACTGATAACTGCCTTCCCAGCCCTGGGGCTTGGTCTCAGTGACGGTGACTGTTGTATCTTCGGTCGTCTTTTCGATGACGGGTTCAGGCTCTTTGCCGCATGCTGCAAGGGACAGACCCAAGCCTGCAGCTAATAATATTGCTAATATTTTCTTCATGTTCTTTCTCCGTTTTTTCGCTCAAGGCATATTATATACGACACGGCAGAACTTATTGGGAAAATATGAGAGAAAACCGTTTTATCGAAAACGGCTGCTCAAACTGTGTTTTCGATAATTGCAACGCAGAATTGGTCCAGCCAGGTCAGTGGCGGCAATTTACCGCACCTCGTAATTGAAAAGCGTCTGAAAAACTCCTAAAATAACCTAGCTGATAATTAGTTTGGGATGGATTTGCAATAAATGAGTCTCTTGAAGAAAAAGTCTCTATGGCTGGGCGCGTTGTTCCTGCTGGTGCTTGGCGGCGCGACCGTTTATGTCATTTACAAAGAGCTTGAAGGTCAGGACATCTTGGGAACTCTTAAAAATGCCAATATCTGGTGGGTATTGGCTGCTGTCTTGGCGATGGCAGTATACGCGGTCTGCGACGGCATAAATATCAGCAGATGCTTAAAGCTTGCCGGGTACAAGATATCTTTCGCGCAGATGATGAAGTATTCATTTGCAGGCTTCTTCTTCAGCTCGATAACGCCGTCTTCGACAGGCGGACAGCCGGGCCAGCTATACTTCATGGCAAAGGACAAGCTTAAGATATCGCACAGCGCATTTACGCTCCTTTGCGCGCTCTTAAGCTTCCAGTGCGCGGCAGTATTCTTAGGCGTTGCGGGCGTCATCTTTTCGCGCGGCGAAGTCTTCAGTCTTCAGGGCAGATTTGCTTATGTATTCCCGATCGGATTTGCCTTAAATCTCGCGATAATCGCATTCCTTATATGCGTTCTTTTTACGAGAAAACTTGCCGGTTTCTTCATAGGGATCGGACTGTGGTTCATTAAGGTCAGAGGCATCAAGCCCGGCGAGAGGTTCAAGTTCTTGAGGTCTTTTGCTTCATACAGAAAGGCTGCAGGCCTTCTTAAGAAGAATAAGATCGTATTCGTTAAGATGCTTATCACTTCGCTCGTGCAGCTGATCCTCTTCCACTCGGTCACTTTCCTGTGCGCACACGCCATAGGATGCACGGATCTCGAATGGTTTACGGTGCTCCGAACTCAGTCATCACTTTTCATATCGGTATCTTCACTGCCGCTTCCCGGCGCTGCAGGCGTTACGGAATACGGCTATGCGTTATTCTATGCGGATCTTATTCCGAGCTGTTTATTGGGAAGCGTCATGCTCCTGTCGCGTTTTGTAAGCTTTACGCTGCCGCTTGTAATGAGCGGATTGGGACTGGCGGCTCTCTCGATCAAGCCGTCGAAAAAATGATCAGTTAAATCCGAAGAGCTTTCTTGCTATCTGGTAACCTAAGCGGTGCAAGGGATAGCTTATCCAATGCGGCCATTTGCGGACAGGTCCTATCATGTGCTTTGTAAACGGTCCCTGTGTGATCCACTTGTAGTATGCGGGGCGCTTTTGCTCGATCTCATCTAAGAAAGACTGCATGACCTGTTCGTCTTCTTTTGTGTGAAGACGGAGCAGGAATGAGACTGTCGCAAGCGTGACTATCTCCGTGTAGTAGTACAGATATTCGCGCTGCGCTTTGTTCGTTAATGAATCCGTATCAAGTTCATAGAGCATAAGGCGGTTAACCTTGAGCTGCTGGTCCATGCGGCTCAACATGACCTTCTCATTAACGGACTGGTCCTCACGGCCGATGAAATAACGGTAAAGATCGACATCAAGGTAGTACATCTTCTCTACCTTCATCATGGGGTAGCATACGAAGAGGTGATCTACATAGAAAGTGTGCTTGGGAAGCTTCATTCCGCTGTTTCTGGCAAGCTCGGTGCGGTATGTCGCAGAGTGCATCAGGATATAAGAACCTGTCGCCCACTTGCCGACTTCATCCCATCCGAAGAGCCTGCCGACAGGAAGCGTCTTGCGGTAATTGATCGGACATCTCTTACCCTTATTGACCTTCTCATATACGTAATTGGTGATCACGAGATCTGCGGCCTTTTGGGGATCGCGCATTTCCTCAAGAACATTTAAAAGCTTGAGCAGTGAATCCTTTTCGAGCCAGTCGTCTGAATCGAGCACTCTGAAATAAAGGCCTGTAGCTGCGCTAAGACCTGCCATTACAGCATCGCCGTGACCGCCGTTCTCTTTCCTTATAAGACGGACGGTATCCGGATATTTCTCTATATATTCCTCAGCGATCCCGGAAGTGTCATCTGTCGAACCGTCATCAACAACGATTACTTCCACCTGCTCCTTACCCGGCAGAAGGCTCTCAATAGCCCTTCTGACATAATCCTGCGAGTTATAGGAGGGGATCGCCACAGTTAAAAGCTTTTGCATTAACCCAAACTACCCTTTCCACAATAAACCGATAGTCATTATATCATCAGGAGCGAAAAGTTCTACCTTTGAGAAAAATGTATATTATGTTTGATATAAATGCCTCTGTTTATCAGACATTATCCGGTTTTTTTGCGCGGTTTTCTTAATGTTCCCAAAAGGATCTCGACACCTGCCAGAGGAATAGCGGTAATAAGGCCGGCAACAAGTATCCTGCCCTTGATCTCGTTGTTATAAGATCCTACCCATGCTTTCGTAAATTCTGCTGAACAGTAATTCGAAGCAGGATAGTAATACATCAGTTCCATCTGAAGATTGGAAGCATCAGACTTGTTCTTTGTGGTTATCAGCATACTCACATCTGATGTGGCATCGTCTTTTACAAGATAATCGTGAAGCTTTTTATTGAATTCTTCCCACGTCTCCGGATCGTACTCGTAATACAGGAAATAATCCGGCTCTTCACTGACCTGCTCGACTTTTTCCTTGCTTATTCTGAAGACAACATATTTCGAATTTGGAAGCCTGGCATCATGAGGGATCTCAATGCCGAATACCGATCTCATGCCTGACGGGTCTCCGTAAAAGATGTATGCATCATACGGAACTGCAGCCTTAAGAGTCTCTCCTGAATTGATCCTTTCAGAGAACTCGGTAAAAGCGGCATCGTCAAAGATGAAAAGGCTCTTAACCCCGTCCATTTGAGAAATGTCAGGCACTGTTTCATAAGTAATAAGAGCCGTATCATCAATAGGCTCAATGCCTCTTGCTTTGGCATACCTCTGATTCAGTTCGCCGAATTCCCTGTCAACCGCATATACATAGAGCGAGCTTGAATCAGGAACTTCGTCCGTACTGCGGTTTATGATGTAGTAAATGCCTGCAACGGTTCCGAACACGATGAAGACCGCGAACGGGATCGCTGCCATCAGTATCAATAAGACTTTCGAACGCATAATATCTACCCCCTGCTGTTTTTCCATAGCTAGACCATTGTATCACCTTTTATTGATATAATTGGAGAAACGTTCATTGCAGGAGGGTTAACATGACAAGGCAAGAGTTCTTCAAATCACCTAAAATGAAAGCGATCAGCAGCAACATTTTTTCTTGTGCAGTCTTAGGCTATGTAATTGCCGGTCTGACCCTGTACCTCGACGTAATAAGGAGCGGCAGGTATTTTTCCATCGCTACGGTTGTTGTCTTACTGGCCTGCTCGCTTCTGATCCACCTTCTTCAGAGCAGAGTTGCTGCAATAGTCCTTACCGCATACTCAGGCCTGGTCGTCTTGATCACACATACAATCAACGGACAGTACAGCGGCTGGTGGGTCGTATTGATCGGTGTCTATGCGATCATCTTCACATTCAAGTTCCAGAACGCATGGCAGCAGGAGAAGGAATTCGGAGAATAATCATTATGGATCTTAAGCGTTTACCCTATCAGTTCACCGTCTGCAAATTGAATTCCACAGCTGACCTCGTGTCAGACAAGGAATTCTGGTTCGCGGCACGCACTGACGAAGAAATATCACTTGTCTGCAAGACTTCCGACTGCCCCTTGGAAACGCTCGAAAGAGATGACGGCTGGCGCGGCTTCCGCATCGAAGGAGTGCTGGACTTCTCACTCATCGGGATCCTGTCTAAGATATCTGCCATCCTCGCGGAAAACAAGATAGGGATCTTCGCCGTGTCGACATATAACACTGACTACATCTTAGTTAAGGAAGAGAACTTCGAGAAAGCGATTTCCGTATTGGCTGAGAGCGGCTATAACATCGTGTAAGAGCAAATACCTACTTGAAACGTGTTTTTGACCTTCAGGTAGGTTTTTTCTCATTTTATTCCGTACGCGAAAGATCTGATCTACCTACCTGAGACACGTTTTTCGCTTTCAGGTAGGTAAAGTCCGGTCAGATTACTGAATTGTTATCTGGAACTGCGGATTCTCGCCTCCGGTCAGATTACTGAATTGTTATCTGGAACTGCGGATTCTCGCCTATTGCATTGTCGCCGGTTTCTACCGAGATCACGTAATGGTCGGCCTGCAGACTTACTTTGTATGTGAGCATGCGGACTGCGCCTTGCGGAACTTCAGCGTTGATGATGTTAGATCCCTTATCGCCGTCTATACTGACTTTGTAATCGCCTCCAGCGTTTGTGAGGATTACGACTACTGTGGCTTCGCGGTCTTCATCGACCGTAAAGTCGAGTATGGCAGAATCATCATCTTCTGCTGCTACGGTATAGCCGACGGTCGAATTGAGGAGCATGTTTTTCGTGCTTGTTGCGACATTGAGCACAATGCCTGTAATAAACATTACGGCTGAGAGGATTCCGGCATAAAGGAATCTGGTCTTCTTGTGGCCTTCGGGATTTACGAGCATCATGCCGAGCGTGATAAGGACAGGTGATGCGAATGCGAAAACAAGATATCCTCCGATAAGCGATGAATAATCGATCGAGGAAGGTGCTGATGCATTAGCAAAGTCGCTGAGAAGATATGTGATCGTCACTGAGATGAAGTTATTCGTAAAATGCATCAGCATGGACAGGATGATGTTATTTCTCTTTACTACAACGAAGCTCAGGAGCATGCCCAAGAACATCGTTGTCAAGAATCTTAAGACTGACATGTGGTTGATGCCGAATAATAAACCCATGATGAGTACGATCAGCCAGTCGCGCTTCAGGCTTCTGAAGTTGCTTAAGATCGCGCCTCTGTGGATCGCTTCCTCAGAGATTGCAGGGATAAGCGCCACGACGATAACGGCCATCGGATAGTTCAGAGATTCATATAAGAAAGAAGACAAGTCACCGACTTCACTGGTGCTCCAGGGGAAGATCGTTCCGGTAAGCGCAACAAGTACCAGCGACAGGGGAAATGCGCCGAGAACAAGCAGTATGCTTCCGAAGATTTCTCTGACCTTGGGCTTCTTGACAGGGAATACTTCCCTGATCTTCACTTTGCGGATCAGACAATAGATCACAGCGACCGCCAGAAAGCCGAATTCAGTTATCAAGAGACCCGGTATTCCGAGGTTCTGCTGAAGCGGCGCGAAGGCGAAAATAAACAATGCCATTACTGCTGCGAACAGTACTATTCCCATCCAAGGGCGCAGTCTGCCCTGATTACTCAGTTTTTCCATAAGTAATTCCTCCATATTTGCGGTTGTATATTGTGGTTTCAGGAACGGTTATTCGTGTATCTTACGTTCCTTTTTAAGTTTTCCGGTGTTCACGAAGATCTTGACCGTGGCGATCGTTGCCAGCGTGAACAGTACGAACATTACGATCGAGCAGATAAGATTCAATGGTAAGATGAATCCCCTGCCGATGCCTATCCAGAGATTAAGCAATGCTGCGAAAAGCGTCATGACCATAACAAAGATCATGTATCCTGACATTACCCCCATTCCTTTGATCTGGGAGTCGATATCCGAGTAGATGTCGATGCCTTCAGGGTAATCTGCCTTAAGAGCCCTCGTGTATACCCAGCATGCGCCGGGATAGTTGATGTAGCAGACGACCTTGATCCCCATCTCTTCCAGGAACTTAAGATACTTTACGTTCTCCACGCTCTCGCCCCAGCCTTTGAGGAAAAGAGTCTTGTACACATAGAGATCCGGCTCGGTCTCATCGAATTCGAAAGTGAGCCTTCCTGCATGCTCAAGTGAATATCCGTGTGAAGCCATCTCATTGATCCAGGCCTGCTCTTTCTCGAGCTGCCAGACCCAAAACAGTTTATGAATGACTCTGCGCATTTTCAGTTTCCTCCCAAGATCCTCTTGCCGTTGTCGACCAGTTCAGAGAGTCTGTCCAATTCTTCCTTAAGTACAGCCTGACCATTCTTGGTGATCACGTACTCCTTCTTACGGCTCTCCGGGTTTTCCGGCAGGGCATCGATCCACCCCTTCTCTACGAGCGAATTAAGCGCTCCGTATAATGTGCCCGCAGCAAGCTTCACACGCCCGTTCGAGAGCTCACCCACATTCTGGATTATTCCGTATCCGTGAAGCGGTTTCTGAAGCGACAACAGTATGTAGAAGACTGCTTCGGTTAACGCTAACTGTGGCATTTCCTTTATCCTCCTTTATATCGACCTCCGATATATCGTAGTCCGAGTATATCGTCCCCCGATATAGTTGTCAAGAGCCTGTAAAAAACTTTTCATATTGCGGAAAAAGTCGCCTTCGCTTAAAGTGTTACAATGTCGTAAGAAAAATAATAAAAGGAAAATACTATGCTTCTCAAAGAACTCAAAAAAGCTAAAGGCGCCATAATCAACTTTCTTCTTCTGGCTTTTTTCCTCATCTATTTCGGAAGGGCTGAGATCGGTTCTTCAAAGACCGCTTATCTGATCGTAGGTGTTTTCGCGATCATTGCATTTGCGGTAAATCAGTTCGTCCGCTTTAAGAACGTTGATGCAACGCCCAAAAAGCGCGATAAGACTGAGCTCATCACGCTTATCGTGGCAGGAGTTCTTTTCGGGCTCATAGTAATGCTTGCAAATTACGCAATGTTCCTTCCTTTGATCATGTGGCAGAGAGTCATCATCGCAATACTGCTCTTCTGCTCATCTTTCGTCGTATTTATCGATATTTTCCTGTTTGTTGAGAATATCCTGTCACAGATAGAACTCAGAAAAGACAATGCTCCCTGCAAGCCCTGGATCTGGTTTGCAGTATTCTTCGTGCTCCTTGCGGGAATCTATCTTACTGTTTTCTATCTCTGCTCTTATCCGGGACAGATCTGCTCTGACAGCTTGAACCAGATAAAGCAGGTGCTTCACGGTGACTATTCCAACCACCATCCTGTATATCAGACATGGCTCATCGGACTGTTCATGAACATAGGCATGAACTGGTTCACAGACATCAATGATGCAGTCGCAACGTATACCGTCTTCCAGATACTCTTCATATCCGCCTGCACTTCGTTCATGCTCACGACAATGATCCAGGCCGGCAGCAGAAGGATCTTCACGATCGCCTGGCTCGTCTGGTTCATGCTGACGCCTTGCCATGTGATATTCAGCTTCACGATTTGGAAGGACAGCATCTACGGCGCGATCGTATGCCTCTTCACCGTCGCATTGTTCAGGATCATCAAGAACATCGGCAAAAAACAGCTTACAAATTATATTCTCCTGAGCCTGTCAGGCATCGGGTTCAATCTCTTAAGGAGCAACGGCATGCCTGCGTTCATCCTGCTGCTCGTCATTTTACTTATTGTTTTCTTCGCGAAAAAGAAGAACCGTAAGCCAAGTGAGGAAAAGAACAAGAGGTCCGTGATAATCCTCTGCTGCCTCGGTGCTCTTCTCGCAGCCATGATACTCAAATTCCCTGTCCTTAAGGCAAAGAACATCCCTCAGGCTGACACCATCGAGATGCTCTCCATACCCGTACAGCAGATCACAAGAGTCGCATGCGAGCACCACCTCACCGCAAAAGAGCGTGCAGTCATGGACAGGATCGGCAATATCGAGAAGATGGTCGAGCGC
Source organism: Clostridiales bacterium Firm_14 (assembly GCA_001604135.1). Taxonomy (GTDB): domain Bacteria; phylum Bacillota; class Clostridia; order Saccharofermentanales; family Saccharofermentanaceae; genus Saccharofermentans. The sequence continues at coordinate 153,821 of LVAT01000010.1, forward strand.
TATAACCCCAGGATCTACGACTATGCAAGAGACGTCATCCGTTACGAGGGACATCAGGAATATATCAAGGAACACCCTGTAGAGTGCTTCAACCTCTGGCTTTCCGTAGTCTCAAGACACCCGCTTATCGCAATGGAGGCATGGATCGACCAGACCTCAGGATACTGGAATCCGGGCAACTATTACTGGATGAAGTGGTGGGACGGCGTCTGCGAAGAAGAAGACCTGCACCTTATCGTAAAATCGCCGAAGTTCAACGACTTCTTCCATAACTACGTAAAAGCATTCACGGACGACAACTCAGTCCTCATACTGACCTACAACGTAGGCCTCCACATGTGGATCATCCTGTTCTCAACAGTCTACTGCATCTACAAGAAGCGTAAGGATTACATCTTCGCCCTGCCGGCACTCTGCCTTTTGGGCACTCTCCTTATAGCAACTCTCATGCACGATGAATTCAGATTCGGCTATGCATTCTACACGTGTCTCCCGATCATCGTATTCAGCTGCCTGGGATATAAGAAGGCAGATACATCTGATGAGGCAGCATCCGCAGCAGAAGGCGCATCAGCCAGAGCAGAGAAAACTCCGAAGAGCCTGAAGGAGAGCATGACAGAGAACGCGTCGAAGCTCTGGGAGAAGATCAAGGTAAAGGTCGATGCGAAGCTCGGTGCAGAGAGCGGATCTGATGCCGGATCTGTTGTTGCAGCAAACGGCAAGGCTAAAGCTGATCCGAAGGCCGCATCAAAGCCCAAGTCAAAAGCAGAGGCTGATCCTGACCTTATAGATGATTAAGTAATTTTCACGCTTCAAAAGCTCACGTGCTGCGTTATAATGTGCTCTAAAAAGTGAGGATGTCATATGAGAGCATTAGTCATTAACTGCAGTCCCGTAAGAAACGGCGCCACAGCCGAGATCGTTAACATCATAAGCACGGAACTCAGCTCGCGTTACGATACCAAAAGCATCTGCATAGACGATTATTCCTTTGCTTTCTGCAAAGGGTGCCGCGCCTGCCATAAGACCGCTTCATGCGTAATGGAAGACGCTCAGGTCATCCGTGACATCATGAACGAATTCGACGAAGCTGACATCATCGTGTCCGTCGCACCTTCCTACTGGGCAGACATTCCCGGCCAGTTCAAATCCTTCATAGACAGGGTTACTCCCTGGTGCAATACCCATGAACCTCATGCCACGATCAAGCCCGGCAAAAAAGGCTACGCTGTCGCTCTCCGCACCGGTCCCAACATGCCCGAGTGTGAGCGCCTGATCGGCAGCATCGAACACTTCTATGGGCATCTTGAGATCGAACGTGCAGGGCACCTGGGCCTTACTTCGATCGAATACAAAGAGAACGTCGAGCCCAGAAAGGCCGAGATAATAGAGTTCTGCAAGAATATCTGATCACGCCCCATGAAGCGCAAAGTCACGCCGGAAGAACGCGAGATACTTCTCAATAATCCCGAACTGGTCATGTTCGAGCCTTACGCTGCGTTCAAGACTCACCGCGCATCGCTCTTTAAGACCCTCATCCCGCCTGTTATCGTTGCCGTAATAACAGCATTGATAATCTTGTTATTCCCGGACTTCGTTAACAGCCATGAGACGGTCTTTGCCGCGACCGCGACCCTGCTTCTCATCGCCGCGTGCGCATTCCTGCCGTTCTTCTACTTTTTCCTGGACGACCGCGCATATAAGAAGGCACGTGAGACTCACTATGCCAAATATCTGAAAATGCTGCTGCCCGAAGATCTCGAGTGCAACATCGCGACCATTAATTGGATCGAAGTCCAGAAGGCCGAGGGCGGCTGGACCGTCGACGGCAAAGAAGGCTACTTAAGCTATAGCAGCTTCGTCAACTACTTTAAATTCGAGCCTCAGACTGAAGTGGCATTTGTCACCGGCAAGAAGTTCTTCGCGTACATAAAAAGGGATCCGAAGACTGAAAGCTTATATCTGAACTTCCCTGTCCGCGACTGACTCAGAGAACGTCCTGTCGTGCTCAACAAAGAGCATTGTAACATTGTTATCTTTTACCAGACGCTCGATCTCCTGCCTCATATAGACGTCAATGTAGTTCAAAGGCTCGTCCCAGAGATAGAGGTCGGCATGCTCGCACAGTGAAAGGGCGATCATGACGAATTTCTTCTGCCCGAGAGACAGCGCGGAGACGTCTCTGTACAGCATCTCCTTCGTAAATCCCATCTTGATCAGGATCGTCGAAAAGATCGTCTTGTCGCATCCGCGTTCACCGGCAATGTCGTACAAGGGGCCCTTAAGAGACGAAGTGTCCTGGCCGACATAAGAGATCTTCAGGCCGGGCGCTATGTAGATATCGCCTTCTGCAGTTATTCCCTCAGCTTCACCAAGGCCGGCCAGATACTTTATCAGCGTACTCTTGCCGCATCCGTTTTTGCCCTGCAGGGATATCTTGCATCCTCGTTCTATGGTGAGGTTAAGACCTGCGACGATAGGCTCGCCGTAACGCAGCAGAGTCACATCCTTAAGGATTACAGGCATCTTGTTGTGGTGCTCCGTGCCCGTGATCTTAAGTGTCTCAGTGCGCTCAAGATCCTTAAGAAGGCTCTGCTTCTCCTCTAATTTGCGTTCGTTTCGCTGTTCGAGGTTCTTTGACAGTGACATGAGTTTCTTGGATTTTGCACCTTCATATGCCCTTCTGAAATGGTCCTCGGCGACCTTGGAAGGAGCCTTGCTGCGGTTCTTATATCCCTCCGCTTTTGAAGACCACTGCGCGTTTTTCTTCATGGCGGCATCAATGGAGCTCATCTCTTTTCTGAGCTGGTCGTTCCTTGCGCGCTCGCTTTCCATGCGCTGCTCGTTGTTCTCCCACCAGACTGAATATGAAGCTCCGACGAGCTCCAGACCAGTCTTGGTTATGACCAGAGTGTGTTCAGTACAGCGGTCTAAGAATGCTCTGTCGTGCGATATCAGGATGAAGCCGTCCTTCGATGCAAGATAGTCGGCGACTGCCTCACGGCCGACCCTGTCCAGGTGGTTTGTCGGCTCGTCGATCAGGGGGTAGATACCGTCGGCAGCAAAGAGATTTGCCAGCATCAGCTTGGTGCGTTCACCGCCTGATAAAGTCTCCATGGGGCGCCACATAATGTCAGGATCGGCACCCATGAGATTCAGCTCTTTGCGGACCCTCCAGTCCTCATTATCGGGCAGTTCTTCCATGGGGAAAAGGATGGTCTCCGGCACTCCGGTGATCGTCCCGCTGTAAGGGAGTTCTCCCCGGAGGAGCTTGAAAAACGTAGTCTTTCCCCTGCCGTTCCTGCCCGCCAGGGCAAGTTTCCAGGAAGTATCCAGAGTTATGGTGACGTTGTCAAATAAGGTCTTCTCAGACCCGTCGTATCCGAATGTCAGATTATTGATGTTAATTGTTGGCATAATGCCTCCTTTCGAAAAGGCCCCATGCCGGATAAATCTAAAGCCGCGACACAAGGAAGCGGCCGCGGCTAATAAAAATGCAATATAAATGAACACACAAAAAAGACTTATCCGCGAGGCAGTTATTAAACTATCAGCAGATTGTCTTCCTCATTGGTGTTCCTCCGTCTTTAAGAATTCTGCCGTGATGATACAGCATGGTTTTCGAGCCGTCAAGAGAGTCTTCTCTAAAAAGCCGTGATCAAAATCACACAGCTTTCACTCAGAGTTCACTTAGATTTCGCCACATTCGTCCGGGGGGCAATGCTATACTTCGGTTGGCAAAAGGGAAAGCGCTGTTCATATCAGGAATGCGCTGGAGAAGAATAGCGCTTCCCGGAGTGCCGGTAAAGATTCCGGCACGATAATATACCTTTTCCCAAACAACTGACCCCAATTAACTCCAGAGCATTCCGCTCCCTGCATATATTTTTATGCGCCCGTTTTTTTGATACAATTATATGGGTGCGCGTTAACTTCGTGCCCACGGATTAAGGGTTTTAAGAAGCATCTTAAGGAGTATGGGTATGGGTAATATTTTCAATACGAGAAGCGAATTTGATAAGCGCGAAGCGCAGGAGAGGCTCGAGGAGCTGAACGTCTCTTACGGCAACGCTCCTGTTGCCAAAGACACTCAGAATTCTGCACCGGTGTCCGGCCCTGTAATGATCGATACAGCATCTCTTACAAACCAGACCACGTCAGATAACAAGTGTCCGTCATGCGGTGCGACTCTGGCTTTCGATCCTGCAACGGGCGGTCTTGTATGTAATTTCTGCGGCACCAACGTTGCATTAAAGACAATGCCGGTTGCACCGGGACTTGGGTATTCGCTTGCAGATCTCCAGAATAATGCGGGCCGTCATCTCATGCAGACGACGTGCAAGCTCCTTATCTGCGGCACCTGCGGCGGTCAGTTCCTTGCCGAAAAGAGCTCTCTTTCAGGTCTTTGCCCTTACTGCGGATCCAACTCCATTACCGAGTCGGGCAACACCTCCGGCATGCTGGAACCTACCGGCGTCATCCCTTTTAAGATCAGCAAGGATCAGGCCCAGAACATATTCAAGCAGTGGATATCCGCCAGAAGAATGGCGCCCATGGATCTTAAGAAGAATTCTCAGATCACGGACCTCGTAGGCGTCTATGTTCCTTACTGGGTCTTCGACTGCGATACATATACGCCTTACAAGGGTAAGTTCGGAAAGACCTATGGCAGCGGCGACGACCAGTACACGAAGTACCATAAGGCAGAGGGCGTCTGCAAGATGCCCGTTAAGAACCTGATGCTCGTGGCTTCGAGCAGGCTCGAGAAGGATTCTTACTGGAAGTCCGTATCCAAATTCGACTTCAACTTCATAAAGCAATACGACCCCAACCTCCTCGCAGGTTTCTGGTCTGAGAGCTATACGGTTGACGGAACAACGGCATGGCAGACGGCCATGGGCAAGATCTACGACATGATCCACAAGAGCATCAAGAACCTTGAAGATGCTGACGTCGTTGCCAGGATCGATATGAAGCCCGAAGCTTCAAATGTCCGCGCTAAATATGTCCTGGCACCTATCTGGATCACGTCTTTCGATTACAACGGCACGGTCTACCGCGTCCTTGTAAACGGCCAGACAGGCAATATCGTAGGCACATGGCCGAGATCATTAAAGAGAATATTCATGATCATCGGTATCGTCGCAGGTGCGATCGTCGGCACCAGCTTCCTGCGCGTCTTGATCATGGAGATCGTCAGGTGGATATCTTCGCTCGGTACCTAATCGCTTGATTTTCGCCACATTTAAACATTGAAAGAGAGTATTTACTTGGCTTAAATACTCTTATGTGCTGTTCACATGTTTGGGGATAAAAAATAACGGAGAAGTATTTTTATGAGAATACCAATCAAAAGGCTTGGAGCCGCTGTTCTGGCGGCATCCTTTCTTGTCTCGATATTTACTTGCGGATGCAGCAGATCTTCAAAAAATGCGATCAAGGACGAATCAGGGCTTGTATTAAGCGGCAAGATGCCCGACAAGCTCCCTGACGGACTCTCATGGTATGACTTCACCGAAGATACGGCGATCACAGATTACCTGGCAGAGACGATCGGCGGATATTTCATATCGGACATCACATGGTTCTCAGACCACATTTGGGTATTCCTCTCAGAGACTGAACCAAAATTGCCTGTCTATCACATAATGTCTTTCGATAAAGACAATAAAGTATACTGCGATTTTGTTATCAGGAATGAATTCGGAGACAATATCAGCCTCGAGAGTCTGGTCCTTGGAGACCGCCTGTATATCAGTGCTTACGATTTTGCATCGCGCGAACAATATCTCTACCCTGTAGATGAGAGCACAGGAAGCATCTCGCCTGACAATAAGGTCGTCCTGACCAAAAACTCACAGGGCAATGATGCATCCAACAGATTCTGTTTTGCAGGTAACGATGCCGCTGTCCTTAAGCGGGAGCAGAGTACAAGTGTTGAACTTATTGACCTTGCGGCAGGTACAGTAAAAAAGAAAGTATCCGTTGATAATATTTCCAGAGATTTCCATATCAAATTTGCAGAGGGTATCCTTTATGCCGGAGATAACAAAGTCATCGTCTGGGGCAGCACGTCCTCAAACTTCAATTTCGGCCGGATAAGATATTGCCTGGTCGACCTGGAAACAGGCAATATAAGCGCTCTTGACGAGATGGAATATATCAATATCCCGCTCCGCAACCTCACTTACTGCAACGGCCATCTCGTAACTGTAACAGACGGCGGCGTTTATAACATTGACGTCGATACCGGCACATGCAAAATGGCATTGTCCTTTAATTGCTCTCTCTGCAACAGATATTTAGCCAACAATTCAGAATTAAAGTATGCGGATGATGACACGTTCATCTTCAGTTACACATCAAGTTATTCAGGCGCAAACCGGATCCCTTTTCCGATCTGCACATTCACCAGAACAGACGAATATCCTGCAGCAGGGAAAAATATCCTTACTGTCGCTTCGACTGAAGACTTGGATTACAGCATCTCCGAAGCGATAATGCGCTTCAATCAGGATAGCGATTCGTCATTCATGCTTTTCGATAACAGGTATAAGACTAACAACGAGATCGACTATACAAATACCGACAGTACAGACAAAGCAGCACTTAACAGCCTCAATTCTTATGCGTCCGTATCAGACCGTCTGGCAATGGACATTATTGCCGGAGAAGGTCCTGACATCCTGATCTCCAACGGTGCAAATGAGCAGCTCTCCAAGAAGGATTATTTCATTGACCTCTCTGACTATCTGAAGAATGAGAGCGGTATCAGCGAATCTGATTTTTTCACGAATGCCATTGAAGCTTCGAGATTCAACGGCGCCCTTTACCAGATGCCCATATGCTTTTATGTTGACGGCTTCCTGGCTCCTTCTGACACAACAGGCGGCAGGAACGGCTTAACGTTCGAAGAATACCTTGCAATGGTAAAGACAGCCTGTAACGGCGCTGATCCCGTATACGATCACCAGCTTTCTTTCTCGAGAACCGAGGTCGCAACAAAGCTCTTCGCGAACACGAGCGAGAAGTATATCAATGACGGAAAGATCAATGTGGACTGCGAAGATTTCAAGGCGATCCTCGACTACTGCAAAGACCTTCCCTCCAAAGGATATTACGAAGGCAAAGACGTCGATGCCGAATGGGAAGACATTATGATCTCTAAGGAGAACATGCGCGTCCAGCCCGCCGTGATCTACGACTTCTACGAGTTTGAAGCATTTGCCGAGAAGTTTAATGACGCGGTAATCTTAGGCTATCCTTCCGTTGACGGCAGGACCGCAACTATCGGTTCTGACATGGCAGTCTCAATCTCTTCACATACCGGTGATGAGAGCTCCTGCAAGAAGTTTGTGAGCATCCTTCTCTCGGAAGATATCCAGAAGACCCTCTACATGAATATCCCGATCAACAAGAAATGCGCCAGGGATATCGCGCTTATGGAGATTGCCGAGAACAACAAAAATGTTGATGCAAACGAAGGCAAAAAGTTTGCAAAAGCAGGAAAGAAACTTGATGCCGCGCTCGCCGATGCTTATATAGGACAGCTCTCCACGGCAACAACTTCCGCCTTTATCTACCACAGCATCTCACTCATTATCTATGAAGAGATCCCGGCATACTTCGAAGGCCAGAAGTCATTCGAGGACGTCGCGAAAGTAATTAATGACAGAGCGCAGAAAGTTCTGGATGAGAGGAAATAGTATCAGCCGTTAGCCCGAAGTCTTCATGCGCCGTTAATTATTGCTGTATCAATAATTAACGGCGCATGGGTCAATGGTTTCTCCTGTAATTGCATTTACGATAACAGGATCTCTGTCCGCGCTGTCTGAGCCCATAGCCTTATAATTTGAATGCATATAGAAGACCCAGAACGGATAAAGATATGTTTCATAAGTATCACTTGTGGTTTTTTCATCACTAAAGATCTCATTGCTCATATCATAGACAGTGACCACAAGGTAGACCAGTTCAGCGGCATATATATGTGTCTCTTTGTTCTCTGATAACCGCTCTATTATTATCGGTTTGGCCTTATCAAAAGCCTGTTCAACGGACATGACCGGCTTGCTCTTCAAATAGACTTCAGCGTCTTTCTTGTTAGCTGTATAGCAATGCACTTCATAAATATCCCTGCCGTCATAGAATTCAATCCATTCCTCGTTTTCAATGGTAGTTGTCTGCTTCATTGCTTTATCGTAACGCAAGCAAAATAAGTCCGCATTCGCCGGCAAGCCGACGATTATTCCGTCTATAACACGCCTTGTTACATAGTAGTCGAATGGCCTTCCCTTGATAGTGTCAAGGATGTAATCTCTTCTGTTGGATGGGTTATCGTAATCAATCTCATAAAGATCAGTATTTGTCGGCGGATAGGTAAATCTTAATGTGTAGTCTCCGAAAACCGCTTCAGGAAATGCTGATCTGATCTTTGCCATTTGCTTATAATCAGCATTATCAAGCCTTACCATCGAATCGTTTACACTGTTTCTTTCTGCTTTGGATAAGACCTCTTCAGTACCCGTTTCACTGTTATGTCCTATTATGCACGTCAGTGACGAATATGCCTGAAATAAACAATCTGTCCATCCTTCGACCGGATTATAATGAACACTCGCATCTTCATAAGAAGGAATTATCCGGTAAACATTTGCCGTCTCAGGGTATCCATATGTCAGCAGTTTTCCGTCCAGCTGATACTCTTTGCCTGCTTTTATATATTTGATCGCAAACGAATGGTTATCCTGGTCAGTCTCAATACGCAGCTGTTCATAGTCAGTACCGGATATTGCAGATTTTTCAGCAGAAGATTCTGTTTCTTCCGTGTTCCCGCCGGATAACGGAATTCCTGCCAGCGACTGGTTCGCAGAATTGTTGTCAGAGCATCCTTGTGCTATCAATGCACATAGAACCGCCATAATGACGATTGTTCTTTTAGCTTTATCAAAATGCTTCATTTATAGTTCTCCGATACGTAAAGATCTAATCTGGACTGGAACGTTTTTGCAATTTCCTCCGGGCTTTTGTTCTGATAGTAATAAGCGTTGACCTCATCACAAATAATGTTATATAAGCCCCAGTCATATGAGATCACAGAATTAATGCTTAAGACCATCTCCCGGTAATCAGAAATGATCCAGCCGGGAACGGCTTTCTGTCCTCTTACAATGCTTTTCCAAACAACTTCATTATCAGAAACCGAATCAGGATGAGCCGCATATTTGCAGTGGTCTTCAAATACATTGCTTTTTACCGGATTATTACCATTGATTATTTCGATCTCCTGGACTTCATCTGTCAGCATGTATTTGATCAATTGCCAACAAGCTTCCTTGTATTTTGAGTCGCTTGATATTGCCACAAGGCCATCGGTCTGTGCAGCACGGGAGGATCCGTTTATAGACGGGAATCCTAAATAAACAAAACTGTCATTCAGGCTGCTCTCAATATATGACAGATCATAAAGATTGCCCAAATAAGTTCTTCTGCATGTCAGATGCGTTCCATTATGAACTGTGTCCATGTCAGCTATGCTATTCTCAGATAAACCAAACGAGATGCCGTATTTAACTGAATACTCGACTATTTCTTTTAATTGTTCTTCAGATACTATATGCGCACCGGACGAGTTGTCCACCAAGTCACCCAGAGAATAGCGAATGATCTGATCAGCATACTCTGCTGCCTCCATATCGCCTCTGACAGGAATGTTTTTCTTTTTGGCAAGCTCATCAACCTGCTTATATGTTATGTTTTCGTCGCTAAAATCCGCCTTGCGGCCGAAATCTCCATCGAAATAAAAGGCCGGGAAGATCTGATAGCATGCCCCGTTCTTAACGATAGTGTCCTTAATCGAAGGGATCAGATCATCCATGCTGAAATCCGTATCCTTCTCAATGAGCGGCATCATGTCTGTTACCAGGCCGGCATTGTACATATACCTGTAGTCGAAATTTGCTCCGTAGTATATGTCCGGAGCGCCGCCCTCACTAAAGTGCTTAATCAGTTTGGCAATCTGTGACTGTGCCTCAATGCCGGATCCATATGCATATTCATTCCAATAGTCTTCCAGAAATACTCTGTATTCATTCTGTGAAGTGTTAAATCTATATACTGCCCATTTAATTGCCACGGAAAAATCAACGCCGTATCCGCCAATAGTTATTACCTTTCTGTTGGCATTGTTTTCTGCGGGCAGATTGTTGAAAATGATCAGTTCGATCTCATTATCGTTATATGCATACAGTCTTCCGAATCTTAAGTTGTCATACGCCAGATTTAATTCATAACGTGCCGCCTTGTACGCGGGCTTAATATCAACATAATTCCATTCTGTAACAGGCATCAGCATCTTTGACTTGGTGTCAATGTAATAAACGCCTTTATCAGAAAAGAAAATACCGTTGTTTATTTCAAAGCTTTCCAGATCAGCGGAGCTGCTCTCCAGAATCTTCTCCAGTCTGCTCTTATCAAAATCTGCTTCATAACAGATTAGCTTTCCGTTTTTGTTTGCCATGAGATAATACGTTCCGTCCTTCTGATAGAACGATATGGCATTAGCTATTTCATTTCCTTTTATGCGGCCGGACTCATTTCCTTCTTTGGAATAACGTGTAAGACTGCCGGCAGACATTTTTACATATCCTTCATCAACTGAATAAAAACCCATGGTGATTTCATCAGTGATCTCTTCGTTAATGACCTTCCCGCTGTTAATATCGATCACATAATCGGTATTGGAACTCTGATCCGAACAATACAGTCTGTCATTTTCAATTACCGCCTGATTGCCCGAATGAGCACACTTAACGGGCAATGAAACATTACTTACTTCATTGCCGTCTGAATCTATCTTATATAGCCTGTAATACTCTTCGGGACCATCTGTCTTTTCATCTGACTTCTCCCCATATACTGTCAGATAATAATATCCATCAGAATAAATGCTGGATCTCATGGCCTGTCTGTAACCCTCAACAGCAGGCACTCTGAATGAGCTGCAGCCATACCAGTAACTGTCAGTGCTGACCGGTTCGCTGTTCTTGTTGCAGGCACATGTGCCCATGACAAATGATGCAATTAATACTATAGAGGCTAATGATCTTAATGCTTTGCTATTCATGTTTTCCCCATATTGATTAAATAATTTTGCCTTGTCCTATATGGTCTGCAGGACAAGGCATTTAATTATTCAAAAATCAATAATACTCGCCGATACTAAAAGTCATTTTTATTCCTACATCTTTCTTAGTACCGTTATCAAGCACAAATTTTTGGTTGCCGGGATTAGGAGCTAAGTAAGGACCCCAACGCTTTGGCGTGTTAACTTCACATACATTTCGACCGCTGACTTTCACTTTCAGATTAGATAAATATGCGCCTGTTGCAAGACCTGAATAGTGTATATAAGAAACAGAATACTTATACATAAAATAATCATAATCATTATTTCTATACGTGAACATGTCTTTTGACTTTTTAGATGCAACATCAAGGTTGACAGTTTTACTATATAATCCGAACCAGTATTGCGGGTCTCCTGTTCCACCGGCAGCGTTGCTCATTGCTGTACAGCCTGCCAGTATGCTGGCACATGCTAATACTGATACTGCTTTTTTGATGACATTTGTTTTCATAGATTATCCTCCACATTAATATTTGTGACCGCGTCGACCACATGTACTTCGATATAAATACCGAATGCAAAGGCTTATATCAATAGTTTTTCCGAAACTCAGGGATAAAGTAAAAAATCGAGGGATAAAGTAAAATTTCCTCAAATAATGTTGATTAAAATGGCCCAAAAAGCAATCGCAATTCACGAAATTACAAATGCTATAATGTTCCTGTCGGTTTGGGAACTTTTCACTTGTTGTAATTAGGGGTGTTACTGTTATGAGTGGTCTGCGCACAACTTTTAGGATAGTTTATTTGATCACATGCAGGCCGAAGTTAGCTCTCTTTCTTGGCGGAATAACATCGCTGCTTCTCGGATCACTGGGTCTCTTCTTCGGTGTCAGATATGTTATCGGTGATTTCTCGAAGGTCGATCTGAATTTCCCGACGGCTGATTTCAATTCGATAGGAGACTACACCCGAATTACCGGCAGTACGAATAACGCCTGGGGATGCTTTTACGACAACAATAAGACCTGCTATTACATAATTCCGAAGTTTGATGATAACAATGACCCGAAAAACATCGTGCAGGTACTCGTCGTAAGGATAGAATCCGGTGATTTCAATGCATGGAAAAATCTCTCGAATTCCACAAAGAAAAGGTTTTCCCACGTGTCGGTAGATCTGGCATCACCAATCCACGTTGACGGATATGCGCACGCGATGAATCCTGCATTATATGATTACGCCATAGACTATCTGCAAAGTGTCGGATTCTCCCATGACGATGCAAACAAGGTGCTGGTACCATACGTTGTCACCTACGATTCGGCAAATAAATATTCGACACTCACTTTCGGAGGAATCTTTGCCGTATTAGCGATCGTATGCTTCTTTGCCTGGGTCGCGAAAGGAATGAACTTCAGGGAATGATCTCCTGTAGATCATCTCTGTAACGGAGACACGTTTCAGTCCAATACCGAACCAACCGATGCATAATTAGGTGATACGCTGATTATGAAATAGTATTTCTCTTCGAGTTCCTTGGCGATCTTCATGAGCTCTTCATAAGTCTTATCCTGTTTGAACTCGATCTGGAAATCGCTCGTGATCTCAAGATAACCTACAATCTCGGCATCTAATTCTTCGCATATCTTTTGTATCTTTTCCTTATCGTTGGGAGTGCCCATGGTACAACTGATAAGAAGCTGGTTCTTCACATATCTTATGCCGGTCTTCTCATCGGTGACTATGTCATCCTTGCCGGAATCCTTATAGTAATTGTCGCCTATATCGATAAGGCCGTCAGCATTTGTTTCTTTGGCTTCTTCAGCCTTAGGACCCAGCATGAAATGCTTTCTTTCGGTTTTGTTGGTGCACTTTACCGATACCTTATCAAAGCCGTCGTTGGTAGGATAGATCTCGACTCTGAATATGCATCCGTTGACTTCATTATATTCAGCATAAGCCCGGTAATTCTTTCCTTTTTCCAGCGGTTTGTGGTCAACCGGATCTCCGAATATCTCCGTGAGTTCTTTTTCGAGCATGGAATAGTATTGCTGCATCTCTTCAAGCGTAAAACCGGTCTCAAGAGTAGACGTCTCATTCTTGTCATTTGAATTGGCAAATTCGACTGTATGAACACACCCGTGTTCCTGATTGGCCGTAAAGAAAAACCTGTTGAACGTAAGGCTGCCTTTTGTTACAGGATACATATTGTAATCGTAATTGTAGAAGTTCTCTCCCTTCGGATCCTCTTCATAAGAAGTCATCCAGCCCATGTATGAGCTCTCGAAAGACTTCTCATAGTAGTCCTCAACCATCGCTGCAGTCATGTATACTTGCTTGCCTGTAATGCTCTGCATGAATTCACAAAGGTCAGCGACCTCACTGCTGCCATATTCGGCTGCTTCGGTCACTCTTGTCGGTCCGTGCTCTTCTCCATACAAATCAACGGTTGTCTCTGTTGTGCTCTCAGAGGGAGTGACATCAGTCTCAGTTGTATCAGCAGTGGTGGCTGAGGTTTCAGATCCGCTTGTCTCAGGTTCAGGCTCAGTCTTGTTGCTGCAGGCAGCATTAGCAAAAACAAGGATTGGGGTAAGTAACGCTGCGATCACTTTCTTCATATTATCCCTCCACGGATCACTTCAGATCCTTTGCGCTGAACGTGTAAACCTTCGTATAGTCGGCATCAAGGCAGATGCTGACGGTGAAGTCTTCAAGATTATAGACACAGGACCACTCGGTTATGGTTTTGTTCTTGACCTTGCCGAGCAGTTCCATAGCCTGTTCTTCCGTGGCTTTCCGGCTGTCGCCCAGGCATTCTTCCATTGTTGGAAGCCTGCCGTCAGGCAAGCCTTTGTTATAGAATTCTCCGGGTGCAATAACACTGTTGGTGCAGCAGGCATGTTCTGTTACGACCATCTCATTATCAAGCCATTCGACAACAACATATCTGCCGGTCCTGTCAGTGATGAAGAGATGGTATGTTACGCCATCAGGCGAATGCATATCGTATGAGCCGAGCAGTTCAAGCGCCTCGTCAACCGATGCGCATTTATCGAGGATCGCTCTTACTGCGCAGTAGATCAGAAGATCAGGCTTGCCATTATCCTGATGCACCCCTTCGATATTCAGCTCCAGGATCCCTGCGCCTACGCCTTTCTCGTTCATGCCGTCCACGATCACATAAGGAGTAATGACCATCAAGAGTCTGCCCAAAGGAGAATCAGGACTTATAGGATAATTCCGGCTGACACCAAAAACGCCGAGATCGGCAACGCCAATAGACTCGTAGCAGCCTTCAGGATGTGAATATACGAGCAAGGTGTCTGTCTCCGGATAATCAAAATTGCGTCCGAAAAGATGCTTGCCTTCAGGTGTTACAGCCGCAAAAGCCGCACATCCGGATTTCTCCAATTCAAAGCGCGGCCTGATCCCATATAAATGGTTGCTGAAGATCCAGTCGAGAAGTTCTTCGATGGTCTGAGAATCAGAACCGAGCATACCGTCAGTATCTGTGCATTCGAGATTCTTCATTATGTATAGACCGTCGCCCGCTTTCTTTACCGTCAGCATGGTCCTGATGTGATTAAAGAGCATGACGGAAGGAACAATGATCATAAGTCCGTATACGATAGGCAGGACGATCCTTTTCTTAAGCTTGAAAACAAAGCAGATCTCTACTATCAGTGAGAGCAGGAAAAGAATTGCACCGGCAGGAATGAAAGGCATCCAGTTAAATGCCCTGACAGAAGTTACTTTGAAGCAGTAAGGCAGCACCGGCAATAATTCCGTTATCAGTCTCTCATGGAATTGCTCTAATGTTCTGCCTGCCCAGGATCCGTCTTCAACTTTGTTGTAGTAAATATAATCGTATTGCCTGTACATACTCTCGGCGACTTCATTGTATTCAGCATCACCTAAAGCTCTTAACCTGCCCTCAATGGTTATATGCTGTCCGATCTTCGAATAGTAAAGATTCCTGTCTTTCTCGCTAAGAGCTGAAAGGTCCAGAAGGATCATTGCAACCCTCTCCTGGTCGCCAAAATTCTGCAGCGCCGAATTCTTAATATCCAGATCATCGTAATCGACCTTGATGTCAGTCTTGTAGCTCTTGCCGAGATCTTCCTTGCTTATGTTCCAGCAGTCAAAATCCTTTTTGAAGAGCCCCACGAACCAGCCTCCGAAAAATCCCGCCAATACAAGCAGGATACCCGTCAACATTACCAAAGCCGTGATGATTATCGCTTTTTTGTTTCTTTTCCTCATGCGCTTACCCCATACTGATCAACAACCGCGCTGCAAAAACAGTTTACTATTATCCGAAACAAATGTATATAAATCCTCTTCCGGTGGCATTATAAGCTTCTGACTGATATGATCTCCTGAATTATCGGTTCGTCATTAACAATTTCCAAAAAGGATAATTTGCCATTGGTTAATCCTATCGATATGAATTTATCCGAAGATAAAACATAGCCGTATCTGACCGTTTTTTCGATTGTCTCATCAACAAAATCAGGCTCACCAAACACTTCCGAAACATTGATTTCCCCGCCAAACCGGAGCTCTATCCCCAGACGTTCCAATAAGATATTTGCTGTTTCTTCTATATCATTACCGGTAATATCAAAGAACCAGACAGCAACAGTCTTCGACAGATCTTCCCATCTTTTGAAGAAATTAATACGCCATCCTAATAATTCAGCAGATCCTTTTGTCCCGGCATATTCGATCTCCTGTTCCGTTATGTCGTATTCCGTCATTAATGCCTTTAGGCTGAGATTGCTTATGTCTAAATCCTTGATGTTCATTTGCTGCCTTTATCCTTGCCTCCGGATATACAAAAACAATTCAGGATAAGGATAACAAACAGAATATCTTCCAATCAACTGTCTGACCGGCATGATATAATCCTGATATTGATTTTTGAAAAGTACAGGGGGAAATATGGATACATTTTCAGAAGCACTTTTAAGCGGGAAAACAAATAAGATACCGGAAGAATTTGACTGGTTCGCACCATTGCTCGGAGACTGGGACTGCGACTATTATGACGAGTATGTCAAAGGCGAGAAGCGCCATGTAAAAGGCGAATGGATCTTCAGACGCGTATTGGAAGGAACAGGTGTTCAGGACATCTTCATCTTCCCTTCCAGAGCCACCAAGGAAGACCATCCCGAGCCCGACGGCGAATACGGTTCATCACTTCGCATGTTCAACAGGGACAAGGAGTGGTATGACGTTGTCTACACATGTGCAGGCACCATGAAGAGACTTACCTTCAGGAAAGAAAACGGCAACCTGATCGGCAAGGTATTGGACGAAGAGAGCACCTACTGGATCTTCTCAGACATCACGGAAAACAGCTTCCACTGGGAGTATGTAATGTATAAGCAGGACGGATCCCGCGAACTCGTTTGCGAGAAATTCGGCAAGAGAATCTCCTGATCAGCGGCCGCAGTACAACGAACGGATCATGTTTTGGAACAAGCCTGAAGTAAAGATCATAAAAGAGATCGACACTACCGAGCAGTGGTGGTGCAGTTCAGCTGTTCTGTTTTCGGTAAAGAACGGAAAGAATACCATCTGCGACAGATTCGGAGAGATGGATAACGATTACGAATACTATGCTCAATTACAGCTGAATGGGAAACCCTTGGCGCAGGGAAAATATCCTGAATATCCCACCGGCGCGGCCATGCTGGCAACAGGTTACGGCATAGAAAACATCGACTGTCCGGAGCTTGAAGCCGCCAGAACAAGCATAAATTCAGAGTTTGTGAATATTATGGATTCGGCAGAGAAGATAAAGCCTTTTCTTGGTCTGTTAAGAGACGGTTATTATGCGCTTGCAGATACATTGTGTTTTCCGTCGGACGGAGAAGGTCATTTCTTTTATGAAGTTCCCAACGAACTGAAGTATTACAATGCCGCCTGTTACGGATACTACCGGGATTTCAATTGCATTCATCATTTTCCGTTGTTCCTGTATCCTACGCAGTCTTCTTCGCTCATAAACAAAGAGCGCGTGGACTACTATGCGGATATGATGAAATCTGAGAAGGAGCCGCCGAGAGCACTTGCTTATCACATGTACGGGTTTATGAATCTGCTCCTTGACGGGCATCATAAGGCATGTGCTGCTGCAAGTCTGGGTAAATGCGTCAGGTGCCTTACGATCATTCCCTGTGATGCAAGTAATTATGTTGAAGCCACAGTTATAAGAGGAGTCAGCTATAAGATCTGCAATCCCCAGATAAAGACACTTATGTTTGCAGGCCTTAAGTTCGATGCAGAAGAAGAAATACATTATCTTGATGTTCATAAAGAGCCGTGGGCAACAAGCAATATCTCTTTCCAAAGGTATCCTCTCACAGATACCGCGATCCATTATGGTCCGGCAAAATTTCCGACGGTAAGAGATCTCGCAATTCTCTTGGAGGCTGAGAATGAAGTTAAGGGCCTGCTCCCGGAATTTGATCCCGATGTCCTTTCACGGCTGAATTACGAAGATACGGACGCGGCTGACAGTTATCTGGAAGCTATTATGCATTTTATCTCTTTTATAGATCAGGACTCAGCATACAGACTTGCGAGTTCAATAGTCAGGAAGGGCGACGGATATATGAGACACAAGCGTGTCCGTGCCGCACTTTTGCACCTTCTGAATTGCCGCAGTGATGAGACTGAACAGCTGCTTGTGGATTTCTATCTTGATCACGATGAGAGAGATGAGAATTGGGAGCTTGCCAACTCTTATTGGAAGGACAGCAAATAACCGAAGGCAAATATGGAACTTACGGAGATCAAATACGGAAACACAAACACTTTCCTTATCAGGGGAACAAAAGCAAATCTCCTGATAGATACGGATTATGCAGGAACACTGCCGGCATTTTATAAAGCAATCAAGAATATAGGCATAAAGGTGTCTGATATAGGCTATGTCATGGCAACGCATTACCATCCCGATCACATGGGTCTCATAAGCGAACTGACGGAGCAGGGCGTAAAGCTTGTGATCATGGAATCACAGCTTCCTTTTGTGCATTATTCAGACTATATTTTCGAGAGGGAACCGCATCTGAA
Source organism: Clostridiales bacterium Firm_14 (assembly GCA_001604135.1). GTDB lineage: Bacteria > Bacillota > Clostridia > Saccharofermentanales > Saccharofermentanaceae > Saccharofermentans. The sequence continues at coordinate 172,037 of LVAT01000010.1, forward strand.
CTATAAGCCGATAGATGAGAGCAAGGCTTTGATAATCGCACCTTCCGATGCGCACGGTTTCTTCGAAAATGAGATAGGTGCAGAAGCGGATATTCTGGATATAACAAGCCACGGCGAAGGCAGTATCGCAGTGTCACTAGACAACGGGAAAGTAATAATCGCAGGCGATCTCGAGCCGCTCGAATACATGGATGCCTATGAGAAGGGCACTCCTTACAGGAACGATTGGGACAGGATACTGCAAAGTTCACCTGAACGCGTCTGCTACGCGCATGCAGGTTCCAGAGACATCAGATAGAAATCATTCTTCGACGTTAACTATCCTTACATAGCGGCTTAACGCATACTCGCCGTCGTGGCATTCGCCCGGGAAGTATGCACTCATGTCTGAGCTCTTTGTAACACGTATTAGACCGCACCGGGTAAACAGTTCGGCAAGATATTTCCTGTCTTCTGCAGGGCAGATGAGGCCTGCGGTCTGAAGATGATATCTGCCTTCGTAAAGGACCTTGCCGATGTTCTCTCTGGGCAGGGGCTTAACGAGAACGTTGCACATCATGGGCGATAATTCGAGTTCGCTGTCCGGCGCGATTATCAGGCTGCAGGATCTCCCGCGGATGACATTGTCGTGCCTCTCTTCTTCGCCGAGATAGCTTTTAAGTCTCTGCGTATAAGATACGAGCGTATCCCTTGCCCTGACGCCGATCTCTTCGGATCTGTTGGCATTTGCGGCGGCTTCAAGGAACGGCAGGAACTTCTCTGCGAAGGCCTTTACCTCGCTCATGTCAGATGTGTCGACATAGATCACCTGGCAGCTGCTGCAAAGAAGCTGCTTGGTCTGTGCGATATGCTTTGCAAGGCCTTCTAATTCCTTGCCGGCATCCTCAACTTCATCAAGCTTTGTGATATAGCAAAAGCCCAGTTTCTGACCCCATTCGATTATCTTTACGCCGGTCGGAGCAAGACCTCTTACGGCTGCTATTGCCATGTCACTTCCCCACACGCTTATCGCATTGGAGAGTTCAGCCATCTTGCGCATTCCCTGGATGTCTGATGAGGATGTATCGAAAACATAGATGTAATCCTTCAGTTCAGGACGGTATCCGATGAGCTGCATTATGAGCTTTAACGACAATCCGTTATCAGCAGACGGAAGCTTTAGAATATTGATGTTGCCTGTCATGAGACCTTCGGCAAGAGAGTACGCGGGGAGGAAATCCATGTTGCCTGCGGCGATGTGGAAGAGCACGCCCAGAGGCATCTTTCTTACTCTGATCTGATTGAATCCTTTGATGTATTCAGTCGTATATTCATAAGTGTTTCCCAGCTCAGTCTCAAGCTTCTTGTGAAGGTGCTCTTTGGAAAGGAGAGCTTCTGCCTGCTGTTTATATGAGTCGACAACATCAGCCGGGAACGATGCAAGAAGATCATCGAACTTTCCTTCCAGAAGGTCATTCCTTAAGCACTCAACGGCTTCGATAACGACTTCGGGTGATAACTGCTTTTTGCCGAGGATCTCCGGGATCCTGTTCTCAAGCTCCGTAAGGAGGCGGTCCTGCTCAGAACTCTCGTATGTTTTTCCGTCATACAGGATCATACCTTCACCCCCTGCAAAATGTCTGCCGCGCCGGCAGCGCATGTCTTGATGTCTTCAGGCGCAACACGTCCGACGATCTCCAGATAAGGTGACTTTACTCCGCAGGGACATGTGCTTCCGTCGTGAAGGATGCCGAGATCGTCTGTCATGATCGACAGGATCGGCGTGGCCTTGCAGAGCGGCGAGATAAGATTTACGAGGCCCGTCTTGCCCATCCCGAGAGGCTCTAAAGTATCCGGATCACGGATCACTATATTGCTGTAAACAGGCACGTGGAAATGGTGCGCTGCGCAGTCCGTATAAAGGATCGGATGCTCTACGGCGCCGAAGAATTCTGTGATGTTCTCCTCATCGATATTGAGTGTTTTCTTTGCAAGCTTATAGAAGGTCTCCTTGTCCGCAGCCTCCTGATAGAACTGCTTCCAGCCGCCGCCGAGCATAATCCTTGAGTTCTTCGGGAGCTTAAATGAGAGTCCTCTCTCCTCCAACAATCTGAACAGGAAAAATGTGTATGAAGGAAATCCCATAAAGCGCACGGGAGCCTTGCCCTTCTCATATTTTTCGAGCGCTTTGACGATGCCGTCGAAGTCCGGCTTATAACCTTCAGAAGTATGCTTTAAGATGAACTTGCGGCTTATGGCAGGTGCCAGGAACGTAGTAAGATAAGCCGTTTTCGCGACCGCGGTCTTATTCGAACGGTGAGGCTTATAGCCCATGACGATATAGCGGCAGGGCCGGAAAGACATGATGCCGTGATATCTCGTGACCTTTATGGACATGCGCAGAGCTGCCATCAATGCACCGAATTCAAAGCGCACGTGGCTCATCTTTCCGCTCGTACCGGATGACGTAGCCATGACCATATATCTGCCCGAACGGAAGTCGTGCTGCTTCATCAGCATCGTGGGAATTATGGGAATGTCGCAGACTCCTTTAATGTCGTGGACGCCCTTGATGCCAAGGCCTTCGCTGATCTTCTTATAGTCATCACAGTGCGTTATAAGGTGACTGTAATTCTCTTTACATGCATCAAGGAATAACTGCGATCTGGTGCAGTCATAAGGATCTTTGCTCGCAAAGAGCTTTCTTCTCAGCTTCATAAAAAACACCCCGAAAACACAAAGCCAACACCGACATTGTTCATTATAACATTTGATTTTTGCTGCACGAAGCGGCACGAAAATATCAAACGGCAATTTTAGTAAAGTACACACAAAGTACAAACACCTGTGTTATTCTTCTTTTAGGCGGTAATAAACCAACGTGCCGTCTGTGGGGAGAAAGGAGTTGGTAATATGAAATCCCTGAATAAAGTAGCAGCAGTAATGCTGGCTGCTTCGGTTTTGTTATCGATGGCAGCATGCAACAAGAAGAAAGAAGGCAGTCACAGCGGTCAGAAGATCTCTGCCAATATGCCATGGTATGATGTGACCGCTTATGATGTCGATCAGGGCTTGGATCCTGAGAAGAAAGTGCAAAGCGGTTATTCGCAGATGTGCGGTTTTGACGATGATTACATCGTCATTTTAACGCAGGGAAATTACGAGAGACCTGCTGATTTCAACTGGCAGGAAGATGATTACACCGCTTATCAGATCTCGACAATGTCAATACTCGACAGAAAAACCAAAAGCACCATAAAGACCATCAATCTATATGAGCTGTTCTCTAGCAACGACTACGTTGAAAGTGCTTCATATGTGAACGGCAAGATCTGTCTTACCGTCAGCGGTTTTGACATGGAGACCTACGCGCAGACCAGAAAAGACGTCACAATGGATGTGAAGACACAGGAGATCATTGATACCGTAGACGTAGAAGCAGATGACAAATCAAAGATCGGGTCCTTCAAGATCGGCAAATACGTTGTGGACTCGCTTGCAGACTGGTCTAATGAGGAACCCAAATTCTTTTTGAACGTTACTTCACCTGATGGTGAGTCACAAACGATCGAGCTCAATGACCCGGCAAACCCGATAGAGTATGTTGAGAATGTCATTCCGCTCTCCGACAAGAAGGCTTTAGTCACGGCTTATCCCACAGGTTCGGGCTCACTGAAGTTTTTTGAGCTGGATCTGTCCACAATGGCTCTTTCCGCATCCGAAAAGGGCGAATACGACTGGCTCGACACGATCGGCGTATACAGGATGAAAGGCACCTCCGACGGTAAGGTATACGATATGTCTCCTGTCGGAATCTCGCTCGTAGATTTCAATAAGAAGACTGAAGAAAAGATCGTTAATCTCAGCTGGTGCGATTTTGACAGAAACTTATTTGATAACCTTCAGATCGCCGACGTAAACAACGGTTTATATCTTCTCTACGGTGAGAAGAGCGGTGCCCAGCCTTATGGTCATAATTTCTATACGAGCAACGGTGAATTCATTCTTCTCGAGCTTAAAGAGGCTTCCAAGAATCCTCATGAAGGAAAAACGATCCTGGAGCTCTACTCCTCATACGGTTATCTCAGCGAAGAGATCAGCAGAGCAGTACTTAAGTTCAACAAGAGCAACACAGAATACTTTATCGAGGTTGCTGACCGCTACACATCAGAAGTTGACTATGACTACAGCAACGTCAATAATGCTGATGATTCAGACGCTGCGAGCCTCAAGTACATGGCCGGCATGAGCAATAAACTTGCAATGGACATCATGAATGGTGACGGCCCGGACATGCTTCTTAATATCGACTATTACAATCAGCTCAGGAACGACAATTATCTTATGGATATGTCTTCCCTGGTCTCGAACATGAGCAAAGACAAATACTTTACCAATGTTCTTGATGTTTCCAGGGTAAACGGCAAGCTCTATAACGTTCCGATCAGCTTTGGCGTTTCCGGAATCCAGACTGATCCCAAGTATGCTCCGACATCCGGAGTCGGTTTTACTACTGATGAGTATGCCAAATTTGTTAAGGATGCCTTAAACGGTAAGGATGTTATCTCTAGCGGTCAGGCTCATTACTTCGGTTCGCTCTTCAGCAACATGACTAACACATTCATCCAAAACGGCAAGGCTGATTTCTCAGGTCCTGAATTCTCCGCTCTCGCTGAATATGTCAAAGATAACGTTCCGGAGAAGAGCCCTGAGGATTGGAATAACGGAGTTAACGAGGTCGTTTATGACAGCAGTACTCCCGTTGAGGTCAAGAATGGCGTTTACAGTTCGATCGGCAGTTATTATGATTATTTCTCAAACATCGAAATGACTAACGGCTGCGCCAATATACTCGGTCTTCCTTCAATTGACGGCCGCGGCCCCTCGATCTTCGCCTATGATTCGATCTCAGTATCTTCCCAGAGCAAGTACAAGGATGCCTGCATCGAATTCATTAAAGTTCTGATCTCTGACGATACTCAGAAAGATCTCGCTTCCAAAGGCTATTTTGTATTAAACCGTGATGCATTCCACGAAGTCGGTCTGAAAGCAGCAGAGTTTTTTAACTCTATCTGTCTGGATTACCCTTACGGATATTGGGGCGAAGGCGAGCCTCCGAAGAACAAGGTAAAATTCAATAAAGATCACATCGCAACTTTAGAGAAGACGATCGAATCCTGCTCAGCCCACAGTTCTGAAGACGCTGCGATCACCATCATCCTGGTTGAGGAAATGCCCGCATACTTCTCCGGCCAGAAGGATCTTAACGAAGTCATCAAGATCGCTCAGGACAGAGTACAGAAAGTTTTGGACGAGAGAAAATAAACCATAAGGTTCTAAATCCATTCAAACAATAAGGGGTTGCCGGTATGACCGGCAGCCCCTGCTTCATTGTAAATGAGGAGTGACCCGACGTGCAACGGGTCACTCGAGAAAGGAGAACAATGAAAACTACACACTTAGAAACACGAGGGGGTTATGGGAGGTACATGTTTCTGTTGTTGATTGGATTATACATAACCAATGGGGACAGTAACGGGACACAATGCGATTGAAAATAAAAAATCCTGCATGATATATGCTCGTTGCTGATATAGTTTTCGCAGAGGTGGAGATAGTCGACTAATTGTCAGGCAGGTATTCCCACACCGAGAACCGCTGCGGCTCCTTGTGGATATAATAGCCGCCCTCGCGGTATATATCTTCGCGCCTGATAAGGTTCCAGCCGGGTCTGTCATTGAGATAGTAACCGCTCTGGTGGTCCACGTAATAATACAGCTTGATCTTATGTGTGAGCTGCATTTCGAGAAGGTTTACGAATAACTTAAATGTATCAGTCTCCATGGGACGGTACATAAACAGGACATTATAGTCGTTGTAATCAAGACCGAATGCATCGCCCTCTACGATCTCGACATTTTTAAACCGGGATGTCCAGCTGCGTGCCACCGAAGCGACTGACGGATTAAGTTCGATCCCGGTGATCTTGCACGGACAGTTGTTTCTGAGAAGATAAGCGATGACACGTCCCTTGCCGCAGCCGATGTCGATGAATGAATCATCAGGCTTCGGGTCGAAGTCCTCCATGACCTTCGCAAGGCCCAGGTAAGGCGCGGACTGGCTGCCCGTGGCACCGTGGCTTTTCGCGAAAGGCGTCGGAACAAACACACCGAGATTTCTCCCGCTGATCTTTTTGTCCCTGCCCGCATCTAGCATGCAGGACAGTTTATTGGATATAGCAACTATAGGGTTCAGCACTAGCGAATATTCCTTTATTCGAAAAGGATTTAACTCTCTTTAAGCCACAAGTTCCGCAGAGCGCTCTTCGCTCGAGGACTGTCCGAAGTGGCAAAGAGAGTTAAATTCGTCTTCACAGCCACTTTTTCTTTTTGAAGAATATCAGGCTTATAACTACGATCAGGATACTGAGGACGATCACGACCGGATAGCTGCCCTTCCATTCGAGTTCAGGCATGAAGCGGAAGTTCATTCCGTACCAGCCTACGATCAGTGTAAGCGGCATGAATATCGTCGTAACGACCGTAAGCACTGTCATGATACGGTTCTGTTTGATATCGAGATGAGCCTTATAAAGGTCTCGGAGCTGCATCGTGTAGTCACGAAGCGACATCGATTCCTCGTGAAGCCTCTCGGCACGGTTGATAAACAACCTGAAGTATCTTAAGTTCTCGAGATCGAAAAAGCCGTTCTCGTTCTCTTCGAATTCAGCGGCAAGGTCCATCAGCTGCTCGTAGTGTATGCGCAGGTAACGGATCTCATTTCTTATGTCGTTCAGACGTCCGGAAGGAAGGTTCTCATCTCCGTCGATTATCGCCTGCTCCATGGAATCGAGTTCATCCTCATATCTTTCCATGAGCCTTAAGTCATCTTTTACAATGTAGTCCAGGAAATCATATAAGAATCTCTCGAGACTCGGCATCTTCCACTTCTTGCTCTGCTTGATTCCCTTGATGATATTAAGAGCGGTGTCGCCGTTGTCGATAAATATGACACCCTTCTCGTCTAATACAAAAGCAAATTTCTTGTCATCGGCAGCCGGGTTCTTCCTGTCGGGTATCGCAAATGTGCCTGTAAGAGAATCGTAGTTTACTTCCGCTTTTGTAAGAAAGATCTCTGCAAGGTCAGGATCAAGCTCGATGCCTATCTCAAAGCTGTCCTTGTTCTTTTGCCATTCTTCGAAATTCATTACGGCAACAAACGGCTTACCTTTTATATCCGAGCGGTCTACCGCCTTTAACGTCTCCTCGATAGTGAAAAACACTTTCAATCCCTCCGCTTTAAGATTCAACTCACATTATACAGCGATATTAAGATCCGTCATTGTTTTCTTTCCCAATTATACCTTTTCGCTCCCGGCAGGAAAGGAAAGTTCGGCTGTTACTGTAATACATGCCCCTTTTTAGGAGGCAACAATTATATAAAAATGCGTTTTTATATAATTGTCGGCCTTTTTTAGGGGCCGGTATTACAGCTTCACGTTTTTCCCGGGTATAACAAAGGGGGCATCTCATTTCTGAGATAACCCCCGAACTTAGCTTTTTCGCGTGCTAAAAAGATCAGATCATTGCCTTATAGATATTTGCGCAGTCTTCCTCATTAAGCGTAACGAAGCCTGAGATCGTGCCGTCACGGCCGTCACCGTAGCAGAGGTTCTTAACGAGTGTGGGGATGTCTTCTTCCTTGCCGCCCAACTCGCCCAATGTGGAAGGCATGCCGATAGAGATAAGGAATTTCTTAAATGCTTCGATGCCTTCTTCTGCAGTCTCTACGCCCCAGACACGGTTTGCAACCTGTGTGAAGCGTGCAACATCGTGGTTCATTACATACTTGAAGACAGCGGGCATGGTAACCGCAAGACCTGCACCGTGTGCACAGTCATAGAGAGCTGAGAGCTCATGCTCGATATTGTGGCTGTTCCAGTCCTGTGAACGGCCTACGCCGCAGGAATTGGTGTGAGCCATCGTGCCTGCCCACATGATGTTTGCGCGTGCCTGATAATCGTTGGGATCAGCTATGACCTTGGGGCCTTCGTTCTTCATAGTGATGAGGAGCGCTTCAATGAGGCGGTCCGTAACTTCAACGTCCTCGGAATTTGTGAGGTAACGCACGTAAAGGTGAGCCATGATATCCGTGATGCCGCATGCTGTCTGGTAAGGAGGAAGTGTCTGTGTGAGCTCAGGATTTAAGATGCTGAACTTAGGTCTAATGCCCTCGCCGCTTGCGCCGCGCTTAAACATGCCTTCTTCCTTGGTGATAACGGAGTCGCCGGAGCCTTCGCTGCCTGCTGCTGCGATCGTGAGGACCGTACCAACGGGAAGAGCCTTTAAGATCGGCTTGCCGCAATAGAAATCCCAGAAATCACCGTCGTAAACAACGCCTGCCGCGATAGCCTTTGATGAGTCGATGGCAGAACCGCCGCCTACTGCGAGAACGAAGTCAACGCCCTCTTTTTGGCAGAGGTCAATTCCTTCGTAAACAAGGCCGCTTCTGGGGTTGGGCTTAACGCCGCCCAATTCAACATAGGGAATTCCTTCACCGTCTAGTGAAGCCTTTACTCTGTCTAAAAGACCTGAACGGACAACGCTTCCGCCGCCGTAGTGGATCAATACCTTTGAGCCGCCGAAATCTTTAACGAGCTTGCCTGCCTCTGCTTCCATATCCTTGCCGAAAACGAACTTTGTGGGTGAGTAGAACGTGAAGTTTTCCATACATTATCTCCTTTTTTATTTGATGCTGTTTACTGCGTCTTCCAGTGTCATTCCTGCGAAATCCTGTGCGTGGAAGATCTGTCCGTTAATTGTATCGTCAACAAATGCTCCGACGATGACGCCGGGGATCGCACTCTCGGGTGCGTTGGGCGCATTGGGTCCTCCGAGATCGGTCCTGCACCAGCCGGGATCGGTGAGGTTCATCGCAACGCCTGTTCCTCCGAGCCTTGATGCCATGTCCTTAGTGATCTTGTCGAGCGCTGCCTTAGCTGCGGAATACCCTGCCTGCTCAGGCTCTTTGTCGATACCGCTCGTCGTATTTACGATGCGTCCGAAGCCGCGTCCGATCATCTTCGGAAGGAAGTGATAGCAGATCATGGCGGGAGCGATCGTATTAACGTTGAAGCTAACCGTGTAATCATCTGCAGGTGTCTTATAGTATTCGGTCCTGTATGCGATCTGAAGACCTGCATTGTTCAATACAATGTCGACGTCGACGCCCAGGGAGTCAATGTTTTCGAGCATTTTGAGAACTGAGGGAATATCATTAAGATCAGCCGATACGGAGTGGCACAAAACGCCCTTTGCCTTCAATTCTTCTTCAAGTGGAGCCGTGTGCGCGGTATCCCTGCTGTGAAGAATGAGGTTGCATCCGCAGTCTGCCATCTTCAGCGCGGCGAGCCTTCCGATGCCCCTTGCGGCACCCGTGATAAATACCCATTTCCCGCTTAAATCCAACATAAAAGCACCTCGCTTTTTAATTAGTCAGGTGCTTTCATTGTATCAACATGGGTTATGGTAAATATTCAATTTATCTTTGAATATTATTAAGTTTTTGATTGTTATTTATCCATCATCTTTTGGCGGTACGGATTATCATCTGTTGCATCGAAGCCCGGCAGCAGGTATTTATCCGGCATGTACTCATGCACATCCAGGTCAAGGAAATAGTTGCAGAACACGATCGCGCAGTAGGTGATCTTCGTGTTGCCGTCCTGACCTTCAGGGATCATGGCATATACGAATCCGTTATATTCGTCAGAATCCATTGCGACCAGATCGTAGCCTTCAGGCTCGCCTGTAACCGTGTAGATACCCTTGTAATCATCAATACCGATTGCCTGAAGCCTTGCGATCTCCGCATCATACTTATCTCCGTAATCGAGCGTCATGTATACAACATACTGGCCGTCCCACGGATTGTAGTAAGTCAGCTGATATTCGGTAACATCTGCTTCGATCTTCTCCGGCATGACATCGAAAAGCTGGTACGTGCCCATCCTGTATTCGCTGTCCTTGTCCTGCTCATTATGAATGTACTTGTTGAAATCCGAAGCGTCCGTACTGACTTCGATCTTGGCATTCGTATACCATGAGTACACCACCGCAAAAAGGAACACCGCTGCAACCACATAGTGAGTGACTATTGCCATCACCACAATGGTAATGATCTTCACAGCTTTTACGGCCTTCCTGTGCTTGGAGAACCGCTGCAGGAGCCCCGTTACATAGAGCGTGAGAATGCACATGACTATAAAGCCTAAAAATGTTGCAAATATCGCTCCTGAACGCCTTAGATCCGGCTCATAAGAAATAGTCTGAAGTACTATTGCAAAGATCGTTAATCCTATTCCTATTATCGACAATACCTGAACAAACCTTAAGAGCTTGCTCTTCTCGCCCGTTGCATAGACCGCCATCTTGTCGGCGACCTCTCTTGTTTCCTGATCCATCATCTCGCTTTTCCTTTCCCCGTCTATGATCTCCCTGACATCGACATCATAGAAATCGGCTATCTCGACCAGCAATGAGATATCAGGAAGATTGCTGCCCGTCTCCCATCTGGAAACGGTTCTGTTGCTGACATTGAATTTTGCTGCCAGCTGTTCCTGAGTTAATCCTTTCTCATTACGTAAAGTCTTGAGAAATTGTCCTGTCTTTTTCTGATCCAAGGTGTGGGCCCTCCTTTCGACCGGTGTCAGGATACGATGTCCGCGGGAAAAATAACACGACACAAAGCGAGAATTGCCGTTTTTTCACATATTTGGACACGGTATGTCTATCAGGTATTATACTATTGTCAGGATTTCAGGTGCATTTCAGGTTGCCCTAATAGACTATGCGAAAGGAGGAATTATCCATGCGTATATTGATCGCCGAAGACGAAGTCGCTACAGCAAAGGCTCTTAAGCTCCTGCTCGAGAAGGCCAAATATTCCGTTGACATCGTGCACAACGGCAATGATGCATGGTCCTATATCTCCTCCGACACATATGAAGTCATCGTGTTAGATATCATGATGCCCGGCATGAACGGCCTCGAAGTCCTTTCTCTTATCCGCAAAAACCACATCACCACCCCCGTACTGATGCTCACTGCAAAAGCTGAGATCGAAGACAGGGTAGCAGGACTTGAGGCCGGTGCCGATGATTACCTCCCCAAGCCTTTCGCCACGAGCGAACTGATCGCAAGGATCAAGGCTTTGGGCAGAAGGAGCGAAAACTATTCCGACTCCCTCCAAAAGGTCGGCAACCTCACACTCGACGGCAACCGCTATGAGATGAAGGCCGGCGACAAGAGCGTCAAGCTCACAAATAAGGAATACCAGCTCATTGAGCTCTTCGTGCTGCACCCGGGCTTTGTGTTCTCCACGGAACACCTGATGGACAGGATCTGGGGCTTTGAATCAGATTCAGACATCGATGTTGTATGGACACACATCGGATTTGTCAGGAAGAAACTGCGTTCTATCGGAGCCAACGTCGAGATCAAGACCATCCGCGGCTCCGGTTATTCTCTGGAGGAAATCAAATGCTGAAAAAACTTCGCTGGCGCTTCATCCTCGCAGCTATGGCGGCCTTTCTCGCTGTCATCGTCCTGATAGCTGCCCTGGTCAATATCTTTACACATGTGATGATTACCAACCGTATCGACCAGTCCATCGAAATGATCGTAAATTCGGATTTCCGCGCACCTCGCGACAATATGCCTGCACCCCGCGGCGGCAATCCTTTCGGAGACCGTCCGGACATGGAATCCGGCTACATGATGCGTTTCTTCGTTGTTCGTGTCGACGGCACCGGCCAGGCAACATTTCTCTCTATGGACTTCATCGCTTCCGTCGACGAGAACAGCGCATCTGAATATGCAGATAAGGCCCTCGCCAGAAGATCTGACAAGGGTTATATCGGTAATTACCGTTACCTGAAAACAGAATCTGACGATGCCACGGTCATTATCTTCCTCAATGCCGGCAGGGAGCTTCAGATCGCAAGGTCTCTTCTCGACCTGTCCATAACAATCTCCGTTTTGAGCCTTACCCTGGTATTCATCCTTGTCGTGATCTTCTCCAAGAAGGCGATCAGACCTATCGAAAACAACATCAAGCAGCAAAAGCAGTTCATCACTGACGCCAGCCACGAACTCAAGACCCCTCTGACATCGATCTCCACGAGTCTTGACGTCATAACCGCAGAACACGGCGAAGACGAATGGACCGATAATATCAGGAAGCAGACCGGCCGCATGACCAAGCTCGTCAGCGAGCTCGTCACCCTGTCCAGGCTCGACGAAGACCAGCCTCTGCCCAACAAGGAGAATTTCTCCTTAAGCAACGCCGCTTGGGAGACTGTCGACATCTATCAGTCCCAGGCCAAGGGCCGCGGCAAGAAGATGACCATTGATATTGCCGAGAACGTGGATCTCTTCGGCGACAAGTCCGCCATCCAACAAATGCTCTCCGTCCTCTTAGACAACGCCGTCCGCTATTCAAATGACGAAGGCGAGATCAAGTTCTCCGTCTGCTCCAAGAAGAACAAGACGCACATCGAAGTCTACAACACCTGCGACTACGACACCCCACCGGACGTCAACTTATTATTCGACCGCTTCTACCGCCCCGACTCTTCCAGAAACTCTGAGACCGGAGGCAACGGCGTAGGCCTCGCGATCGCCCGGGCTGTCACGGAAGCTCATGGAGGCACCATCAAGGCCATCTGCCCCGACGGTAAGAGCATGACGATAAAAGTCACGATCTGAGTTGGCTATAACAGTGTTACATTGGTGGTTTTACGGCCCCCGGCGTTGCGCTTGGGGGCTGTTTGCCGGTGTGTTTGGGGGAATGACATACGAAAACGGGGTTTTCGATGATTTTGTCGGTATGTTTTATCGTCTGGCGCCCTTTTGAGGCCTAAACCGACCGACAATTTTGAGCTTTTTCGCGATTTCGTATGACATTCACCCGGCGGCTCTGCAGATGTAACGCACTAAAAAATCATTTTCCGGAATTAGTACGCCGCAGCACGATCCCCACACACACCAAATAAAAACGGCCCTGAAGCGAACCTCAGGGCCGGAAAGTTTTCGAGTAAACAGATATCAGTCGTCGATAGTCTTGTCTGTTGCTCTTGCGAAAATGGCTTCAACTTCCTCTCCGGGAGCCTTGGTGATAATGGTTACAACAACTGCAACGAGGAGGCCGCAGATGAAGCCCGGAACGATCTCGTAAACGCCGGTGTTGAATTTAATTGCAGGAATGATCGTGTCTGTGAAGACCAGGAGCCAAGCGATGTCGGCAACGGCGCCCGCGATGATGCCTGCAACAGCGCCCTTATAGTTAAAGCGCTTCCAGAACAGTGAGAGGATAACGACAGGTCCGAAGGATGCACCGAAGAGACCCCATGCGTTCTCAACCATGTTCATGATGTCTGCAGCCCATGACTTTTCGTTGTCGAGACCGATGCGTGCGATGAAGAATGCAACGACAGCAACGATCAAAACGACGATACGGCCAAGCCAGAGCATTTCCTTGTCGGAAGCCTTGTCCTTGCGGATAAGGGGCTTATAGATGTCACTTGTGAATGCTGAAGAAGCAACGAGGAGCTGGGAGTCAGCCGTAGACATTGCTGCAGCGATGATAGCCGAGAGCAGGATGCCTGCTATGAAGCCCGGGAAGATGTCGCAAACAACTTCAATGAAGATCCTCTTACGTCCGTCAGGAAGGAGGAACTCAGCAAGGGACTGGCCGTTGTTCATGATGTAAGTTCTTCCGAGATATGCGATGACTGCAGCTGCGCCGAGAGTAAGGATTACCCAGATGATTGCAACTGTAGCAGACTTCTTGATCTGGGAAGGCTTCTCGATGGACATGAAACGAACGAGGATGTGAGGCATACCGAAGTAACCTAAGCCCCAGCCCAAACCTGTTACGATCTCCTGCCAGGGAGCTGCGAAAGGATCAGTACCGAATGCGGAAACGCCATCGTTGAAAGCACCGTAATAAACAGCGTCGAAGTGACCTACGGCGTTCATAACGATCGGTACTGCGAGAAGTGCGATGAGCATCATGAGGCCCTGGAAGAAGTCTGTCCAGCAAACGGCCTTATAACCGCCTAAGAATGTGTAGATGAGGATCAATACTGCGAAGATGATCATAGCGAGGTGCTGGTGTTCAGCGAACCAAGGCAGTACTGCTGCGAAAACTGTTGTACCTGCAACGAACGCAGATGCAACATAAACTGTAAAGCTGATGAGGAAGATGACCGCGCATACGACCTTCAAAACAGAGCTCTTACTTGCGAATCTGTTTGTGAGGTACTGGGGAAGCGTGATCGAGTCGCCGGAAGCTTTGGAGAAACGGCGGAGCCTTGTAGCTACAAAGATCCAGTTGGCAGCTGTTCCTAATGCCAAACCGACACCGATCCAAACCTGTCCCATACCGAACGCGAAAAGCGAACCGGGGAAACCCATCAAAAGCCAGCCGCTCATGTCCGAAGCCTGCGCACTCATCGCAGTAACAAAAGGACCCATGTGACGACCGCCCAAGAAATACTCTTTCTCGTCACCGCCCTTACTCTTGAAGAAGAAATAGATTCCGATAGCAAGGACAACCACGAAATAGAGTATGAAAGCAATAATCTTGTCCATAACATACTCCTTTGGGGATTGATAACTCCCGTATTATAACAGACTTCTTTTTTTGACTAAAGAGAGTTGATAATAAGGAGATGTCATATGCCGGTCATATGGAATGATGTAATTAAACTATTCTCATTCACCATAGAGTGTTTCAAAATACTTATCCCATTCTTCAACAGACTTTTGAACCTCTTCTGAATGCGTCAAAGACTGAGGGTGATCATAATCAACATGTGCATTGTTATATAGTTCAACACCGAAAACTGTAACCACTGTTCCTATTTCAAAATACGAATATCCGTTCTCAACATATATCCTGTGACGCTGTTCAACTTTATAAATGGCTCCAAAAGCGACGCTGCAATACATAACCGAGCCGCCATCTTTGAAATCATACTTCCGCGGAAATAAAAGGAACGCCAGAAGAACACAAACAGCAATAGAGATTACAACAATAATTATTTTATTTTTACTTTTATCTTGTTTTTTATGCATAATTCAGCCCATAAAACTAAACTTATTTCATTCCGAACTGCAATGGTTTATATGCCCACCGCGTATACACATAAGTGCTGGATTTTACTTCAGTTGAAACAATTATACCGTTACTTATATGGTACTCCATATATTTACCATTAAATGATATGTTGTATCCAAAAGAGTATGCACTCTGATCAGTCCAAGCAAAAACCTTTTGGATTTCTTCCCTCTTAAAGAATTCGTACACAATACAAGTTGTAGTATTGATATCAGTATATCCTGCAGGTTTAGCACAATAACACGCCTGAATATCAAGCTGGTTAATCTTACATATTAGGATTCACATTGTTTATTACATCTTCCGAAGAAATATGGCCATCGTTGTTAGCCTTGATATCAAATTCAATTTTGTTATTTGCACCATCAATTATATGGCGCTGTTTCATTATAAGGGTCATGGGGCGCAACTGCCAAATCATCATAATCCGTGTGCACATCATTATATATCTCAATTCCAAAAACTGATATAACAGTCCCGTTCTCATAATAACCATAACCATCAGCGTCTACTGCACCTGGCAGCCTGTGTCGTTGTTCTACTCTATAAATAAATCCAAAGTCAAAGCTTCCATATGCAACTGAACCACCATCAAGATAACTGTACCTGCGGGGGAACAGCATAAAAATAATCAACAGGACTATAAGTAATATCACTATAAATTTTTTCTTGTTGAATGTATTTTTATTTGTATTTTTCAAAATAACCCTCCCCAAAGAAGAATAATTCTAGTTCAGTATACTTTTAATACTGTAATGGAGCATATGCTGGCCACCAGAAAAAGTATCTGTATGATTTAACCTCTCTTACACCAATGCCACCCGTTTCTTTTTCGTAGAACTCCACATAAGCACCAAAGATAGATACACTTTGACCAAGGTCGAGACCTAATTTTTTTAAAATTGGATTAGAATTGAAACCTACTTGATCAGTCCATGCATAAACCTTTTGTACATTACTTTTCTTAATAAGTTCGTATGCAATACAAGTTGTTGTATTGACAGTTTTATCATCAGAATTCTTGTAAGGATATGCTTCAGGCCATGCGCAATAACAAGCTTGGATGTCAAGAATATTAATCTTGCATACTGGATTAACATCATTTATAACATCTTTTGAGTCAATATAACCATTACCATCACCATATACAAATTCAAGTCGGTTATTTGCTCCATGAGTAATATAAATCATTTTGTCTACATAAGTATACGCTTTCATATTTGATATCTTTGCTTTTTCTAAATCGTTTTGAAGCCAATCGAATGTTGATATAGCCAATTTATAAACCGAAAAAACATTTGCTTCCTCATCACCTTTAATTTCACGAAAATATTCCTTTGCCCTTTTATAGTAATCTGATCCATTCCACATCTCTAAGACCACTACCTTTTGTCCGATTATTCTAAAAGCATCAAGATATGGTTGACGCATTTCAGATAATTTTTTTCACCTTCTTTATCTTTACCCATTATAAGATAATTTATTGACCTATTCTTCTCACCCGGCGTAGCATCCTCGCCGTCCAACGCACCATCTCCGTCCGAGTCTTTTTCATTAGGATTGGATTTCATGCGGAAAAATACCCATTCATCACCTTGGAAACCCCACCCAGCATACCAAGATCTAATATAATATTGGAAAGTGCCAAGCTCAAACGCGTATTTTGAAAGGCACAGTTCACCCATTTCATAACCATCTAATAATCCATCATCATCAGAATCTGGATTATCAGGATCTGTTCTTACTACTGTACCAATATTAGTAATCATGCCATTTGTTTCTAAGATATCAGGTAATCCATCACTGTCACGATCAGACAGCCTCTCCATATACATTTCATATCCTGCAAGGGTATAACTGTTGTTTAAAGCACTTGACTCACCAGCCTGAAGCATTCCACTGCTCCAAGTCTTAACCCAAGCCTCCTGATTGATCAGCATGTACTTTGAAAAATGAGTAGTAGTTACTTGGAAATAGTTTCCATAACTAATTAGACAATCTTCTGTATCAAACATAACGTATTGATAGTTTTCTTCATCGTACCACAATACTCTCATATCATTTTCATCAAAGTCGACGGGATCATAATAGAACCTAATCGTCATTTCATCAAAGTCACCTGTAGTTTCTATATCGATAGGTATGCCGACAAGTGCCTTAATCGAAGCCGTATGCGGATCTGAATCAGAGATGTCTCTAATCTTAGTGTTTTCTTTGATATATCCGCTGATATATCCACTTACCTCAACCTTGGTAATTCCCTTGAGTTTTGAGTCAGCTTTAGGATAGAACGTCAATGTCTGACGTCTTTTAATATCGCTGTCTTTCTGTTTTGGATTACTTCCTAAGCTGATTTCACCAGCATCGCTTATACCGTCATCATCAGTATCGTATTTTTGAGGATCCGTTCCATGCAGATTGACTTCTGCACCATCTGTAAGACCGTCAAGATCCGAGTCGCGATTCATAGGGTTAGTACCAAGCTGTGATTCTTTAGTATTGGTTAATCCATCATTATCAGTATCTTTGCTTCCGTTATCGTCTTTGGTGAGAGGATCAGTTTCCAAGAACAATTCATAGTAATCGTTTACACCATCACCATCTGTATCTTTCTTGTTCTTGTCAGTCCCATAGTAATCCTCCAGATCGTCAGGCAATCCGTCTTTATCAGTGTCCTTATCATAATCTATGTCATCAGGAATACCTGTAGGCGCAGCGGTAGGTGAAGGCGTCGTTGTAACTGTATTTGTTGGCGTAACAGAAACATCCGGTGTCGGAGACGCTGTAGGTGTTGCTGTCACAGAAGGTCCTGGTGTTACTGTTACAACTGGTGTTGCTGTATTAGAAGGCTTAGCGGTTGGTGTGTTCGTTGCAGTCGGCCTAGGAGAACTTGTAACTGTAGGCTTTGAAGTAGGCGTGTTTGTAACTGTCGGCTTCTGTGTTGCCGTGGGTTTAGGTGTACTTGTTGAAGTAGGCCTTGCAGTATTAGTGGGCTTAACTGTAGGCGTATTAGTAGCCGTAGGTGTGGACGTCGGTGAATTTGTAGCCTTGGGAGTAGCTGTCGCACTTGGAGTGGATGTAGCAGTTGGAGTAGATGTCGGTGCCTCTGTAGGTGTGACAGTAATATTCCCGTTGAAATCCACTTCTAAAACGTCTGCTATTCCGTTCTTGTCCTTATCGTCAGTAAGCTTTAATGCCATCTTCTTGGCTGTAGCAGTAAAGTCTGTAAGTGTGAAAGATTTCGAAGGATCGTTTGATCCACCCTGGATTCCAATCCTGTAAGACTGTCCCTTCGCGATGTTCTGGTTGTTTCCGTCGTTAGTGATCTTGTATGTTCCGTCTCCGTTATCAGTAAACACAGAAGAATCAGCCTGCGTTATAAGCCTGTTGGCACCAAAGGTTATCGTCCAGTCTCTGATAGTCTCTTTCGTTTTATTTGTAAGGATTAGTGCCCCATTAAAGCCTGAAGACCAGTTGGAGTACTCCTCATACTTGTACTTGAGATCACCGCTCTTTAACGTGACTGTCTCTGTATTAAGGAGATAGAAAGTTGGCATATCCTCTATCTCGCTTCCATCTTTATAAGAAGCGGTAAAGCCAACAGTTACGGATTGACCAGGTTTGATATCCTGATTCCAGTCGTTATTGCCTATGGTATAAAGGTTATCCTTGCTCTCTATAACACGGCAGTTAAAAGGATTCTCTATTTTGTAATTAAAATCAAATGTGAAATACCAGTCGTGGATAGTTTCCGTTCCTGTATTCTTGAACTTGATCTCGATATTGGAATGACCTGACCACTTGTTAGTAGTCTTCACTTCAGCAGTAAAATCCGCTTCTTCCACGCTTCGGTATGAACAATCAGCAGTAGGGTTTTCGCCCGCATAATTGATAGTGGTATCTGCTTTAACAGTTTTTCCGAAGCTTTGCGGAATGAATGTGGTGACAATAGATGTGCACAAAACACATGCCAATACTTTAAGGCATCTTGAATCTAACATATTAAATTCCTCCCCATAAAAGCTTAAAGCCTTCTAAAGCCTAACAAGGGAAGAAATATCAATTCTACCTTAACTAATAAATTAGTTAGTAGAATTTAACCTTTTCGTTTTGTGCAATCTGCAGCCATCACAACCCGAGGCCCGCGATTTAAGAAACATTTAAGAATTATCCAAGGAATATCTCAAGATTTACCTCACCCCGCGCGATAGAGTATAGTCAGAAAACTTGATAAGGCGGTCGTTCAAAATGACGAAGACAAATAACAATTACGGAAGATTCCTCCTGCTCTGGGCAGGCGAATTCATATCATCAATCGGCGGCGGACTTACGAGCTTCGGCTTAGGCCTTTATATCTTCCAGAAGACGGGAAGCGCAGCAGACATGGCGCTCCTTACGCTCCTGGGATTCCTCCCCGCTTTGCTTCTCAGAGTACCGGCGGGCGTTCTTGCAGACCGCTATGACAGACGTCTTCTCATGATGATCGGCGACGGCCTTTCCGGACTTGGCGTTCTCTTCATCCTCATCTGCATGCTTCAGGGCGAAGCCGCGCTCTGGCAGATATATCTCGGCACCACTGTAAGCTCGGTTTTCTCGGCACTTCTGGAACCCTCTTATACAGCAACGATCACAGACCTTCTCACCAAGGAACAGTACTCAAAGGCTAACGGCCTTGTATCGATGGCAGGTTCTTCAAGATATATCTTCTCGCCTATCATCGCAGGATTCATCCTTGCAGTAAGCGACATCAAGCTGATCCTCATCATCGACATCGGCACATTCTTCCTTACAGTCGTTGCCGCAGCCGTTGTAAGAGCAGGAATCAAGACAAGCGTTAAGAGAGAACCTGAGCCGTTCTTCAAGAGCATGAAGGAAGGCTGGGCTGCAGTTACAGCCAAGAAGGGACTCATCGTTCTCGTAGTAGTTTCTTCCCTGATCTGCCTCTTCATGGGAGTATTCCAGGTATTGGGCGAGCCTTTTGTGCTCTCATTCGCTGACTCGAAAACGTTAGGAATTGTTGAGACGGCAGCAGCTTCAGGCATGCTCGTAACAAGCATCCTCTTGGGAATCAGAGGCATCAAGAAGCACTTCGTAAGAGCGCTCTGGGTGGGCCTTGCAGTATCAGGCGTCGGAATGGCGATGTTCGCTGTTTTCAAGAACCCGGTTATCATATGCTCATTCGGATTCTTATTCTTCGCAGCACTTCCGTTCGCAAATAACAGCCTGGATTATCTTGTAAGGACCAACATTCCCGACGAGCTTCAGGGCCGTGCATGGGGCTTTCTGGGATTCATCTCACAGCTCGGATATGTAGCCGCATATTCATTGAGCGGCATTACCGCTGACGTGATCGGAAAGGCAACGGGAAAAGGCGTCGGCGCAGGGTCTTCGATCACGATCATCGGCGCCGGGATCTGCCTTGTGATCGTAGCGCTCTTCATGTCGAGAATAAGGAAGATAAGAGAGCTCGAGAACACCGAAGAACCCGCTCCGGCGCTGGCTGAAACAGCCTGAATCCATTCAGAACAGCCTGTAATTTCCGTCCCGGCGGAAATAAAGATATTGCACTTTCTTAATAAAATAATGTAAAGACTCCGCTTTTGGCCCTGTGATAAAATTAGGGTACGTTAACGGAGGGCATCTGATGGATCTTTTTAAGGTTTTTATTTGTGAAGACGAGAGTATCGTGCGCGAGGGACTTCGCGACATGATCCCGTGGGAGAAGTACGGCTTCGAGTTCGTGGGCGACGCGCCCGACGGCGAGATGGCCCTGCCCATGATCAGAAAGCTTAAGCCCGATGTCCTCATCACCGATATCACAATGCCCTTCATGGACGGCCTCTCACTTAGCAAGACCGTCACGAAGGAACTTCCGAATATCAAGATCATCGTTATTTCCGGCTACAGCGATTTCGAGTACGCCAGGAAAGCTATCGAGATCGGCGTCGAGCAGTATCTCTTAAAGCCTGTCACCAAGACCGACATGATCAACGCGCTTGAAGGCGTGCGCAAGAAGATCACTGAAGAGAACGAACAGAAGGACTACGTTAAGCTCTACGAGCAGGAGTTCAAGAAGTTCGAGAGACTTACGCACAGGGTATTTTTCGAGAAGCTCGTAGAAGGATCAATGTCGGTGCAGGAGATTTATGAGGAAGCGGACAAGCTCCACCTGAACCTCTCCGCCGATGCTTATAACATCGTCATCTTCTCTATCAGGGACTTAGACCAGTCGACATATTCCGACAACGCATCGGGCGTTACGGAGAGCCTATTAAACCAGTTCATGCAGTACCCGGATTACATCATCTTCAGATGCAATCTCTTCTCATATGCCGTGCTCATCAAGGGCGATGAGGAGAGCGTTACGCGCATGGAGGATAAGTGCGTCAAGATGATCAGGCAGCACTGTGAAGAGACTCCGTCGCAGCTCGACTGGCATGTTGCTGTCGGCGCGCCCACCAACAGACTCAGCGGACTTTCTTCTTGCTATCAGGATGCTAACAGGGCATTTGCATACAGACACATCTTCCCTAATCAGCACATCTTCACGTCTGAGCAGCTGAAGACAGAGCAGTTCGTAGCAAACGAGAGCGAGATCCATCAGATCGATGCAGGCAAGTTCGATCCGATGATCATAAGATATTTCGTGCAGACAGGTACAGGCGCAGAAGTCGAGACATTTGCTGACGACTACTTAAAGAGCGTCGAAGCGAGCGTCAATTCTATCCTGTTCCGCTATTACCTTTTGGTAAGCATCAGGGTCAATGTCGAGCTTGCGCTTAAAGAAGCAAATGTCGATTCGGAGCTCATCGCATCAAGCCTTCCGACGTTCGACACGAACATCCAGGCAGATGAAGTCAAAGGCTATCTCATCGATGCTCTTACGATCGCAATAAAGATGCGCGATGCCGAAGCGCAGAAGCGCGGCAATGACATCATCAACAATGCCGTAGATTACATCAACGAACATTATGCGGACGAGGATATCTCTCTTGATTCCGTTGCAGAAGAGATCAACATCAGCGCGAACTACTTAAGCGCCGTCTTCTCCAACAAGGTCGGGTTATCCTTCGTCGAATACATCACTAAGAAGAGAATGGCCAAGGCAAAGATCCTTCTGCGCAATACGAGCAAAAAGTCAGGCGAGATCGCCAATGAGATCGGATACAAGGATCCCAGATATTTCTCTTTCGTATTCAAGAAGAACCAGGGATGCACGCCGAGCCAGTACAGAAACGGGGAAATTCCTGAAGAATGAAGCTGCCGCCCGACAGGTTGAACAAGAACACGGTACAGGGAAAGATGTACCGTCTTATGCTTCAGATGTTTATTCCTATCTCGGTAATACTCGTCAGCATTTTCGTAATGCTCCTGACGCGTAATCTCATTTATGCATCGGTATCCGGCAACATCGTAAAGGTATCGGGCTTCAACCAGAAGTTCAAGCAGGAGATCGATGAGCAGATGTATTTCTACGTAACCGGCTACAGCGATGAGATGCCGTGGGACGACGTCGAATCCGCAAGATCGCTTGCCGAAGACCTTCTTAAAAACACATCCAATCCCAACGGCCGCAAAGCCATGACGAGCGTTCTCTCGCTCTGCGACAAGCTCGGCTCTTATATGCGCAACATCGAGAGCACCACGAGCTACGACGAACGCATGGAGCAGCTCGACAAGAATATCTACATCACGACGGGTCTCATCGAAGACTACATGTATTCCTACCTCTATTACGAGGCCGGCGAGATGGCGAGCATCCAGAAGCAGATCGATTTCTGGCTCACGGTAGAAGTCGTCTTCGTCGTACTCGTCATGATCGTAATAATCCCTCTGGTCTTAAGCCGTGCCGTCAAGCTCTCGAAAAGCATCACTGACCCGATCGTTGCCATGAACAGCCGCGTTAAGGAGATCGGTGACGGAGACTTAAGCCCGCACACGCCCGTCGAGACCGACGATACCAGCATGACTTTGCTCTCCACCGGTATCGAGGACATGGCGGCAAGACTTGATAAGCAGATCGAATTAAACCGCCAGGAGCAGATCAAGCTCCGTGACATTGAGCTCTCGCTTATTCAGGCCCAGATCAATCCTCACTTCCTTTACAACACTCTGGACGCGATAGTCTGGCTCATCGAGATCGGCAAGAACGATCAGGCTGAGCAGATGGTAACGAGCCTGTCGTCATATTTTCGATCATTCTTAAGCGACGGTAAGGACATCGTCACAGTCGCTGAAGAAAAGCAGCACATCCAGAGCTACCTTGAGATCCAGCAGGTAAGATACAGGGACATCATGGAATTCGAGATCGACATTGATCCTTCCATCGAAGATACGAAGCTTCCCAAAATGACTTTGCAGCCTCTGGTCGAGAATGCCATCTACCACGGCCTGAAGCCCAAGCGCGGCAAGGGCAGGATCGTCGTTACCGGAAACCGCGAAGACGATAAGATCATCCTTAAGGTGACCGATACCGGTCTTGGCATGGACAGCGAAGAACTGGAGAGCTTAAAGACCCGTGTGCTTAACGAAGACACGACAAGCTTCGGCCTAACGTCTTCTTACAAGAGACTTAAGATCCTTTATGGCGATGCATGCAGATTCGACATCGAGAGCAAACCCCGGGAAGGAACTTCAATCAGCATCGAGATACCCGGAAAGGCGGACATAGATAATGAGACGATTCTTTAGTATCCTGCTTTGCATTTCAATGATCATCTGCATGGCCGGCTGCACCGGGACCAGAGCAACTGAACCTGCAAACAACAATGTCTACGTGATCGGATTCTCACAGGTAGGATCCGAATCAGACTGGCGCGTCGCAAATACCAAATCCATGACCGCCGCATTTGCAGACGATCCGGATTACGAACTCGTCATGGAGAACGCAAGACAGGAACAGGAGAACCAGTTCACCGCGATCCGCCGCTTCATCCTCGAAGGCGTCGACTTCATAATCATCGCGCCCACTGTCGAGGAAGGCTGGGAGACGATCCTGGCCGAGATCAAAGAAGCAAATATTCCGGTAATCATTATGGACAGATCCGTCGCGGTTGAAGATGAGAGCCTGTTCCTCACGAACATCGGTTCCGACTTCCTCCACCAGGGCAACCTCGCCGTAAAATGGCTCGAAGGCGAGATCCCTGCCGACAAACAGGCAAAGATCCTTCACCTCCAGGGAACCATCGGCGCGACAGCGCAGATCATGAGAACAAAGGCTCTTGAGGATGCGGTAACACAGCATTCCAACTGGGAGATAACAGGCCAGCTCTATGGCGACTTCACGGAAGCAAAAGCCTATGAGGTCATGACCGAATATTTAAAGACCAACAAGGACATCGATGTCCTCTATTCCGAGAACGACAACATGACCTTCGGCGCCATGAGAGCGCTTAATGAGGCAGGCATCTCATACGGCAACGGCGGCCAGGTGAAGATCATCACTTTCGACGCCACCAAAGAAGCCCTGCAGTATTGCCACGACGGCAAGATCAACCTCTGCGTCGAGTGCAATCCCCTGTTCGGCCCGAGAGTCAAAGAGCTCATTGAGAAGTACAGAAACGGCGAGGAGATCCCCAAGCACGTTTACGTCGATGAATCTGCATATACAACGCAGAACATCACTCAGGATTTCGTCGATTCGAGAGCGTACTGATCAGCTTTTCACTGCAACAGGTATAACAAACATCTTAGGCGTACCGCCCTCTGCAAGCGCGGACACTGTTTTCGCGAGCTTTTTGCAGAGGAAATCATTGTCGTAACCCATGGATAAGATAGAGTCATTTGAAGAATAGTAGCCGTTATCAAAGCATGCGACGGTTATGTCTTCGGGAACTTTCCGGCCGCTCTTATTAAGGATGCTTACAAGACGGTGACAGATCATGCCGTTCTGACAGATGACTGCATCGCAGCCGGCAAGGACATCTGCGGCAAATGAAGCAAGTATGCTGTCACTGCCGGAGATTATCTCTTTTTCTTCCTTGTGCGAGAGCAAAAGGCACCTGCCTTCGTCAAAATCCGGAACCGCGCCGATATAACCTTTGTATTCGTCCATGCCGGCGGAGGATTCAGAGCAGAAGATGCACGCGATCTTCTGTCTGCCCAGATCCTGGAGACGGCCGGTAAGGATCTTTCCTGCTTCCCTGAAATCGGGCGAGATACGGATAACGCCGTAGGGACCTTCGGAAGAGTTCAGGTATATGACGGGAATGCGTGCAGAAAGAGCGTCTTCGATAAGCCTTTCATTTGCGCTCGGGATAAGGTCTTTTACAGGCTCAATGATGAGCGCTGCGACTTTCTCTGCTATGGCGCGTGATATGACGGCGGCTTCCTCTTTGCTGCTGCCCATCGTGGAGAATGCTTTCAAAACATATTTGGAAGATGCGAGTTCTGATCTGAGTCCTGCTATGAGCGAAGGACTTAGATATCTGTCGCAGTCTTCTGTAACAAAGAATACTGCTTTATTCTTTTTTGATTCTTCAACAATATAAGAGCCGGAGCCGGTCCTCTTCTCGATGAGGCCGGCCTTCTGAAGGATGTCCAAGGCTGCGCGGATGGTCTGTCTGCTGCAGGAGTTCTGCTCAGCAAGAGACTGCTCGGAAGGGAGCTTCATCTTTCCTTCCGACCTCATCTTCTTGAGCTCTAACTCGAGCTTATTTGCGATGACGACATACTTCTCTGCCATGCCTCAAACCCCTTATGTTTCTTAGTAAAATTATAGGGTTTGGCAGTATTGCAAAGATACGATAAATATTTGAGGTGTTATTTCAAACCCCCGAAAAAGTAAGGAATCTTATCGTCTTCAAAAATGCCGAAATAATTATTTTCGGGTAAAAATATTTGATTGTTAAAAATGACAACGGGGTTCTTTGGCAGGTGTTCATGGCCCCATCGTAAAATATCCGACAACCGGGATTAAGATTTTCGACATCAGGACTCGAAAAAGAAACTTCACGGCAAACCTGTCCGTATTGAAGATGAAAAATCCCAAACCTGTATTTAGGCAGATTTACCATTCTTAAATGGGCATACGAGATTCGTTGCGGGAATTAGCTCTGCGGGTGTTTATTTGGGGCAGAGTACATCGGGCACCTCAAGATGTGTCCGGGAAATAACCTCAAAATGAAAAGGAGAATCATTATGAAGAAATTTGTAAAGTTGTTAGTTTCTTCCGCTCTCGTTGCAGCTATGGCATTCGGCGTTTGCGCTTGTAACGGCGGCTCAACACCTACGACAGCAGCACCTGCTCCTACAGATGCACCTGCTACAGAAGCACCTGCTACAGAAGCACCTAAGACTGGCGAACTGATCAAGGTTGGTATCATCAATAACGATCCTAACGAGTCCGGTTACCGTACAGCTAACGACAGAGACATGAAGGCAACATTTACAGCAGAGAACGGTTATGAGGCTTCTTTCTTCTATTCACTTAAGAATGAAGAGCAGATCGCAGCAGCTCAGAAGTTCATCCAGGACGAAGTTGATTATCTCTTGATCTCAGCAGCTGGTACATCAGGTTGGGACGGAGTTCTTGAGCAGGCTCAGAAGGCTGGCATCAAGGTTATCCTCTTCGACAGAACAATCGATGCAGATGAGAGCCTCTATGAAGCTTCCATCGTTTCCGACATGGCTAAGGAAGGCCAGCAGGCAGTTGATTGGCTCGCTTCCCAGGGTCTTTCTGAATACAAGATCATCCACATCCAGGGCGTTATGGGTTCTTCCGCTCAGATCGGCCGTTCCGGCGCTCTCGACGAGAAGGTAAAGGCAGAGTCCAACTGGTCAATCGTTAAGCAGCAGACAGCAGAGTGGTCTGAAGAGACAGCTCAGCAGATCGTTCAGGCTGTTATCGACTCCGGCGAGAAGTTCAACGTAATCTATGCAGAGAATGACAACATGGCTAAGGGTGCTGCTGCAGCTCTCGACAAGGCTAACATTTCTCACGGCGTTGGCAAGGACGTTATCATCATCGGTTTCGACTGCAACACATGGGCACTTGAAGAGCTCCTCGCAGGCAACTGGAACTATGACGGTCAGTGCAATCCTTTCCAGGCTTCCTACATCGACGACATCATCAAGAATGGCGTTAAGACAAAGGTAGTTATCATGGAAGAGAAGGGCTTCGACGCTAAGACAATCACAGCAGACGACGTAAAGAATTACGGTATCTGATAACTTACTCTCTCTCCAAAAATAAGAGTATTTAGCTAACACAGAGTGTGCGATGCGATGCAATCCCATCGCATCGCACATTTCTTTTAAAGACGTAACACAAAGGAACTGACAGGAGGACAATGGCAATGGCTAACAGCGCTATTTTGGAAATGCGAGGGATTTGTAAATTTTTCCCGGGCGTGCGCGCTCTTGAGAACGTTGATTTCACATTAAGAGAAGGCGAAATCCATGCTCTGATGGGCGAGAACGGTGCAGGTAAATCAACACTTATTAAGGTGTTGACCGGCGTATATCCAAAAGACGGAGGCGAAGTATGGCTCGCAGATCAGCCCGTACACATCAAGTCACCTCAGGATGCGCAGAATAAGGGTATCGCAACTGTTTATCAGGAGATCACCCTCTGCCCTAACCTCACGGTTGCAGAAAATATGTATATCGGCCGTACAAAAGGACCTTTCACGGATTGGGGATTCATAAACAGATCGGCAGGAAAACTCCTCGATGAATTGGGAATCCCGGTAAGCCCCACGGAGCAGCTCGGCAACTGCTCCATCGCTATCCAGCAGATGGTTGCCATCGCACGCGCAGTAGATATGGATTGTAAGGTCCTTATCCTGGATGAGCCTACATCTTCCCTTGACGAACAGGAAGTTCAGAAGCTCTTCAACCTTATGCGTGACCTTAAGGCAAAGGGCGTAGGAATAATCTTCGTAACACACTTCTTAGAGCAGGTTTATGAAGTCTGCGACCGCATCACGGTTCTCCGTGACGGAAAACTCGTAGGCGAATATATAATCGAAGACCTGCCGAGAGTACAGCTCGTTTCCAAAATGCTCGGTAAGGATTTCGACGATATGGCCGAGATCAAGAGCGGACACGAGTCCGAGAACATAGACCTTAACGGCACCCCCGTTTACCAGGCAATAAACCTTACCGGAACGACCGGCATAAAGCCGTTCGACTTCGAGATCCACCAAGGAGAAGTCAACGGCTTTACCGGCCTTCTGGGTTCCGGCAGATCCGAGAGCGTACGCGCTATTTTCGGTGCAGACAGAGTCGTCGGCGGCAAGGTGTTCATCGACGGCAAGGAAGTCAAGATCAGAAAGCCGTTAGATGCCATGAAGCACGGCATCAGCTATCTGCCTGAAGACAGAAAGCTCGACGGTATCGTAGGCGATCTCTCAGTAAGAGACAACATCATCCTGGCACTTCAGGTAATGAAGGGATTCTTTAAGCCCTTCTCAAAAGCTCAGGCAGAAGCCTTTGCAGATGAATACATCAAGCTCCTTAATATCAAGACAGCTTCACAGGATACTCCGATCAAGTCCCTCTCAGGCGGTAACCAGCAGAAGGTTATCCTCGCCAGATGGCTCCTTGCAAATCCTCAGTATCTCATTCTCGACGAGCCTACAAGAGGTATCGACGTAGGTACAAAGGTCGAGATCCAGAAACTTGTTTTAAAACTTGCTGCGGAAGGAAGAAGCATCACATTCATTTCTTCCGAAATAGACGAGATGATCCGTACATGCTCGCGCCTTGTAGTCATGCGTGACGGCAAGGTCGTAGGCGAGCTCAAGGGCGAAGATCTCAACCAGAATAAGATCATGGCAACGATTGCCGGAGGTGAATCCTAATGACATCCATCGATTCAACAATTAAACCCAGGCTTACCATCAAGGAAATCCTGATCAAGATCGTACGCAACCAGCTCTTTATCCCGCTTGTTGCTCTCCTGCTCCTGGTAATCTTCAATCTGGCTACTGATCCCGGATTCTTCAAGATCGCGTTAGAGCCGAACAGTGATGGTAACCTTGTCCTGTCAGGCAACCTCATAACGATGATC
Source organism: Clostridiales bacterium Firm_14 (assembly GCA_001604135.1). Lineage (GTDB taxonomy): Bacteria > Bacillota > Clostridia > Saccharofermentanales > Saccharofermentanaceae > Saccharofermentans. The sequence goes on from LVAT01000010.1 coordinate 201,213, forward strand.
GACTACGCATCCGAGCTCGTAATCCTCGCTATCGGAATGACGCTCGTTACATCCGCATCAGGCGGTCAGGATATTTCCGTCGGTGCCACGATCGCGATCGCAGGATCCACAGTCTTAAGGATCGTTAAGACACAGTCCCCTGATATCTCCGGAGGCACGTTCGCCGGCATCATCATCGGTTCTTTCCTCCTCTGCGTTCTCGTATCGGCGATTTTCGGAGCCTTCAACGGTGCGCTCGTAGCATTCTTCAAGATCCAGCCGATGGTTGCGACACTGATCCTTTTCACCGCAGGCCGTTCGATCGCAGCATGGATCAACAATAACGATAATATTTCCATTACGGATAAGCGTTTCAGCTACTTCGGAAACTTCATTCCCGGAATCGCAGTTCCGACGCCGGTATTCATTACGATCCTCTGTCTCATCGTGATCGCCATTGTTCTGAAGGTAACCAACTTAAGACTTTATTCACAGGCAGTAGGCATCAATGCTTCTTCCTCCAGACTCAACGGTATCAACCCTAAGATGATCAAGCTCTTAACATTCGTTATCCTCGGTATCTGCGTTGCAGTATGCGGATTCATCAAGGTATCAAGAACTTCATCCATCACATATTCTGTCATCGCAAACAACATCGAAATGGACGCGATCTTAGCAGTCGCATTGGGCGGTAACAACTTAGGCGGCGGTAAGTTCAATCTCTCCGCTTCCGTCTTAGGCGCTTACGTAATCCAGTTCCTTACAACTACGCTCTATAAGTTCAAGGAGATCGACTCCAGCTCTATCTCTGCTTACAAGGCAGTTGTCGTAATCCTTCTCATAATCATTTCTTCTCCTTTCGTTCGTAAGCTTTTCGAAGACGCTAAGAACAAGAGAGAAGCTGCAAGAACAGAAGCAGTAAATGCAGGTGCAGGAAAGGAGACAGTCTGATATGTCAGTCAATACTAATGTCTTGGGAAGCAACAAGCTTAAAAGACGTGCTTCCTTAACAGATACAAACCTTCTTCTCATCATCACGATCATAGTATTCATCGTAATGTACGTATGTGCAGTCATATTCCTGAAGAAGGGTTTTACGAAGCCTCAGATGTTCTTCAACATCCTTAACGAGAACGCTTCGCTCCTGGTCCTCTCATGCGGCATGACGCTCGTCATGATAACAGGCGGAATCGATATCTCCGTAGGCCAGGTAACTTGTCTCGTATGCATGGCTTGCGCAGTACACCTTCAGAAAGTAAATGAGGGCCTTGCACAGGGAAACGTTTTCACATCAGTCCTCATCGCATTGGGAATCGGCCTGGCATTCGGTATCGTACAGGGTTTCCTCGTAGCTTACCTTGAGTTCCAGCCTTTCATAGTCACGCTGGCCGGTTTGTTCTTCGCGAAAGGCATGACCACCATAGTGTGCAGCGACCGTGTTCCCGTTACATATGATGCTTTCGTCAAGCTGGCTAGAACAGAAGTCAACATCCCCTTCATGGGTTCGGTAAACAAAAAAGGAATCTACATTCCTGCCTATGTTGAGGTCGGAGTCATCGTTGCACTCGTTGTTGTAATCCTTCTCTTCTGCCTCCTCAAGTGGACAAAGCTCGGACGTAATTTCTATGCAGTCGGCGGCAACAACCAGAGCGCCAACATGCTCGGTATCAACGTTAAGCTCACGAAGTTCCTGGCTCACGTTCTCTGCGGTCTCTGCGCAGGAATCGGCGGCTACCTCTTCTTCCTCCACGCATGCTCAGGTTCTCCTCTGCACGCACAGGGCGCCGAGATGAACGCGATCGCTTCATCCATCATAGGCGGCACGCTCCTCTCAGGCGGCGTCGGTAATATCGTAGGTACGCTTTTCGGAGTACTGTCACTGTCGACGATCAAGAATATCGTTACATCATTAGGTCTTGAAGATGCATGGTGGACAAACATTACCGTAGGCGTAATGCTTTGTATCTTCCTCCTTGTTCAGAGTGTTATACTTGCACGTAAGAACAAAAACAAGAAGTAATTCTTATAAGGAGGCTCCACCGTGGATTTCAAAACTACAGCACTGGGAATCGAACTGGGTTCCACACGTATCAAAGCAGTTCTTATCGACAAGGATCATCTGCCTATCGCATCAGGCGACTTCGAATGGGAGAACCAATTCGTTGACGGCATCTGGACTTATTCTTCAGACATGATCCATAAAGGTCTTCAGGCTTGCTATGCTGCTTTGAAGGCTGACGTTCAGGCCAAGTTCGGCGTAACGCTCACCGAGGTCGGCGGCATCGGTATCTCTGCAATGATGCACGGCTACCTTCCTTTCGACAAGGACGGAAAGCAGCTCGCAGAATTCCGCACATGGCGTAACACGATCACGGGCGAAGCAGCTGAGAAGCTCACTGAAGCTTTGGGCTTCAACATTCCGCAGCGCTGGAGCATCGCACACTACTATCAGGCTATCCTCAATAACGAATCACACGTCGGCGATATCGATTACTTAACGACACTCGCAGGCTACATTCACTGGAGACTTACAGGCCTCAAGGTCATGGGCATCGGCGAAGCATCAGGCATGTTCCCGATCGATTCTTCCACGAACGATTACAACCGGGAAATGGTTGCGAAGTTCAACGCTCTTACAGGCGGCGACCTCCTCTCCATCCTTCCTAAGGTTCTTGTTGCAGGCGATGATGCAGGCACGCTCACCGAAGACGGCGCTAAGTTCTTAGATCCCGCAGGAGACCTTAAGGCAGGCATCCCGATCGCACCCTGTGAAGGCGATGCTGGCACAGGCATGGTCGCTACAAATTCCGTACGCATTTACACAGGTAACGTAAGTGCCGGCACATCCGACTTCGCTATGGTCGTAGTAGATCACGATCTCGGCGTTCACCGTGAGATCGACATGGTCACAACACCTGCAGGCGCTCCTGTCGCAATGGTTCACTGCAATAACTGCACTTCAGACATCAACGCGTGGGTCAGCCTTTTCGATCAGTTCGCATCTTTATTCGGTGTCGAGATCTCGAAAAATGACCTCTACACAAAGCTCTTCCAGGTCGCATTAAAGGGCGATCCGGACTGCGGCGGTCTCCTCTCATATAACTACTTCTCAGGCGAAGGCGTAACGGACCTTGATGAAGGCCGTCCGCTCTTTGCAAGAACACCCAACTGCAACTTCACTCTCGCAAACTTCATGAGAACACACCTGCTCTCTGCTCTCGCAACTTTGAAGATCGGCATGGATATCCTTCAGGATGCAGAGAATGTCCGTATTGATAAGCTCTATGGCCACGGCGGTTTCTTCAAGACTCCCGAGGTCGGCCAGAAGATGCTCAGCGCAGCCGTTAACGCACCCGTATCCGTCATGGAGACAGCAGGCGAAGGCGGCCCTTACGGCATGGCTCTCCTCGTCTCCTACATGATCAACAAGGATGAGGGCGAGACGCTTCCTGATTACCTCGACAACAAGGTTTTCGCAGGCGCAAAGAGCGTAAGCGTAATGGCAGACGAATCCGATGTGTCAGGCTTTGCAGCATTCCTCGATAAGTACAAGAATGCATTGCCGGTTGAGAGAAAGGCTACGGAGGTGATCTGATGTTAGAAGAACTTAAGGCAAAGGTCCTCGAAGCTAACCTCCTCCTCCCCAAGCACGGTCTCGTTACCTTCACATGGGGCAACGTATCAGGCATCGACAGAGAATCCGGTCTCGTTGTAATCAAGCCCTCCGGCGTCGAATACGATGTCATGAAGGCTGAAGACATGGTTGTCGTAGACTTGGACGGCAAGGTCGTCGAGGGCAAGTGGAAACCCTCTTCCGATACACCTACACACGTTGTCCTCTATAAGGCATTCCCCAACATCGGCGGCGTTGTCCACACACATTCCCGCTGGGCAGTTACCTTTGCACAGGCAGGAATGGCAATCCCTGCTATGGGCACAACACAGGGCGATTACTTCTACGGTGACATCCCCTGCACACGCCCCATGACCGACGAAGAGATCAAGGGCGAGTATGAAAAGGAAACCGGCAACGTTATCGTCGAGACATTTAAGGACATAGACCCGGATCAGATCCCTGCAGTAAACGTCTTCTCACACGGACCGTTCACATGGGGAACAGATCCTTTCAACGCAGTACATAATGCAGTCGTAATGGAAGAAGTCGCATTCATGGATTATCACGCAATGACGCTTAATCCCATGGCAGGAAGAATGCAGCAGACATTGCTCGACAAGCATTATCTCCGCAAGCACGGTGCCAACGCTTACTACGGCCAGGGCTAAACGGCACACCCCTAACTTATGTAAATGATTTCATAATTGTTTGCTTCTTGTTCGAGTAAGAACCCGCTGTGATTAGTTGCAGCGGGTTCTTACTTTGTGGGGGGCGGGTTTTTGCGGGGTTTGTGAGGTTTGCGGGGGCTTCGGCGATCGAGGCATACCATAGACGCGTGTTATACGCCGTTTTGATATACCCCCATGGGGTATGTACGCTTTTTCGCAGACAAAAATACATACTAAAACGCGAAAAACGGCGTTTTCGTATGTAGGTTTTGTTCCATTTCTTCCTATGTAGACTGCTTTTGTGAGCAATTGCGTCATGAATTGCCTCCAAAGCGCTCGAAAATCCCTGGGATCAGCCTTCAGGGCCCTCTTTTTCGATCAGAAACATGCAATATACCCCCTCCCCCCCTACCTACTAAAAACCGAAAAAACGCATTTTAGTAGGTAGGTCAGGTTCGAACTGACCTCAGAAGCGTGAACTCCCGCCCTCTCCCAAAAATCCCACATTTTCCTGATGCGCGTGAAAAAGATTAATGTATACTTAAAAATGCATTAATCTTGGGGGATTGAAGAATGGGTAGCACAACAGAGAATATAGTTCGCGAAGTTAAGAAGGTAATCTGCGGTAAGGATTACATCATTGCGCAGGCGCTGACGGCTATTCTTGCTGGCGGTCACATCCTGATGGAAGACGTACCCGGTGTGGGAAAGACCACGATGGCAGTCGCGTTTTCCAAAACGATGGGACTTAACTACGGAAGAGTGCAGTTTACTCCTGACGTTCTGCCGTCAGACATTACGGGTTTCTCGTTGTACGACAAGACTACGGGAACGATGAAATATCAGCCCGGTTCGATCTTCCACAATCTCTTCCTCGCAGATGAGCTGAACCGTGCTTCGACACGTACACAGTCGGCTCTCCTCGAAGCCATGGAGGAAGGCAATGTAACTGTTGACGGTAATACATATATGCTTCCGAAGCCATTTACGGTTATTGCCACGCAGAACCCTACGGGCGCTTCCGGAACTTCGCTCCTGCCGGATTCACAGATCGACAGATTCATGATCAGGCTGTCGATCGGTTATCCTTCAGCAAAGGACGAGAAGGCCATGATCGAGAGCCGTAAGAACGGCTATAATCCGATGGACAGCGTCCAGACGGTATGCGACGTGAATACGATCTTACAGATGCAGGCCGAAGTTAATAATATCTTTATACACGATAACGTTACTGACTATATCGTCACTCTGATCAACAAGACCAGAGGACACAAAAACCTCATCAGAGGAGGAAGTCCCCGCGCCACGCTGGCTCTTACGTCGATGGCAAAGGCCTGTGCTTATCTGAACGGCAGAAATTATGTCGTTCCGTCTGACATCCAGAAAGTCTTCCTTCCGGTAATTACGCACAGACTGATGCTCACACCTGAAGCGGAGATCAACGGCGTAAAGACGAACGATATCGCACAAGAGATCCTCAAGGACACTCTGTCGCCCAAGATCTGATCGGCTTATGCTGAAGACCTGGACCGTATATTTTATTTCGCTGATATCAACCTTCATCTTCTTTCTGTTCTACAAGATGTGGGTATCGTGGTATTGCCTCATCGCACTTCTGGTAATACCGTTCCTCGCGCTCATCGTTGCGATCGTCGCTTCACAGACAGTAAAATTCAACATAGACAGTCCATCGGCAACCATTAAAGGCAAACCGGCATATATCAAGCTGAAGATCGAAGGCATCGCTTCCGTCTTCTCTTTTTATAAGATCAGGATGGTATCGACAGATCTCATGTCCGGCGCCATGGATAAGAAAGCCATCCTGATCTGCGACAACGGCGTCACAAAGATCCCGCTTGATACGAACCATTGCGGCGCTTATTCATATAAGCTCTCAAAACTTAAGGTATATGATCTTCTCGGTTTTTTCCATTTCAATCTGAATCTTAATAAGGACATCGAACTTCTGGTAAGGCCGACTCCGGAAATGCCCGGCTACATGCCCGACATGTTCGGTTTTAAGGCTAAGAATCTTCGAAAATCGAATAAGCCCCATTCCGAGATCTATGACATAAGGGATTACCAGTTAGGCGATCCCGTCAAAACGATACACTGGAAAATGTCTGCCAAGAAGGATAAGTTCCTCGTCAAGGAACCGCTGGAGGAATACGGCGGTTATTCGCGCGTCATATTGAAGATGACTGACGACAGGGACGAGTTAGACCTGCACCTCGGGCAGATCCTCTTCACGTCAAAATTCTTCCTTGATCACGAAGTGGCTCACATCATCAGAGTCATTCCGCCTGACAGTAGAGAAGTCGCATTTAATATCGAGTCTAATCTCGACCTCGAGAGGGCTCTGTCGATGATCCTCCACATGAGGATCCCGGAAGAAGCATCGGAAAATAAGAAACCAAAGGAAGAACCGGCTGAGGAACCGGTTCTCGAGGAGGTTTCCGGTGCGGACTAAAGAATACATTATGGTAAGCGAGAATCCGGTTCCGAGCGTCATCTATGCGGTAATGGCGGTCATCATTTCGACGCTCCTTTGCACCGGGATCACTTCAATGTTCACAACGGCTTATGAATTCGGATTCGGAGCCTGGTCTGTCTTCTTTGTTTCGGTCATTGTCTCGACAGGCTTTGCCATACTCTACTATCAGAACAAGAAATGGCTGTCGGCAATAGCTCTGGCAGGTGCTCCGGTGCTTATTGCAGCGGCAATATCTTTAGATATCTTCAATACGCGGGAAGGCTTCATTGGGCTGTACTATACCATTCAGGAATATGCATTCTATTACCTCCCCGATATTTTCGACAGCGTATCATCAGGCGACGGTCATTATGTTGAAGCATTCCTTAATGCTTATAACTTCATTGCGATCAGCTTTACGACACATGCGCTTATAAGGCGAAAGAATATTCCGTGGACGCTGCTCTTTTATGCACCGGTATTTGTCATGTCCGTTGCAAATACGACCATGCTCCCGAAAACAGCGCCCTGCATCGTCGCAGCTACCGGCATCCTGCTCCTGATACTTGCACATGCCATGAGGAACAAGGAACTCCACGTTACGGGAAAGATGCTCATGATACTGGCTTTGCCGGTGCTGTTATTCACCATTCTGATCGGCGTGATCTTCCCTGAAAGTAAATACGATAAATACGAGCTTGCCACGGATTTCTTAAGCAAGGCCCAGGAGATGGCCGAAAACGTCTCAAGTTCATTGAGCGAGAAATTCGATGTGGCTATCAACGGCGTCAGCAATCCCAAGTTTGCCAAAGATGCAAGCTTCCTGTTCTCGCTCGCGCCTTCATCTACAAACCTTAAGAATGTCGGACCTTTTGATCCGAATGAGGAAGCGGTCTTAAAGATCAAAAGACTTCTCAATTCCGATTATGACGGCACCATTAATACCAATGAGGCCACCTCGCTGTATCTTAAGATCGAATCGCTCGACGAGTATAAGGACAATATGCTCAGGAGCACAAAGATCAAGACCCAGGTCTATAAGGACGGCTATGATCCCTCGTCCGAAGAAGCTCCTTTCAAAGTAAGGATCGAGGCTCTGGATAACAAGTGGGTGGACATCGTTCCTTACTACACGGACTTCTATGTGGCGGGAAACAAAAAGTATCAGACGGTAAACGCTTATAACACAACAAAGGACGGCGCTTCCATCTATGCGTACTCCACGGTTCCGGTTAAGACCGGCAACATCTATACGGAAGAATACCTGGAAGATTACGTCTACGGCACCAACCTCAAAGTTCCTAAGGCTACTGAGATGGCGATCATCAGCAGCGGTGATCTGCCCGACTGGTATATGGACGTATATCACGGTTACGTATCAATGACTGATGCGGAAAAGGTCAGAAGGGTTACCTCCTATGTAAGCACGCTTCACCCTTACAGTAAGGACACGGATTACCCTCCGAAGGATGTGGACTTTGTTGCATGGTTCATCAGTGATGCCGAGACCGGTATCTGCGTCCACTATGCGGCTACGACAGTCATTCTCTTAAGGATGATCGGTGTCCCAGCAAGATATGTCCGCGGTTATGTCGATTCCATGGCATACCCCAACACTGAGAATCTAATCTATTCGACGCAGGCACATGCATGGTTCGAATTTTTCGAGCCCGAGTACGGCTGGATCATGGGAGATTCAACGCCCGGTGCCTATGTTGATGCAAGCGATTTCGATGTCGACAACGTTGCGAGATATTATCCTGAGATCAATCAGGCAAATAATGCGCGCGGATATACATCTATCTTCAATCCCGATTATTCGAGCACGACAACGACAACCGAGACTACCGTGATGACGACGACCACTTCGGAAACTACAGAACCGGAGACTGAGACTACACCTACAACAGAATCCGAGACGGAACCGGGCGACACTCCGACACCCACGCCTGTAGACCAGACTGAGCCCTCTTCCGAGCAGTCTTCTGAAACATCCCCGGTTATTGATGATTTCAATTCGACAATAGATAGCGGGGTTAACATTCCGTCCGGTTCAGATGTCCGTTTAGGACCTGACGGTGAGATCGAAATCGAACTCGGCGAGAACCGGCTGGTTAAAGTGATCGGCAATATCGTTCTTACGCTCGCGGCAATCGCTTTTGTAATCGATCTGCTGCTTATCGGCTGGACCGTTTACTGGCGCCGTCAGTTCGCGAAAAAGAACCCCAACGAGAAAGCTGTCACCGGATATCACTACTTCAGCTTCATGAGCCGACTATTCAAATATGCCCTGCCGAGAAAGGCTAGGATTATCGCCGAGAAGGCTGCGTTTGCAAAAGACGGATTAACGCCCCAGGAAGCTGAGGCGCTGATTTCGGTATGTTATAAGGATATGAGCGAGATCGCCAAGGGCTTTAACAGGTTCAAGAAGCTCCTGTACAATGCCCTTGAGGTAAAGGTTACAAGTAAGAGATCATCTCTTTCAGAGGCTTTAAGGAAAACCGTAAAGAGACATTCTTAAATAATCAGCAGGTATAACCGGGCTTCTTGTAAAGGCCGTTGTCGGGTGCGATCTGAGTATCCCAGACCTTCTCTTTCCAGTCGTCCTGATCGATCTCTTTGATCGCGATCGATACGCTCGAAGCCGGACATCCCATTGTCTCCGTGATGGCCTTTGTGACCTCTTCGGCGCACTTTATCTTCTGTTCTTCAGTTCTTCCCGGGAAGCACTTGATCTCTACGTGTGGCATGATATGTCTCCTTTTTTCCTATTAATCTGGTATCTATTATAACACCCTGATGTGTCCGGAGAGTGGTTTTCCGCGATGCAACATAATGTGCCGGTAAACTGTATATATGGTATCAAGCTCATGGGAGGCAATAAAAATGAATACGGGGATAAAGGCTACTTTATGCATTACACTTACTGTCGCACTTGCGGCGGGAATCGTCACCGGCTGCGGGAAAGGAAACAACAGGGAATCCGGTAAGTCTGATCCGGCGAAGGAGACCACGGCAGCTTCAGAAACTGAGACCACCATTCTGGTTCCAATCAATTACGGCAGCGATACTTATAAGTCCGTAAAGGACTCTAATGGCGGAACACTTCCGGAAAGCGGTGAGGTTGAAGGCTGCAACTTCAGGATAACCGAGCGCGATGATACAAGTCCGATGGGTAAGAACAGGGGCTATTACATCGACATGCTCGATCAGCCGAATTCTCCTTATTTTGTCATCATCAACTCAGGTGAGAGAAATACCGGCGGCTACGGTATCAGCGTTGTGGATATCGGCGTTCAGGACGGCGAAGTGATCATTACGGTCGAGGAGACAATGCCTTCTCCTAATGACATCGTAACGCAGGCGTTCACATATCCTTCCTGCGCAGTCGTGTTCGACAAGCTCCCGGAGAATTTCCGCGTAATCAGCATCATGGGCGAAGAGTTTAAGAATACTTCCGGTGATACTGACAGCACTTCCCCGGATTATCCCATGGATGATCCCAGATTGTTTGAAGACGACTATAAGATCCCTGACGGATGGATCGCTTCGTTCAGGAACGGCGCCGGCGAGATCATGATGGAGACATTCGTATATGCCGGCACAAACGGTTATACATGCATAAATGTTCAATCCACTACTGTTTCCTGGGGCTCATCGCAGTGGAAGAACCGATTCAAATCCGAGATGGCCGCCGCTGACAAGGACGAGGTCATAAGCATCACGAAGGGATTCGGTTCAGACGGTTGCGTCATCTTCCCTGATGACCTTAATAAAGCATGTGACGTGGGTGAATTCTTAAAGCGCGATATCTGAGTTTTTGGTATTCCCCGCGCGAAAAAGATGGCCTTAGATCAGCGGTTTTAGGAAGAATTTGAGAATTATTCTCAAATCTATTGACAAACTATGTCCTCCTGACTACAATTGAGAACGATTCTCATATTCGCATTTTCGAGCGGTTATGGGAAAGTTCATTTATTAGTCAGGAGGAAAACCGTTTTTACAGCGGTTATTCGTAAAGTGAAAAAGATCATATCGGCAGTTGTTGCAGCTTTTCTGGCACTCGGTTCTCTTACCGCGTGCAATTCGGCAGGCGCAAAAGGGAATGACAAGATCAAGATCGTAACAACGATCTTTCCTGAATATGACTGGGTCATGAATGTATTGGGCGATAAAGCATCCGGTGCGGACGTCACCATGCTCCTCGATAACGGTGTGGATCTCCACAGTTTCCAACCAACAGCTGCTGACATAATGAAGATCTCATCGTGTGACCTCTTCATTTATGTCGGCGGTGAGTCTGACGGCTGGGTCAAGGACGCGCTTAAGGAAGCAGTTAACAAGGAAATGATCGTTATCGATCTCCTTGATGAATTAGGAGATGCCGTTAAGGAAGAAGAGGTTGTCGAAGGCATGCAGGAAGAAGACGAGCATGATCACGACCATGACCACGATGAGGAGCATGACCACGATGAGGATCACGACCATGACGAGGATCATGAGCACGAGCATCACCATGAGGAAGGCGAAGTCGAATACGATGAGCATGTTTGGCTCTCTTTGAAGAACGCACAGGTCCTTGTAAACAGCATTTCCGAAGCTTTGCAGAAGATCGATGCTTCCAATGCAGATGCATATAAGAAGAATGCAGATTCCTATATCGGATCGCTTAAGGCTCTGGACGAGGAATACAAGGCAGCAGTTGACTCCGCATCCAACAAGACAATACTCTTCGGCGACCGATTCCCTTTCAGATATATGGTTGACGATTACGGCCTTACTTACTATGCGGCTTTCGTCGGATGCTCTGCAGAGACCGAAGCAAGCTTTGAGACAATCACTTTCCTCTCGAAGAAGGTCGATGAATTATCCCTTCCGGTAATCTTTACGATCGAAGGCAAGGACAAGAGGATCGCTGAGACCATCGCACAGAACACTGCTTCAAAAGACCAGAAGATATTGACTCTCGACTCAATGCAGTCAGTCTCATCAAGCGACATTAAGAACGGTACGACTTATATGTCGATAATGGAAAACAACCTCTCCGTTCTTAAGGAAGCTTTGAAATAAGCCATATTAATACCCTTTCATAGGCACTATGAACATCTGTGAGTGATAAAATCGCTTACAGATGTTCGTCGTTTACAGAGGATAAAGGAAATGCGTAAGATAACATGCTTCATTCTATGTCTCATAACGGCCGGTCTCATGACCGGCTGCAATGAAGGTGACGGCCCGAAGACCAGGATAGCCGTACAGACTACAGGCGTCAGGGACGTCATCGAATCACAGATGGCAAAAGAGGATGGCATAACAGAGCCTGCAACGCCCGAGATCACTGCCACACCGACACCGGATCCGCTGGCAGATTATTCCGCGGAATCATTGGGCGCCGGCGGCGTGGATTACGATCTGACGGTACTGGGCTCTGACATGGTCTATGCGGAAGTATATAACATGATGGTCTTCCCAAAAGAATACATGGGCAAGACGATAAAGGTGTCAGGGACCTTTACGGTCTTCTACGACGAAGCTTACGGCAAATACCATTTCGCGTGCTTTGTCGCAGACGCCGCCGCATGCTGTCAGCAGGGCATAGAATTCATTCTTGACGGTGATAAGACATATCCTTCAGATTATCCTCAGGAAGGCGCTGAGATCGTGATCACGGGCGTTTTCGGAACATACGAGGAAGACGGCAATACTTACTGGGCACTTACAAATGCCGGCATAGGATAATTTATACCGTTCTGAAATCCAGAAGCCACGCGAAGCAGTACAGGATAAATGAGAAGATCGCTACTGCATAGATCGTGACCTTTGTAATGAGCCCCATCAGGTGCGGCGCCTTATCGATCGATTTGCCCGAATAATAAGCTCCCGCGATGATGGTCGGAACGATGTATCTGTATGCCATGGTGCATGTATAGGGATAATCGAAGCAGAAATATACATAGGATGCGAGCTGCGATACGAGAAGTATCGTCATGACGAGATTCATCATGTTGCGCTCCTTGATCCATGTGAAGATAAAGTTCAATGCGATGGTTATCGCGAAAACCGTGAAAGCCGAGAGCAGGAAATATCCGACAAGCGCGAGCGGCATGTAGTCGCGGTAATACTCGTCATCGAAGCAGGCTGCATTAAGTGTCTCTGAAATGATGTTGTAGTCAACGCCGTCGCCGAATGCAAAGAATCTGTTCCAGAATGGCATCGGAGCGATGAGCTGGCCGGGGCTGACTTCGATATCGGGTCTTGCTACATAAGTTATCGGAACCTGCCAGAGAATGTAATTCCTGACCTGATACCAGAGACCCAAAGGCGCGCAGACAACGATGAATGCGACATATTCGAAGAACATCTTGAGCTTTGTCTTCGATTCGAAAAATGCCTTCAGCATTATGAACGCGATCGGAACCGCAATAAGGCCTGCAGAAAGCTTGGCCATCATGCCAAGACCGATCGTAAGGCTCATTCCCATCAGCTTTAAGAAAGACTTCTTCTCTTCGTTGTACCAGATAAGCGCGAGATAGAGCGATGAGATCGCGAACATAACCGAGAGCGGATCGTTATTGAGCGCACCGGAGAAATAGATGAACTGCGGAAGGAGCGCGACGGAAAGATATGCGACCGTCTTAGCCTTCTCGGACAGATTCCAGAGTCCGGTGAACTTCTTCAGTACGGCAAGAGTTACAAGTGAATAGAACAGTGACAGGCACTGCAATGCATCCCAGTTGTGCGCATAAGATGGCGCTATCTTTCTGTAGATGCCGAAGAACACCGCGCTGATGAAATGCGTGAGCGGCGGATGGTAGAACTGCCAGTGCAGCCTTACATCTTCGTTAAGGAGCTTGTGGTTGTTAAGAAGATACTCGATGTATTCGGTATGATAATTAAGCTCATGATAGGTCTCGAATTCGCCAAGATCGTGCTGCCTCTGCTCGGCACCGGTATAAAGAACGTAAAGAGTTCTTACGCCGACCGCAAGGATCGTAACAACGGCAGTTATCCTCGCTTCTTTCCCTGCGCCTTCATTCTTTAAGATGAGGTATGAGAAGCCTGCAAAGCCGATGATCAGGATAGCGATCGTCACAGGATTCATCAGCGCGAAATTGCAGCCGGAAACTATGAGCACGAACAAAGACCATACAGCACATGCGGCTATATCGACCCAAAGCTTTCCTTTTGTGTTGATCTTAATTCCCATAACAACCAAAGGATAATGTAGCAACGGGAGAAATGCAAATACATGATGCTTTTGAGGCTGTTTTTACACCAAATCCAAATAATACAAAAGTGGTGTAAAACCGCGCGAAGCTTACTGCTTACATCTCATTGGCGTACTTGGAGGTACGGTCGTTCAATATCTTTATGACATCGTCGATCGAACGGTCGCCGGCGTAGTACGGAGCGATCTCCTCAGTAAGGAATGTGGTGATCACCGGATCGTCGTAATAGTATCTCGACAGAGACGAGAGACTTGCCATGAAGTTTTCTTCCAGTTTTTTGGTAGTCCTCTTATAGCCGTAGATCCTCGCATCTTTTTCGAGACCTGTCATGTAAGAAGCCAAGGCCTCGAACATATCCTGGGCGCTGTTGTTTTTCTCAGTGATTATCGACATGTTCCTTGCCATTATCTCCTTATTGGTGATGATGTTCTGGAATTCTCTCGATGAATCGGAATAACCTGCGCCGGCAAAGAGGAAATTGAGGAACTTCTTAGCGCCTTCCTTTCGCTCGGAAGACGAAGTAACCGATATAGTCTCAGAGGCTCTGAACCTCGGTCCGGAAGCGTCAACTGAAGGTGTTCCGAGTATCGTGTATTCGCCTTCGGCAGTCTTGCATGCTCGGATGAAAGCGACATAACTGTCGATATTGTCGTATCTGCATCCGGTGCGGACGCGCTTCTCTTCTTCGGCCCAGACATAATCTTCAGGCTTTGTGAATCCGTCCTCTGCGAAGTGATCTTTTGCATATTCGGCAGCTGCTCTGAACTGGTCAGTGCCGAAGTCGACCTTGCCGCCTTCAACAGCCGATTTGATATCGATGCAGGAGAGGACAAAATCCTTTTTGTAGTAGCTTTCAGACATCGGGTAATCGTAGGGTGAGAAGCCTTCAAGCTTGTCCTTGATCAGCTTGTCGAAGTCTTCGAACGTTATGCCGACGGCGCCGTCTTTTACAAGGCTCTTATCCGTGACAAGGCCCTCGATCTCAATGGTTACCGGAAGGAAATACTGCTTTCCTCCGAACTTGGAAGATTCGATCATATTTGAGAACTGCTTGTCCATTACAGACTGGTCAAGATATCCTGTGAGGTCCTCGAAAATATCATCCCTCATCGCGTAATACTTCTGGATGCCGACCGCGAGATCCGGCGCTTCAGAACCCTTAAGTTCCTGGATCATCGTGTAGAGCTTCTCGTCGGAAACGTTCAGCATGCTCATGTCTCTTCCGACCTTGATGCCCGTCTTATACTTGCTCCAGACTCTTATCAGATACTCATTGTCCGACTTGTTGAATTCATAGATCGCATTGGAAAGATACTCCGACATTCCCTTATCGATCGGAGCCGCGATCTCTATTACTTTCTTGCCTGCATGAGGATTCTTGTCCGCCTTGGTAAGGATAGTGACCGTCTCGTCCATCCCTGAGAAGAACATTGAATAATCTGACTCTTTGCTCGACACAAAAACAGCTCTCTCGCTGTCGCATGAAATAAGCTTGGTCTGTATCTTCAGATCTGAGAAATAAGGCGTATACCAGTTATTGTCGATGACTGTCTTTACTTCCTGGGACTGCATGTCAAATGTCGTGATATTGCCGAGCATGTCGATCTTGCAGAGCTCGCCTGAAGTTACTGCGCTGAAGTCGGCAAGGTTCACTTCCTCACCATTCTGCGCGCTGTATTTCTCGTACTTTATCCGTTTGCCTGTCTCCGGATCGAACTCCATTACCACAGCACCGTCGCTCCTCGTATAACCGACGGCAAGTACAGTCTTATGTCTTGAATCGTAAGAGAATCCGTCGATCACATACACGGACGGAATACCCGTGAAATCCAGGTCTGCCTTATATTCCGAGCCTTTGAATACGAATGCATGGGCACCCATCTCGACTGCATCAGAACCTGCGTAGATCAAGGGAATATAATAGTCCCCCGCCACATATACGTCTGACACGCCATACGTATTCATGCCGCCTGCAGACAGTTCCAATGTATTGCCCTTCTCTTTTTCGAGAAATCTGGCAGAACTGCTCTCGCCGCTTTCAATATCGATATCGATGATCGCTGTTGCAAAACCACCCGTAGCAAAAGCTGTGATAACAGCCTCAAGAGTCTTCCCACTCTCATCAGGCTTTGCGGAAATGATCCTGTCTATGGCATAGTTCTCCGGATCCTTAACCTTCAACGAGCCTAACAGGTTGCCTTTATCGTCGTAAGTGGTAAGCATCGTTCTTCTGTAGTTATCGTAATCTGCAAGATTCGTAAGGCTGTACAGATGATAGATCTTTCCGTTGCTGTAGCTCACGATGCTGCTGTCGAGCATCTCGGTCGGCAGCTGATCTGTCTTTAGTTCAAGCCTTGTCGATTCATACCACGGGTCCTTCTCACCTACTGTCTTATCGCTCCCCGTCTTCGAACATGACATCAGGAGCGGTGCAAGCAGACTAACGGCCAAAAGTGAAGATACTATTTTTCTTTTCCACATAGATTATCCCTCTTAACATCTAAATTGATCCTTATGATCCCCTGACTATACTGTAAAAGAATTTTGCTATTTTGGAATAGAAAACGCGAAAAAGACACCAAACTTATGCCGAATTGATGCCGGGAGACAAGGCCGGGAGCAAAGAAAAGAGGGTGCCTCATATGGCACCCCCATTTCTTTTTGTCTTTATTAATATCTTGTATTAATCAACTACTTCGATCTTAACGTTGTCGAGATAGAAAGGATTCATGTCGACGCTCTCGAAATAGATCGTGAGGCTCGGTGTGCCCTCTTCGATCGTATATTCGCCTTCGCCTAATACCCACTCGTCAGAACCTGTCTGAACCTCAGCGATCGTAGGCCATGTGCCGTCGATGTCTGCCGTGCACTTACATGTAGGTGCCTTGGACTTGATGGCGAAAGTAACCTTGATCGTGTGTCCGACATAGTTTGTTACGTCGATGGAATATCCGTCGTACTCAGCGTAGCCTTCGGAGTTCTCAAGGCAGTAATCACTCTCGTAACCGCCCTTAACGATCTTCTGGACGGAGCTGTATCTCGGTCCGCCGATCTTCTTCTGATCCTCGTAATCCTCAACGAAAGGTGTTGAGTCTGTCTTAGGCTCCTGATAGTCAGCGGGCTTGGTTACTTCGCCGCCGTTAAGTGCGCACATAACGCCCTCGTAAGCGGGCTTCGGTGAGAGGTTTCCGTAGAAGAGGAGCGGCTTTGAGGAAGACTTCCAGCTCATGTCGTCTGTAAGGCCCCATACTGTTACGCACTCGATCGGAACGCCAGCCTTGTCAGCTGCGATGACAGCTTCGAAGAACTTCTTCATGTAAACACCCTGGTCATACATAGGATTGAGTGACTTAGGTGCTGTAACGTCGAGCTCTGTGATGTGAATGATTACGCCAAGCTCATCAGCATATCTCTTTGCAGCTGCAACGTAGTTATCAACGTTGAGGCCGGAGCTGATGTGGCTCTGCATGCCCATACCGTCGATGTTGCCTGCTGCTGCGACGGGCTTGAGCATCTTAAGGATGTCTTCCTGCTTGGATGTCTGATACTCGTTGTAGTCGTTATAGAAGAGCTGTACTCCGGAAGGAGCGTGCTTTCTTGCGAATTCGAAAGCCTTCTCTACGTAATCGTCACCGATTACCTGCTTCCAGTAGCAGTCTCTCATTCCGCCATCATCTGCGGCAGCTTCATTGACTACGTCCCATGCATAGATAACGCCGGGGTAGTTCTTCTCGCACCAGTTCATTACCTGGTCGATGTAGCTCTCCATTCTCTTGAGCATGAGGTCTCTGCTCGCGAGCTGGCCGTTTACGTCATAGTTCTCATAGAAGAACCATGAAGGTGTCTGTGAATACCAGACGAGAGTATGGCCTCTCATAGGGATGTTATTCTTCTTGCAGTAGTCAAGGATAGGCTTAGCTGCTTCGAAATGAATAGCAGGTGCCTCATTGTACTTTGCAGGATCAGCCTTGCACTTAGCGCCGTCAAGAACGGAATCAGGCTTCAATTCATTCTCAGGTGTAACGGAATTGAACTGAGTCTTAAGAAGCTTTCTGAAAGAATCGTTCTTGTTCGTCATTACTGTTGCAGGAGATGCAACGCCGAACTTGAAATAATCAGCATATGCTGAAGCGAGAGAAGCTGTCTTTGTAGGATCTTCCAATGACTCGACAGGTGTGCCCGTCAGGTTATTGAATTCGCCTTCGATGCTGACTTCCATTGCGGATACGGTGATATCTCTTACGTCACTTGCTTCGAGATATACCATTGCGTTCTGGGCATTGTCAGGGATCTCGATCGTGCCGGTGATCTCCGTGATGCCTGATTCGTCAGCCTGGCCTGCTGCAATGTTTACATAGGAAACGTTTCCGTAGAACTCATACTTCAATGAGAGAGTCATGGAATCGTTTGCGGATGAAGCCTTTGCATAAGCCTTTACCATATTGCCTCTGTAGTTTTCACAAGGGATAGCAATACCCGTATTGCTTGCAGAACGGTTTGTGATAACTGCAGTTCCGTCCTTAAGAGTAACTTTGCAATCACCGTATTTGATCCAGTTACCCTTCTTCTCCTTCTGTGTGAAGTCCGCCTTGATCGTTGTCGGAACTTCAACCGGACCGTTAGATCCGTTGGGAAGTGAGTCGCATCCGCTCAGGAGAAATAATCCTGCGAGAGCACAAGCGACGACTTTGATAAAACCTTTTTTCATGTTACCTCCGCGAAAAAGCCTTCTTGTTGCTTGATGTTCGTACTGATAATTTTACCGCAAGAATGGTTAAATTTCCAAGCATTGGTTTTTGTCGTGAGCCCTAAAAATATGAGGTAAAATCTGTTAATTTGACATTATCATTTTACCAATCTTGCTATTTGTATATTTCATTCGCAATTTATGTACTGTCGGTTTTTGGTAAATCTAACGAACAATTAGCCGAAAATTTGATTATCAAATTATAATTTATTCTGATATATTTACCTTATTAGGTAAGGTGTCGAATGAAATATTTGCTTTGGTTGGTCGTTATTTTCGTAGCGTTGTTTTTGTCGTATTGGGCATTCCTTTTCATATGCTCATGCTTCGTAAATACGAAGAAGCTTTACGACAAACACAGCCGCTTTTACAGGTGGCTCCTGGTCAGTTCGACCTGGCATCTGATCTTTGTCGGCCGTGTGCGTTTTCACACCAAAGGTATGGAGAAGATACCTCTGAACCGCAGATTCCTTCTTGTCTGCAACCATCGTTCCAAGTTAGATCCGATCACCACATGGTATCTGCTTAAGGATTTCGATCTCGCATTCATCTCGAAGGAAAAGAACTTTCACGTACCTTGCTGGGGCAGGATCATCAGACGCTGCTGCTTTCTTCCCATCGACCGTGAGAATCCCAGAAATGCAATGAAGACCATCGAAATGGCCGCTGACCTCCTGAAGAACGATCAGGTATCGATCGCCGTCTATCCTGAGGGCACGAGAAATTTCGGCGAAGGTCTTCTCCCTTTCCACAACGGCATTTTCAAGATCGCCCAAAAAGCAAACGTTCCCGTCGTCATCTGCGGCATTAAGGGAGCTGACCGGATGCCGGATAATTTCCCTCTTCACGGGACCGATATCTATTTCGAGGTGCTGGATGTCCTGACGGAAGAACAGATAAGGACCACACGCTGCAACGATATCGGCGATTACGCAAGAGATCTGATGCTGTCATTTGTCGAAAGAAATCAGGAGGAGGAACAAAATGTCAACTTACGTACTGTTTAACATGTTGTCCGGAAACGGAAAAGGTAAGGAAAAAGCCGACGAACTCAAGGTATTCCTTCGCGGCAAAAAAGCAGTCTACAAGGACATAATCAAGATCACTGACTGGGCCGGCTTTTTCGCTGAACTGAACTACAGGGAAGACGAAGTCATCATCTGCGGAGGTGACGGTACATTAAATCACTTCATCAATGACACAGAGGGCTTAAAGTACAGTATTCCCCTCTATTACTATCCTACCGGAAGCGGCAACGACTTCTGGAACGACATCGGCAAGAAGCCCGGCGACAATCCTGTCAGGATCGAACAGTATCTTAAAGATCTCCCCTTTGTCGAAGTAAACGGCATGAAGAAGCGTTTCCTTAACGGCATCGGTTACGGCATAGACGGTTACTGCTGCGAAGAAGGCGACCGCCAGAGGGCATCAGGCAACAAGAAGATCAACTACACGAACATCGCGATCAACGGACTGCTCTTCAAATATAAGCCCACCAACGCCGAGATCGAAGTTGACGGCCAGCATTACTCATACAAGAAAGTATGGCTCGCGCCTTCGATGAACGGACGTTACTACGGCGGCGGCATGATCGCCACACCTGCCCAGGACAGACTTTCCAAGGACAGACTCCTCTCACTCCTTCTCTTCCACGGCAGCGGTAAGATCGTAACTCTTGCGATCTTCCCTTCCATCTTCAAGGGCAAGCACATCGACCACCCGAAGAACGTCGAGGTAAAGACAGGCCACAGGATCAAGGTCACATTCGACCGTCCTGTCGCACTCCAGATCGACGGTGAGACAGTCCTCAACGTTAAGACATATACAGCGTACAAGGAATAAGTGTACATATATGAATAAGGCCCGCCGTTCTTATTGCCGGCGGGCTTTATTCATTTGGTCTGTTTTTTCTTAAATGCGGAATTATCCTGCGTACTGGTCGATGGCCTTTGCGAGCTGGTCAGCACAGGACGTTCCCTTCATGCCGCAGGTATTGCCTCTTAAGATGTCTGCAACTTCCTTAGCATCCTTGCCTTCAACAAGTTTTCCGATGGCCTTGAGGTTGCCGTTGCAGCCACCCAAGAACTTTACGTTATAAAGCTTGCCGTCTTCGATATCGAAATCGATCGAGACAGCACATACGCCGCGGGGGCTGAAATTTACATGTTCCATATCAATTCTCCTTGTTTAACAGTGTTACATCGCGTCAGTTACATAGCGTGGAGCTGCATTACGTTGATCAGCAAAAGCCAGCTCATGCCGTAGTAGCAGCCGACCGCGATAAGGTCGTTGACTGTCGTGATCAGGGGTCCTGATGCTACCGCGGGGTCTATGTTGATCTTCTTGAAGAAGAGCGGGATCAATGTGCCGATGATGGACGAGAATGTCATCGATACGAGCAGTGATACGCCGATGCATCCGC
This sequence comes from Clostridiales bacterium Firm_14, assembly GCA_001604135.1. GTDB lineage: Bacteria > Bacillota > Clostridia > Saccharofermentanales > Saccharofermentanaceae > Saccharofermentans. The sequence continues at coordinate 222,347 of LVAT01000010.1, forward strand.
TTACCGCAAAGGCAAACACGGGTTCCTTGTGCTTGAGCACCATGAGGTAAACACCTATGAGGATCACCGATGCGACACCTAAGATGAGACCTACGGAAAGACCGACTTTCGATTCCTTGAAGACGAGCTTGAACTTCTGCGCCGCAGTAAGGTTCTCGTCTGTTAATACTCTGATCGTGACAGCGAGCGACTGCGTTCCGACGTTACCTGCCATGTCGAGGATCAGTGACTGGAATGCCATTATTATCGTAAGCTGTGCGATAACGGCCTCGAAAGCACCTACCAGTGTTGAAACGATCATGCCGAGACACAAAAGGATAAGGAGCCACGGCATTCTCTTTCTGATACTCTGGCCCAGAGGTTCCTTAAGGTCTTCTTCTGCAATAAGTCCGGCGAACTTAACGTAGTCTTCACCGAGCTCATCATCGACTACCTCGACGATACTCTGTGATGTGATAACGCCTAAGATCTTGTTGTCTTCATCAAGTACAGGGATCAAGTCCTCCGAATAATCCTTGAGCTTCTCGATACAATCGTCGATCTTCTCATTAGCGTATACGTAAGGGAACGATGTAACTATCAGTGTGTTTAAGTCCGTCGTGCTCCTTGCCGTAATGAGGTCTTTTAACGTGAGAGCTCCGTAGAACAGTCCGTCATCGTCCTCAACGAAGAGTGTTGAGATGTTGTCATTCTCTTCTGCCTGGGTTACGAGCTCTGTCATCGCCTGCTTGACCGTGAGGTTCAGGCCGATCGTGATGAAGTTCGCGGTCATCTTGGAACCGATCTCATCCTCATCGTAGGATGCGATGATGCTGATCTCTTTCCTGACCTCGGTATCGAGAGCGTCGATGATAAGGCCGCGCCTCTCTTTTTCGAGCTCACGCAAAACATTCGCAGCGGTATCCGTCTCGAGTTCGGCAACAACCGCAGCAGCACGCCTTATGTCCATCTCATTGAGATAAGTGCTTACCTGCTCTTCTTCCAGACACTCGAAAGCCTCCGCAAGCAAAGTCTTGCCGCAGACCCTGAAGAGCTTCTTCCTCTCCTGGTCGGAGAGTTCCTCCAATATCTGCGCAATGTCACTTGCGTGATAATCTTCTAACTTGTAATGAATAACCCTCGGGGAATCGTTACCCCTCATCAGCGAGATTATCTCGTCCTGATAATCTCTTCTTATTTCCTTCTCTGCCATTTGTTCCTCCTAAAAAGTAAACAAACGACGGGAACAAAAAACCTCTGCTCTTCACTAAGACAAACAGAGGAGACGATATATCATTTAGTCCTTAAGGTCCGATACGGTCATCGCCTGGCGCTTTAAGGAACAAAGGATATTTCGGCCGCGTTTCCCTCGTTTGTCGCAACTGTCACCAGCGTCCACCGTATTCACCTCACTTTTATCAATGGGATTGGGGCTTTTGTCCCCGTCCGAAATTTTAGCACGGTAAAATGCATTTGTTAACCCCGTAAATCAAGGTTTTTAAGCATTTTCAGAACTTTTTTGCAAGCCGCGCCGGGGTTTATGCGTCTGATATGTCATTAGCCGTAAGGACGTCCTTGTTTACCGCCATTTTGCATATTTTTATGAATTGGCGGTTCGGAAAAACTGAAGTGCCCTGCAGTTAACCGCCAAAACATGAGAAAAGCCAAATTTGACGGTAATACCTACCTGAAATCAGTTTTTCGC
>LVAT01000011.1 GCA_001604135.1 Clostridiales bacterium Firm_14
GGCTAATCCCTGAATTCTTTTTCGCTAAAGCAGTTTACACAAAACGTTTATGACCTCTCCGGCTAAGCCGGGGAGGTCTTTTTCGAGAACTTGGACTGTTTATACCCACCTTTAATGTCAGTTAAGGATTGTTGCTGACATGTTGCTTCTTCTGTCCGCTTAGAAGGCAACATATAAGGCAACATATAAGGCAACATTGGCATTGTTGCTCTCTATGTTGCTCTTTCTGTCCGCCTGGAAGGCAACAAATCCTTAACCGGGGATTCACGCTGCCTGAGCCCTGTAATAGGACATTTTCGTGAGATATTAATCAAATCTTAATTATTTTTGCTAAGATGTGTGTTAGAATGAAAACACCGAAGATTACTTCGTTTGGAGGTTTCTGTGGACAGCAACACAGCAAAATTCGATTTATCCGGTGACAGAACGGCTGATGTACACGCACTCATGTCGTATGTTTTGAGTGCACTCAAGGAGAAGGGCTATAACCCGATCAATCAGCTCGTCGGATACTTTATTTCCGGCGATCCTACGTATATCACCAACTATAAGGGAGCCAGGGGTCTCATCAAGCGTATTGACCGTGATGAGCTTTTGGAGGTAATCATCAACGATTATTGCTCCAGACTGTAAAAGAGTATAAGATACCGGTATTAAGCGGTAGTGGCGGCTTATGCCGCCTTATTTTTTGAAAGGAAACGTGGATTTATGGGCAAAGCACCCGGCAGAGTAATGGGGATTGATTTCGGAATGAGGCATATAGGCGTTGCCGTATCCGATGAGTTGAGAGTGATAGCAAGGGGCATTGAGACCGTTAACTGGAACGGCGAGGACCCTGAGTGGGCATTAAACCGTATCTGCGAGATCATAAAGGAGATGGAGGTCAACGCCATCGTCCTCGGAATGCCTGCAAGGACTGACGGTACGAGATCGGCCACACAGGACAAGGCGGAGGTTTTTGGAGCAGAACTTGCCAAAAGGTGCGGCATTGAGCCGGTATATAAGGACGAGCGTTTTACTACGGTCCTGGCTTCCAGATATCTTCACGAGAACAACATCAAGGCCAAGAAACAGAAGAAGGTCATAGACCAGGTGGCAGCGGAGATAATTCTTCAGGACTACCTCAATGTGTTATAATGAGCCATCAAACGCTATATTATAATTAGTGTATTAACTTAAGGAGAAATTACATGGCTGAAAATAATAATTTTGAAGAGATCGGACCTAAGGATGAGCTTATCGACGCAATCGCACAGCTTGACGACGAGGGCGACAGAGTCATCGAACTTAAGGACGAAGAGACAGGTGAGGTTACAAAGGCAGTTGTAGAGAGCACATTCCTCTTTAACGGTTCCACATATGTTGTCCTGATCGTTGATACGGACGAGAAGGATGAGGAAGGCGAACTGATCTCTGCTTACGTTATCATGCGCTTTGTCGATAAGGACGGAGAAGTCCTTCTTGAGAACCTTCCCGAGAAAGAGGAAGAAGTAATCTACGATTATTATGATAAGCTCTGCGACGAGCTTTACGGCGACGATGAAGAATCAGAAGACTAATAACAGGCCGGCAGGATTAAAGAAGAAGATCGCCCTGGAAAAGGACCGCAAGGCAAAGCTTGCGGGAGAGCATCTCAAGGAGAGCAGGGGCGACGAACTTCTCGTAATGCGTGATCCTTATTCGAAGAAGGATTACTATATGTCGCGCATTGATGCCTTTACGCTTCAGAAGACCGAATATGTGGTCATGTATAACTACGTGCCTGACGACGGAAGCCACGCGAAGCCTGAGCTTGTCATCATGAGAACGGCTATAGGCGAGAACGGAGACCGTGTCTATTATTCGATCAAGGACGCCGAAGAACTCGAGAAAGCCTTTGTTTACTTTATGAGAAGGTATTACGGAGCTCAGGCACCTGAGACCAGAGCCAGGAACGGAGTATTATCCGGAGATCAGAAATAACGATGAGTTTAGGGAAGAAAGTCCTTAGCAAACTTGGAGCAATTGGAAAAGCTTTAGTCTGGTTGCTCTATTTCATTTGCGCGGACGGTGTTATCTTCTATGCTTTCGCGTTCATCGGAATCGACCGCAACATATATAGGGGCGTCTACACACTGACCAGCAGCCTCGTCGTTTTCGTTACGATGCTCGTTATTTCCAAGCTCCTGTCAATTAAGAGAGAACCCCTGATAAAGATAAAAAAGTTAGATCCGGGCCAGGTCATCTCGCTGGTTGTAGTTGCACTCGGAATGCTCGGTTTTGTAACACTCTACATCATTGTTGCCGACAGGATCGCGGCATATCTCGAATCGCTCAAGAATGTGATGGAGGAATACCGTGACAGCGTCGACAGATTCTCAGACACACCTCAGATCGTTATTCCCGCATGGGATACGGTCATATATGTCTTAACGCTCTGCTTTGTCATACCCATAACGGAAGAAATGACGTTCAGAGGCGTAATCTACGGACAGCTCAGAAGAGCGTTCGGACCGTGGGTATCAGTATTTATTAGCGCATTGCTCTTCGGCAGCCTGCACGGAATATCCGTCCATATCGGATATGCGATCATTTGCGGAATCATAATAGCCGCATGCTATCATCTGACGGACAGCATTCTCGCTCCTGTCCTGCTCCACAGCATCTTCAATATTTTCGGGTCGGGAATATCAACTTTCATGTCCTTTGAAGCTTTCGGAATATCCGACAAAGTAAGATCTGATTACATGCTCGGAACGAATCTGTTATCGATGCTCATGATGCCTTTAGCGGTTATCGCATTTGCTTTCCTTGTCAGTATCAAGCGAAAGAAAGAAAAAGAGCTTATAAAACTTGAAGAAACAAGTAATATTCAAGTAGAATTAACCGAAGAAACAACAGGTCCTGTTGATGAGAAAACAGAGACTGTGTCAGAAGTTGAGGCTAAGGAATGAAGAAGCACGGCCGTCCGATATTCGGAATAACCAAGAGGACACGTTTTGCGGCGTCAATGGTCGTCGTAGCGGTTGTTCTTGTCCTGGCCATTGTCGTATTGGGTTATGTCGGCGTGTTCGGCTTGAGATCTGAGCTCTGCGAGGTATCCGCAACTCCTGATAAGGCTGACGATACCTATGGCGGCACAGGCATTAATTGTGACGTCATTCCCAATATTAATCTCGTAAGGGATGCTTCTTTCGAGAGCTCAACGGAATATTCGAGCATGCTTGTAGCAGGAGCTTCTGACAAGAGTGTGTTCTTAACACCTGATGCTGTTGCGTCCGCAGGCTATGATACGACCAATTGCCAGGGCGATACCGCAAGGATCATATCGATCGACAGCGAAGGCGTCATGAGCGAGAAATTCACCGGTTACGTAACAGGGTTTAAGCCCGCTAGGCTTGGCGCCGTTAACCTTATAAAAGACGAGAAATCACTTTGGGATGAGGACCGCATCAAGGGAATGGCATTCTATGGCAACATGGCGCTTGCCCTTACTGACAGCGGCAGACTCATTTATGACCTTACAAACAGCCAGCTCACGGGCGTCGTTAATGCCAAGGACAGATTCGCGCTGATCGATTCCAATGAATCAGGCGTTGTGGCTGTTGCGCTTGACGGCTCCATCTACTTTTCGCAGGACGGCAGGAACTACATATCCGTATATGAGCCTGAGAATCTTACCCTCGGAAAGAATGTATGCGGAATAGGCAGCTCCGGCACGTTCTCCGTTGTCTGCTATAAGGACGGTACGGTCGTTAACGTGACAAACGGAAATACTGCCGCATCAAGTCTTCCTAATGCTGATGCGACTTCCTTCGTATCTGACGGCAAGACTTTCATGGCAACAGACAGCAGAGGCAATATCTATTCATCCACCAACGGAATGGTCTTCGAGAAGATCGGTGCGTCAGAGCTCTTAAGCGACAGGACCAAGCTCCTGGCCGATGCAACTTCCGGTGTGTTCTGCTTTGTATCAGACAACTCTCAAGCAGTTATAGTTAAGGCTGATGAAGAAGGTTTTGTTTTCGATGAGCGCGATATAGCAAAATTATCAGGTTCGACCATAAAGTCCGTTTATCTTACGGATTCAGGCCTCATCATTGCCGGAACTACCGATAACAAAGCTTTTGCGATCAATATCTCCACGGGAAAGACCGTAAATCTTACATCTGAGAATGTCATTATCGAGAACATCATCGGAGTAAACGGAGATAAGGTGTTCTACGATTCCGGCAAGGAGATCTACAGATCCCAGATCCTGTCGGAATTGTCCATCGAAGGCAATCTCGAAGGAATAGACATCATTGCGGACGATATCCTTATCGCAGGCCACATTGACAGGGCTGCAGGCGGTTCGATCAGTGCTTCTGACAGCAGGGAACATGCTTGGGATACGTCTTTTGGCTCCACATGGGATGTATACGGCAGAGGAACTAATGTTATCACGACAGACAGAGCCAACAGCGGCAAATACGGCGTGAGGATCACGGGAAGCGGAAGTGATGTTCATGCGATCACGCAGATGCTCCCCGGCAAGGCGAAGGATAACTTCATCCCCGGTACGTTCTACCGCTTAAGCCTCTATGCGATGTCAGACAAGGCACCTGACAAGGCTTACTGCTGGATCGAGGGCGAAGGCTTCGGCAGATATGGAATCGAGCTTACGGGCGTCGGCAAGAATTATAAGCTCTACAGCTATGTTTTCGCTGTTACGGATCAGATGGCGGCAGCCGAAGAAATAAGGCTCTCAATAGCATTTGAAGGCACAGGTTTCATCCTTGTCGATGACATCTTCTTAGGCCCTGACAGCTACAGCTCTGCCGGCATCCCCACGTATTATGCAGACACCCTGAAATCCGGCAGCCCCACGGCCATGAGGCTGAATAACCTAAATATCGGCTGCAACGGTTTTGCGGATACTTCTCTTTATCTCTCAGCTATCAATTCGGTTTCCAGAGACGTCAGGGGAACTTCGAGCAAGATCGAATATGACGATGAAGACAACAGCGTCTATGAGAAGCCCAACCAGTCGGTAACAGGCTCTCTCGAAGACAGCTTAAGACTCGTAAAGCAGTGCTCTTCGACCCCGTGGTTCGTAATAGGACCTTATGTCGATCAGGATGACATTGATCAGCTCCTGGAGTATATGTGCGGTTCACTGACCTCCGAATACGGCGGCCGAAGGATCGATAACGGCACGGCGCTTCCGTGGAGCAGACAGTTCTCCAGATTCTATATCGAGATCAATGACAGCGGCAAAGTATTCAAGAGCGATATCCAGAAGGCATCCTACGTCAATTACGTCAAGTCGATGTTCTCCCAGTCCGAGTATTTCAGCGATATCAAGGATAAGACGATATTCCTTGACGGCATGGAATACAGCGGCGGTACGATGATGTCTGACGCAGACTACCACACAATGGGCGTAAGCCTTCTTGCCAATGACAGTACGGCTACTTATATCGATAACATCCGTACGAGTTATGTTCTCGCGCAGTATGAGACGCCTCACGTCGTTTCAGGAAGCAAGAGCGGCGAGTACATCAACAGGCTTAGGACGAGCGGTTCCAACTGCGGTAAAGTCCTGGCCGCTATCATGATGAGTGAAGCTGATTTTGCCGATATGTTCCTTTTCGACGCCTCAATAAACTTCGTTCCTTCGAAGTATAACGGCAAGGATATGTTTGTCGGAAAAGAAGAATTCATCAACATGATGACCGTATCAGGCCTTACCACTGCGTTTGCAGGCTTTGACGAACTCTATGTGGACATCAAGGAGCCTCTCGATAAGACCGTGCCGACAAGCGTTGACCAGTTCTTGAGCAACGTTACGACGGCATGCTTCGACAAGGGCAATAAGACTTATATCGTCGTTGCCAATTCGTCCGGTTCGCAGCAGAGCTTCCTTATCAACGACAACAAGTTAGGCCGTGCTGACAGCGTCATCAGGCGCTATGACGACAAGGGAAGACTCATAAACGAGCGCAAGATGAGATCTGACCATCTGCGTCACATCCTTCAGCCGGGTGAATTCATTATCGTTGAGGTAACTAAGAGGGGCTAAGACCCGTTATCTGAAGAGCTTAAGAAGCTCGTCGGAAGCCTGGGAAGCTACTTTTTTCCACTGTTTGCAGATCTTTACGGCCGTAGCCTCATCATCAACCGTGATGGAGCAGGAAAATGGCTTGCCGTTATTGTCTGTTGCAAGGTTTACGAGGAATTTTCCGTCTTCCTTGGGCTCTAATGAGGCCGTGATACCGGAGTTCTTGCTCATCTCGGCAACGATCTCGGCTGCAGCTTCATTCAAGTGGTCGATGAGAGACGAATTAAGGGAAGAGATAAGGTCCTTCAATACGGCCCTGCCGCCGTCAGTAAGCGTCAGATTCTCAGTAGAACCTACTGCGTCGCCGGTGAAATCGCCGGATCTGCTCTTATCCATGAGATTGCCTGAAATGAGCTCTTCGTATGATCTCGAAAAGGTAAAGAAGTCCGTATACAGCGATTCCATGCACTTTTCCATAAGCAGGTGATAACTAACGCCCGGCGCACGGTCGACCAGATACAGGATTTGGATCTTTGATTCCGCGATCGAAATATCAGACATCTTGCATTCCTTTAGTTTTCGTTGTTTTTTGTAATAATTCCACGACTAATTATACTCGAAAAGGAAAAAATCAGGGTGTATACTCTGTATGATTTTTGAATAAACCTGTAAGGAGAGTTTAAGATGATTACATTTGATTACCAGAACGCCCTCGATTTTATCGGAGGTGAAGAGGCAGTCGCTAGAATGGAGCCCCAGGTAAAAGCCGCTTCTGATATGCTTCACAAGAAGAACGGCCCCGGAAATGATTTCCTTGGTTGGCTCGACCTTCCCACAAACTATGACAAAGAAGAATTTGCCAGAATCCGCAAGGCTGCTCAGAAGATCAGAAGAGATTCTGACGTCCTCATCGTTATCGGTATCGGCGGTTCTTACTTAGGCGCACGCGCCGTAATTGAGCTCTTAGGCCATTCTTTCGCTAACGCAGCATCAAAGAAGGTTAGAAAGAGCCCCCTGATCCTTTTCTGCGGTAACTCCATCAGCGCTACATATCTTGCAGACATGATGGACATCATCGAAGGCAAGGATATCTCCCTCAACATCATTTCGAAGTCAGGCACAACAACAGAGCCTGCTATCGCTTTCCGTATCCTCAGAGCTTATATGGAGAACAAGTACGGCAAGAAGGGTGCTCAGGAGAGAATCTATGCTACAACAGATAAGGCAAGAGGAGCACTTAAGGGCCTCGCTGACGAAGAAGGCTACGAGAGCTTCGTAGTACCTGACGACGTAGGCGGAAGATTCTCCGTTCTTACAGCCGTAGGACTTCTTCCTATCGCAGTTGCAGGCATCGACATCAGAGAGCTCATGAAGGGCGCTAAGGACGCTTCCAAGGCTTACAAGAAGCTTCCTCTGGCAGAGAACCCCTGCTATCAGTACGCTGCAGTACGTAACTGCCTGCTCCGTTCCGGCTACTCAACAGAAGTTATGGTCAACTATGAGCCTTCTTTCCACTACATGACAGAATGGTGGAAGCAGCTCTACGGTGAGTCTGAGGGCAAGGACAGAAGAGGAATCTTCCCGGCAGGCGTTGATAACACAACAGATCTCCACTCCATGGGTCAGTTCATCCAGGACGGTGCACGCATCATGTATGAGACAGTCGTTCAGATCGACCAGCCCAGAAGATCTTTTGAGATTCCCAACGACAAGGACAACCTGGACGGACTTAACTTCCTCTCCGGCATGGACATGAACGAAGTTAACGCAAAGGCAATGCAGGGCACGATCCTCGCTCACGTTGACGGTAAGGTTCCGAACCTTTTGATCCACATGCCTGACCAGACAGCTTACTCCCTTGGTGAGCTCATCTACTTCTTCGAGAAGGCTTGCGGCATCTCAGGTTACCTCCTCGCCGTAAATCCCTTCAACCAGCCCGGCGTTGAGGCTTACAAGAAGAACATGTTCGCTCTTCTCGGCAAGCCCGGCTACGAAGACCAGAAGGCTGCACTCGAGGCAAGACTTAACAAATAAAAGAAGGCAAGCAATTGCTTTGAACTTTGAACAAGCAGGGGTTCGCATTTTGCGGCCCCTGTTTCATTTTTATGCAAATTGAAAACGGGTAATATCAGCGGCGGGCAGGGTCATAAGTCCAGATGGAATATCCCTGCGGTGTGCGTGCGACTCTAAGACCTTTGATATAGGTCAGTGTTTCTCTGAATTCCATTTTCCAGCCGGGTCGGTCCTTCAATAAATGGCCGCTCTGCTGATCGACCCAATAGATCAGTGTTATGGGGTGATTCAGTCCTGCTTCGAATGCCTCAATGAATTGCTTGAATGTCACGGGAAGAAAAGGACGGCCCATAAAAAGGACAGTGTACGGATTGTAATCCAACTTGAATGCGTCTCCCGAAATCACGTTGACCTGATCGTACTTTTTTGTCCACTCCTGTGCGACATTATAGGCAATCTCGTTTATTTCAATACCATTCAGACTGCATGGCGCATGTGCTTTGATAAGATACGCCAATACGCGCCCCTTGCCGCAGCCGATATCAATAAAATTGTCCTGTTCCGTAAGTGTGACATGTGAAAAGATGCGCTTCAGAATAATGTAATGTGTGGACTGTGATCCGGTCATTCCTACGCCGTTTGCATCATCCCTGTAGACGCTTTTTACATACTTTACAAGGCTCTGTCCGCAGATCTTTTTATCCGAAGCTTCGTCCATCTGATTAAGGATGGTGCTGTGTATCTTATTGTATACGCGCTGAAATATATTATTTTTCATTTGAACTGCACGGATCCTTTGTTTGAGTCTTGGATTAATTATACCGCTCTTGCAATCCTTGCGGGTAAGTTGCTCGAATCTTTGCTATACTCCGCTTCGCTCCGTGAAACACTTATCTCGCAACCCTTACTTTCAGTCAGTTCGCAATGTAACAAATTCGAAGCGAGCTTCAATTTGTTAATTGCTCCTGCCTGCAAGCAAGTTGCTCGATTGCGTGTTATAATAATGCGCGAATTTATTAAATAAAGAGGTAGATACTATGATTTCCACACTCGAAAACGGCGCTTGGCTCATTAACGGCGCAGAACTTATTGAAGATAAGGCAGGTGCGGCTGAAGCAGTCGCAGCAAAGTCCGGCAAGGCTGCTGACAAGGCATCCGCTAAGCAGGGCACCATCGCTTACGGCATCTTAAAAGATCACAACACATCAGGCAATATGGATCAGCTTAAGATCAAGTTCGACAAGCTGACTTCACACGACATCACATATGTAGGCATCATCCAGACGGCAAGAGCTTCGGGCCTTGAGAAGTTCCCGATCCCTTACGTTCTTACCAACTGCCACAACTCACTTTGCGCAGTAGGCGGCACGATCAACGAGGATGACCACATGTTCGGTCTCACGGCTGCCAAGAAGTACGGTGGTATCTATGTACCTCCTCATCAGGCAGTTATCCATCAGTATGCAAGAGAGATGCTCGCTACTTGCGGCGGCATGATCCTCGGATCTGACTCACACACACGTTATGGTGCTCTTGGTACCATGGCTATGGGTGAGGGCGGTCCTGAGCTCGTTAAGCAGCTCCTCTCACAGACATATGACATCAAGATGCCTGACGTAATCGCTATTTACCTCACAGGCGAGCCGATGAAGGGCGTAGGTCCTCAGGACGTTGCTCTTGCTATCATCGGCAAGGTATTTAACTCCGGCTATGTAAAGAACAAGGTAATGGAGTTCGTTGGTCCCGGTGTGGCAAGCCTCTCTGCTGATTTCAGGATCGGCATCGACGTTATGACAACTGAGACAACATGCCTTTCTTCCATCTGGCAGACAGACGAGAAGACAAAGGAGTTCTTCGATATCCACGGCAGATCAGGCGACTACAAGCAGCTCGCACCTGCTGACGTTACTTACTATGACGGCGCAGTTATCGTTGATCTTTCTACGATCAAGCCTATGATCGCTATGCCTTTCCACCCGTCAATCGCTTACGAGATCGATTATGTAAATGCAAATCTCGAGCAGATGATCCACGAGACAGAGGAGAGAGCAAAGGTCTCTTTCGGCGACAAGATCGAGTATTCATTGAAGAACAAGATCGTTGACGGCAAGCTCCTTGTCGATCAGGGAATCATTGCAGGATGCGCAGGCGGCGGATTCGAGAATATCTGCGCTGCAGCTGACATCATGAAGGGCACTTATATCGGCGCTGACAAGTTCACGATGTCCATCTATCCTGCATCAACACCTATCTACATGGAGCTCGTTAAGAACGGCGTTGCCGCTACACTCCTTGAGACAGGCGCTATCCTTAAGACAGCATTCTGCGGACCTTGCTTCGGTGCGGGCGATACACCTGCAAACAATGCATTCTCCATCCGTCACTCCACAAGAAACTTCCCGAACAGAGAAGGCTCCAAGGTTCAGAGCGGCCAGATCTCTTCCGTTGCACTCATGGACGCAAGATCCATCGCTGCAACAGCTGCAAACAAGGGCGTTCTTACACCGGCTACAGCATTCACAGGCGAGCTTAACAACTACGCTTACACATTCGACGATAAGATCTATAAGAACAGAGTTTTCGATTCCAAGGGCGTTGCTGATCCTAACACTGAGATCCAGTTCGGACCTAACATCAAGGACTGGCCGAAGATGGAAGCACTTCCTGAGAACCTTGTTCTCCAGGTCGTATCCGAGATCCACGATCCTGTTACTACAACAGACGAGCTCATTCCTTCAGGCGAGACATCTTCTTACAGATCCAACCCGCTTGGCCTTGCAGAGTTCACACTCTCTAGAAAGGACCCTGAGTACGTTGGACGCGCTAAGAACATCCAGAAGGCTGAGACAGCGCTCGTTGCAGGCGAGAAGCCTTGTGAAGCTGTCGAGGGCCTCCACGATGTAATGCAGGTAGTAAAGAGCATCGTTTCTTTCGAGCACGGCGACGTTAAGGGCATCGGCTTCGGTTCCGTAATCTTCGCAGTTAAGCCAGGTGACGGTTCTGCAAGAGAGCAGGCAGCTTCCTGCCAGAAGGTGCTTGGCGGATGGGCTAACATCGCTAACGAGTACGCTACGAAGAGATACAGATCCAACCTCATCAACTGGGGTATGCTCCCGTTCATCATCGAAAAGGGCGACCTCCCGTTCGCAAACCTCGATTACATTCTCTTCCCGGGAATCAGAACGGCAGTCGAGACAAAGGCTGAGACGATCAGGGCAATCGCCATCAAGGGCAATGAGACAAAGGAATTCACTTTGACTCTGGGCGACCTCACAGACCGTGAGCGACAGATAATCCTTGACGGATGCCTCATCAATTTCAACCGCCAGAAATAATAACGAAACAATTTTGGTGTAGGCTGCTTTTATAGGAAGCAGCCTATTACTTTTTGTGCGAAAATAAGAATATGCCGACACCTGTAAAAAGAAAAAGACAACCAAAGCAGATTACTTTCGAGTACATATTCAAGCAGTGGATTGCGCCGCTGTTCATGATAACCGTGGGCGCTGTTATCGCTGCATTCGCGCTCGAAGAATTCTTAGTCCCTTTTACGATCTTAGACGGCGGTGTTGTCGGTATCTCGATGATCATAAGCCAGCTGTCAGGGATCCCTCTGGGTGTTTTGACGATCGCTCTTAATATTCCTTTCATGATCGTAGGCTTTAAGCGCCTTGGCATGAGATTCCTCGTTAAGGCGATATATGCGATGGTAGTATTCTCAAGCTTTCTCGGCGTTTTCGAGCATATGAAGGCGGTAACGGAGCAGGAGATCCTTGTAGTCGTATTCGGAGGCGTATTGCTCGGTATTGGCGTCGGATTGATCTTAAGATACGGCGGGTGCTTAGACGGCACGGAGATCGTTGCGATGCTTTTATCGCACCACATGGAATTCTCTGTAGGCCAGATCGTATTGTTCTTCAACATCATTATCTATGCTGTCGCAGGACTCCTTTTCGGACCAGACAGAGCCTTGTATTCGCTCCTTACGTACTTCATTACTTCGAAGGTAATAGACATCGTCGAGAACGGAATGGAGCAGGGCAAGTCCGTAATGATCATTACAGATCACGGCAAGGATATCGCAGATAAGATCTATTCGCAGCTCGGAAGAACATGCACGCAGATGGAAGGCAAGGGAATGGTCAGTAACGGCAAGAAGACAGTGCTTTACTGCGTCATCACTAGAGTCGAAGTGCCTGCGATCAAAAAGATAATCAACGATGCGGATGTATCGGCGTTCATGACGATCTCAGACGTTTCAGAGATAGTCGGAAATCACATCAAGAAAAAGAAAGCGCCGGTTCACAAACAAGAAGTCATCAAAAAAGGACGTCCAAGCTGAGACGTCCTTCTTTTTTAAATTAGATTTTCGGAAACACCGGTTCTTTTTCCTTCTTGAACATCGGTATCTTTGTGTTAATGAGGATCACGCAGATGAGACCTGTGACTGCCAGGCTGATGCCGACAGGTAAAGCGTATTTAACGGATACCTGCAGATAACCTAATACCACTCTGATCCGTGCTAAAACCCGGAACAGTGAAGAGAGGTTACTGAACTTTGTGAAGGATTCTTGAGTGAGCGTAAGTGAATTCAGTGACTGGAAAATGCCGGTAAAAAGAACGATGACCGAAGCGATGATATATAAGACCTTTGCCGGTTTTGTGCGGCCCTTAGCGCCTTTGAAGATGCATTTGCCGATAAGCTTGCCAAGGAAATACAGAACAACACAGATAACAGGTGCTGTGATGGCTGAGAGCGCTATCAGATTGATCTTCTGGATCTTAAAGATTCCAAATGGATTGATCAAGCGGGCTAAAGTGCCGGACTTCATTTTCGCGAAAACAAAACACCACAAGAAAGAAGTGCCTGCTATTTCCGTAATGATTATTCCCGGAATGAACGAGAACTTGATCTTCGGATCGAGAATAAAAAACAAAAATGCAGCCAAAAATAAAACACAATAGATCATCATGCCATGCATAAACATAGAATTATCCCCCTGAATAATAAAAGCAAAAATCCCTATCCCAAAAGTAATATTATTATTTGATAAAACGCTGAAAGTCAATATAAATCGGTGTTAGAGCATTATTGGCAACAAAAAGGACGCCTCTGATGAGACGTCCTTCATAATCAGTTTCTCTGAATAATTACTTTTTGCCGATAGCGCCGTTGATAGCGTCAACGTCAGGAAGATCAACGCCGACTTTCTTCTCAACCTTGTCGATAGCGTCATTAGCTATCTTCTTTGCATTCTCGTCCTTTGCGATAGCGCTGACTGCATCCTGAGCAGCACCTACAGCCTTGTTGATATCTAAGTCCATAAAAGGCACCTCCATATTTTTTGATATAATCATTCTATCACTATTGATTCGTATTGGAATAAATATCGTTATCGTGCCACGATTTTCATTAAGTTCATGTATGGTCATAAAGAAGTCACAACTTTTTTCTATACTCACGATGAACGAAGACGGATGTCGTGGAAAGGAACAAAGAAGATGAAAAAGAATTATTTGGGATTTGGGTTAGTTTACTGTGTTTTGGCACTTGTAATCTTCTCGGTATTGATGTCGTTTTATACAAAGAAAAAGATCGATGTTGTAAATGAAGGTATGCGTAACATTGCTCTTTTCCCTGAAATATCAATGGGCAATTCCGAAAACGGAACTCCGGAATCACTGGCACATAATGCTGTCAACTCATGGAAATTTCTGTCATTCGTCGGTGATGACGTAGGCTTTTACTCTTCTATAGTTGATACCGAAAATAATGGCAGGGTAATGTTTGAGTCACAGGATTTTCTGGCATTCCGTTATTATGGTGAGGTTGAAACTGAGGTTATTGAGGATTCCTCTGACAGATATGAAGCGAAGGATACTCAGCTGGTTCCCGGTTCTACCAGATTTATGTTTTTTGAAGAGCCGCTGACACTGTCAAAGGACGAGGTTTCAAACTTCCGCTTCCCGCGCGGAAAAGATATTACGGTAGCAGGTGCGAGATGCGATGATACATTCGTTTACGGAGGCACGTTTACTTTTTCTTTTGATGACAAGGTCAAGACATTAAATATTGCTGAGCCTGAAGTTGTCAATGAAGAGAAGGGCGTTCCTTATGAGGAGTGGATCGTAAGGCTCGATGAGATCGAGTATTATTCCTTGGGCGGGAATTCCGGAATAAACAAAAAGGCTCATAGACTTAGCGATGCATATGTTGCTAAGCACTTAGACGGCCAAGTTCCTGCCGGCCGTAATGTCAAGGAAGGGATTTTCACTACGACTGCTTCGGTAATCTTTGTTCACGATAAAGGACATTACCTTCTTACTTATTATTTCGTAACAAATCCGCTCCTGATCGTCATCAGAGATAATTTGTGGGTTTATATCTTGTCCGTTCTGGCTCTGGTTTTCGTAGAAGCTGTAATCATTTATGCAGTAAGAAAGCTCTACCTTAATCAGAAGAGATTCGAATTAAGGAGCGAAAAGCTTACGAAGGGCATCGCTTACGATCTGCAGGGACCTCTGTCTGTTACCAGGGAATATCTGGATAAATGGGAAAACGTAGACGAGGAAAAGCGCCCTGAGTATTCGGAAAAGATAATATCTGAAGTTGACCATATGTCATCTATGGTTACAAGGCTTCTCGAACTGTCTAAGATACAGGACGGCAGCGTTAAGCTGAACCGTGAGGATGTTGATCTCCTTCTTCTTGCCCAAAACATAAAGAAGAGAAACAAGGAATCGATATTGAAAAAAGATATCGATATGGTGATCGAGACAGATGAAAGAGCTGAAAACTATACTGTGTTTGCAGATCTCGAGATGATGTACATAGTTATAAACAACTTCATGACAAACGCAATAAAGTACTGCGAGCACACGATCAGGATCAGGCTGAAAAAATACAGAAATTCAATAGAATTCAGCATCACGAATGACGGTGCAGGAATCGAAAAAACCGATCTGGAAAAAGTATGGGACGTTCTTTATAACTCCAAGAAGAACAAGTCAGAACAGGATGAAAACAGCGGTGTAGGCCTTTCTGTCGTAAAGAGCATTCTTGATGCCCATAACGCAAAGTGCGGATGCTATAGCGGCTTTAAAGGAACGAATTTCTGGTTTTCGATGGATGCATATGAGGAAGAAAAATGAAGAAACAATATATAAGATACGGAGCGGTTTTCTGCATTGTTGTGCTGCTGGCATTTTCGATAGCATTTGTTATTTTTACCAAGAACAAAATAGATGACTTTAACTTGCATTTCAATCTGCCTTTTGTAACAGCAAACATTGATTATCATGCTGATAACGCTGACGGACAGCTGGAAGAGCAGGTAATCAGATCGTGGAATTACTATCTCACATATGAATATGCGGACCGCACTGGCTTTTATTCTTCGATAACAGATGTTAACAGCGGTGAGGTTATCCTTGATTCTTTTGAACAGGGAATACACAAAGGCGATGCGGAAATTGAAAAGCTAAATAGAATGGCTTACGAGGCAGGCATAGAAGGAGAAAAGGTTTATAAAAAATATTCCGGCGTAAATGCTAAAAAAGGAATATTTACATCGACATCAGTGCTGATCAGTCAGGCTAAAGAAGGCGATATCCATGTTTCGTACTGCATAGCAGGAAAACCTTTGGCAAGCGTTATTAAGACCAATGCCCTGACTTATATATTTATGCTCTTGGGATTTATCATTCTTGAGGCTTTGATAGTTGTCTCTTTCGTCATGCTCTATAAAAATCAAATGAACTATGAGATCAGGAACCAGAAGCTTACAAGGGGCATTGCGCATGAATTAAAGACGCCTCTGGCTGTTACAAAAGCAACCGTTGAGAACTGGGATTATTTCGATGATGACCGCCGTAAGGATTATTCGAAAAGGATCGTAAACGAAGTCGATCACATGTCTGACATGGTGGGAAAGCTCCTCGATGTCTCGAAGATAAAAGAAGGCGGCAATAAGATCAATAAAGAAGCAATTGACCTGAAGGAACTGACTGAGGATACTATCAAAAGGAACGGTGAGCTGATCCGTGAAAGAAATATCACGATTACGTTTAACCGCGACGAAAAGCCCTATATGGTGTTTGCAGATCCTGAAATGATGAATATGGTATTAAGCAACTTCATGTCGAATGCGATCAAATACTGCGATCACATCATCATGATCCAGCTTAACAGGAACGGCCGTAAAATAGATTTCAGCATCACTAATGATGGTGCTAAGATAGAGAAAAAGGATCTGGACAAGATCTGGGATATCTTCTATACGACAGACAAGGCCAGAACTGACAGAATGAGCAGCAGCGGTGTCGGTCTCTCGGTCGTAAAGAGTATCTTAGATGTCCACAAGGCTGAATACAGCTGCGTAAGCGGCGATAAGGGAACTGAGTTTAAGTTCTCGATGCCTGCTTATGAAACGGCCTGAAAGGCTTAAAAGGGAAGTATCAAATGTATCGGATTTTGCTTGCAGAAGATGAGGTTACATTAAGAGAAGTCGTTGAAGTCTTCTTCCAAAAAAACGGATTTGAGATCGATGCGGTAGATAACGGAGCTGACGCCTGTACCTTAGCGGACAGGCAGAAGTATGACCTGGTCATCCTCGATATCATGATGCCGGGCAAGGACGGAAAGGAAGTTTGCCGTTACATCAGATCCAAGTATGACGTGCCGATCATCTTTCTGACTGCGCTGGGTGAGGAGTGCGATATCATCTCAGGCTATGAGATCGGGGCAGATGAATATGTCATCAAGCCTTTCTCTACAAAAGTACTGCTTATGAAGGCAAATGCCCTGATCAGCAGATACCACGGGCTTCTGGCAAAGAACGGCTGTCTTGTAATTGATGAGATCACGATAGACCCTGCAAGGCATATCGTAAGCATCGACGGTAAGACAATAAATCTGGCCCCAAAGGAATATGATCTGCTGCTCATGTTTATCGATCACAAGGACCTTGTCCTGACACGTGACCAGATCCTTGATAATGCGTGGAATTCTGATTTTGAAGGCTATGACAGGACTGTGGATTCTCATATTAAGAAGCTGAGAAAAGCTCTCGGAAAAGCCGGCTATCATATTGAGACAGTGATCAAGACAGGATATGTTTGGAAGAGCGGCAAGAAGTAACATAAATTAAAAGTTCAGAGATTAAAGCTGATGTTCCTCAGTTAATCATCCGGCATTTCGAGACTATAGGGGGGAGGATTTGCCGGGGACTTAACGAAATATGGTAGAAAAAGCCGGAATAAAAGCATTGCTAAAAGCAGTACTAATCCTAAGACAATAACAACAGATATCTTCACACCGCTTTTTTCAGATTTGCTCATATGATATCCTGTCCTCCCATCTGATGTTAATGAATCTGTAATAAGTGCAGCATCACAACGGTTATTCGTTTTTCCCTGATGCTTTAGCCTGATATTTCTTAAGATCTTCAGTCATTATATTAGCAGTCTTAAGGTCTATAAGCCACCCGAAAAAATTTACCAGAACATAGATGATCATTACGCTTGCTGCTACTGCAATTATCTGCGGGAACACATCATATTCAATGCCTCTGAACCTGCCGAACATGAAGGCGATGATGAGAACAACGATAAGGAGCATCTGAATGATCTCTCTTATTATCGTCTGCTTCATCGTGAGTTCCTTTTTGGAATACATGATAAGGCCGGGAAGACTTCCGATTACTCCATAGATCAGAGGATACGCAAAAGCTTCGTAACCGAATTTGAGGTCAGGCTCCAATAAGCATCCCAGTATGAATATCGCGAGGTCGATAAGCGTGACGGAAATAAAAAAGGCTGCAAGCTGTGATCTGAAACGTTCTTTCATACAGCACCTCCCTTAAGCTTTTCTCTGATGTCAGGGACGTATTTTCTGGAGATTATGACCTGCTCACCGTTAGTGAGGACACAGGAGAACCGGCCGTTTAATGACGGCTTGATCGAAGTTATCTTCATGAGATTTACAACGACGGATTTCGAGATGCGCGCGAAGTTCCTTGAAGCGAGAGCTTCATCGAATTCGTAAAGGCGCCTTCCGGATTCGTAGCAGTCGTTCTCAAGATAGATAAAAGTCTTCTCATCGACTGCTTCGATATAGAGAATATCCGGCAGTGCGATACTGTACTGCCGGTCCTCTTTTGTTCCTTTTAAGATGCCTTCGCGGGATCTGATGAAGCGGACGATCTCATCGATACGCTCATCTTTTTTGTGACACCCGATCTCGATATATTCTTTCTCGGTCTCGCCGATCTTTTTAACAGTTATGTCCATTGTTACCTCAATAGTATTCGTTTACGCTGAAGTTACCTTCTTCTTTAAGATAGCAATCGAAAAATCTTACGACAAGACCATTTAACGTATCGATCATGACAACGTTGTCGACATCGCCTGTTCCCAGGCTCTTTGCAAGAACAGGGGAGAAGAGCGGGAGGTCCGTAAAGTCCATGTGGCCGCTGTTTGCAAAGTATGTCGTGTAGACCGTATCGGCATTTTTGATGATGGTGTTATTCGAGTATTTATATCCGATCCTCTCGGCTTCTACGGCATCATCATGGTGCTGCTGGTTCTGGAAGTTAAGAAGAGGCGTATGGTAAGGCTCTTCGTTGACGATTATTTCATCACCATTAACGCCGAGATTCTCGCCCAGCATAGTGCCGTCAAGGTCCACTACGGCTGATATGTCATCTCTTCTGCCGCACGTAACTGCCGTCGCACCGCCCATCGAATGACCGATGAGGCCGATCTTTGTTGTATCTATAAGGCTTACAGCCTTCAAAACGCCTTCTTTCTGGCCGTCTTCGATATACCAGGAATCCGTATCCTTTGCCTTAAATGAATCGATCGCAAAGTTCATGTCTCCAATACGGAGCTCCATCCATTTTGATATGACCTCGAAAACCTCGGCTTCTGATACGCCGCTGGAGCCTATAGTCATCGAATCGTTGAGGAATTTTCTGTCGGCGATTATCGTTTTGCCTGAAGTATCGTGCGTGAAGATGGAGTGATAGGGATGCTCGATGCTCGCGACTACATAGCCTTTGCTCGCAAGTTCCAGAAACATCGAAGAATTGCTCTGATAGTATCCGAACGCTCCGTGGCTGAAGATAACGAGAGGCATCTTCTCCGTTGCTCCTTCAGGATAGATGAAGTAGACGGGGACTTCTCTATATGAGCCGTCATTTTCGAACTCTTCTACACGTGATCTGTCGATCAGTATCGCATTTGCCAGCAATGGCTTATAAGGTCCGGTCGTAGGCCTTCCTTCGTAGTCAGTGAAGAGAAAAGCAGGAAGGCTCGAAGATGCGATGAGGACAGCTCCGAGCAGTCCTCCAAATACAATCGCTGCTTTCTTCTTTGTCTTAGAACTCTTGCGGTTTGCGAGCCAGAAGATGCCTGATACAACGAGCCTTAAGACCAGCATGAAGATGAGCCCTGCAAATCTGAAGCTCGTATCAATACCGGGAAGCAGGACCATAGCAAAGAATACCACAAGCTCAGCGGCATTTAAGATTATGCGCTTAGTTGTCCATTCCTTTTTCACTGTGGCTCTGGTGAGCTCGAAAACCATGAATCCGAGTTCTATAATGATCAGGAAGGATAAAAGTAAAACTGTCATAAAAGTCACCTCATTCCTTGTTGTTGAGACGACTATATGACAGCCTTAATGCCCGTTCAATAGAAGTGTCGGTAAGATGCAAAAAGGGGCGGTAAGATGCAAAGATCAGAGGGTTTTAACGAATCTCATGAAGTCTTCGTCATTCTTATATATGCCTGCGCAGCCTAATATCTTCGCGAATAGTTTGCCTATTTCCAACTTAAGCGCTTCATTGATCTTATCTGCGGTAGAGAGGTCATAATCCGACTTCCACTCATCGATCCAGTCGGCGTGCTTGGATATTTCTTCAATAGCTTTTATGTCTTTGCCGTTCAGGATGGCATCTTCCATGAGAGCCATCTCGTTCTTGAGCCTTGCGGGAAGGACGGCGAGGCCCATGACTTCGATAAGTCCTATGTTCTCTTTCTTTATGTGATGGTATTCAGCGTGCGGGTGATATACGCCCATGGGGTGCTCATCTGTCGTAATGTTGTTGCGCAGAACGAGATCTAATTCGAATCTGCCTTCGCTGTTCTTACGCGCGATCGGCGTGATCGCATTGTGGGGAACGCCGTCTGTCTCAGCGAAGATGAACGCGTCCTCATCAGTGTAGTTCTTCCACTTATTTAAGATCATGTCGGCGCAGTCCGTAATGCGTTCGATATCATCTCCCTGAAGTCTTATTACCGACATCGGCCAATTGACGATGCCGGCAGTAAGATCTCCATATTCCGGGATGGTAAATGTGCTTCTGTAACCGGCTCTTGCCATCGGGAAGGTGTAGCAGCCTCCCTGGAAATGATCGTGGCTTAAGATGGAACCTCCAACGATCGGAATGTCGGCATTAGAGCCGGCGGTATAATGGGGAAACTGTTCGACGAAGCTTAAGAGCTTTTTGAACGTCGAACGGTTGATCACCATCGGGATGTGTTCTTTGTTAAGGATTATGCAGTGCTCGTTGTAGTAAACATAAGGTGAGTACTGGAGGTAGTAATCCTCGCCGTCTAAACTTATCGGGATTATCCTGTGGTTCTGCCTTGCAGGGTGCGTGAGCGTTCCCGCATAGCCTTCATTCTCAGGGCAGAGCAGACACTTCGGATAAGATGTGCTCTTCTGTTTTCCTGCAGCTGCGATATCTCTCGGATCTTTCTCCGGTTTGCTTAAGTTGATGGTTATATCGATGTCACCGAACTCGGTAGGAGAGACCCACTTAACGTCTTTAGCGATACGGTCAGTGCGGATATAGTTTGTAGCCTTAGAGAAAGCATAGTACCAGTCTGTTGCCTGCTTGGAAGACTTTGCCCAAAGCTCATTGAACTTATTGATGACAACAGAAGGAGGAGGCGTTATAGCTCCCATTATCTTCGTGTCGAAAAGATCCTTATAAGCAGTAGTATCGCTCTTCATTATGCCGTGCTCAAATGCCCAAGCCATCATGTCTTCTAAGATGAGATGAAGGTCTCTGGGTTCAGGCGTTACGGAAGGCTCGATGTATTCATCGAGTTCCATGAGTTCAGTCAGCCTGTTTATCGCGTAGATACGGTCGCACTCTTCGATGAGTCCGTTAGTGATGCCGTAATTGACAAGTTCGGTTATGTAAGTGTTGATCATGTGATAATCCTCTTATAAGACTCTGATGCCGCCGTATTTGCGGATCGACAGGATCTCGCAGGAGCCTTCTCCAAAGACCTTGTCCATGGTCTCCTGATACAGCTTGGCATTCTCTTTCTTTACAAAGGCCTGTATGGTGCCTGCAAAGCCGCCTCCGTGGACTCTGGAGGCTTCATCCGGTCCCAATACAGAATCGCTTAATGCAAGCGCCAGAGAGACGTTCTGGACCGTTATGTCCTTATTGCTGTAAACGTTCTGAAGATACTTGAATGATGAATCGCCGGACTGTCTTACGAGTTTTATAAATCCTCCGATATCGTTATTGTTAAGAGAGTCCGCTTCAGCCTTCGCGCGGCGTGTCTCATTAACAAAGTGGATCGCTCTTAATACAGCGCGGTCACCGGCCTGATCGCGGAGCATTTGGATGTTATTTAAGATGTCATCCAAAGAAACAGTGCGGAGGACATCGTGCCCCAGAAGATTTGCGATCTTCTTCATCTCAGAAGGAACTGCCGCATATTCATCCGTTAAGTCAGCGTGTGAACCCTTGGTGTCCGTAATGCAGAGAACGTAATCAGTCTTCGAGAAATCAAAGCCGACTTTGTCCACTACCGGGTTTTTGGGATCTTCGAAATCAATATGTACCAGGTTCCCCACAGAACATGCCATCTGATCCATGAGGCCGCAGGGCTTTCCGAAATAAACATTCTCTGCGAACTGTCCGATCTTAGCGATCGTTACAGGATCGATTTCACCATCGTTAAAAAGGCCTGATACTATCGTGCCGATGAGAGTCTCGAAAGCGGCTGATGAAGAAAGGCCTGCTCCGATCAGAACGTCGCTAGTGATATATGCCTTAAAGCCGCCGAGCTTATAGCCGTTATCCTTAATGCCTTTTAATACGCCTCTTATGAGGGCGGGAGTAGAACCTTTCTCGTCTTCATGCATCTCGAGATCTGACAGATCTATATAAGTCTTTCCAAATCCTTCGGCAAGGATGTTTACCTTGTCATCGTTTGAAGGTGCCGCGAAAGCTATGGCATCCTTGTTGATGGATGCGGCGAGGACTTCACCGTGCTGGTGGTCGGTGTGGTTGCCGCCGACTTCAGTCCTGCCCGGTGCGGAGAATACTGCCTGAACTTCGATACCGCCAAAAGCTTCGTTAAACCTGTTCAGGGCAGCAGCATATCTTGCAGCCTGAAGTGAAGCTGCTTCATCAGTACAGTAAATATCTTTAAAGTCTATAGCTGTCAGATCGGGCATGGTAAGCCTCCCGGAAAGTTAACTTATACCAAGATTATAGAGTGTGTTCCCAAAACAGTGATATGGGTAATTTGCACAATACTCGGAAACTAAATTTGTAAATTCAGTTTCCGAGTTCGACACACATTTTTAACAGGTGCTTGTTATCATAATGGTGGAAACTCAAAAATGATATTCAGTTTCCGGAGGAGATTTGCAAGTATGTTGACCGAGATCAGAGAGAAGATCCTTAAGGGTACTATACAGGTATTTAATAAGAAGGGCTTAAAGCTCACCATGGATGATGTGGCCGATGAGCTTAAGATCTCCAAGAAGACCATCTATAAAGAGTTCTCCGGCAAGGACGAGATCTTCGAGACGATGGTCGATTATGTTTTCGACAACATAAAGGCAAGAGAAAAAGAGATCCTTAATTCCGACGGATATACAACTATAGAGAAGATCCGACTCTTCTTATCCGCGATGCCCGAGAGCTACAGGAACATCAACTTCCAGGAACTCTATTCGCTTAAGGACAAATATCCGAAGGTCTATAAGAAACTGCAAAAGCGCCTTGAGACCGGCTGGGCTCCAGCTTTTAAGCTCCTGGAGCAGGGCAAGGAAGAAGGGATCATCAGACAGGATGCTGACCTTAAGATCTTCAAGATCATGATGGAAGCATCGCTCGAGAGATTTTTCGAGAAGAACGTAATGAAAGGCAGCAGCAAGAAATATAACGATTACTTGAACGAAGTAGTGGATATTCTTCTTAACGGCATTTCCGCATAAAAGGAGGGCAGTATGGAAAGATCAAAAGTGATATTCGGTAATGTCCAGCCGGATAGAGTCTATAAGAAGGCTTTAAAGTCCAAGAAGAAATATGCCAAGAAGTTCGGTGATGACTCAGGTAAGGATTATTCTGCAAGAGTCATCGGGAATGAATATATCGGCGACTTGCTTGGCGTTAAGAATATCGCAGTAGGTGACGCTGCTGACGGCACGTCCGAAGGCTTTGACAATGAGAAGGGCATCATCGTAGGCAACATCAGGATGGGCTTTGGCCACTACCGTATTTCCATGGCTATCGCATCCGCTGCGAATGCCCTTGGGTATGTTCCTTACTGGATGGATCTCAATTCATATAAGGATACGACTTGCACCAAGGTCATAAGTGCGCAGAACGATCTTTACTCGATGGGTTCAAGACTGTCGCAGAAGTTCAAGCTCTTTAATAAGATCGTATGGGAGCCTCTTAACTACGAAGGCTTCAGGAAGCTCTCATATAATTCTTCAGACCAGAAGAATGCCGAGCTCATGGCGCCTGTATATAAGAACGTGCCAAAGGATATTCCCGTTGTTGCGACACACGTATGGCCTGCTCAGGCAGCGATCCATGCCGGAATGAAGAACGTCGTAAACGCTATCCCCGACAACTGGCCGATGGCGCTGCACTTTGCAGAAGGAAGCATTCATACGGTTCAGACACATTACGCATATCAGGGTTACAGGATCTGCAACGGAATGGACGGCGATAAGGTCTTAAATCCGATGCCTGCTGACAGCCTTAAATATGCAGGCCACTATATCGACCACGAGCTCGTTGCGAATATTGAGACAGACTGCGCGCGAAGGATCGCCCGGAAAGAAGCAGGCAAGCCCATGAGGTTCCTTCTTACGATCGGAGGCGCAGGTGCACAGAAGGAGATCTTCGCGGCGATAATCAACGAGCTCATGCCTGATATCAAAAACGGAAAAGCTGCGCTCTACGTTAACATCGGCGATTACAAGAACGTCTGGGAAGACTTGAAGAAAATGGTCGCAGGAATCGAAGGCGTTGCCAAGACCCACTTCAACGACTGGAACGATACAAGGAAGTTCTGTGAAGATGCTCTGGAGGGCGACGTCAACGGCATTCATCTATTCTGCCACGAGAACATCTTCGAAGCTGTTTATGCGACAAACCTTCTGATGAGATCCTGCGATGTGCTCGTTACCAAGCCTTCGGAACTTGCTTTCTATCCTGTTCCGAAGCTGTTCATCAGAAGGATCGGCGGCCACGAACAGTGGGGAGCAATCCACTCTGCAGAGATCGGCGACGGCACATTGGAATGCAGGGATATCCCTCACACACTGCAGATGATAAGACTCTTTATAGATGACGATAAAACTTTATCCGACATGTGCGGAAACATCATAAGAAACAAGTCCTTAGGGATCTACGACGGAGCATACGAAGTCGTTAAGATCGCGATGGGAATGAGACGGTAAGAAAGGAGACTTAATATGGAGACTAAAAAAGGTTTAACCGGAAAAGAGAAATTTGCTTACGGCATCGGCGCCGTA
Organism: Clostridiales bacterium Firm_14; assembly: GCA_001604135.1. Lineage (GTDB taxonomy): Bacteria > Bacillota > Clostridia > Saccharofermentanales > Saccharofermentanaceae > Saccharofermentans. The sequence continues at coordinate 24,846 of LVAT01000011.1, forward strand.
GGTAAAGACATGGTCTACATGCTCTCCGCTTCTTATGTCCTTTATTATTTCCAGGACATTCTGAAGACGAGTGCGATCGCGATGGGAATCATTCTCCTCGTAGCCAGAGTTTTCGATGCGTTTAACGATCCGATCATGGGCGTTATCGTCGCGAAAACAAAGACGCGCTGGGGCAAGTTCCGTCCCTGGCTCATGATCGGTACGATCACGAATGCCATCGTTCTATTCCTCATGTTCGCGGCTCCTCCGGCTTTGGACGGCAAAGGTCTCATCGCTTATGCGGCAGTAACATACATCCTCTGGGGCGTAACCTATACCATGATGGATATCCCATACTGGTCAATGATCCCCGCATTTACCGAAGGCGGCAAGGAGAGAGAAGGTCTCTCGGCCTTGGGGCGTTCTTGCGCAGGCGTAGGTTCAGCTCTCGTTACGATCCTTACGGTCATGGCAGTTACTGCTATCGGAACATCTCTTACTTCTAAGAGCACGACTAACATCACAAAGCAGTTTACATCCGCTGATACCAAGCTCAACACTTTTGTTATCGAGCTCGACAGCGACGGCAATCCCACGTCGAACGTAACTGAATATGCAGCAGAGAGCCAGGATGTATCCGTTACCATAGTCGGCTCAGATAAGGCATTTGAAAATGTCTACTCATTCAATGATTCCAATACGAAGTATGAGTTTACGGCAAACGGCATTACCGCCGGAACTTCCAAGGTGGAATTCGTTATGGACTCTGAGACTTCAGGCGAAGCAGGACTTGTATTCTATGTCGATCATGAAGCATATCAGAAGATAACCGCTACAGATTCCATCAAGGCAGATCTAACGATGAATTCCACACTGGAAGTAGAGAGAGTCGGCTTTAAGTATTTCTCTCTTATCATCGGCATCCTGTTCATAATCTTCATCGGTATCACATGCCTCTGCATCAAGGAGAAATCCTCTGTCGACATGCAGACAGCATCAGTTAAGCAGATGTTCAAGGCGCTTTTAGGCAACGATCAGGCAATGACTATCGTAATCACGATCGTGCTCTTCAACACTGCGACATATATCACATCGAACCTCCTGATCTATTTCTTCAAGTACGATCTAGCAGGCTCCAATTGGCAGGGCAATTACACCTTGTTCAATACTTTCGCAGGAGCAATGCAGATCCTCGCGATGATGATCCTTTTCCCGCTCCTTAGAAAAGCATTCGACACGATGAAGATCTTCTACATCGGAGTATTATCAGCAGTCGGAGGATACATCATCCTTCTTGCGCTGTCACTTCTCGGAACAAAGAGCGTATATCATTTCTTCGTACCCGGATTCTTCATCATGGGCGCAGTCGGAATCCTCAATGTAATCTGCACGATCTTCCTCGCAAACACATGCGACTACGGCGAGCTTAAGAACGGCAGAAGAGACGAATCGGTCATCTTCTCCATGCAGACATTCGTCGTAAAGCTTGCTTCTGGCATCGCAGCGCTGGTCGCATCGATCTGCCTTGCAGTATTTAAGATCCAGGAACAGAGCGACGCACAGATGAACCTTGCAGTTCTCATGGAGAAAGTATCAAACCTTAAGAACAACGTTGTCGAGACGATAGATACAAGCGCGGTGTTCGGCCTTCGAATGGTAATGACACTTACGCCTATCGCAATACTCGTTGTTGCCTTGATGATATTCAAGAAAAAATATATTCTGACAGATAAGAAGATCGAAGAAATATCCGCTGAACTTAAATCAAGGAGCTGAAGGCCATGATCACAGTAAAAGGCGATAAGAACCCGCTTATTATCCTTAATACCGTTCATACGACGTATGCCATGAAGGTGCTGGATACGGGTCACATAGAGCATCTGTATTACGGACGCAGGATACATCTGGATGACGCTGACGGGCTTGCCGAGCAGCACGAGTTTGCTCCCGGCACGACTTCTGTCTATTCACCTGAGAACGGTAATTTCTCTTTAGAGGACATGCGCCTTGAGATGAGTTCTTACGGCAAGGGCGATGTCAGGGAAGCATTCATCGAAGTCGTAAATTCCGACGGCAGCATGACATCGGATTTCCTTTTCGAGAGCTTGTCAGAGAGTCGCGGCAGGGACGGCGGTACGGAAGGACTCCCTTCATCTTATGGCGAAGACGCGGAGGTTCTTACGATAACTCTGACTGATAAGGATAATTCACTGAAGCTGGAACTTATCTACTCTGTATATGCGGATTCTGATGTCATTACAAGGACTGCGAATCTCATTAATGAAGGCGACGGCGATATCAGGATAAGAAAGCTCATGAGCTGCCAGAACGACTTTGATCCCGGCAATTATGTGTTCAGCACATTTACCGGCGCATGGGCAAGGGAGATGAAGAGAACCGACATGTCCGTATCTTCCGCACGCCTTGTTAATTCATCCTTTACCGGCAATTCATCCAACAGCGCCAATCCTTTTGTCATGCTCTCAAAGCGCGGAGCGACAGAAGAATACGGCGACGTTTACGGATTTAACCTTGTGTACAGCGGCAATCACTATGAGTCCGTCGAGAAGAGCCCGTTCGGCAAAGTAAGATTCCTTTCAGGGATCAATCCGACAGGCTTTGAATGGAAACTATCGAAAGGAGAGTCCTTCCTGACCCCTGAAGCGGTCATGACATATTCCTCTGCGGGATATAACGGAATGAGCGGGCAGATGCACGGCTTCGTGTCAAAGCACATCCTGCGCGGTCCGTGGAAGGACAGACTTCGGCCTGTTCTCTTAAACTCCTGGGAAGCATCTTATTTCAAGATAAGCGAATCCAAGCTTCTCCGCCTTGCTCGAAAAGCGAAATCCGTCGGCGTCGAACTCTTTGTCATGGACGACGGATGGTTCGGCGAGCGTAACGATGACACATCTTCATTAGGCGACTGGTATCCCAATAAGAAGAAGCTTCCGCACGGCGTAAAAGGCATCTGTGATAAGGTCAGAAAGCTCGGCCTCGAATTCGGCATTTGGGTAGAACCCGAGATGGTGAACCGCAACAGCGAGCTGTACAGAGCTCATCCTGACTGGGCGATGGAGATCCCCGGAAAGAGGCATTCTGAAGGCAGGAACCAGATGGTATTGGATCTTGCTAATACTGAAGTGCAGGACTATCTGATAAAGGCGATGAGCGATGTGTTCTCATCGGCTGATATCTCTTACGTTAAGTGGGATATGAACCGCAATTTCTCGGATATCTTCTCTAAGGCGCTTCCTTCTGACAGACAGGGAGAAGTAGCGCACAGATACATGCTCGGCTTATACCGCGTAATGAGGGAGCTTACGGGGAAGTTTCCGGAGATCCTTTTCGAAGGCTGTGCATCGGGCGGCAACCGTTTTGATCTAGGCATCTTAAGTTTCTTCCCGCAGATCTGGGCAAGCGATGATACGGATGCGCTTTGCAGAGCAGAGATACAGACAGGCTATTCGTATGGTTATCCGATGTCGACAGTGACGGCGCATGTTTCTGACTGTCCGAATCACCAGACATTAAGAAGAACGCCGATTGAGACGCGCTTTAATGTCGCATCTTTCGGAGTGCTCGGTTATGAGTGCAATCTCTGCGACATGAGCAAAGAAGATATCGAAGCAGTAAGAGCACAGATCACCATGTATAAGAAGTGGCGCGAAGTAATGCAGTTCGGAAGATTCTACAGGGGATCTTCCATGAACGATTCGAGGTCCTGTGATGGAGATGAATTAGGAGCTCCGGGAATCAGCGCGTTAGAGCCTCTGCCCGGAAACGAGATATCCTGGACGGTGGTATCGGAGGATAAGGCAAGGGCCGTATCCATGACGATGCAGGTCTTAACGCACGCAAATGCGCAGTGGTGCGTTCTAAAGCCCATGGGACTTGATCCGGATTCCAGGTATCATCTGGAAGGCAGGGAAATGAAGTTCGATCTTCGTGAGTTCGGAGGTCTCGTAAATTATGTTGCACCCGTCCATGTTAAGCAGGACGGATTCCTTCACAAGCTGATCGCGAAGTTCTATAAGATGAATGCGGAAACCGAATCCCACAACATGTATGGTGACGCTATGATGTATGCCGGTGTACACTTAAGGAGTGCATTTGCATCGTGCGGTTTTAACGAGAATATGAGATATTATCCCGATTTCGGATCGAGGATCTATACGATAGAAAAAGTCAGCTGAATCTTGCGGAGATAAGTTTTATGAAGATCGACATCAATAACGACTGGCTGTGGTCATCCGAGTTTAAAGAAGAAATGACAATGCCTTCTTATGCAGGCGAAAAGGAGATGGAGAATGTGAGGATCCCTCACACCGTTAAGGTTACTCCGTTGAATTATTTCGATGCCGAAGTATACCAGATGGTCTCATGCTACAGAAAGTCTATTGATGTCCCTTCTGATTGGGAAGGCAGGAAAGTATTTATCACTTTTGATGCTGTTGCCCATGAAGCGGAAGTCTTTATCAACGGAACCTCTGTGATCAAGCATTCATGCGGTTATACGGCTTTTACTGCCGACATCACTTCTTATCTTAAGTTCGGCGGGAAAAATGTGATCGCAGTTAAGTGTGACAGCCGTGAATCTCTTAATGTTCCACCTTTCGGATTCGTCATCGATTACATGACATACGGCGGCATCTACAGAGAAGTTCATCTTGATGTTAAAGAGAAAGATCATATTAAGGATGTTTTCGTAAGCGCCGGCGCCGATAAGAAAGTCACCATAAAGACTGAGACAGAAGGTGAAGGCGGGCTCGTCTGCATGATCACCGACATATCTTCAGGCAAAGTCCTTTTCGCAGAGCCGTGCGAAAAGAGTGCCCGGATAACTGTCAATGAAGCGGAGCTCTGGACTCTCGAAAAGCCTAAGCTCTACGGACTTACCATGACGCTTAGAAACGGTGATAAGGAAGATACATTCACGACAAGGTTCGGCTTCAGGGATGCGGTGTTTAAGACTGACGGATTTTACCTTAACGGCGAGAAAATCAAGCTCAGAGGCTTAAACCGCCATCAGTGCTGGCCTTATGTCGGATATGCGATGCCGAAGTCCATGCAGATGATGGATGCGGATATCCTTAAGAATGAACTTGGACTTAATGCCGTAAGGACTTCGCACTATCCACAGTCACATCATTTTATAGACAGATGCGATGAACTGGGCCTTCTCGTATTTACCGAGATCCCCGGCTGGCAGAATATCGGTGACGATGCCTGGAAAGAGCAGGCTGTGATCAACACACGTGAGATGGTCTCACAGTACAGGAATCACCCTTCAATTGTCTTGTGGGGCGTAAGGATCAATGAATCCGTCGACTGTGATGAGCTCTATACCAGAACGAATAAGGAAGCGCACGATCTCGATCCCACGCGCCAGACTTCAGGCGTCAGATATCTTAAGAAGAGTTCGCTCTTAGAAGACGTTTATGCATTTAACGACTTCAGCCACAACGGAAAGACGGCAGGGTGCGAGCAGAAGAAAAATGTCACTTCAGACATGAATAAGCCTTACTTCATCAGTGAGTATAACGGCCACATGTTCCCGACCAAGGTCTTCGATTCAGAGCTTCACAGGCAGGAGCACGCATTAAGGCACTGCAACGTTTTAGACAGCGTGATGGCTAACGAGGATATATGCGGATCTTTCGGCTGGTGCATGTTCGATTACAACACCCATAAGGACTTCGGTTCAGGTGACAGAGTCTGCTATCACGGTGTGACCGATATGTTCAGGAACTTCAAGCTCGCTGCATATGCTTATGCGAGCCAGAATAAGGAATTAGCGCCTGTTCTTGAAGTAAGTTCTTCCATGGACATCGGCGAGCATCCTGCAGGAAACAGGGGAGAAGTCTATATCTTCTCTAATTGCGACTGCGTGAAGATGTATAAGAACGATGTTTTCATCAAGGAATATACCCGTGAAGATTCTTCTTACAAGAATCTCATCTCTCCTCCGATGCTGATAGACGATTACATCGGTGACCAGATGAAGGAGAAGGAAGGCTTTTCTGACAGACAGAATAAGATCGTCAAAGACGCCTTGAATTTCTCTGCTGTTTATGGAATGGAAAACATGCCCGCGAAGATGAAGCTCACCATGGTCGAAGCCATGACGAGATACAAGATGAAGTTCGACGATGCATATTCTCTCTTTGGCAAATATATCGGTAACTGGGGCGGTGAAGCCACAAAGTTCAAATTCGAAGGCATCGTAAACAGAAAAGTCGTAAAGACCGTTATCAAGTCCTCGATGAACAGGCTTTGCCTGGAAGTTAATGTGTCTTCAAATGAGCTTATTGAAGATTCCACTTACGATGTCGCAGCGATCAGGATCAAGGTCACCGATGAATACGGCAATGTAATGCCTTTTTACAACAGGCAGGCTGTTGTAGAGGTAAAAGGCCCAATTGAAGTGCTCGGTCCATCTATGGCTGATATCAACGGCGGCATGGGCGGTGTCTATGTAAGGAGCATCGGGAAGGAAGGAAAGGCTGCTGTTAAGATAAGTCTTCCTGACCAGGGGCTTTCTTCAGAGGTCGGGTTTGATATAAGGCTCGGAGTTTGACTTTGCGGGCGGCCTCCTATTTCATACCTAAAACCTCTTAATCAGATACGAAAAAAGTATTTGCTTCCTGAGCACTTGTCTGACCACCGGATTTTTTTAATAAAGTTGCATTAGTCAGGCTCAGATTAATGCCCTTATTTTGGGCAAACGCGTCCTCGTGTCTGTAAAAACCGATGGTGTCCGAGTGATATAATTTCATTCGTACAGGAATTTTTGACGCGAAAGGGATACGGGCAAGATCATGAAGATCGATCCTACAGTTAAGAAAGAGACGCTGTTTGTCGGCGCGGTTACTCTTGTCTTAAGCATGCTGATGCAGTCAGTATTTCTTATCATCGGCAGATGGGATCTTAGCGTGCTTTTCGGAAATCTCTTAGGCGGGGTAATCGGCGTCCTCAATTTCTTTTTCCTGGGCCTCAGCGTACAAAAGGCGGTATCTTCCGGTGAAAAGAAGGCCAAGGAGATCATGAAGGCATCCCATGCCATAAGATTTGCCCTGATCATTGTCCTTTTGGCAATATCCCTTATATTCCAGAGCGTGTTTAATGTTATTGCCACTATCATATCCCTGCTCTTTGCGACATTTGGAGTTTATCTCCGTGCGGTTTTCAACAAGGATAAGAAAAAGCAGGCTAAGAGCGGTGAAGATGTAACTGATGAGAATACTGAAACAGCAGGAGGGGATGAAGAATGAGCATCATTTTCCTTTTGCTGTCTGTCTTATCTTTTGCAGCTGCGATAGTTATCAAGATATTGTTCGTTCCTGCATCGGAGGGCATCGACATTACCGGTGCACACGTATTCTTTACGGTAAAGCTTCCGATCCAGGACCTTCCCATAACCGAATCGCAGGTCAATTCCTGGTGCGTAATGCTGGGAATCCTGTTCCTGTGCCTTTTTCTTACATCAGGTCTTAAGACACGCAATGTTTCAGTAAGGCAGCTTTTGGCCGAATGGATCGTCGAGAAGACCACGAACCTTGTAAAGACCAACATGGGCGAATTCTTTGAAGGTTTTGCTCCTTTTGTTGCGGCTGTTCTGGGATTGTCAGCTTTTTCGAGCCTGTCATCCCTGATCGGTCTTTTCCCACCGACGTCTGACATCAATATAACTGCCGGATGGGCTATCCTGGTATTCTTCCTTATCACTTACTACAAGATGAAGGCGGGTCCCTGGATCTATCTTAAGAGCTTCGGCCAGCCTGTCCCGCTCCTTGCACCGCTTAACATCATCAGCGAATTTGCAACTCCTGTGTCGATGGCATTCCGTCACTACGGAAACGTGTTGTCAGGTTCGATCATATCGCTCCTGGTGGCTGTCGGACTTTCAGGTCTTTCAAAAACGATCTTCTCATTTCTTCCTGGAGCGCTTGCGGATTTCCCGTATCTGAGGATCGGTATCCCTGCTGTGCTGTCACTTTATTTCGACCTTTTCAGCGGCGGACTTCAGGCATTTATCTTTGCGATGCTGACGATGTTATACATTTCAGGCGGGTTCCCTGCCGAAGAATATGCGGCGAGGAAAAAGAAGCGTGAAGAACGCAAAGCGGCACGTGCTGCTGTTATGAATGCTAACAAGCGTGAAAGCGCATAAACAGAAAAACTTATCTATAAACATATAGGAGGCTAGAACATGTTAGAACTTGCTATCGGAATCATTCTTGGCGGATGCGCACTCGGTGCCGGATGCGCCATGATCGCAGGTATCGGTCCTGGTATCGGTGAAGGTCATGCTGTAGCTAAGGCATGCGAAGCGATCGGACGCCAGCCTGAATGCAAAGGCGATGTTACCACAACAATGCTTATGGGATGCGCCGTTGCTGAGACAACAGGTCTTTATGCGTTGGTTATTGCGATCCTTCTGATCTTCGTTGCACCGGGAAGATTCGTTGATATTTTGATGCAGGCTGTCGGCAACTGATAACGGAGCCAAATCAAGATGCAGAATCTGGATATTATTTCGATAAATATCTGGCAGGTAGTGATATCACTGGCAAACCTGGTGATCCTGTTCCTGATCTTAAAAAAGTTCCTCTTTGAGCCTGTGAAGAAGATCAAGGCGCAAAGAGAAAACGAGATCGAGACACAGTACAAGAAGGCCGATAAAGCCCGTAAAGAGGCAGATGATCTCAAGGCCGGCTGGGAAGACAAGATCACTACTGCAGATCAGAAAGCTGATGAGATCATCAGTGAGGCAGTCGAGCGTGCGAACGAGCGTAATGAGATCATGCTCTACGAATCGCGCGAAAAGGCTGACCAGATCATCAGAAAAGCCAAGGCGGACATCGAACGTGACAGACGCGAAGCCAGAGAGACCATCAAGAAGGAAATCGTTGATGTTTCCCAGGTTATCTCCGAGCAGATCATCGGCCGTGAGATCAATATGGATGACCATAGAGATCTTATCGATGACGCTATCGACAAATTAGGTGAGACGAAATGAACACTACCGGAAGAGAATATGCTCTGGCGCTTTTTGAGACGGCATACGAGTCGGGCAATATCGACGACATCCGTAACAATATAAGGAGTCTGAAAAGGCTCTTTAAAGAGATGCCTGAATATATTGAATTCCTGTCGAATCCCGGAATCCCCAAAAGCGAGCGCATGGATGCACTCCGCGAAGCTTTTGAAGGAAAGGTGGATGACGTTCTTTATTCTTTCCTGGCAGTAATGACCGAACGCGCTGACATGGGGTCTTTTTTCGACGCCTATAAAGAGTTCGAGCATATGTACGAAGACTTTAAAAAGTTCACTTATGCGGAGATCACGAGCGCGGTAGAGCTTACTGACGAAGAGAAGGCAAAGATCGTAGCCAAGCTCGAAAAGATAACGGGCAAGACCGTAAGGCCCAGATATAAGATAAATCCTGCTCTGATGGGCGGAATAACTGTAACGGCAAACGGAATGTTCTTTGACGGAAGTGTCAGAAAGAACCTGAAAAACTTAGAGAAAGAGATATCGTAATTATGGTCAGCAAACCTGAAGAAATCAGTAATATTCTCAAGGAACAGATTAGAAATTATAAGAGCCGTGTTGATATGGGTGAAGTCGGTACGGTAGTTCTGGTCGGAGACGGAATCGCTTCCGTATACGGCCTTAGGAACTGCGTATCTACAGAGCTTTTAGAGTTTGAGGACGGTTCTGCAGGACTTGCTTTAAATCTTGAGAACGATACTGTATCTGTCGCTATCCTGACAGATAAGAATGACATAAGGGAAGGCACCAAGGTAAAGCGTACAGGTACCGTTCTTTCCATCCCTGTCGGAGAAAGCTATCTGGGACGTGTCGTAAATCCTTTGGGAGATCCTATTGACGGTAAGGGACCGATCTTTGCAGAAGCAAAAAGACCTGTTGAAGCTGAGGCTCCCGGAATCATCGAGAGACAGAGCGTATCCGTACCTTTGCAGACAGGAATCAAAGCTATCGACAGCATGATCCCGATCGGAAGAGGTCAGCGTGAGCTCATCATCGGCGACCGTCAGACAGGTAAGACCGAGATCGCGATAGATACAATCATCAACCAGAAAGACAAGGATGTTATCTGCATCTATGTTGCTATAGGACAGAAGGCGACCTCGATCGTATCTTTAGTTTCTGACCTCGTAAGAGAAGGTGCGATGTCATATACAATCGTAGTATCGGCAACAGCTGCCGAAAGTGCACCTGTCCAGTACATTGCGCCTTATTCAGGATGCGCAATGGCAGAGTATTTCAGAGAAAAGGGCAAGGATGTCCTCATCATTTACGATGACCTTTCCAAGCATGCTGTAGCATACAGAGCTCTGTCACTTCTTATCAGGAGACCTCCGGGAAGAGAAGCTTATCCGGGTGACGTATTCTATCTGCATTCAAGACTTCTTGAACGTGCAGCATGCGTATCTCCCGAGTTCGGAGGCGGTTCGATCACAGCGCTTCCTATCGTTGAGACACAGGCAGGCGACGTATCCGCATACATTCCGACAAACGTCATCTCGATTACTGACGGACAGATCTTCCTTGAGACCGAGATGTTCCACAACGGTATCATTCCGGCTATAAACCCGGGTATCTCTGTATCCAGAGTCGGCGGTTCGGCACAGGTAAAAGCCATGAAGAAAGTATCCGGCGAATTAAAGCTCCTTTATTCGCAGTACAGGGAGCTTCAGGCTTTCGCGCAGTTCGGATCAGATCTCGATGCTGATACCAGAGCAAGACTTCATTTGGGAGAAAGAATCGTTGAAGTATTGAAGCAGGACCGTAACGCACCTGTTCCGGTCGGCGGACAGGTCGGCATTATCTATGCAGTTATCAACGGTTATCTCAATGAATATGAGATAAGTGAGATCAGGGGTTATCAGGAAAAACTCTATGAAAAGCTCGATCACGAGCACAAGGAGTGGATGCTCAGGATCGAAAAAGGCTCCTGGAATAAAGATGATGAAGAAGAACTCAAAAAAGTTCTCGATAAGATGAAGAAGAAGTAATCATGGCTAAGGATATAAAGTCATTAAGGACAAGGATAAAGAGTTTTGACTCTACATTGCATCTTACAGGTGCGATGGGTCTTGTCGCATCTTCGAAGATCAAGCGCGCATGCGATTCAATGTATGCGAGCCGTAAGTTTTCTGACGGAATCTCGGAGATAACGATGGCTCTTGCTGCAAGCCCGGAATGCCGTAAAAGTCCGTATTTCGGTCTCGTAAAGAAAGCAACTGAGAATACTGAAGATGAGGCTGACGTTAAGGCTCAGGAAGAGCCGTTGAAAACGCGCCTTATCGTTATAGCAGGCGACAGAGGCCTTTGCGGAGGCTATAACGCCAACGTTTTCAGGACCATAAGAACAATGGATGCTTATGAGATAAAGCCTATCGGAAAGAGGTCTTACGACAAATACCATCAGGCTGATACTGAAGATGAGAATGAAGAAACAGAGGAAGAAGGCTACCTGTCTTCAGAGCACTATTCTTATGAGGAAGCTTTAGAAGAGACCGAGACCTGCTGTAAGGATTTTCTCGAAGGTAAGATCGACAGAGTGCTTGTCGTATATAACAGGTATGTCTCGATAATGAGCCAGGAACCCCGCGTATTCCAGCTTCTGCCTCTCGTAAAAGAGGAAGGAGCCAAAGAATTGGGCGGCATATTGGAACCTGCGCCCGATGTCCTTTTGGAAGAACTCGTTCCCGAGTATTTTGCCTGCAAACTCTATGCTCTTGTAAAAGAGAGCTTTGCATGCGAAGTTGCAGCCAGAAGAATGGCCATGGACAGTGCGAAAAAGAATGCACAACAGATGATCGATAATCTGAAACTTGAATATAACCGCGCCCGCCAGAGCACGATCACTCAGGAGATAACCGAGATCGTGTCCGGTGCAGGAAAGTAGGAGGTTAAATATGGAGAAAAAAAATACCGGAACTGTCGCCCAGGTAATGGGACCGGTAGTCGACGTCAGATTTGAGGAAGGACACCTTCCTCCGATAAACAATGCTCTTGAACTTAAGATTGGTTCAAAAAGACTTGTAGTAGAGGTCGCCCAGCACATTGGTGACAGCACGGCAAGATGCATTGCGATGTCTTCTACTGATGGTTTGGGCCGTGATGCCGAAGCTGTTGATACCGGAAAACCGATATCCGTACCTGTAGGAAGAGAGACTTTAGGAAGAATCTTCAATGTCCTCGGTGAGCCTACAGACCTTAAGCCTTCTCCGGAAGGTGCCGAGAGATGGGATATCCACAGACCGGCTCCTGAATATGCAACACTTTCTTCCAACAAGGAGATCCTTGAGACAGGCATCAAGGTAATCGATCTGCTCTGCCCTTATTCAAAGGGTGGTAAGATCGGCCTTTTCGGAGGCGCCGGAGTAGGTAAGACAGTCCTTATCATGGAGCTTATCAACAACGTCGCTAAAGAGCACGGCGGCTTGTCAGTATTTACAGGCGTAGGTGAGAGAACGCGTGAAGGAAACGACCTCTATAACGAGATGAAGCAGTCCGGAGTTCTCGATAAGACAGCCTTGGTATACGGTCAGATGAACGAACCGCCGGGAGCAAGAATGCGTGTTGCTTTGTCCGGACTTACGATGGCAGAATATTTCCGTGACAGGGAAAATCAGGACGTGCTCCTTTTCATCGACAACATCTTCAGATTCACACAGGCTGGATCTGAAGTATCGGCACTCCTCGGAAGAATGCCTTCCGCAGTAGGATATCAGCCTACGCTCGCAAACGAGATGGGCGCTCTGCAGGAGAGGATCACTTCTACAGTAAATGGTTCCATCACTTCAATCCAGGCTGTATACGTCCCTGCAGACGACCTTACTGACCCTGCTCCTGCTACGACTTTCGCGCATCTCGATGCAACTACGGTTCTGTCCAGAAATATTGCATCACAGGGTATCTATCCTGCTGTAGATCCTCTGGAATCCACCAGCCGTATCCTGTCGCCCGAAGTAGTAGGACGTGAGCATTATGAGACTGCAAAAGAGGTACAGCGCATAATCCAGCGTTATACAGAGCTTATGGATATCATCGCTATCATGGGCCTTGATGAGCTTTCTGACGAGGATAAGATCCTGGTTGAGCGTGCACGTAAGATACAGAGATTCTTATCCCAGCCTTTCCACGTTTCCGAGAAATTCACGGGAATCGAAGGTACATATGTACCGCTTTCAGAGACGATCAGGGGCTTTAGGGAGATCATCGAAGGAAAGCACGATGACCTGCCCGAATCGGCATTCCTCTTTGTCGGAACCATCGATGAAGCAGTTGCAAAAGCTGCAGCGAAAAATAACTGATGACGGAGTAAGCAGCTTAAATGGAGAAATTCAGACTCAAGATACTGACTCCGGAAGGAACAGTCATGGACAAAGATGTAGCGGGCCTTTATCTGCGCGGAGCAGAAGGAGACCTGGCAGTCTTTGCCGGACATATTCCTTTTGTCACACCTGTTAAACCCGGAAAATGTACTGTTGTTTCTTCGGACGATAAAAGCGCTGACGGATTTGACGATGTTGAAGGTATGATAAGCGAGGGCATGCTCCGTGTAACTTCTAAAGAAGTCCTTCTTATGGTCAGGTCATGGGAGTAAAACAAGATGGCTAACTTTACGAAAAAGGCTATAAAAGAAACATTTGTAGAACTTTTGGAAGAACATCCTCTGTCAGATATTACGATAAAGGATATTGTCGAAAAGTGCGGCATCAACCGTAATTCGTTCTATTATCATTATCATGATCTTCCTGACCTCATCGAAGAGATAGTTAAAGAAGATGCTGAAGGAATAATCAAAAAGTATCCATCCGTAAAATCGATCGTAGAGTGTTATGATGCGCTGATCGAGTTTGCTTCGCAGCATAAACGCGCGATCATGCATATATTTAAGTCTGTTAACAGAGAGATGTTCGAGAACTATCTTATGGAAGTCAGCGAGTATCTGGTCCGGAGCTATATTGAAATGGCAGTTTCCGGTACAAGTATCGGCGAAAGCAGCAGACAGACCTTAACAGATTACTATAAGTGTGTATGCTTTGGTCTTGTAATAGAGTGGCTCAATAAGGGTATGAAAGAAGAATATGCACAGGAATTCAGAAAGATCCTTGTAATGCGAAAAGACCTTGCACCGGAAATTGCAAAGGGACTCCAGGATTAATAATCAAATATAAAATCACCTCTTTAGGCACGGGACGTCCCGTGCCTAATTTTTATTCACGGGCGCAGGTATTGTCCGTGTTAATCATTTCCTCTCATGGGTATCCTTTGGATGAAAAGGAGGAATGATGATGCATACACGTTCAGTTACATCGATCAGGATAGCGAAATACGGATATATCTTTATGTCCGTTTTATTCTGCATTGCAGGCATCTTAATGCTGTTAAAGCCTGGTATTTCTGTTGAAGCAATCGGCCTTTTCGCAGGACTCTCAATGATCGTTTTCGGAGTCATAAAGCTTATCGGTTATTTCTCAAAAGATCTGTTCAGACTGGCTTTCCAGTATGATCTTCAGTTCGGAATCCTTCTTATCATCTTAGGAGTCATCACAATATTTAATCCCGGCGATGTCATGAGCTTTGTAAGCATAACCGGCGGAGTATGCGTCATCATTAACTCTCTTTTCAAGATCGGTATCTCTCTTGAAGCAAAGAGGTTCGGCATAAGAGAGTGGTGGCTTACAGCGCTCTTTTCATGCATAGCAGGGATCATGGGGATCCTTCTCGTTGGAAGGCCCGCAGAAGCCATGAACATCATGGTAATGATAACCGGCACAGCTTTTCTTATTGAGGGGCTTCTTAACATTAGCGTTGCTCTAAGCATGGTAAAGATCGTAAAGAACCAGAGATCAGAACTTGCTGATATGGAAAACTATTGAAAGGAAGTATATAAAAATGAAGTTTTCAAGGGGAGTTGTTAAAAGCCGTATAGCAATACTGATACTGGCTTTGATCCTCATGGTGCCGTCAGTTATCGGTATGGTAAAGACCAGAGTCAATTACGACATGCTCACTTATCTGCCTTCGGACATGGAGACTGTAAAAGGGCAGAATGAACTGCTCAAAGACTTTAACAAGGGCGCTTTTACATTCCTGATTTTCGAGAATATGCCTGATAAGGATGTAGCTGCCCTTAAAGAAAAAGTTGAAAAGATCGAACATGTCGACACTGTTCTCTGGTACGATTCTGTGGCTGATCTTTCCATGCCGAAAGAGTTTCTGCCTGAAGATATTTACAAAGCGTTTAACAGCAAAAACTCAACGATGATGGCTGTATTCTTTGACACCGGCACGTCTGATGACCGCACGATGAGTGCTGTTAAGGAGATAAGAAAGGTCTGCGGAGAGCAGTGCTTTATATCCGGAATGACAGCGCTCGTTGTCGATCTTAAGGATCTGTGCGAAAAAGAAGAGCCTATTTATGTAGGTCTTGCTGTTGCACTATCATGCGTTGCAATGCTTCTTTTCCTGGACAGCTGGCTCGTGCCTTTTGTGTTCCTGGCATCTATCGGTGCGATGATATTGATGAATCTGGGATCAAACTATTTCCTTGGAGAGATCTCTTATATCACAAAAGCATTGTCTGCAGTCTTGCAGCTGGCAGTTACAATGGACTACTCGATATTCCTCTGGCACAGCTATAACGAGGAGCTTGCGACTAATGACGATCACAAGGAAGCTATGGCTCTTGCAATCAGGAAAACTCTTACAAGCGTTGTAGGAAGTTCCGTCACTACTATAGCGGGCTTTGTAGCATTGTGCTTCATGACTTTCACATTGGGAAGAGACTTGGGTATTGTAATGGCTAAGGGTGTTGTCCTCGGAGTTATAGGCTGCGTAACTTTGCTGCCGTCCCTGATCCTTATTTTCGATAAGCCCCTTCAAAAGACAAGACACAGATCGCTTATTCCTGATTCGAAGTCTTTTTCGAAAAAGCTGATCAAGATCTTCCCGGTGTTCCTGATAATCTTTGCGGTCCTTATCACACCTGCTTACTATGGTTATAGAAAAGCGAACAAAGAAGTCTATTACAACATAGCAGAGACACTGCCGGAAGATATGAATTACATCATATCCACGACAAAGCTCAATGAAGAATATGGTGTGGGTGCAACGCACATGATTCTCGTAAGATCCGATCTGGAAGCTGACAGTGTGCGTTCCATGACAGAACAGATAAAGAACGTTAATGGTGTTAAGTATGTGCTGAGCCTGGAGTCGCTCATAGGATCAAGAATACCGGAAGATCTGATTCCTGACAGGCTAACATCAGCGCTTAAGAGCGAGAATTGGGAGTTGATGCTGATAGGCTCCGAATACGGCGTAGCGACTGATGAGATCAACAGCCAGATCGATGTTATCAACGGAATAGTAAAGAAATACGACAGCAATGGACTGGTCATTGGCGAGGCCCCTTGCACAAAGGATATGATCGAGACGACTGACCGCGACTTCAAGATCGTAACTGCAGTCTCAGTCCTTGCAATATTCCTGATCATCCTGTTTGTCGAAAAGAGTATTTCTCTGCCTTTGATCCTGATTTCCGTCATCGAGCTCGGAATATTCATCAATCTTGGACTTCCGCATTATCTGGGACAGAGCATGGCATTTATTACCCCTATCTGCATCAGCACGATCCAGCTCGGTGCGACTGTCGACTATGCGATCTTAATGACGACAAGATATAAGACCGAAAGGATCGCAGGACATGACAAAAAGGAGTCTGTCTGGACTGCGCTTTATACATCGATACCTTCGATCATCGTATCGGGAATGGGACTTTTCGCAGCAACGTTCGGAGTAGCTTTGTATTCCGACATCGAGATGATCAGCTCGATGTGCATGCTGATGGCAAGAGGCGCGGTTATAAGCATGCTGCTCGTAATCTTTGCCTTGCCTGCAATGTTCATGCTCTTTGACGGTGTCATATGCAAAACGACGGCCGGAATGACTCATATCAACAGTGTAAAAAAAGCTAAGGAGGCATTAATTCATGGATAAGTTGGCTGAAAAAGCGGTAGCTCTTGGTGTTTGTTTATCGGTATGTTTCGGTGTAGCAGGAATATGCTATGCCAAGACAAGAAATGAGGAACCTTTATTGGAACCTGAGGTAAGTGAACCTGTTCAGGAAGATGTGAAAACACCTTCAAAGACAGCTGATGTTAACATTAAGGATGAGACTGTTTATGTTCTCGCTAATTCTGACGGAACAGTCAAAAAAGTAATCGTCAGCGATTGGATAAAGAATGCAAAAGCCGATAATGAGATCATCGACGATACAAAACTTACCGACATCAAGAATGTTAAAGGCAACGAAACGTATTCTATAAACGGAGATCACATGAAAGTGTGGGATGCCGAAGGTAACGATATCTACTATCAGGGAAGCACGACAAAAGCACTCCCTGTTGATGTCAGCGTTTCATATAAGCTTGACGGTAAGACCATGTCAGCAAAAGAGATTGCAGGAAAGAGTGGCAGGGTAACTATCAGATTCGACTATAAGAACAACCAGTATGAGATGGTCGATATCGGCGGAAAGAAAGAGAAAATATATGTGCCTTTTGCAATGCTTACCGGAATCGAACTGGATGACGATAAGTTCAGCAATGTGGAAGTCACGAACGGCAAGGTGGTAAATGACGGAACAAGGACTGTTGTAGCAGGCCTTGCATTCCCCGGCCTTCAGGATAATCTTGCTATCAGCAAAGATAAGCTCGAGATTCCTGATTATGTCGAGATCACAGCGGATGTTAAAGATTTCAGCCTTGGTATGACAGTAACCATCGCGACTAACGATCTTTTCAACGAGCTTGATGCAGATAAGCTCAATGAAGACGAAGTCAAAGATTCGATGAATAGCCTCACAGATGCAATGGATAAGCTTTTAGACGGTTCTTCAAAGCTTTATGGCGGATTGGATACTTTGCTCAGTAAATCCAAAGAACTTGTTGACGGCATCGATAAGCTTGCTGAGGGAGCAAAAGAGTTAAGAGACGGTGCAGCATCGCTTGATGACGGTGCAGGGAAGATCAAGTCCGGTATAAGCGAGCTTTCAAATGGCCTCAATACTTTATCTTCAAAAAGCGATGATCTTACAGGCGGAGCGAAGCAGGTATTCAATTCGCTTCTTGATACTGCAACAAAGCAGATACAGGCAGCCGGAATATCAATCCCGAAGCTCACTATCTCCAATTATTCACAGGTGCTGAATAAGGTTATCGATTCTTTAGATGAGACGAATGTTTATAACCAGGCCCTTGATTCTGTAAGCAAGGCGGTCGAAGCCAACAGGGATAAGATTACTGAAAAGGTAACGGAGACTGTTGAAGACCAGGTTAAAACAAAAGTTACACAGGCAACAAAAGAGAAAGTTGCTTCAGGTGTGGAAGCCGGCATAAGAACCCAGGTTACGGCAGGCGTTATCGAAGCTTCTTTGGGAATGAGCAAGGAAGAATACGATGCTGCAGTTGAAGCAGGTAATATAACTGAAGAAGTACAATCTCAGATCGATGCTGCTATCGAAGCTAAGATGTCATCTGATGAGATCACGGCAAAGATCGACGGCATGGTCAAAGAAAAGATGTCCGCAGATGAGACCGTTTCTGCTATCGATGCTGCAGTTGAGGATCAGATGAAGTCTGACGCTGTCAAAAAGACAATCTCTGACAATGTTGAGATTCAGATCAAAAAGGCAATTGCCGATAACATGGCATCAGATGCTGTACAGAATAAGCTCAAAGAAGCTTCCGAAGGATCAAAGCAGATCATTTCAGTTAAGACCTCTCTTGACAGTTTCAATGCATTTTATCTTGGTGTTATTGCATATACTGACGGAGTAGATTCAGCAGCCAAGGGCGCATCAAAACTGTCATCAGGAGCAACGGAACTTAAAGCCGGAACTGAGAAGCTTAAGAGCGGCTCAGCCCAGCTCTACGATGGCGCGCTTAAGATAAAAGACGGTGTTCCTGCCCTGGTTGACGGTGTGTCGAAACTTAAGGACGGTTCCATGAAGCTTTCTGACGGTCTGGATAAGCTTAATAAAGAGGGCATAAGCAAGATTGTAGACCTCGTTGACGGTGATATTGGCAATACTTTAGACCGTTTGAAGGCCACTGTCGATGTATCGAAAAAGTATAAGAGTTTCTCCGGAATCAGTGATGATATGGATGGTGAAGTTAAGCTGATCTACCGTACAGAGGAGATAAAGTCTGAAGCCTGATCAGAAACGGTTTTGTTCATATGAATGAAAAAAGGTCCCTGGGTTTGAATGACTCAGGGACCTTGTAGTATAATCCAAATCGGCTGAAAGCTTTCTTTATATTAAGATGCCTTATTAACGCAGATATCCGTATGGAATCTGACGGAGGGTCTTTAAAGACAGCAGGACGCCGCGTAATTGTATCCTCGCAAGAGGAATAATAACTTAAAGGAGGATTTTGTTATGTCTAAACAAAATCGCAGTTCAAAGACCAAGACCATAGCGCTTCTTGGCATCCTTACGGGACTTATCATCTTAATGGCTTTCACACCCGTAGGATATCTCAGAGTCGGAGTTGTCTCCATCTCATTCCTCATGATCCCCGTTTCAGTCGGCAGTCTTGCCAAGGGTCCCTGGGCCGGTGCGGCTTTGGGTACGGTATTCGGCATTACGAGCTTTGTACAGTGCTTCGGTATGGATGCTTTCGGAACATATCTCGCATCAAAGAATGTGGTATTCACATTCATCATGTGCGTCGTATGCAGAGCTTTGGCAGGCTTATGTGCAGGCCTTATCTACAAGCTCGTAACAAAGCTTACAAAGAATACTATCGTCAGATCATCCTTAACGGGTCTCTCGGCAGCTCTCTTCAATACGATTTTCTTCGTAAGCGCATTGATCCTTCTCTTCGGTAAGGCAACGGTAGGTGAAGCTACAGGCCTTAATCCCGAGCTCAGCTTCATTGCACTCTTCGTAGCAATGGTAGGCGTCAATGCTGTTTTCGAAGCAGTAGCATCATTCATAATCACAGGCGCTGTCGGAACGGCGCTCTTCAAGGCAAAGCTCATAGAGAATTAACAGGAGGAAAGATCTATGGTACTTGCAATCGATATCGGAAATACACATATCCTTTTGGGTTGTTTTGAAGATCGTAAGATCCTTTTTACCGAGCTGTTATCGACTGACAGATCCTATACCGATCTTGAGTATGCATCGCTCATAAAGTCGGCGCTCGAATTCAATGTTGCCGCATTCGAAGATATTGAAGGTGCCATAATCTCTTCCGTAGTTCCTTCCGTTACAGGAACGATAATAAGCGCGGTCGAGCGCTTCGCAAAAGTAGATCCGATCGTAGTAGGCCCCGGCGTTAAGACTGGCCTTAAGATCAAGATCGATAATCCCGCACAGCTTGGAAGCGACCTTGTTGTTTCTGCAGTTGCAGGCATCAAGGAATACGGTGTTCCGCAGATCAATATCTACATGGGTACGGCGACAGCTTTTTCGCTCATTGACAGCGAAAAGAACTACCTCGGAACATCCATCGGCGCAGGCATGGGGATCGCCGCAGAAGCGCTGAGCAGCAAGACATCACAGCTTCCCAACATCGCATTTGAGACGCCTAAGAAGGTTATCGGCACGAATACCGTAGACAGCATGAAGAGCGGACTTATCTATCAGAACGCCGCGCTGATCGACGGCATGATCGACCGCATCGAGCAAGAGTATGGCCAGGAGTGCGTTATCGTCGCAACAGGCAGGTATTCTTCTCTCGTTACGCCTCTTTGCAAGCGCAAGATCATATGCGACAAGGAATTGATCTTAAAAGGTCTTATCGAGGTCTACTACAAGAATTGCTGACCGCATAAATACGAAATACTTCCTCGGTTTTTTTCCAACTATAGGGAACGGGCTGCCTCTTAATTGAGACAGCCCGTTTCAATTCGGAATCTTATGTGGATCAAGCAGT
Source organism: Clostridiales bacterium Firm_14 (assembly GCA_001604135.1). Taxonomy (GTDB): domain Bacteria; phylum Bacillota; class Clostridia; order Saccharofermentanales; family Saccharofermentanaceae; genus Saccharofermentans. The sequence goes on from LVAT01000011.1 coordinate 45,818, forward strand.
TATATTCTCTGCCAGTTCCTTGACCTGTAAGCAATCACATTCTTGATGTGCCTTCTAACGATGCGTTCGATTAATCGGACTGCTGAAGTGGTAGGATTATGTTCAGATAAAAAATTTGCCGGAGTTTATATGATCTATTTACAAAGTTTCGGATTAAGTCCTGAGAGGATATCATGCCCTAACATCTACCCTTATAACGTGTTCAGGCGCAGGGAAGGGATGGTGTTCTTTTTCGAGCAGATAACGGTCTTATACGGGAATAACGGCTCGGGTAAATCCACGCTTCTTAATCAGATATCGAACAAGCTTAAGATCAAGGGCAAGGAATATGCTACGCCGAACAAGTTCGGCAATGAGGATTACTGCGGAAGATTTGTATCTGAATGCTCGTATTGTCTTGGCGAAGATGAACTTGGCAGGACAATTAGATCGCTGCCGCAGGACAGCCGTTACATTAAGAGCGAAGACATCCTGTATGAGATCAAGAAGATCCAGCAAAAGTCTGTGCTAGAAGAGAGCCTTGCTTACGATCAGATCTCGGACGGGAAAAGCAAAGAAGAGGCTGACGATTTCCTTGCGTCGAAGCAGGGCGAACAGCTTCAGGCATATATCATGTTCGCGCAGGAGAAGTATTCAAACGGTGAGACCGCTTTCCAGTTCTTTGAAGAATTCATAAGGCCCAACGCACTGTATCTTCTTGATGAGCCGGAAGTGTCGCTGTCGCCGTCAAATCAGGTGCGTCTTGCAGAGAAGATCAATGAGATGGCAAGGCTTCTGGGCTGCCAGTTCATTATCGCTACTCACTCACCATTTATGCTTGGAATATTGAATGCAAAGATATACGATCTCGATTCCAAGGACTTCAAAGTCTCAAGCTGGACCGAACTTGAGAACGTGAGATATTTTTACGACTTTTTCGAAAAGCATAAGGCTGAATTTGAAGAAGAATAAAAAAGAGGCTGTCACGGTGACAGCCTCTCTTCGAATACTTTAACTCTGTTTAGCTATTACTTCGCTACGATGTTGGCGATCCTTCCCTTAACGTAGATGAACTTGACGATCGATCTGCCGTTCAATGCGCCTGCGAGTCTCTCGTCTGCATTAACGATAGCTTCGACTGCAGCCTGGTCAGCTTCAGCAGGGATGTTGACCTTGAACTGAACCTTACCGTTGATCTGGACTGCGATCTCGATCTCGTCCTTAACAAGTGCTGACTCGTCGCATTCAGGCCACTTCTGGTTGTATACGGAATAGCCGTTGCCCAATACTTCACACCAGAGTTCTTCTGTGAAGTGAGGAGCGAAGGGTGCGAGGAGGAGAACGAGCTTCTCTGTTGCATAACGCTTGAACTCGGACTTTGCTGTTACATCCTGGCTGTACTTTGTGATTGCGTTCAAGAGCTCCATCATACGTGCGATAGGAGTATTGAACTGGAACTTCTCGATATCAGCAGTGGAACTCTTGATAGCGTAGTTAATAGCATAGTTGAGTTCCTTGTCTGCAGAAGTCATGTCAGCCTTGGCAGGAACAGAAGAAACTGAAGCGCCTGCGCAGTCTGCAACGCATGTCTCGATCCTTCTGAAGAACTTAACGATAGCCTGAAGTCCTGAATCAGCCCACGGACCGCCCTCGATGTAAGCGAAGCCGAATCCCAGGTATGTTCTGAATACGTCAGAACCGTACTTGCTGATATAGTCGTCAGGTGCAACTGTGTTGCCTCTGGACTTACTCATCTTCTGTCCGTCAGGTCCAAGGATCGTGCCCTGGTGAACGAGGCTTGTGAAAGGCTCGTCGAAATCAAGAAGACCCATGTCACGCATAGCCTTTGTGAAGAATCTGGCGTAGAGGAGGTGCATGCATGCGTGCTCAGCACCGCCGACATACTTATCTACAGGGCAGAACTTGTCGATCTTCTCCTTGGAGAACATCTCCTTGTCGTTCTTATTATCAGGATATCTGAACTGATACCATGAAGAGTCAACGAAAGTATCCATAGTATCAGGATCACGTCTTGCATCGCCGCCGCACTTGGGGCACTTGCAGTTCATGAAAGATTCGCACTTGGCAAGCGGGCTCTCACCGTCGGGTGTGAACTCAACGTCGTAGGGGAGAAGAACCGGAAGATCTTCTTCGGGTACGGGTACGACGCCGCATGTAGGGCAGTGGATCATCGGGATAGGTGTTCCCCAGTATCTCTGACGGGAGATGAGCCAGTCTCTGAGTCTGTAGTTGATCTTCCATTCGCCCATGCCGATCTCATTGAGCTTTGCAACGATTGCCTTCTGTGCATCGTGCATCTCCATGCCGTCAAACTCGCCGGAGTTTGTGAGATAACCCTTCTTTTCGCAGTAAGGAAGCTCAGAATCAACGCCTGCTTCAGGCTGGATAACGCGGATAATATCAAGGCCGTACTTGTGAGCGAAATCGAAGTCTCTCTCATCGTGTGAAGGAACAGCCATGACTACGCCCGTACCGTAACCTGCAACAACATAATCTGCAGCCCAGATCGGAACTCTTCTGCCGTTTAAAGGATGAATAGCATAAGCACCGGTAAAGACGCCCGTCTTCTCACGTGTTGTGGACATACGGTCGATCTCGTTTACCTTAGCTGTTGCCTGGCGGTAAGCCTCAACGGCTTCGCGGCACTCGTCAGTAGTAAGCTTTGCGCAGAGCTCTGACTCAGGTGCGATAACGACATATGTGATACCCATGAACGTATCGACTCTGGTCGTGAACACTTCGAGCTTCATGGGAGAGCCGTCTTCGTTTGTAAGACGCTCGCCGTTCTTCTCGACGTAGAGAGCTACCTGAGCACCTTCTGATCTGCCGATCCAGTTCTTCTGGAGCTTCTTGGTCTTCTCAGGCCAGTCGAGCTTCGGAAGGTCATCCAGGAGTTCCTGAGCATACTCCGTGATCTTGAAGAACCACTGAGTCATGTTCTTTCTTACAACTTCCGTATGGCATCTCTCGCATGTGCCGTCGATTACCTGCTCGTTTGCAAGAACGGTCTTGCATGAAGGGCACCAGTTAACCGGTGCATTCTTACGGTAAGCAAGGCCTCTCTTGTAGAGCTCGATGAAGAACCACTGGTTCCACTTGTAGTAGTCGGGCATGCAAGTCTTAACTTCATAATCCCAATCTACTGTCGTGCCCATTGCCTGGAGCTGCTTTTCCATAGTGTCGATATTCTTGAGAGTGGAATCCTGAGGATGGATGCCCGTCTTGATCGCATAGTTCTCAGCAGGGAGTCCGAAAGAGTCGAATCCCATGGGGTGGAAAAGATTAAAGCCCTGCATGTGCTTGAATCTTGCCCAGGAGTCAGTAAGGGAATAGTTATACCAGTGACCCAGGTGAAGATTAGCTCCGGAAGGATAAGAGAACATCTCAAGGCAATATAGCTTCTTTCCCTCTGCATCGGGATTGAACTTGTAGAGCTCTGTCTCAGCCCATTTTGCCTGCCACTTCTTGTCGGTCTCAATTGAATAACTCATAAAAAGACTCCTTTCTTATATTGAAACAACTCATTATACTCCGTGCGTTAATGAATTTACAGTAATTATGTACGGAACTTGCCATCGAAAAACGCGGGAAATACCTACAAATCGCCACAAATTGAAATCAGAATGTCACTTAAAATAGGGCATCGCGTAATTGATTTTTACTATACGTGATGTAATAATAAATTGAATTTTTGCGGACTAACACGTCAAAATATGGCGTTTTCTGATATATATGAGGTGAAAAAATGGGTTTAGGCATGGAAATCGGTGTCGATCTCGGCACCAGCAGTGTTCTTGTTTACATCAGAGGTAAGGGTATCGTTCTTAAGGAACCTTCTGTTGTTGCCGTAAACAGCAAGACCGGTAAGGTTTTGGCTGTCGGTGAATCAGCTTCCCTCATGCTCGGACGTACTCCGGGTATCGTTGAAGCTATCCGTCCTTTGAGAGAGGGCGTTATCTCTGACTTCAGAGCTACAGAAGTAATGCTCAAGGCATTTATCGGCCGTGTCTGCACGGGCCTTCGTGCCACATATTTCAAGCCTACCATTGTAGTTTGCGTTCCTTCGGTAATCACACCCGTTGAGCAGCAGGCAGTAGAGAATGCATGCCGTCACGCAGGTGCAAAGGACGTTTTTCTCATCAGAGAGCCTATCGCAGCTGCAATCGGTGCAGGTATCGATATCACAAAGGCATGCGGTTCAATGGTCGTTGATATCGGCGGCGGTACGACGGACATCTCTGTCATCTCCCTTTGCGAGCCTGTAGTTGACGCATCTTTGAAGGTTGCAGGCGACAAGTTCGACGAAGCCATCATCAAGCACGTTCGTAAGAGACATAACATTCTCATCGGTGAGAAGACAGCAGAAAAGCTCAAGATCGAGATCGGCTGCGCTTATCCGAGAGACGAGGAGCTCACATTAGACGTTCAGGGAAGAAACATCATTACGGGTCTTCCTTCAACAGTTACTGTATCTTCCACAGAGATGCTCGAAGCATTGGAAGAGCCCATCACACAGATCTTCGAGGCCGTACATAACGTTCTTGAGAGAACACCTCCGGAACTCATGGCAGATATCTCACAGAGAGGTATCGTTATGACAGGCGGCGGCGCAATGCTCTACGGTCTTGACCACATGCTGTCCAACAGGATCGGTATCGACGTATACCTTGCACAGGACCCTGTTTCCTGCGTTGTTATCGGTACAGGTAAGGCATTAGACATGATGGATAAATTTGCGGCACTTTCTGATAACTAAAGCCTATTTGATTGACTGAAACTATAACAAATGTTATATTATGCGCGTCGGGTGAAGTCCCCGGCGCGCATTCTTTATATTTCGATATTTTCCTTTTACGTTTGAAGTTTGATATCCCATTTTAAGCAGTATTGCGTATAGGCATAATAGGAAATTTGCGATTATTTTATTTTTCGAAAGGCGTTTATGGACGATTTTGACAATTTGAATTCCAAGACGGATTCCGACTTGAGACAGATAGCTGTCGCTTTCGGTGACTTTACACCGGAAGAAGCCGAATCAAAGACCAGAGACGAACTTCTCATGGCGATCACAGGAGCAAAGGACATCGGTGACATTACGGCCGTAGATCTTTCCGAAGATCCCATTCCCGTAAAACCGGTTTCCATTCCCGAACCGATGAAGAGCATTGAGAACCAGAAGTCTCTTGACGAGCTGATCGTAGATGTCGGCAGGACCGCGAGGTTCGAGACAAACGAATTGGCTGATGCCATGATCAAGGCAGAGAAGAAGGAGAAAAAAGTGGCTAAGAAAGTAACTGAAGAAGCTGCAGCAGAGCCCAAGGAAGAGAAGAAGGCCAAGTCTGAGGATAAGGCTGAAGCAAAGGCTGCCAAGAAGCCTGCCAAGCGTACTTCCAAGAAGGCTAAGGCCGAAGAAGCAGCTCCTGCAGAGCCTGTAGCAGAAAAAGCTCCCGCAAAGGAACCTGCAGCAGAAGCACCTGCCGAAGAGCCCAAGAAGGCTGAGAAGAAGACAGCAGCAAAGACTAAGAAGACCAGAACTTCCAAGAAGAAGGACGAAGCTAAGGCTGAAGAGCCCACACCCGTAGAAGCTTTGGCAGCAGCTGCAGCAGAGGCAGAGGCTCCCGCAGCACCTGCAGTTGAAGCTCCCGTTGCAGAAGCACCGGCAGAAGCAGCGCCTGCGGCACCTGCAGAGGTTAAGGCTGAAGAGAAGAAGCCTGAGCAGCCTTCAGTACAGGGTCAGGGGAAGCACGGCAGATCCAAGAGAAGAAAGATCACATTCGGTCCCGGCCAGGATACAAAGACAGTTGAGACTGTTGAAGAAGCTCCTGCAGAAGCTGAGGAAGAAGTTCCTGAGGTCATTCTCCCCGTTGAGATCGAGATCGAAGGCGTTCTCGCGATCAACAATAATGAAGGCAACAAGAATGATTTCTGCGGATTCGTTCACAGAAATAACTATCTCCCCGGCGAAGACGATGCTTATGTTCCGGGCCAGATGATCAAGAGAATGGGACTTCGCAGAGGCGACTATATCAAGGGCTTTGCGATCCCGAAGCGCGGTAAGGACAGATATGCTCCGCTCAAGCGCATTACAGAAGTAAACGGCATTCCCGTAATCGAGAATGAATACGATAACATCAGAAGACGTCCCAAGTTCGAGAGCCTTACGGCTATCTATCCTGATGAGAGACTTGATCTTGAGACCGAGAAGGAAGACATTTCCACAAGGATCATCGACCTTTTCTCGCCTATCGGTAAGGGCCAGAGAGGCATGATCGTTTCCCCTCCGAAGGCAGGTAAGACTATCCTCCTCCAGAAGGTCGCAAATTCCATCACAGCTAACAATCCTGACTGCGTACTTATCGTTCTCCTCATCGACGAGCGTCCTGAGGAAGTTACGGACATGCAGAGAAATATCTCAGGCGAAGTTGTTTACTCTACATTCGATAAGCGCCCTGAAAACCACGTAAGAGTAACAGAGCTCGTTCTCGAGAGAGCAATGAGACTCGTTGAGCTCGGCAAGGACGTTGTAATCCTTTTGGACTCAATGACAAGACTTGCAAGAGCTTACAACCTTACGATCAACCCTACGGGAAGGACCTTGTCAGGCGGTCTCGATCCGGGATCACTCTACGGACCTAAGAGATTCTTCGGTGCCGCACGTAACATCGAGCATGGCGGATCCCTTACGATCCTTGCAACAGCTTTGATCGAGACGGGTTCAAGAATGGACGAAGTCATTTTCGAGGAATTCAAGGGAACGGGCAACATGGAAGTCACTTTGGACAGAAAGCTCGCCGACAGAAGAGTTTTCCCGGCTATCGCAGTCGACAAGTCCGGTACGAGAAGAGAAGACCTCCTGCTCACACCCGAAGAGCTCGATGCGGTATGGCTCATCAGAAGACGGATCGCGGAAGCAGACACGATCACGGCTACAAATGCTGTCATCAGCTTTATGGAGAAGACGACGAGCAACAAGTCTTTCGTCCTTTCCGTAAAGAAATCTTTTGCAACCGATTGACAACCAGTTGCTATTCAAGTAATATAGCAAGGCTAACACGAAGAATCCGGTATGACATACGTGAGATTAGGATTACGCGTCATATCTTTGATTGAGAGGTGAAAGGACATGAAAGAAGGAATTCATCCTAAGACGCATCTTGTCACAGTTAAGTGCGCATGCGGCAACACATTCGAGACTCTTTCCACAAAGAGCGATCTGAGAGTTGATATCTGCTCCAACTGCCACCCGTTCTATACAGGCAAGCAGAAGCTCGTTGATACAGGCGGACGTGTTGATAAGTTCAAGAAGAGAATGGAAAAAGCTTAATTCTCGTTCAACAAAAGCTAACAAGAGGTTGTCTCATAAGAGGCAACCTCTTTTGTTTTAGCCTTGCAGCTTAATACAACAAAAACGCCGGCTAAAAAGGACGGCTACAGCCGCCCAAACTACCGCCCAAACAGTCAAAAACAGCGAAAATGCCGGCGAAATGGACGGCTACAGCCGCCCATGCCACCGCGATTTTGCCTTTAGTCTGTAACATCATGCGCGTATATAAATGTTATAATCCAATACAGAATGAATAATTATGCCTAGATTTGGGGGAAGAATATGTCAGAGAATAAAGGCAATATGGTTCCGGTCGATCCGGACATGATAGACGAGACTTCGCTTGAGCCCGCAGCTCAGGTTCAGGAGAGTGCGATCGTAGAAGAACAGCCCGCTCCCGCGCCTGCCAAGGCTTCGAAAAAGAAGAAGGGCAAGAAATCCTGCCCCGTTCCGGTAAAGAAGACAACGATCGGCGGCCAGGCCCTGATCGAAGGCGTCATGATGGTCGGACCTTCAAGAACGGCCATGGCTGTAAGGAAGGGCGACGGCACGATCTATGTTGAAGAGATCAAGCAGAGCGAGAAGACTTCTTATTTCGATAAGGTTCCGTTCATAAGAGGCTGCATCAGATTCTATAAGATGCTCGTTACGGGTACCGGCGCCCTCATGAAGGCTGCCGATATCTCCGAAGAGGGCAAGCCGGATGAGAAGAAGGAAGGCGAGAAGAAGTCACGTCTTGATGAGTTTGCAGAGAGGCACTTCAACGTCATGATGACGATCTCAGCCATCGTCGGAATCCTTATGTCCGTAGGCCTTTTCATCCTTGCACCGAGACTTCTTGTTGAGATCGCGCTTAAGTTCGTTCCTGAATACTTAAGAGAACTTACATGGTTCAATGCGCTTACGAGTGTCGTAGAAGGACTTTTGAGACTCCTCATATTCCTCCTGTACCTGATCTTTGCTTCCAAGCTCAAGGATATTAAGAGAGTTTGGCGTTATCACGGTGCAGAGCATAAGACGATCGCCTGCTATGAGGCTGGTCTCCCTCTTACCGTAGAGAATGTCCTGAAGCAGACAAGATTCCATCCCCGCTGCGGAACATCCTTTATGTTCAACGTTCTGGCAATATCCATCATTATCTATACGGTCATCGGTATCTTTACAGGCGCTCAGCCTGCCTGGGTAAACGTTGCGATCAGGCTTGTTGCTATTCCGATCATCTGCTCGATCTCATATGAGATCTTAAGATTTGTCGGCCGCCACGACAGAAACTGGCTTTGCAAGCTTATGTCAAAGCCCGGCCTCTGGCTCCAGAAGTTCACCACAGAAGAGCCTGACGGACCGATCGTTGAGGTAGCCATTGCTTCAATGCAGGCTGTTATTCCGGAGAACAAGGACGATGACAACTGGTAATGATCAGTTTTTAGAGCTCCTTAAGGGGTCAGGCGACGAGGAAGCCTTGCTGGACCTTAAGATCCTTGAGGAAGAATTCGAAGGTAATGCTTTAGAAGAAGCTGTTAAGAGGCGCGCTGATGGCGAGCCTCTTGCTTATATTTTGGGATACCGCCATTTCTATAAGGAATGCTATAAGGTAGCCCCGGGCGTTCTTATCCCAAGAGCCGACACGGAGATAGTAGTAGAATCCGCAGCAAAGTTCCTGGGGATCAATAAAATGGCGGCAGGTGACGTCCTTAATGTGCCTGAATACGGTAAAGCCCTGTCGGACATAAGGTTTGCCGACCTTTGCACCGGCACCGGCTGTATCGGCATCTCCGTCGCTAATGAGATCGTAAGAGCAGGCGGCAATGTAACAGGATATCTTATCGATATCAGTGATACCGCTATAGGTATTTCCACGGAAAATGTACAGTCGCAGGCAATAAGGCATGAGACCTTAAATGTAATAAAGCACGATGTTCTGGGCGCTGTTCCGGAATTGGGGGCACTCGACTTCATCGTATCCAACCCTCCTTACATAACCAATAAGGAGATGGATGAATTAGACAGCGGTGTAAAAGATCACGAACCCGACCTCGCCTTGAGGGCAGGTGACACGGGTCTTGATTTTTACGGTCCTATCCTTAATATAGCTAAGGCGCTTCTTAAGAACGGCGGCGCCCTGATCGTCGAGCACGGCTATGAACAGGGAGACTCTGTAAGGAGAATTTTCGAGCAGCGGGGCCTCAAAAACTGCATGACGATAAGGGATTATGGCGGAAACCAGAGGGTAACCGTCGGAATAAAATAAGCTGAAACCCAATAAAATCAAGGCTTTCCGAGCCTTCAAAAAACAATTTGAAAAATTTTCGATTTTTCTTGTAACGAATTTGCGATTCTTACGTCTAACAGGTGAGATCACAAAAAGAAAGGTTGTTTGATACGTGGATAAGAAAACCGCAGAAAAGCTATATGAAGCCTTTTACATGAAGGTTTTCTCCTACGTAATGACGCTTGCCGAGGACCGCAACGATGCCGAGGAGATAACCCAGGAGACCTTTTTCAGGGCGATATCGACTGATAAGAGCTTCAGGGGAGACAGCGACAGTTACACGTGGCTGTGCGCGATAGCGAAGAATATCTTCATCGACTCCAAGAGGCATTACGCGAACCAGGAGGATGAGATCCCTGAAGAGCTTGCTGATGAGAATAAGGGAATTGAAGAAAAGCTCTCCGACAGGGAAACATCACTAAGGATCCACACGATACTCCACCGGCTGGAGGAACCGTACAAGGAAGTCTTCCAGCTGAGGGTATTCGGTGAGCTGTCATTCGCTGAGATCGGTTCAATCTTCGGAAAGACCGAGACCTGGGCCCGGGTCACGTATCACAGAGCCAGATTAAAGATTAAGGAAAGGATGGATGAATATGAAATATAATTGTGATTTGATCTCGGATCTTCTTCCGTTATATAAAGACGAAATATGCAGTGAAGCCACCAAAAAGATCGTTGAAGAACATATTGCCGAGTGCCCTGAATGCAAGAAGATGTTCGCTGATATGAGCGACGTTACCATAGACGAGCAGATCGTTAAGGAAAAAGACGAGGTAATTAATTCCCAGGCCAAATTCTTCAAGAGAAAGAGCGCATTTGCAGGAAGCATCATCGCATTGATCTTCGCGATACCGATCCTCGTATGCCTTATAGTTAACCTTGCGACAGGTGCAGGACTTACATGGTTCTTCATCGTTCTCGCATCAATCCTCGTAGCGGCATCTCTTATCGTTGTTCCGCTCATGGTTCCGGAGAATAAGATGTTCACGACCATGACAGCTTTTACGGGAAGCGTTCTGCTTCTCCTCGGAATTATCTGCATCTACACAAGAGGCAACTGGTTCCTGGTCGCAGCTTCGTCAACACTGTTCGGTCTTACGATGCTCTTCGCACCTTTTATCGCGTTCAGAAGACCTGTAAATGCTTATATTAAGAATCACAAGGGCCTTGCGATCATGGGCGCATACACAGTAACATTCGCTCTAATGATGTTCGCGATCGGTCTCTTTGTGGGAATGAAGGATTTCTTCCCGATGGCATTTGCAGTATCAATGCCTCTGGTAGGAATGTGCTGGGCGTTCTTCGCGATCATCAGATATCTCAGATCCAACGCTTGCGTTAAGACAGGTCTTTGCATTGCATCTGCAGGTGCTTTGTCAGGCGTTCTCGCAATGCTCGCATCTTCTGCAGAAGCAAGTATGTCAGAGACAGGCGTTGTTTATTCTTCAGGTGTATCAGTACCGACTGTTGCAATCGTTGGTGTAGGACTCTTAATTGCCGGAATCGGCTTCTTAGTTGGAATGAAAAAGGGAGGAAAAAAGAATGAAAACAAGTAAGTTAGTAGCAGGAGCAATGGCTCTTATCGTACCCGCAACAGTCTGCCTCACAGGTTGTTCGATCGGATTTATCAACACGATCAATTATAAGTATGAGAATGCAGACAAGTACGAAGCAGGAAACCGTGAGGTCGATGACAAGATCACAAAGATCAACCTCGATTATGCTTGTGGCAATGTAACAGTTAAGGGAAAAGAAACTGATTCAGTCTCAGTAAAGGAAACTGTAAACAAGGACATCGACAAGGACCGTCAGGTTCATACATGGGTAGACGGTGACACTCTTTATGTAAGATATTGCGCTTCCAAGAATGCACTCAATTTCACGGGTATCGAGAAATCCCTTGAGATCACTCTGCCTTCTGCCCAGAACCTTGATGAATTCATCATCAACGTATCATCCGGAGACGTTCTCCTGGACAGCTTTACGACAGAATCACTGAAATCACACGCTTCATCCGGCAATACAAGGATCTCCTGTTCTGCCAAGGCTATTGAGCATAAGTCTTCTTCAGGTAATGTAGATCTCATTCAAAAGGGAAATGCCGATTCGATCAAGGTCAAGCTTTCTTCAGGAAATCTCGTGCTCGATCAGGAAGGCGATTGCAATAATCTCGATATAAATTCTTCTTCCGGAAAGGTCGAAGTATACCAGACAGGTAATGTAGGCACCGCTACGATCAAATCTTCTTCAGGCGGAGTAAAGGCTGAAATGGGAACAGTTGATGATCTTTCTGTTGAAGTAAGCTCCGGTCCTATCGTTCTTGATGCTGACGAAGTTAAGAACCTTTATACAAAGGCTTCAAGCGGTCATTCCACGATCAGTCTCGACAAGGCTCCCGCAACTTCCAATATCAACTGCAGCTCCGGCGGAATCGACGTAAGCATTCCGGAAGATTCCGATATTACGGTTCACGTAAAGATCTCCAGCGGAGACTTCAACTACGAACTTCCTTTCACAAAGGACGGCAAGGATTACATTAACGGTAACGGTACCAATGACATGGAGATCCACTGCTCATCCGGCGATGTAGGATTCCACAAGATCTGATTGCAATAAACCATAAAAAGAAAGGCCTGTCACTTATGAAGTGGCGGGCCTTTTGCTTTTGAAGGATCAGGATGCCCGGCGCGAAAAGAGCAAAGGGCAGAATCGTACTCTTTTCGAGGTCAAAAACGTACGATTTGAGGTCTTGCACTGAGCAACGGGCAAAATCGTACTCTTTTCGGGGTCAAAAACGTACGATTTGGAGTCTTGCAGATTTCAGGCGGGAACTTTATTTGCTCTCGATATACTGCGATACGCAGATATGCCTTCCGTCGATGTCCTCGAAAACGAACTGCCTGTTGGTCGTCATCGACTGCGCTGCCTTTGCTTCGGGCAGATCTTCGACGATCTTAATGCCGTTTCCGGCGACTTCGTTATGGAGCAGGAAAGGCTCAGAGCAGTAGATGTACATATCGTACTTGATGCCAAAGTTCCTTGCATGCTTCGTGATATCGCCTGTGCCCTTAACGAGAACGATCGCGATATTGTCTCTTACGAGCTTTATGTGGGGCATGGCCTCATCGTCTAAGTGGGAAGCCTTAAAGCCCAGCTTGTCTTCGTAGAAAAGAGCTGTCTTATAAATGTCCTCGCAGGCAAAGACTGCAGCCTGGCTGTTCATGAGAAGGAGCCTGCCGCCGTTATTGTCTTCTTCGCCTTCCTTGGCCTCAACGGGAGCGGAGGTGCCCATGTTGAACTGGTAGCCCAGAAGGGGCGTGCCGAAGTGTTTCTCGTGTTCATCAAGAGAGTTCATGATGTCCGATCTCTTGGTGATCTCTTCAGATGAGAGTGTAGCGGGAATATCAGCTAAGTATTCGACCTTCTCTAAGTACTCGAGGAGGTTCATGAGTCTTACGTGAAGGGGGATGATATCAGATGAAGCAGGGATCTCGCATGCTCTTCCGTGGATGAACTTCATGCCTTCTTCCACTGCCTCTGCAGGGAGACCTGCATAAAGATGCATGAGAAGATTCATCTCCTCAGCGGTCTTATCGTGTGTGCCTCCCTTAGCGATGGAGTTTTCGATCATGTCGAAAACAACGTTCATATCGTGCAGGGGATATTCTTTGTTAAGCATAAGTTACTCCTAAAGTCTCAATGTTTAGTTTATTTTATCAATTTGAAACCGCTTGGCAATAAAGATAGAATATGCGGGAACATATCGCTAAGGAGATAAGAATGGCACAGTTCAAAAAGACAAATGCAATGAGGATCCTCGACAAAGCGGGAGTGCCTTATACATATGAAGAGTACGAATATGACGAGAATGACTTGGACGGCCATCACGTCGCAGAATATCTGGGCATCCCTTATGAGGAAGTCTTTAAGACCCTGACTGCGGTATCCGACAAGGGTGAATATCTTGTTTTCTGCATCTCCGTGGATGATGAGATCGACCTTAAGAAGGCGGCGGTGCTTGCAGGCGTTAAGAGAGTCGACCTGATCCACGTAAAGGATCTCCTGAACGTTACGGGCTATATCAGGGGCGGCTGCTCTCCGATCGGAATGAAGAAGCAGTACAGGACCTTCATTGACGAGATGGCAGAGCTCATAGACAACATCTGCGTAAGCGCGGGGCAGAGGGGCGTTCAGCTCAAGATGAAGCCTGAGGATCTCATTTCATTTACTAATGCCGTAGTCGGCGATTTTGCCGTGCGTTCCTAAAATAGTATAATTACTTGGAAATTCAAGCGGAAACAGGAAGTGATTTATAGTGTTAGAACCTAAAAGTTTTACATTGAACGATATAAAGAAGGGCTCCCGTATCTATTTCATAGGTATCGGCGGCATCTCCATGAACGGCCTTGCAAGGCTCGCACAGCATGCGGGATTCGTTGTCGGAGGCTCTGATAACCATCCGTCCGAGAGAACGGCCGTTTTGGAAGAGCAGGGGATCAAGATCTATAACAGCCAGATCGCTTCCAACATCGATGACTTCAAGCCTGACTATCTCGTAAAGACAGCTGCTATCCTTCCTCACAACGAAGAGGTAAGAAGGGCAACTGAGCTTGAGCTTCAGATATTTGACAGAGCTGAGTTCTTGGGTGCTTTCACGAGGAGCTATAAGAACGTTATCAACGTATCAGGAACACACGGGAAAACGACCACAACGTCGATGATATCTCTGATGATGATCGACGCCGCTTTGGATCCCACGGTCCATTTAGGCGCTGATCTCGATATCTTTAAGGGCACGATCAGGACAGGTTCACATGACCTTCTCGTATCTGAGGCCTGTGAGTTCAACAGATCTTTCCTGAACTTCTCATCCACGACTGCTGTAATCACGAATATCGACCACGACCACGTTGACTGCTATCCGACGATAGAAGACGTGATCGATGTTTTCGCGCGCTTCATAAGGCTCGTAGACGATGACGGATATGTTGTCGTATCAGGCCATGACAACTATATCGCGAGAGCTCTTGCAGAAGCAAAGGAATATTTCGACAGCACGGGAAGAAAGTTCCCTAAGGTAGTTACATGCGCAACAGACAGCGAGCCCTGCGTTGTTACGGGCAGAAAGGCTGATTTTGTTGCCGAGAACATCAAATTCACCAATGGGCTTCCCGAATTCGACATCGTTATCAACGATAAGCAGAGGATCAGCGTAAAGCTCAATATCCCCGGAACACACAATATCGCTAATGCTCTGAACGCAGCCGCAGCAGCATATCTTAACGGCGCTTCGCCTGAAGCGATCAAGAATGCGCTGGATGATTTCGGCGGTGCTGACGGCAGATATACGGTCAAGGGCAAGTACAAGGGCTGTGACGTGGTTGTTGACTACGCGCACCACCCGACGGCAGCAAGAGCAACGATCGAAGCTGCATCCAACATGCCTCACGGCGATATCCTCGTTGTCTTCCAGCCTCTGACGTTCTACAGAACGAAGGCGCTCTTCGAAGATTATGTAACGAGCCTTTTGCCCTGCAAGAAGATCCTTTTTGCGGAGATCTTCTCTGACAGGGAAGATACGACTTACGGCGTATCCAGTAAGGACATCTCTGATGAGATCAACAGACGCGGAGGCGACTCCGAGTTCTTCGAGAACAGGGAAGACTTAAAGAAGAGGATCGACGAGCTCATCAAGCCCGGCGACATCATCCTGATCTTAGGACCTGAAGACATAAGGGAATTGGGCGACGAGCTTTGCCCTTAAGACAAGATGAAGAAGACTTCCATCACAAAACCGGTAGAGAATAAGATCGCGCCCCAGTACGGCTTCAGAAAGCTCCGTCCTCTGAAGATCCCTAAGATGGCGTGGTATGCATTGCTGACAGCTTTTGTAATGGCCGTTGCTTTATTTGTAATGTACCTTATAACCTTTATCGGCATTAAGGATACGAAAAGGACCCTCCTGATCTTCAACGACGGAACGACTATCCCTGAAGTATCGCTCAGGAACAGCCTCGCGGCTTCGGAGTTCGATTTCGAGATCGTGGAACCGGGCAAGCACTTAGATGACCAGAGCTTTGTATATGAGCTTCCCAAGGGCTACGACAAGAGCAAACTTGTCATCTGTGCCATCGGCAGCGATGCTTTTAAGGTCATGGACGATCTTATCGCGTCAGGTGCCGAGAATATCGAAGGCTATGTCCTGATCTCGCCCGATTATCCCGGAAATGCTGCGCTCGCAAAATATACGGAAGACAATCCGGATGTCCCTTGTGCGATCTTCGGCTTTGACAGCAATGCCAAGACTTCCAATGAGCTCTCGGGCGCGCAGATGATCTTCGAGAAGATCTCAGGCGTCGATACCATGTACGGACATCCCACGCAGAGAGGAAAGATGTTCTCTTCCAAAGTATTCGTATCTCCGAACCAGAAGAGATATCTCTCACTGTATTCGACGGATATGGGCACGTCAGGTCTCATATCTTCGATATCTTTCCAGAATGAACTCTCGCAGTATCTCGGAACTACTTTCGGAAAGGCTTTCTCATCTTCGAGGATCGCCGTCAGGCAGATAATCCTCATTATCGCGATATTCCTGTCTGTGGCAGCCCTTGCATTGTTCCTGTTCATGGTACCCGTTCAGGTTGCCGAGAAGGCCAGGAAAGAGATGAAGGGACGTGACAGCCTCGGTGCGATCATATTCCTGGGGCTTTCAGGATGGCTTGCGCTGTCGGGCGTCGTGCTGACCTTCATTCCCCAGGTCAAGATGTACGCGAAATATGTGGCCCTCTATTCACCGGTCCTTATCATTGCGCTTATGGCACTTGCCCAGTTAAAGCTCCTCATGAGCAATAAGTTCAAGTATTCTCGAAAAGATGACGGCTTCCCGATCTTCCTTGCTTCGATCTTCATCGGCCTTGTCGAGATAATGGTCATTACCGGCACGGCCCTTAATGTTACCAATATTGAGAAAGCGTTTACGAACAGCACTAACTGGGTAAATGCTCTCGTTGTATTTATCGTTATGAGCCTTTCTGCCGTTGCTTTGATCCTGTCAGACAAGAAGTCTAAGGCATCCGGACAGGGAAGAACGGCTTATTTCGCGAGCCCTGCGTACTTTATCGAGTCTTTGGTACCGTCAACGGTACTTCTCGTTATAAGCCTTATGCAGGGAAATAAGGAACTTGCCGTATATTCCGCTGTAGGCGTTGGGATCAGCGTCCTGCCATGCGTCTGTGCAATACCGATCAAGCGTATCTCGGACTATTATGAGGTGTCGGGGCTTGTTTTCGGGATCATCGCAGGAATAGTCGTATTCCTGGCAGGGTGATCTTAAGGAAGCGAAAACTTCTCCTTATATAAAATAATTGTTGACTTTGACTTGCCCTTCGGTGTATTATACGCGGGTGACCGCATGCGACGGGCTTTTTTAAATGCGCTTTTTTATAGCGATGCCTTGGTTTTATGCAGCGAGACTGGAAGAACAGGAGGAACAAATATGTACGCAGTAATTAAGACAGGCGGCAAGCAGTACAAGGTTTCTGTTGACGATGAGATCTTCGTTGAGAAGCTTGAAGGTGAGGCTGGCAGCCAGGTTACTTTCGATGAAGTACTTGCAGTATCTGATGACAACGGTATCGTAGCTGGTGATGTTAAGGCTACAGTAACTGGTGAGATCGTAAAGCAGGGAAGAAACAAGAAGGTTATCGTCTCTAAGTACAAGGCTAAGAAGGGCTACAGAAGAAAGAATGGCCACAGACAGCCTTACACACGTGTACTTATCAAGGCTATCAACGCTTGATCAAAGGCTTAAGGCTTTATGATTTCCGTTATCGTCAATAGGGAAGATTCTCGTATCTGTGCTATATATGCCAACGGGCATGCAGGTTACGACGATCCCGGCAGAGACATTATCTGCAGCGCAGTTTCAACACTTTTGTTTACTGCAGCAAGCGCCCTGGAAGATATTTGCGGTTATGACAGCGAATCTTTCTTCCGTATCAGCAATGAAGGCACCGAGGATGTTAATCTGAGGATAACGGTTCCCGATATAGGGAACGATGAGACGAAGGACAGGGCTCAGGTAATAATGAGAACCTGCGAATTAGGTCTTATCGGGATAGCAAGAGATTATAACGACAGTAAGAAGAAGTACGTAGAGATAATTCATTCAAGAACACCGGAGGTGTAATTATGATTAAGTTTAATTTACAGCTCTTCGCACATAAGAAGGGAATGGGTTCAACCAAGAACGGCCGTGAGTCCCAGTCCAAGAGATTAGGAGCGAAGAAAGGTGACGGACAGTCAGTTCTGGCCGGCAATATCCTTGTTAGACAGCGTGGCACAAAGATCCATCCCGGCACAAACGTCGGCATCGGATCCGATGATACACTTTTCGCTTTGATTGACGGTACAGTCAAGTATGAGCGTATGGGCAAGGATAAGAAGCAGGTTAGCGTTTATCCTGTAGCCTAATTTTAGGTATTTCAGAAGAAACCAAGAGGAGCAGTCTGTCGCATTATTGCGATCGGACTGCTCTTGTATTTAGGAGAATCAGATGTTTATAGATCACTCTAAGATTTATGTTAAAGCGGGAGACGGCGGTAACGGCTGCCTCAGCTTCCATACCGAGAAGTACATTACCAACGGCGGTCCGGACGGTGGTGACGGCGGCGACGGCGGAAATGTTGTTTTGCAGGCCGCGCCGAATCTGACGAGCCTTCAGAACTTCCGATTCAAGCACAAGTTCATTGCGCAGAACGGTGCGAAGGGCATGAGCAAAAAGATGTACGGCAAGCGCGGCGAAGACTTGATTATCGGCGTTCCTGTCGGTACTGTCGTAAAAGATGCCGAGACAGGTGAGATCATAGCTGACCTCACTGAAGCAGGCCAGAAGATCGTAGTTGCCAGAGGCGGCAAAGGCGGTCTCGGCAACATGCATTATGCAAATTCAATTAGACAGGCTCCGCAGTTTGCGACACCGGGATCACAGGGCGAAGAGAGGAATCTTGCGATCGAGTTGAAGCTCATCGCCGATGTAGGTCTCGTAGGTTTCCCGAATGCGGGAAAATCAACGCTCCTTTCCGTCCTTACGAGAGCCAAGCCGAAGATCGCGGATTATCCTTTCACAACATTGGAACCCGTATTGGGCGTTGTCAGCAAGGATGATTTCTCATATGTCATCGCAGACATTCCGGGCATCATCGAGAATGCACACGAAGGCGCAGGCTTAGGCCACGACTTCTTAAGACATATCGAGAGAACAAGACTCCTTGTCCATGTCGTAGACCTCTCAGGCACAGACGGCAGAGATCCGATGGATGACTTTAAGACGATCAACAAAGAGCTTGAGGAATTCAGCCTGGAGCTCGCTTCAAGACCGCAGATCGTTGTCGGCAACAAGTGCGACGGAGTAACCGATGAAGAGGCACAGGAATTCGTAGACAGCGTTAAGGCATTGGGGTATGAAGATGTATACATCATCTCTGCTGCAGGCCATATCGGAATCGAGGAACTGGCTGATAAGATCACTGAGGCAGTATCAAAGCTCCCTCCCACGGTTCTTCACGATATTGCCGACGGCAGCGAGAGAGTCTACACATTCGATGAAGGCAAGAAGTACGAGATCATCATCAACGAAGACGGCAATTTCGAAGTAACGGGAAAGTGGATCAACAAGATCTTCAATTCCACGAACTTCGGAGATACCGAATCGACGAACTTCTTCCAGAGAACGCTTGAGAACGAGGGTGTTTTCGAGGAACTCAAGAAATTGGGCTGTAAGGAAGGTGACACGGTCAAGGTCTGTGATCTCGAATTCGATTATTATGACTAAGACTTCAAAATTCAGGGCCTTTGTTCACGAATTATTAACAAATGTTTCCTTGTGATGCCTTAATGGTACTGTACTATTAAAAGCGTAAGAACGAGACCACTTAGGATAAGAGTTTTGAGTTTGTTTGTAGAGATGCCGTAGTTAACCGCTACGGCATCTTTTTGTTTGTGTCATTTTGACAGTCTTTATTTTTGCGTTTTATAAGGTAAAATAGGTTAGATTATGGAATTGAAAGGGATTGTATGGATTTCCTTCTGCAGATAGTAACAAATAAGATACTGGTCGTAGGAGTTGTTTCCTGGTTTTTGGCCCAGGTCTTCAAGTGCATCAGTAATTTTATTTTGACCAAGAAATTCAGTATTGAGAGGCTTTTCGGTGACGGAGGAATGCCTTCGGGTCACTCTGCGACAGTAACTTCGGTTGCAATTGCCGCAGGCCTTTATAACGGTTTTGATTCTCCTGTTTTCGCTGTTGCGATGATCCTCGCGATCGTTGTCATGCATGACGCGATGAACGTAAGATATCAGGCAGGCAAGCAGGCTGAGCTTCTTAATGTCATGGCTGAGATGTTTGAGAAAGTAACAGGCACGGATCTTCCTAATGAAGAGAAGCTTAAGGAGCTCTTAGGACACACACCTTTGCAGGTTGCTGCAGGCTTTGTTCTTGGCGTAGCAACTGCCATCGTAATGTATCTCGTATTCTGATATTCCCATGATTTCCGCAGATATCTATAAGGAGTTAGTATCTCTTCAGGACAAAGGTTACCGCGATATGCAGATAACCATAATTCCTTCTGTTAATGCGGATTCGATAATAGGAGTCAGGACTCCGGCATTAAGATCTCTTGCCAAAGAACTCTCGAAACGAGAAGACATAGATACGTTCCTTAACGATCTTCCTCATAAGTATTTCGAAGAGAACCAGCTCCATGCATTCATACTTTCAGGTATGAAGGATGCCGCAAAAGCATTTGAACTCGTTGACAAGTTCCTTCCATACGTTGATAACTGGGCAACGTGTGACCAGATGTCGCCCAAGATCTTTAAGAAACACAAGGATATCCTTCTCGAATATATCAATAAATGGATCAGTTCCGATCTTGCTTATGTGAAGAGATTCGGCATCGGCATGCTGATGGAGCATTTCCTTGATGAGGACTTTAAGACCACATATCTTACTAAGGTCTCGAAAATAAGATCTGACGAATACTACGTTAATATGATGACCGCCTGGTATTTTGCAACAGCTCTTGCTAAACAATATGATGCAACTTTACCATATATAGAGAAGCAGAAATTAGACATTTGGACACACAATAAATCGATTCAGAAAGCAGTAGAAAGTTATAGAATTACACCCGAACAGAAAGAGTATCTGAAGACACTGAAAAGGAAGGCATGAGTCATGATCTATACAATTACTCTTAATCCAGCTGTCGATGTAAGCCTTCATGTCAGGGAAGGACTCTTGCCCGGAAGTATAAACCAGTCTTACGGCGAGAGAACAGACCCGGGCGGAAAGGGCATAAACGTATCCAAGACCCTTAAAGTAATGGGCCAGGATTCTGTTATCTGCATCGGTATCTGCGGCGAGGACGGCGACAGACTTCTCAGAATGCTCGATGCGATCGGCGCTGAGGTGATCAGTGTCAGGTATCCTACAGGCAATACCAGAACAAATATCAAGATCACCGGCGAAAACGGTGTAACCACAGACATTAACGGCAACGGACCCCAGTACGACAGGGATACAGTTGAAGAACTTAAGAACATTATCCTGTCAAAGATCACTTCAGGTGATACGATCGTCATCTCAGGAAGACCGCCTTTGGGTTCTCCTTCAGACATATATGCGGAACTCATCAGGAGCTTTAAGGAAGTCGAAGGCGTAAAAGTAATCCTCGACGCTTCCGATGAATATCTCAGGGAAGGTCTTGCGGAGAGACCTTATGCAGTAAAGCCCACATGCGAAGAACTGTGCATCGATAACGATGCTGACAGCGCGAAATATGAAGCCGGCGACATCGTATTAAGAGGCGTTACTAGATGCCTTATCTCAATGGGTGTCGTAGGTGCCGTTTTCGCGAGCAGGGACATGGAAGCAACATATACGAGAGCTTTAGATGTTAAGGCAAACTGCACCACGGGCTGCGGCGATGCAATGACAGCAGGCCTTGCATATGCTTCAGAGACCGGGATGTCATCAGAAGAGTCTTTCAGGCTCTGTATGGCTCTTGCCGGCGCGGAAGCCGAGACTGAAGGAACGAATCCGCCTACAAAAGAGCGCGTAATGGAGCTATTCAACAGTGCCCCGATAAGCGGCCAATAATTTCCTCGCATATTGCATCAGACAAACAAACGTTCTAAGATAATTCTACAAAGATTTGGTATAGTTTCTTTGTAGAATTATTTTTTATTTGGGACTCGTGATATATGTTTAAGCTCGTATCAGATTTTAAGCCGTCTGGAGACCAGCCGGAAGCAATAGATAACCTGGTCCAGGGTATTAAGGACGGCATGCGCGCCCAGACACTGCTGGGTGTTACGGGCTCCGGCAAGACATTTACCATGGCTAACATCATTGAGCGCGTCCAGCGTCCCACCCTGGTCCTTGCCCACAACAAGACTCTGGCAGGCCAGCTCTACGCAGAGTTTAAGGAACTGTTCCCGGAGAATGCCGTAGAGTATTTCATCTCCTACTACGATTACTATCAGCCTGAAGCATATATCGCTGCTACCGATACTTACATTGAGAAGGATTCGTCGATCAATGACGAGATCGACCGTATGCGTCATGAGGCTACGAAGTCGCTTCTTACGAGGGACGATGTCATCATCGTTGCATCTGTTTCCTGCATCTACGGCATCGGTGAGAAGGAAGATTATCTCTCGCTTGCCCTGATGCTCGAGACGGGCCTTGAGATCCCCATGGACAATGTCATGGCGCAGCTCATCAACATGCAGTACACGAGGAATGATTTCGATCTCTCCAGAGGCTGTTTCCGAAGGAAAGGCGATGTCATCGATATCTGGACTCCTGATTCTGAGCACACGCTTACCAGGATCAGTTTCTTCGGCGATGAGATCGATAAGATCAGCTATGTCGACGCGATAACCGGCAAGACCGAATTCACGAAGGACTTTATCGAGTTATTCCCGGCATCGCACTATGCGACCGGCAGGGCGAAGCTCAATAAGGCTATAGACAGGATAGAAGCCGAACTCGAGGTAAGGCTTAAGGAATTAAGGGATGCCGGCGACATGATCGCCGCATACCGCTTAGAGCAGCGTACCCGTTATGACATGGATATGTTGAGGGAGACGGGCTTTTGCAAGGGCATCGAGAACTATTCGAGGCACATCGCGGGCAGAGAAGAGGGCGAGCCGCCCTGCACGCTGATGGACTTCTTCCCGGATGATTTCCTGTTGTTCATTGACGAGTCTCACCAGACGATACCTCAGGTCGGCGCGATGTATAACGGCGACAGATCGAGGAAAGAGATGCTCGTCCAGTACGGTTTCAGACTTCCTTCCGCATTTGATAACAGACCTTTGAAGTTTGCCGAGTTCGAGCAGCGCATGGGCCAGACGATCTTTGTCAGTGCGACGCCTGCAGATTATGAGAAGGAACACAGCGAACAGGTAGTAGAGCAGATGATAAGGCCTACCGGTCTTCTTGAGCCTGAGATCTTCATCAGGCCTGTTGAGGGACAGATCGAAGATATCCTGTCGATGCTCAAGGAACAGAAGAAGACGGGCGACAAGAGCCTTATCATGACGCTCACGAAGAGAATGGCAGAAGACTTAACTGAGTTCCTTAAGAAGGAGAATATCAGGGTAACTTATCTTCACTCCGACATCAAAGCCGTCGAGCGTATGCAGATACTTAACCAGCTCCGTAATGATGAAGTGGATGTAATAGTCGGTATCAATCTATTAAGAGAAGGTATCGACCTGCCTGAAGTATCGCTCCTCATGATCCTTGATGCCGATAAGGAAGGCTTCTTAAGATCCGAGAGATCATTGATCCAGATCATAGGACGCTGCGCGCGTAACGATCACGGCAGGGTAGTCCTCTATGCGGATGAGATCACGGATTCAATGATGAATGCCGTATCGGAAACTAACAGAAGAAGAAAGATCCAGGAAGAGTACAATAGAGTTAACAACATAACTCCGAAGACGATAAAGAAGGCTGTAAGAGATGTCTTTGATATCGTTTCGGAAAGCAGCAAAGACTCCGGCTCTAAAGGCAGAGGCAAAGGTTCAAAGGGCGGCGGCATAGACGCTGCAAGGCTTATTAACGAAGGCGTATCAGGCGGTACGGAAGAAGAGAATATCAAGCTTATCGAGAAGCTTACTGTTGAGATGACCAAGGCTGCCAAGGACTTGGATTTCGAGAGGGCGGCAGAGATAAGAGATATTATTATCGAACTTAAGGGGAAGAAATGAGCGGCTTTTGTCACTTACATCTTCATACGGAATTTAGTCTTCTTGACGGTGCGATCAAGATAAAGGATCTTGCGCAGAGACTTAAGGACATGGGCATGACTTCATGCGCGATAACTGATCACGGCGTAATGTACGGCGCTGTATCTTTTTACCGTGAGATGAAGGCTAACGGAATCCATCCTGTTATCGGCTGTGAAGTCTATGTTGCACCGGGTTCCAGATTTGATAAAACAGTCGTTCCCGGCAGAGAAGACAAATACTATAACCACCTGATCCTCCTGGCTAAGGATAATGTGGGTCTGGCTAATCTTAACAGGCTCGTATCAGCAGGCTTCATGGAGGGCTTTTACAGACGTCCGAGGATCGATGAGGAACTCCTTGAGAAATGGCACGAAGGATTGATATGCCTTTCCGGATGCATAGCCGGAAAGTTGTCTTCGTTTATCCTCAACGGCGAACCTGAGAAGGCAGCGCAGACTGCTTTGTGGTACGACAATCTTTTCGGCAGAGGCAATTACTATCTTGAGATACAGGCAAATACCACGCCTGAACAGGCCAAGGTAAATGCGGCTCTCGTAAAGCTTTCTAATGAGACGGGTATTCCTCTTGTTGCAACAAATGACTGTCACTATCTCATGAAGGACGACTATGAAGCGCAGGATATCCTCCTTTGCATCTCAACAGCCGCAAGGATCGATGACGAGAACAGAATGCGCATGTCCTGTAATGATTTCTACGTAAAATCAGAGACAGAGATGAGGCGCTTTTTCCCTGAACTTTCCGAGGCTATCGAGAATACCGGCAGGATCGCTGACATGTGTCATGCGGAATATGATTTTGAGACCATACATCTTCCTGTATATGAAGTTCCTGAAGGCTATAAGGATCACGCCGAATACCTGGCTGACCTTACATACAAGGGACTTAAGAAGAGATTTGAGATAACGCCTCCCACGGGAAGCGCTGATGACTATATGAAGCGCGCCGAATACGAGCTCTCCGTAATAAACAGCATGGGCTATACGGATTACTATCTCATAGTCTGGGACTTCATTAATTATGCAAAGACGCACGATGTAACCGTAGGTCCGGGAAGAGGTTCCGGCGCAGGTTCGCTGGTTGCTTATGCAGTAGGGATCACCGATATCGATCCGATAAGATACGGACTTGTTTTCGAGAGATTCTTAAACTCGGAGAGAGTATCGATGCCGGACTTTGACGTCGACTTCAACGATGAGCGAAGACAGATCGCGATAGATTACGTAACTGAGAAATACGGAAAGACGAGAGTCGCTCACGTAATCACTTTCGGTACGCTCGCTGCAAGGCAGGCCGTAAAGGACGTTGCGAGAGTTCTCAATATGCCTATCGCGCAGAGCAATAAGCTCACGAAGATGATACCGTTCACGGTCGGCATGACGTTGAAGCAGGCTCTTGAGATAAGCACGGAATTCAAGGAAGCTTACGACACCGATCCTGAAGCACGGAAAGTCATCGATATGGCTATGCGTGTAGAAGGCCTCCCGCGTAATGCAGGAACGCATGCCGCAGGAATAATCATATCCGGTAAGGATATTACCGATATCGCGCCTCTGGCGGTTAATGACGATACTGTCGCGGTCCAGTTTGCGAAAACTGACGTTGAGAGCATAGGACTTCTGAAGTTCGACTTTTTGGGCCTTAGGACTCTTACTGTTTTGCAAGACTGCGTAGAGCTCGTAAAAGAAAATTACGGAAAGACGATAGATCTCGACAGGATACCGTTAGACGATCCTGAGATATTTAAGATGATAGGAAGAGGCGAGACGGTCGGCATATTCCAGCTTGAGAGCCGCGGCATGACATCATTCATGAAGCAGTTAGAACCGGGAAGCTTAGAAGATATCATCGCAGGAATCTCACTTTACAGACCGGGTCCTATGGATCAGATCCCGAAGTATGTTGACTGCAAGAAAAATCCTTCCCACATCACATACGACCATCCGCTCTTAGAGCCCATCCTTAATGTCACTTACGGGTGCGCGATATATCAGGAACAGGTAATGCAGATCGTAAGAGACCTTGCTGGTTTTTCCATGGGACAGTCTGACAATATCAGACGTGCGATGAGCAAAAAAAAGAAGTCCATAATGGAGAATTACAGAAACCTCTTCATGTATGGCGGCATAGATGACAAAGGACGCCAGATCGACGGCTGTATCAAGCGCGGTGTTCCTGAAAAGACTGCAGCAAAGATCTTCGATGATGTAGCGGGATTTGCTGGTTATGCATTCAACAAATCCCATGCGGCATGTTATGCGGTCGTAGGTTACTGGACGGCGTATTTCAAGTATTACTATCCGACTGAGTTCATGGCAGCAACACTTAACTCTTTCAGGACCGATCTCGGCAAAGCTTCGTATTATATTTCATGCTGTTCGGCAATGGGAATAGAAGTCCTTCCGCCTGACATCAACAAGAGCCGCGAGCGCTTTACGACAGAAGGCGACCGCAAGATAAGGATCGGTCTTACCGTCATCAAGAATGTCGGTGAAGGCGCAGTCCTTGATATCTTAAATGACAGGGAGAAGAACGGCGATTACAAGTCATTCGAAGACTTCGTCGTAAGAGGCGCGAAGATAGGCGTTAAGAAGAATGTCGCAGAAGCATTGATACTTGCTTCATGCATGGATTCATTCGGCCTTACGAGAGCGCAGATGACAGCATGCGTACAGACTGAACTGGAGAGATTAGCGCATTCCGAGAGCCGCAATATCGAAGGACAGTTATCGCTCTTTGATTTCGGCGATGCGCAGGATTCAGGCGCTCAGATATTCATTCCTGATATAGCCGAATATCCCGATGCCCAAAAGCTTGGTTACGAGAAGGAAATGGTGGGCATCTATCTGTCCGGCAATCCGCTTGCTTCATATACAAAGCTGATATCCGAGATCGCTACTTTCGATATGTCCGAAGCCTCGGACATCTTGTCGCTCTCCGGAAGTGATGCTTTAGATGACGGCAAGCAGATAGCTATGTGCGGAATGGTAACTGATAAGCGCACGGGCTATACGAAGAAAAAGACCATGATGAGCACCATCACCTGCGAGGACTTAAGCGGTGGATTCGAAGTGCTCCTCTTCGGCAAGAATTTCGATACATATAACAGAATGGTCGAGAAGAATAAGCCTTATCTCTTTGTCGGAAGAAGACAGATGAGAGAAGGAGGCGAGCTATCGATGTTTGCCGATTCTGTTTTCGAGCTGTCAGACGATCCCCGGTTCCTGAGCATGATTAAAAATGACAAGGGATATCAGACTGCATTAAGGGAAAGAGACGGCGCACAGATCGCAAAGCCCGTTCTGGCACCTGTTGTAATTACCAAGGCTCCTTCTGCTGTTCCGGCAGAGCCTAAGACAAAAGCTCCTGCCAAGGCTCCTCAGAATGAGACAGGCGGAGGAGTCTTAAGGATCCACTATTATGGCAAACCTGATTCAAAGGGCTTTAACAGGCTTTTAAACTTCCTCGCTTATTTCCACGGCAACATGCCTGTTGAGGTTTTATTTGAAACTGATAAGAGCGTATTAAGGCTCGATAACATGTGCAGCATAGCACCTGATGAAGGAGTTTTAAAAAAGCTGGCAGAACTTGTCGGCGGAGACAATATTGAGATGATGTAAAAGGAGGTAACCCATGGACGAACAAAAGGTAGCCGAACTTAACAGAATGATAAGAGAAAGCAAGCATATCGTCTTCTTCGGAGGTGCCGGAGTATCGACTGAGAGCGGTATTCCCGACTTCAGGAGCAAGGACGGCCTTTATAACCAGCACGATGTCAAATTCGACAGGTACAGTCCGGAATACCTCCTGAGCATCGACTGCCTTGTCGATCACCCTGATGTTTTCTATGAGTTCTACAGACAGAAACTCAATACTGCAGGGATCGAGCCTAACAGAGCTCACTATAAGCTTGCAGAGATGGAGAAGGCGGGAAAATTAGACGGCATTATCACGCAGAATATCGACGGCCTTCACCAGAGGGCGGGAAGCAAGAACGTGCAGGAAGTTCACGGCACGACTTACAGGAATTACTGCATGAAGTGCCATGAGAAATATCCTTATGATTTCATCTTCAAGTCTGAAGGCCCCATCCCCAAGTGTCCTAAGTGCGGCGGCATGGTAAGGCCTGATGTTACTTTATATGGCGAAGGCTTGCCTCAAACGGCATGGATAGAATCCAAAAGGCTCGTATTCAGAGCTGACTGCCTTATTATCGGAGGCACATCTCTTGCGGTACAGCCGGCAGCTTCTTTGGCTTATGACTTCAACGGTAAGTATCTGATAATAATCAACAGGGATAAGACATTTGCTGACAGAAATGCGCACCTCGTATTCCACGATAATATTACGGAGGTCCTGGATTCGATCAATCTGGAAGAATAACAGAAGCTTATGGGGAAAATGGGAAAAATCAGGAAGATAGTAATAGCGGCAGTCTCGGTTTTGACGGCGGTCTCTGCAGGGCTCACTGTTTATTGCGGCTATAAGTCTTCCGTATCAGGTGTAGCGACGGATATAAGGTATTTTGTTCAGGATAAGGCACCTAAGATAGGCGAAGAGTACTATCTGTTCTGTGTTACTGATGATCTGTTTGAAGTATCTGATGATCTCGTGGTATACGAAGATTATATTGAGGCTGAAGACCGTTATGTAAGCATTCCGATCGAGAACAATAACGGACACCTGAGCTACAGGTTTAATGCTAAGGTAGTCGAGACCGATCAGGCGATGCCTGATAAGTTTGCACAAGGCTGCAGGGATTATTACCAGTCTATATACGATAAGATCCTGGCTAAGAAAGAAAGCACCGATCCTGATGACAGTGAAAGCATGGCTAAGGTCCTCAGGGCTGAAGAACTGATAAAAGGTTATCTGACGGATGAGGCTTATCAGCGTGATAAGGACAGTATCACGCCTTATACATTAAAAGCCACGAATACTGTGAATTACTACGGCATAGGAATGGTATCAGGCATAGTCGCAGTAGTGCTTGCAATCGTTTTGATCTATGCCGTTCTCGGCATTTGGATAAGCGGAAAGAAACTCGCATTGGGAAGCGCAGCCATAGTTCTTGTCATTAGCATCGTGAACTGCATTGTATTCAGAAAAGAACTTGCCACCATGGCATCGATAAAAGAGTATGCACCCGGCATGTATATGTGCAGCATGAAGAATGACTATCAGCTGGATGAAATGCTCAAAACGGATATCAGGGACACGGATTCTCTGATCGATACCATAAGCAAAAAACTCCTCGGAGGATTGATGCTTCCGATAGATGCCCATCATTTCGGTTGTTCGTCATTCAGCTGCATAAGCGATGAAGGCAACCATCTGTTCTGCCGCAACTACGATTATCTGGATACGGACGGAATGGTGTTATATTCGAACCGTGAAGGCGCATATGCTTCGATCGCGGTATGTGATCTCCAGTGGGGAAGGTTCGCAGGCCAGGATTCAATTGCCAAGCCTGATTCGCTGCTCGGAAGATTCGTCTTAAGGGGTGCAGCGCCTGTCATGTGTGTTGACGGCTTCAATGACCAGGGTCTTGGCGTCTCGATCCTGTCACTCAGCTATAGCGAGAACAGACCCGATACGGATAAGACGGATACCGTTATCATCCTTGCAATAAGGGGAATATTGGACAAATGTGCCACTGTTGATGAAGCCGTTGCGTTCCTGTCTTCTTATGATGTCCATTCCATGTTTGATAAGGACAATCACCTGTTTATTACCGATAAATCGGGAAAGAGCGTGGTTGCCGAATGGGTAGATGACAAATTGACTGTTACCGAGATCAATTACGTCACAAATTACGTCATTGCAACGCATGAGTATGATGATGAACGAAGATTTGTGGTCCTTAAGACTAAGCTCGATGCGGCGAAAGGCGTCCTGACCCTGGATGAGGCCTTAGATCTCCTGTATGACGCCAGCCAGTATTCTGAGACCGGAAATCAGACCGAATGGTCCTGCGTTTATGATCTCGACAACTTTGTCCTTTATATCTACAACGATCTCGACAGGAAAACCGTCTACAAGATCACTCCTGAGACGTTCAACTAATTATTTATTATTTAGTGTATAATAATCTCTGAAATCTTTTTTGATGTTTCGGAGGCATTTATATGGGCAGACTTCTTTATGATGAGAGTAACCTTCCCGAGATCAACAGCCTTAAGGCTTTGAATTATGACGAAGTAGACAAGAGCACCGTTGAACCGGTAAAGCGCGTTGGCGTACTTACGAGCGGCGGTGATGCTCCGGGAATGAACGCGGCAATCAGAGCCGTTGTAAGAGCCGGTATAAATGCAGGATTTGAGATGTATGGCGTAACCAGAGGCTATCACGGCCTTTGGAAGGGTGAGATAAAGCCGCTTGACGGCAGGAGCGTTTCAGAGACCCTCCAGCGCGGCGGCACATTCCTTATGACAGCAAGATCCCAGTCTTTCATGACTGACCAGGGCGTTCTTAAGGGCGCCAAGATGATGGAAGCATATGATCTTGATGCTTTGATCGTAATCGGCGGAGACGGTTCCTATAAGGGCGCGAGAGCTCTTGCAAGGATCGGTATTCCTGTTGTAGGTATGCCCGGCACGATCGACAACGATATCGCTTCCACCGAATATACTATCGGCTACGATACGGCTATGAATACAGCGATGCAGTGCATCGATAAGTTAAGAGATACGGCATCTTCCCATGAGCGCTGCAGCGTTATCGAAGTAATGGGAAGACACGCAGGCTGGATCGCACTTAACGTTGGTATTGCTACGGGTGCTGAGAGCATCCTCATTCCTGAAGTTCCTTATGATTTCAATAAGGACGTATTGAGAGTTATCCTTGACGGCAGAAATACCGGTAAGAAGCACTATATCGTTATCGTTGCGGAAGGCGTCGGCCATGCTGAAGAGATCGCCAAGCAGATCGAAGAGGCAACAGGTATCGAGGCACGTCCCACGATCCTCGGACACCTCCAGAGAGGCGGTTCGCCGACATTAAGAGACAGGACCATGGCAAGCCTTATGGGCATCAAGGCCATTGACTGCCTTGTTGAAAAGAGATTTAACAGACTTGTGGTTCAGCAGCACGGAGAGATCTCCGATGTCGATATCGAGGAAGGTCTTGCAATGACAAAGACCATTACTCCCGACATCATCGAGAATATCAAGAGGCTTGGTTGATATTACAGGTCAGTAGGGGATAGCCGGCTATGTATGAATTCTTAAGCTTTGAAGAGAGCCTCGAGCGGAAAAAGATCCGCGGGCGCGTCTTGAATACGCTTGAATTTACCAAGATCAGGGACAGCGTTACCTCAAAAGCGAGAACGTCTTACGGACGTGAGCTTTGCAGGGACATGGCCCCTGTTTGTGATGTTGAATATGTGACTAAAGAACTGTCATGTTCAGGACAGGCGATGGAGCATATCCTAAGATTCGGAATGCTCCCTTTAGGCGGAATGAGAGACTTAAGGGAAGCCCTGACTTATGCAAAGGCTGACGGTACTCTGACATGCGGCCAGCTTTTGGAAGTGGCTTCGTTCCTTAGGGCTTCTGATGAGATAAGAAGAGCTATTGCAAAGGCAAGATCGGCAGGCTCTCCGTTGGTTGACGAGACAGAACCTGATGTATGCGCTTATGCAGACAAGCTTGAGACCTCGGATAAGCTCCTTGAGAAGATAGAGACATCGATCTTAGGCCAGGATGAGGTTTCCGATAAGGCCAGCAGGGAGCTGTCTTCGATAAGAAGAGAGCGCAAGAATATCGCAAGCGGTATCAGGTCCTTGCTTGACCGCGTTATTCAAAATCACGCGGACATGCTTCAGGAAGGCATCGTAACGCTCCGTGAGGGCAGATACTGCATTCCGGTTAAGGCTGATTTCAACGGCAGGATCGAAGGTATCGTTCACGGCGCGTCTTCATCAGGCCAGACGCTCTTCATTGAGCCGATGAGCGTAGTTGAAGCAAATAACAAGATCGCAGAACTGACATTTGCTGAGCAGGCAGAGATCCAGAGGATCTTAAAGAGCTTTACGAATGAAGTCGTATCGATTAGCCCGCTTCTCGAAAACAACATGGAGATCGCAGCGCGCCTGGATTATATTTTCGCGAAGGCCGAATATGGCGTTGAGAATAATTCATTCTGCCCGAAGCTCAATACCGAAGGCAGGATCGACTTAAGGGGCGCAAGACACCCGCTCATCCCCAAGGAGAGCGTGGTCCCCGTCGACATCAAAGTCGGTGACACTTACGATTCGCTTATCGTCACTGGTCCTAACACCGGCGGTAAGACAGTATCGCTTAAGACATGCGGACTTCTGGTCCTTATGACGATGGCAGGACTTCCGATCCCGACTGACAGCGGTTCCGAAGTCTGCGTTTTCGACAGGGTCCTTGCTGACATCGGTGACGAGCAGAGCATCGAAGAGAGCTTATCCACGTTCTCATCACACATGTCCAATATCGTATTCATCTTAAAGAACATCAGAGGAAAGTCCCTGGTGCTCTTGGACGAGCTCGGTTCGGGAACGGATCCTACGGAGGGCGCAGCGCTCGCTATCTCGATAATTGAAGAGCTCCGCAAGAAGAACTGCATCGTAATGTCCACAACGCACTACAGAGAGCTTAAGAGCTATGCAGAGACCACAGAAGGCGTAATGAACGCATCCTGTGAGTTCGATACTGAGACTCTGGCACCGACATATAAGCTCATTACCGGAAGACCGGGTTCTTCCAATGCGTTCGTAATATCAAGGAAATTAGGCCTTGCAAAGCATATCCTCGAGAATGCCAGGACAAGGATGTCCACGGACGAACTGAGATACGAAGAACTTCTCGCGAAGGCCGAAGAAGATGCCAAGAGGGCAGAAGACCTTGCTAAGGAGAATGACGCTCTCAATGCGGAACTCAAGGCTCAGAAGGCGCGCCTCGAAGAAGAGAATACGAAGCTCAAGCAGTCAAAGACTAAGATCTTAAATGACATGAGAGCCGAGCAGAAGAGACTTCTGCAGGAGCAGGAAAGAGAGATCAGCGAAGAGCTCCGTGACTTGAGGAAACGCTCCAAAGACATGGACAGGGCTGAGCGCGAGAAAGAGCTCGATAAGATCAGAAGAAAGCTCAGGGCAGGCGTTCAGGACCTTGAGGTCGAAGACGATGAAGCTGTTGATACTGTTGCATTAAGCGGCGAGCCCGTAAAGGAAGTAGTTGAAGGCGAATGCTACTATGTTCCTTCACTCGGGCAGACGGGAGTTGCTGAGTCGAGTCTTTCCAAGAGCGGCACGGTAAATATCCTCTGCGGAAGCATGAAGATCGCTGTTAAGAAGAGCCAGCTCATGATGCCAACAAAGGCACAGAGAGATGAATTCTTAAGGGGCAAGAACAAGGGCTCCCAGAAGGGCAAGGCCGTTAAGACCAAGTCTTCCGGTGACGACATGGGCAAGGTTAAGTTCAATGCGGCTTCGACTACCAGATCTGAACTCATGCTTATCGGCATGACAACGGCTGAAGCAGAGTCGGCTCTTTCCAAATATCTCGAAGACTGCGTTCTCGCAGGCATCAGGGAAGCGAGAATAGTACACGGTAAAGGTACAGGAGCATTAAGATCCTGCGTGCAGGACATGCTGATAAAAGATGACAGAGTTGAGTCTTTCCGCGCCGGCGAACAGGGCGAGGGAGACGCAGGCGTAACGATTATCAAATTCCGATAAAACAGGGGGTACGAAAATGTCAGAGAACAATTTTGAACAGCAGGCACAGCCCGTTCAGCAGACACAGCCGGTAGAGCAGGTGCAGCCTGCACAGCCCGCTTTGCAGGTTACGGAAGCTCAGCCTGCAGCTGAAGCGCCGAAGAAGAAAGTCAGGGTCGGCATGATCTTCCTGTCTATAGTTCCTGTTGCGGTCTTACTCGCCATACAGACAATTACGCAGGTACCGTTTTTGATCGTGGCATCTGTCGACGCGGCCATGAACAATACTTCAACGGATCCCTTTGAAGTCGCCGATCAGCTCCTGGAGGTCTTTAACGGGAAATATGCGGCCTATGCATATCTTCTCTATGCGGTAGTCGGCCTTATCGTATTCGGCATCTGGTATTTCAAAGGATTTGTCAAAAAGAATCCGAAGGTCGGAATCAAGGAAGTATTCGGCTTTAAATCGATACTTGCCGTTATCGGTGTCGTTATCGGTCTGCAGTTCCTTATAAATGCTGCTTTTGTATTAGCATTCTGGGTCTTCCCGGATACCATGAACAGTTATGTGGAGCTCATGAAAGCATCCGGCCTGATGGACAACCCTTTGATCACTATTCTTTACGGTATATTGCTCGGACCTGTCCTTGAGGAGCTTTGCTTAAGAGGCGTATGCTTCGGCTTCCTCGAAAAGTCCAACATAAAGCCGTTTTTCATCATCCTCATCTCAGGCATTCTTTTCGGAGTCATGCACATGAATCTCGTACAGGGAATCTATGCTTCCGTACTCGGATTCTTCCTCGGCTTCTTAAGATACAAGTACCGCTCATTGAAGATCACAGTCGTAGCACATATCTTTTTCAACCTGATGGGTACATACGGTGACCAGCTGATCAGTCAGCTCAATCTTCCTGAAGGCGGCACGCTCATTTTAGGCGGCCTGTCACTCTTTGTTCTTGTATTCACCGTAATGCTTATAAACGGCGATAATAAAGCACGCAAAGAAGCCGCTTGATATAAATTTTTATGATAAAATAAATTTGTAAATCAATTTCTGAGGAGATATCGGACTTGCTTAACGAAGAAGAACACATGTCAGAGGCCCTGACCAGGATCTTTGAGAACGTTGTCTTAACCGAAGAGAAATCTCTTCAGGCAGGTTATTTCAAGGACCTGTCTATTGCAGAAATGCATACCCTTACCGCCATCGGCCCTTATGAAGCCCGTACGATGACTAATACCGCAGAAGATCTCGGTATTACGACGGGTACGCTTACTGTTGCCATAGACAGGCTCGTAAAGAAGGGCTATGTCCACAGGGAGCGTGATAAGCGCGATAAGAGGATCGTAAGGATCAGCCTTACACATAATGGAAAGCTTGCCTGCCGAATGAACAGCAAGTTCCACAGAGTATTGGCTAAGCATATCCTGGCAGGTTATGATGAAAAAGACAGAAAGCATCTGTTAGATCTCGTTGATGAAGTTGACAGATACGTTGAGCAGCAGCTCAAGCGTTACGACAGCAGTGAGAATGTAAGAGCGACCGCAAGACAGGTTGCTACAGACACCAATAAGGAGAAGAAGTAATATGGCTGATTCTGATAACCTTAGAACGAAAGTTAAAGAAGACGTAATTAGAATCATGGCAGAGACCTTAGAGATATCTCCTGAAGAGATCACATCCGATCTGGCTTTCAATACTGATCTGCCTTTTGATTCGCTTCAACTCTATGAATTCGTTATCGATGTTGAGGAGACATATAACATCCGTCTGCCCGATGAGCTTCTTGATCAGGTAAAGACCGTAGATGACATGATCGATGTCGTCATGAAGCTCATGAAAAAGGCATAATCAAGTACCCGATGAAGAAGCTTTTTATCGTTAACAGCAGAGCTGAGTCCAAAGCCCTTGCCAGGTTTAAGTCAGCTTATTTCGATTATTCCGCAGGCAAAGAGACCGATACCCGTGTTGTTTATACCGAGTTCGCGGGACATGCCGCGGAAGTTGCTGCCAAGGCTGCAGCAGAAGAAGATCTTCTGGTAATCGCATGCGGCGGTGACGGCACTATCCATGAAGTCGCAAATGCCCTGGCTGAGTCTGATACGCCTCTTGCCGTGATCCCTCTTGGTACCGGCAATGATTTCACCAGATCCGTGATGGATGAGAATCACAGGAGCAATTGTGAGGTCTGCATAGGCGATGTTTTCAGGAATAATTTCAAAGTTAAGGACATCGACCTCATAAAGGTTACTTCCTATGACAGGAACGACAGGAAGATCGATGCCAATTCCGCATGGTGTATCAACGTTGCTTCTATAGGCCTTGATACCGAAGTCCAGTTAAGGGCTAAGGGAAAGGTCCTGGCTCATCCGAATTCAAGCCTGATAAGGAGCACCGCGTATTCGACGTCTGCTCTGGGGTGCCTCTTCGGAAACAGGCATTTTGACTTTAAGTTCAATGCGAAAAGAGCCGACGGCAAGCCTGATGATTCGCCGAAATCGAAATACACGCTGATATCCGTTTGCAATGCTTCATATTATGGTGACGGCTTCTGCCCGGCGCCAAAGGCCGTTATCGATGACGGTCTTATGAACTGCTGCGCGGTAGATGCGGTCAACCTCATAAAATCTCTCTATCTCATTACGAAATACAAGAACGGTACGCACGACGGTTATAAGGAGATAGATAACTTCGTGACCACATTCATAACTGTCACGGCCACGGGCGCCAGAGATCTGAACGGAAACTACGACGGAGAGGACTTCTCAGGCCATAAGGTCACTTTCGAGTGCGTCCCCGGAGCATTGAAGCTCGCAATTTTCGGCTAATTTACGGCAATCGCTCTTTTTCACATATTAGGGCCCTTATATTACAAGTTATTTGTTTTGTTATAATGCTCTTCTTTGCTATAATTACAAGTTATGGAAAGCATAATCAGGGACAGTATAGAGAACTACAGAGCATACGGCGTAAACGGCAAGGCGGTCGAGGCCGCAATTAAGGCTGAAGAGGCGCTTTCTGGCGTTTATGCACGCATTGATGACATCGTTACTTATAACGAACTGAAGGTTTTAGATGCCTTCAGATCCGAGAAATTCTCCGACACGCACATGGGCCTGACTTCAGGTTACGGCTACGATGACGTTGGCAGGGAGAAGATAGAGAACATTTTCGCAAAGGTATTCAAAGCAGAGAAGGCTTATGTCAGATGGCAGATAAGCACGGGTTCGCAGGCGATCTCAGCCATGCTCTACGGAGCCTTAAGACCCGGTGACATCATGCTCTCTGTTACGGGCAGGCCTTACGATACCCTCATGGCGACAATAGGACTTTCTTCCGGGAATAACGACATGTCCCTCATGTCTTACGGTATCAAGTATGAGGAAGTTGACCTTAAGGCTGACGGCACACCTGATCTTGACAGCATCAGGGCTGCGATCAAGCCTGAGACAAAGATGGTATTCATCCAGAAGTCCAGAGGATATACGGGCAGAAGAGCACTCCTGACAGATGATATCGAGAAGATCGCTTCGCTTGCCCATTCAGTAAGAGAAGACATAATCGTTGCAGTAGATAACTGCTACGGCGAATTTACGGAGAAGAGAGAACCGTTGGAAGTCGGTGCTGACGTTATCGCAGGTTCTCTTATAAAGAACCCCGGCGGCGGAATCGCCAGGACCGGCGGTTATATCGCAGGCAGGGCCGACCTTGTCGAGAATGCCGCAAGACATCTTACGACACCCGGCTTAGGCAGCGAAGTAGGTCCTACGTTAGGTGCCAATGCCATGATCGCCAGAGGCCTTTTCACGGCTCCGCAGTGCGTAGGCGAGTGCCTTAAGGGTGCAGTCTTCGCAGCAGAACTGTTGGGCGGCCAGGGATATAAGACTAGTCCTGCTTCAGACGAAGTAAGAGGCGATATCGTACAGACCATAGAATTCGGAGATCCTGACAAGATGAGCAAGTTCTGTGCTGCCATCCAGTCATGCTCTCCCGTTGACTCTTTTGTTACACCCGTGCCGTGGGACATGCCCGGTTATGATGACCAGGTAATCATGGCTGCAGGCGCGTTCGTTCAGGGCGCTACTACGGAACTCTCATGTGACGGCCCCATGAAGCCGCCCTTCATTGCATATATGCAGGGAAGTCTCGCAAAGGAGCAGGCAAAACTTGCCTGCATGCTCGTAGTTGAGGAATAACGGATATGGCAGACGGTAAGCAGTGGTACAACAACCCGAATGATCCCGCCAGAAGAAATAACGGCGGTAATCCGGCGCGCCCTGTTAACAAGTCAGGAAAGCCCTTGCAGAGACCTGCTGCAAACAGACCCGCAGGACAGTCCGGAAAGCCCCAGGCAAAGCCATATGGCAAGAACCCGCAAGCCTTAAGAAACGGTGCAAAACGCCCTGCAGGAAAGCCTTCTGATAAGAACATCCGCGTACAATCCGGAAGAAAGCCCCAGCAGATCAGGAATAATCATGCCGGTGCTCCCGCTTCCGGCAGCATAATTCCCACTGTGGATATACACGGCAATCCCGTGTCATCTTCTTCCAAGGTTCAGGTAAATCCTTCTTTAAGGAAGCCTGTGAATGCGAAGGAGAGAGCAAGGGCAAGGGAGCAGCAGAAGATCCTGGCTGCCCAGAGACGCAAGGAAGAAGCCAGAAACAGAGAACAGGCAAAGATCGAGAGAAGCGAATTCAAGCGCAAGAATCCTTCGCAGAAGAGTGCCGAGGGACGCGCAATAAGGAACGGCATCTTAGGAGCCGTAGTCGTTGCTTCGGCTTTGTTCGTGCTCGTTTTCGTCGTACACCACTTATATGATTATATTGCTGAGAAGCCTAATTTCTCTTTCGTTACCGTTGGCAGCGTTGAACACACCATCGGTGCGAGAGCTTTGATCGTAAGAGACGAAGACATTATCAACAGTGAGAATGCGGGAGAACTCGTAACGCAGATTACGGAAGGTTCCAGAGTCGCCAAGGGACAGAAACTCGCGATCGTCGTTCCTGAAGACATGAAGTCCGTCGTTCAGGACTTAAGAAATGTCCAGTCACAGATCTCTGACGTCCAGCAGGAGCTCATCCTCTCGGGCGGTTCAGCTGAAGCAGACGTAATCTACAGAAACTATAACAAGAACTTATCTTCCATCCTCGATTCCGTAAGGTATGACGCGATGGGAGGAAACTTAAGCAACCTCGCTTCTTACAGCTCTTCCGTAAACGTTATCCTTGATGAGAGAGACGATGAGATGAGTAAGATCGATTTCAACGATGAGAGGATCTCCGTCTTAAGAAGTGACGAATCAGTATATGAAGCACAGGTCGAAAAGTATGCGACAAAAGTAACCGCGCACAGACCCGGTATCGTATCCTTCAGACTTGACGGCAAGGAACAGACCCTGGACTACAAGACATTCCTTGCAATGCCGGTTAATGAGATCAAGGGGTATATCAACAACTCCGTAGGTGCGATCTCATCAGACCTCACGATCGAAGAGCAGACACCTGTCGTAAGGATCGCGCAGAACGAGAGCCAGTACCTTTCCGTATATCTGTCCAACAACGATGCCACATTGTCAGACTTCGCCGTCGGAACGCTTCATGACATCAACATCCGTACCGAAGGTATCGCGATCGATGACTGCAAGGTCGTCCGCTGCGAGAATGACCAGTCGGGAATGCTCATTACTTTCGAGACAGCAAGAAGCGTTGAAGCGCTCCTTGACTTAAGAACCGTAGACATCGAGATCGTTATCACCGAGACAGACGGCATGAGAGTCTCTGTTCCGAGCCTTGTAAACGAAGTATATGCTCCTAAGGGCGTTTCTTGCTTCTGCGTCTACCTTGCGCCTACAGCAAATGCAAGCGCTGATACATTCGGTGACCAGGCAATGTTCAATCTGACGATCCTGCCTAATGCCGCAACTGACGAAGCAGGCAATGCGATAGAGCAGCAGAATACTTCCGTTGGTGGATGTACTGTCGTCTATAAGGAGGTCCTTGCTGACGGCGGCATGATCGTGGCGTTCTCGACACCTAATGATTATTCCAACCTCAAGAAGCTGGATAAGCTCTATAAGGCTGGCTACAGGGCATCCTTTGTCGATACTGAGACGGGCCTTGGCATCATGACGGATAAGATCATTGTAACCGATTTCTCAGGTATGGCATCCGTATATGTAAACAAACAGGGCTTCGTTGAAGAGGTAAGGGTAATCCTGCTCGATAACGACAGAGAGTTTGCGATCATCGATCGCGCAGGCAAGTCCACAACGCCGAACCTTAATACGGTTATCATTACAAATCCCAAGACTGTTAAGCCCGGAGACAAGGTCGATTAATATGGAATTTGATTTCACAGAAGAATTAAAAAATAAGATCTCAGATAATATCTTATCCGTAAAAGAATCAATTAAAGAAGCAGAAGCTCTCGCCGGAAGGGAAAAGGGAAGCGTTACTCTCATAGGAGTCACGAAGGTATTCCCGGTCGAATATGCGGAGGCAGCTGCCGTATCAGGACTCATCGATCTGGGTGAGAACCGTGTCCAGGAACTGGTCCCCAAGGTAGAACGTTTCTCGAGTCTGGGACTTGATGTCAACTGGCATCTCATCGGAACGCTCCAGAAGAATAAGGTTAAATATATCATCGGAAAGACAAATCTCATTCATTCCGTAAATACGATCGAACTTGCAGAAGAAATATCCAAAAGGTCTGAAAGTAACAATGTTACTACTTCTGTTTTGTTACAGGCGAATGTTTCAGGCGAGGAGAGCAAGCACGGTTTCGCACCTCACGAATTAAAGCCTGCAATAGATAAGATAATGGCTTTGCCTTCCATAAAGCTCTGCGGCCTTATGACAATGGCGCCCATTGAAACGTATGAAGGTGAGGCCAGGGAAGTCTTCGCTAAAACAAGAGTAATATATGAAGACTTAAAGACATATACAGGCTTAGACAGCTGGAATGTCCTCTCTATGGGCATGAGCCAGGACTATAAGAGCGCTATTTTAGAGGGTTCCACCCACATCAGGATCGGCACGGCAATATTCGGTAACAGAGCCGAATATAGGCCTGTGTAACAATGTTCGGTAAAAAATCCCTGATATTTGTTACATTTTGTAATAAAACCCCGTTTTAAGTTACCTTCTTGTGTCATATTGCCTAAAACTATTGAGGCATAAATCAAAGTTCGTTAATATCCAAAGTATCTTATATGAATGTCCTTGGTCGGGCGAATTTTTAAGGAGGAAAAACAAATGGGCACTTTTAACGTTAAGAATTTCTTCGGCAGCATGTTCACACCTGTAGAAGATGAGATGGAAGAAAACTATTACGGTGAGGAAGAGGGCTACATTGAAGAAGATGCATACGAGCAGGAGCCTATTGCAGAGGAGTCTTATTATGAGGAGCCTCGCACCTTCGTTCAGGAGCAGCCCGCAGTTACAACACCTGTAATGCAGCACAACGCAACAGTCATAATGCTCACACCTTATGACATCAGAACAAGCCAGATCGTTTGCGATCACATCCGTGAAGGCCACATCGTTATCTGCAACCTCACAAACACAGATAAGAATCAGAGAGTAGTTGACTACATCTCCGGCGGTGTTTATGCATTAGGCGGAAGAGTTGAGCCTACACCTGTTAAGACAACATTCGTTTGCACACCTAAGTCTGTAAACCTCGTTGTTGAGAATCAGGAAGCTGAGCAGATCGGCACAAAGGTATCCGCTCTCTAATACTTAACTCACAAACAAAAAGAAAATACAGCGATGTCTCAAACGGCATCGCTTTTTTCTTTGCCAAATCTTAACCATTGAATAAAATATCTTTGTTAATATATAATAAGCTTTGAAATAGTTAATTTGGTGTCTGGAGGATTTGGAATAATGAATAACGAAGATCGCGAATATTTATTTGATCAGGCTCAGCAGTTATCTGAGATCCTTAATGAAGAATGCACCGAGCTCCTTGGCATGCTCGAAAAGATCGAAGACAGAGTTGCGATCTCCAGACGCATCAATAAGCTCGAAGATGACGGCGATCATGTATTCCATGCATTCGCAGACAGATTACATCAGGTCGAGCAGGATACAGAGAAGAGGATCAGTATCTTCCAGATGGCAAGACATATCGAAGAGTGCATCGACATGGTAGATGAGCTCTCCATGACTATCGTCCGTTATAACACAAGGACAGTTAATCCGGGAATGAAGGCAAGCGTTAATGCCATTGCCGGCTGCGTTAAGAAGGAGATGCATCTGCTCAATATCCTCCGCACATATGATCCGGAGAATAAGGAGCTGTTCTTAAGAGCCATCAATGAATTCGACGCCTTCAAGGTCGATTTCTACAAGATGTATGACATGCTCATCTTCGGCCTTTTCTCACAGGCTCATGACACTGTGGACATCATCAGATGCAAAGCCATCTATGATGCTGTTAAAGACATTTTCAAGGCATTCGAAGTATGCGCTGACGACTGCTATAAGTACGTTATGGCAAGGAGCAACGACTCTGACGTCTGGGCAGTAGATAATAATTAATATCCGTCATCCGCACGGAATAAGGGTTCAATGAGTAATAAAGTCTCGCTGCCGGACAATTATCATATTGTCTGGGCTGAAGAATTTAATAAGGGTCAGCTTAAAGAAGAGTTCTGGAACGCAGAGACTCGTGCGCCGGGCTGGATCGATGGCGAGAAGCAGGAATACTCAGGAACCGAGTGCATAGAGGTAAAGGACGGCTGCCTTTCCATAAGGCCTAAGATAACCACGAATGATTCCGGTGAGATGAGATATCTTTCCGGAAGGATCACTTCGATCGGCAAAAAGGATTTCACGTACGGCAAGATAATCGCCAGGATCAAAGTGCCTAAGGCTAAAGGCCTTCTGAGCTACATCAGGCTCATGCCTGCCGAAGGCTACGACAAAGGATCCGAATCTTACAAGGAGTTCCCTCTGCACGGTCAGATCGACATGGTCGAGATCGCAGGTAACAGGACTGACGAAGCATGTTCACGCGTTGCATTCGGTTATCCTTATACGCAGCGTTCCGGAAGCTTCCAGAGACTTAATACGGACTTTTCAAGTGACTTCCATATCTTCTCATGCGAATGGGATCAGGATGAGATCATTTTCGCATGTGACGGAAAAGAGTATTACAGGACTTCATACTGGTTCTCAAGAACCGGTGAGAACGAAGAGCCTTATCCGGCACCGTTCAATAAGCCTTTCCATCTTGTAATAGGCGTCAGCGTCGGTTCTGACAGACTTGGCAGGGGCGATAATAAGCCTGAGATAGAAGACAACGATGCAGAGCTCTTAGTGGACTATGTAAGAGTCTATCAGAAGCCCAGATATAACAGGCAGGTAACGAGGCCCGCAAGAGTCTTATCGCTCAATACGGAAGGTGCTGAGAGCGGTAATAACAGCAATGCTTTCTATGTCGCTGAAGGAGATCTGAATGCCAATGTAAGCTTCATGGAAGATGAGCTCATAATAACGCCTTCATACATCTCCGGAGTATCGGGAGAGACAAGGCTTCTTCAGGGCGGATTCCCTTTCAGAAAAGGTGAATTCTATGAGTTCTCTTTCGATGGCAGAGCAGATGAAGAACGTACGATACGATGCATTTTTAAGTCTGACGATGAGAGCGCTGAACAGATCACGGAGCCTTATACGATAAGGCTCGACAGGAACTGGCAAAAGCACAGGATGGTATTCGAAGCTTCTGAGGATTATGACAGCGCATCGATCGTTTTCGCGATCAATGCATTCTCAAAATCATCAATACATATCCGCAATATCCTCCTTCGAAAAAGGATCAATAATGAGGACAGGCGCAAGCTCATCGCAGTGTGCGGCGTATGGGACGATTCGGATAACTACAGCCTCTTTATGAAGGCTTTGCAGACCGAAGAGATAAAGAGCAAATATATTCTCTCGAGCTTTACTTTCAATGTTGATAATCCTGACCCGGTTCAGACCGAATTGGAGCTTGATTTTGCAAA
The DNA here is from genome assembly GCA_001604135.1 of Clostridiales bacterium Firm_14. GTDB lineage: Bacteria > Bacillota > Clostridia > Saccharofermentanales > Saccharofermentanaceae > Saccharofermentans. The sequence continues at coordinate 89,434 of LVAT01000011.1, forward strand.
TCTTCTTCTGAAGATGGACCTCGCATGCATCATTATCTTCGGCGAGATGATCAAGACCAGGGAAGTAATCGACAGATTAGCTGAAATAGGTCACGAGAAGGGCGTTCCGGTAATCACTTTCCAGCGTCCGGTTAAAGGCTGCATCAATGCTGATTTTGAATACGGAACGGCATTTGAAGCGATGGTAAAACATGTGATTGAAGATCACGGCGCAAAGCGTCTCGACATGTTCGGAGGATTTAGGGATAACCCGTTCTCTGAAGAGCGTATCATGATCTTCAAGAAAGTGCTTGACGATCACGGTATCAAGACATCCACGGCGAACATCTATTACGGCGATTTCTGGCAGGCTCCTGCATTTACCGTAATGAGCGAGCTTTTAGAGAACGGATATGAACTTCCTGATGCGATCGTCTGTGCGAACGACTCAATGGCAATAGGCGTTATGGACGCGCTTAAGCGTTACGGCAAGCGCATTCCCGAAGACGTAATAGTTACGGGCTTTGACGGCATCTGGCAGGGCCAGTTCCACGATCCTGTATTAACCACATGTGAGCTTGATTATAAGCAGATCCCCGTGCAGATATTAAAGAGGATCAACGATTGGGAAAACGGAATTATCACAGAGAACGATTCGTTCCTGATCCCTTACAGAATGATGCATATGCAGTCCTGCGGATGCAAGGAAAGTTCCGAATTCCCGTGGTCGAAAACAGTAGATGTGCTTGCTGAAGAGAACATGGATTCATTCAGGCACATGCTCGAGATGGGACGTTTCGTATCGAGAATGACGTCATCTGAGAACCTCGATGAAGCTGCTGACAACCTCCAGAATTCCATCTGGATGTGGCGCAGCCAGTACTACTTCGTAGGCATCGTTGAACCCGATGAATGCTGCCATTCGATCTTCCACGGCAGAGCGAATAAATATACCTTCGCGCAGAAGTTTTACCGCATGAGATATCCGATGCCCGATTACGATCTTATCCTTGCAAAAGACAGCAATATCAATGTTCTTTTGTTCAAGCAGATAAGGTCCAATACCGAATCCTTCGGTTATGTCGTAAACGGTTATACGAGAGTATCGATGAGATCCGAGCAGCGTTTCGAAGAGTTCGGAAACTTCATAAATGCTGCAGTAAATGCCGTTAACAATAACCGCAAACTGATATCTGCGAGCAGGACAAATGAGATGCTCTCAGAGCAGGATTTCTTAACGGGTCTTTACAACAGAAGGGGCTTTTTCACGGTGCTCAATAAGCTCCTCAACGTGCCTTCGAATAAGGGCAGGATACTCTCTTTGTTCTCCATCGACATGGATAAGCTTAAGACCATTAACGATACATACGGACACGAGAACGGAGACTTCGCTATCCAGACACTTGCGAGGGCAATGCTGAAGTATGTTAAGGATAGCGGCATCGCTGCAAGATACGGCGGAGATGAATTCGCTTTCGCGATAATCGGTGATAAGAAACTCGAGAACGAAGTCAAGGAAATAAGACTCGAGATCGAGCAGTATGCTGATGCCGATCCTGCAATGACGGACAAGCCTTACGAAGTAAGCGCGAGTCTCGGTATTGCGGAGCGTGTTATCGACAGCAAGATAGATATTGAAGACATGATCCTGGAGGCCGACTCGAAAATGTACGCAGACAAGATGGCAAGAAAGCGTCTTCGCGGCTTCTGATAAACAAGGGAGATAAAAGGAACGGAAGGAGTTTATATATGGGGCGTAAACTTAATATCGGACTTGTAATAGACGATATCGACAATTTCTTTTCTAATCAGGCAGCGATAGGCGCCGAGCAGGCGGCTAAAGCGATCGATGCCAATCTGTTCGTCTTCCCGGGTCATTACATCGGCAAGACCGACAGCAGATATGCTGACAGGAAGTATGAATATCAGTACAACATGATCTTCGATCTTCCGACCGAGAGAAATGTGGATATCATATACATCCTTCAGGGACTCATCTGTTCAAGAGCTGATCTTGAGACTCAGAAGGCCTTTTTGCAGAAGATGCCGAAGGTCCCGATCGTATGTCTTTTCTCTGATTTTGAAGGATATCATTCAGTAACATTCAATAATGCTTCAGGCCTTAGGGAAACGTTAGAACACCTTATAGAAAGACATGGCGCAAAAGATATCGGTTTTGTATCCGGACCCGTTACGAACAGGGATGCAAGGGAAAGACTTGATATATATAAGCAGGTGCTCGAAAACCATGGCATTCCAGTAGATGAGAACAAGATCGTATATGGCGATTTCTCGATGTCGAGCGAAGCTGTCACGGGCGAGCTTTTGGATAAGAACAATAAGCTTGATGCGGTCGTTTTCGCGAACGACTCAATGGCTGTTGGCGGATATAACGAACTTAACGCAAGAGGCCTTGTTCCGGGCAAGAATATCATGGTCGCAGGATTCGATGACGACATCTTCTCCGTGTCTTTGGAACCGCCTCTTACGACTGTAGAAGCAAGCTCTGCATCGCTCGCTTACAAGGCCGTTCTTAATGCGGAAAATTACATAAAGGGTACAGCTCTTAAAGATATGACTGTCGATACGCATCTCGTGCAGAGGAGCTCTTGCGGATGTGAGGATTTCGATGCTGAAGTAATGTATAAGAGATTCCACATTGAAGGCAATGATATCGACGTAAATAAGGTCTATAAGATCATAAAGGAATACCTTTTCAATGACTTTGTTGACGCCGGTGCGATCACGGTAGCACTGGACGGTTTTGTAAGTTCATTCATCGCATTCCTTAAGGCTGAAGATAAGGCATCAATGACAGGTGAGATGAACGATAAGTTCGCTCTTCTTCTCAAGTCAGATCTGTTCGTTTTGTCCACGAGAGAGAAGTTCTTCAATGTCCTCCAGACAATGCAGAATAAGTCTTTAAGCCTTATCGGCAATGACAACGACAGAGACCTCATTAATGATGTCTTCACGAAGTTCTACAGGCGCATCGCTTTCTCGGGCATACTGCCGGCTAATTCCGCGAGAAGAAGAAACGAGAGGATGAGAAGCGTCGTAAACCGCCAAATGGGTGAGGTTTTCCTCAATGAGAGCGGATCGGAGATCCCTTATGAGAGTCTTTTGGGAGGCCTCTACGGATTAGGATTCGAGAAGTCGATGCTGTATCTTTTCCAGGGTAATGTTAAGAACAAAGGCGACGCTGACAACTGGCGTGTCCCTGCATCTATTCTGCTTAAGGCATACAGTGAAGGAAAGGCAATAAAGACTCCGTCAGAAGAGCTCCAGCTCCTTCGTACAGAGTATGTTTTCGAGAACGAGTTCGTAGATGAATCAAAGCGCAGGACCATGATCGTAGCGCCTCTCTTTGTCGGCGAGAATGTATACGGTCTTCTCGTGATCGAGCTTCCACTCCAGTATTCGATAAGCGTGTCTTCCATCGCGTCACAGATCTCTGTAACGCTCAGATCCCTTTACATGATGGAAGAGCAGAATAAGGCCAAGCAGGCGCTGCAGAACTCTTTGGAGAGATTTATCAGGGACAACACCAAGCTCGAAGAGATCGCGCAGAAAGATGAGCTCACCGACCTTTATAACAGAAGAGGCTTTATCGCAAACTCCGAGAAGAAATTAGACGATCCTGTCAATCAGGATAAGGTCGCAGTTATCTGTTACGCGGACATGGATAACCTCAAGAAGATCAACGATAAGTATGGTCACGACGACGGTGACTTCGCGCTCTGCACGATCGCCGAGATACTGCGCGAATCCTTCAGAGATTCGGATGTCATAGGAAGGTTCGGAGGCGATGAATTCGTAACTCTCGCGATCACCGGCGCGGACATTGATGTCGACAAGCTCAAAGCCAGGATCGATACAGTTACCAAGCGCCTTAATGAGCAGGCCGGAAAGCCTTATCCCATCGAGATGAGCACCGGCATCTTCAAGTTCACGATCACGGGAAAGATCGATATCTACGAGATCCTAAACAATGCGGACGAGCTTCTTTATCAGGAGAAGATCGCGAAAAAGACGGGGCGCGCAAAAGAATAACCGATCGAGCAAGGTCGGGAAAGGAAACTGTTAAAAGTGAGTGTTGTTAAGAAACACAAGACCACAACGCTGTTTGTCGCTTTTTTCCTGACCGCCGGAATATGCAATATCTTTACCAGATCTGAAAGTGAGTTTATAGGCAGCATTATGTTCTGCTTAAATGCTGCGATACTGTTCGGTCTGATTCTCTTCTGGATGCAGACGGTAAGAGACCGCCTGCTTCCGACAAGATCCCGCTTCAATCTCCTTTTGTGCGGCGCTCTGATGCTCGTTTATCTGCTTATCCGGGTCATCAGATACCGTGTCCTTATAAGTTCAAATATAGTTGGAAGATATACCGCTTATCTGTACTTTATTCCGCTGCTCCTTATCCCTACGCTGCTTGTAATTACAGGTATTGAACTCTCATTCGGAAAAAGGCGTTTTGCCGGAAGGATCGAATATGCGCTGTTTGCTTCGGCAATCGCGCTGACGCTCCTGGCATTAACGAATGATCTTCACTTTCTGGTATACAGGCCTAAGGTGGTTTTTGCGGAGTTCAGGATGGACGGCGGCACGTATTCTCAAGGTCCGGGTTTCTTTATCATATGGGGATGGATCATCCTTAATCTTGTTGCCATGTTCTTCATGCTCTTCAAGGTCATGAGGAAAAAAGAACGGAAGATCGTCATTGAACTCATCCTGATCGTTGCCGTGTGGATCGTGTTAAGCGTGTTCTTCTCACTCGTGATCGAGAGATTAAATCTCGTAAGGATGTATAACCCGCCCGAGATCAACATCTTCTGCCTGATGCTCATTGCCGAATGCTGTATAAGGAACAGGCTTATTCCTTATAACGAGAATTATTCGGGCTTTCTCTCGAGAATGAAAGTGCCTTTGATCATCACGGACAACAAGATCAATGTCGTTCATGAGAGCGCTTCTCCGGTCAGTGTGTCAAAAGAGATCCTTGAAAGTGCCAGAAAAGAACCTGTTTATATTGACGCGGAAACCAGGCTTTCCGGCATGAAGATACGTGCCGGATATGCATTCTGGACCGAGAATGAACATGAGCTTCATGCAGAGCAAAAACGCCTCGCGAGAGCCAATGAGATCTTGAATGAAGAGAACGATCTTATTGCAGTCGAGAACAGGCTCAAGGAGCAGAAAGCAAGGCTTGATGCGCAGGATCAGGTCTATGAGAATGTATCTTCGATCATAAGGCCAAAGCAGAAACGGATAGAGGAATTGCTCGATAACATAAAACCCGGCTCAGATTCGTTTGCACAGGCAATTGGCCTTGCCTGTGTCTATAATGCTTATTCCAAGAGGAAGACAAATCTTTCACTTATCGATGAAGCAACTCTTCCGAAGAGCAACAGGGAACTCTTCCTTGCGCTTTCTGAATCTGCCAGATTCCTTAAGTGCTGCGGGATAGAGGCTGCTGCAACAGGTGAGGAGTACTCTGATATTCCTCTATCTGATATCCACGATATATACGACACTTTTGAGTCAGTCATCGAAGCATATATTTCCGTACTTAAGAGGATGACCGTGTCCATATTATCTGACGGCATAAGGATAGTCATGGAAGCAACGGGCAAAGCAGAACTGCAGGGCACGATACTTCCCGTAGAATGCAAGGAAAGCGACGGATTGCTGTTCTTTACTGTCCGTGTGAAAGATAAAGGGGGTGATGGCAAGTGACATCTCTTTATCTGACAGTGGATTCCGCTATCTGGTATATCATCTGCTGCGTATCTTTAACACTGCTTGCAGGATCGATATCTATCCTCATCCGCATCTTTTTGGATTCGCGTAAGCTGAGTGCACGCGTTTTCGCGTTCATAAATACACTGTTCGCATTCCTTGTGTTCGTCATCCTAATGGATTGTTCGAGGTATGTCTCACCTGTTGAGGATAGACCTTTCTCATCTTTCCAGGCTATGCTGTTTGATCTGCCTTGGTATTTCTACGCAGGCGTTGAGGTGGTAAACGGTGTGCTGCTGCTCATCTGTTTCCGCGACAATGTCAGATACAGGAAAGAATACCTGACCGGCGATGCCGTGATCGATGCCATCAATTTACTTCCGGAAGGCATTTCGATAAGTGACATGTCCGGTTCTGTGCGCCTCGCAAATCTTAAGATGAACGACCTTTGCAAGGCTTTGACAGGAGAGAACTATATCGATGCCAAGCGATTCTGGAATTACGTGGCAGATGAAGGAAAAGAGCAGGGCGGTACATACCTGTTGAGGACTCCTGATGACAGAGTGTGGATCTTTGAGAAAGACAGGCTTGAATCAGACGGAAATGATCTCGAGCAGATAACTGCTACAGACGTTACGGAACGCTTCAAGATCATTGACGAGCTGGAAGCAAAGAAAGAACATCTTGAAGACATTCAGAAGCGTATGAAGGCTGTCACGGACCTTTCCGGTGATATGTTCGTAGCGCAGGAAGAAGCCGATGCGAGAGCGGCACTCCACAACCAGTTGGGCCAGGTCCTTCTTATGGGCAGATACTATATCGAACACAAGGATTCGACAGATCCGGAGATGGTATATCTTGCGACGAGGCAGATGAATCAGTTCCTGTTAGGTGAATCCGTAAAGCCTTATAGCGGCGAAGAGGAAGAACTTGCACTTGCAGTTAATATGGCAGGAAGCATCGGCGTTAAGGTATTGATCGAAGGCGAAGCGCCTAAGAACAGCAAGATCCGGAAGATCCTTGCCGATGCGGTCACAGAATGCGCTGCAAATACCGTAAAACATGCAGAAGGCGATACTGTTAATATCGATATCAGCAAGGACTTGAAAACAGTGATCGTTATCACCAACAACGGAAAACCACCTAAGGGTGCCGTCACCGAGAGCGGCGGCCTGCTGTCCCTCAGAAAAAGCGTTGAAGAAGAAGGCGGCAGCATGAGAATAGAAAGTGACGGGGCATTCAGGCTTATCTTGGAGTTTTGACGACAAATCGTTTGTAACATGTTTGTAATATGGTACAAATGGGTGATTTTCAAATTTTCTTTATTTTTGTAAGATTTATTTGTGTAATTGGATGAAGCGGGAGGCTTTGTCCGGTTTCCTAATGAAAACGAAGAAGGTTAACCTAAAATGTCTGATAAGACCTCCAAAACACGTGTCGTTGTTGTGGATGATCAGAATATCTCGCGCGGTTTTTTCGAGATGTATGTTCGTGCTGCATCCGGATATGAACTGACCGCCGGCTTAAGAAGCGCACAGGAATCATTAGGCTTTATCGAAAAGAACAAGCCTGACCTTATCATCATGGACGTCATGATGCAGGAAGGCATAGATGGCCTGAGCGCAGCAACTCAGATAAAGCAAAGTCATCCTGAAATAAAGATAATCCTTACCACATCGACTTCTGAGACCAGCTGGGAAGAAAAAGCCAAAGCTGCAGGGATCGATAGCTTCTGGTACAAGGAATACGATGAACACGGTCTTATGGAGATCATGGACAGGACCATGAACGGTGAATCCGTTTATCCTTCCGAAGCGCCAAAGGTCCAGTTCGGAAAGATCACAAGAAGCGATCTTACTGACCGTGAACTCGAATTATTAAGAGAACTCACTTCCGGCATGACGAACGAGGAGATCGCCGATAAGCTTCAGATCTCCGTCAACACGGTAAAGAGACATATCCAAAACATCATGGAAAAGACAGGCTTTGATAGCAGGCTCGACCTTGCTACAAATGCCAAATTATTAGGCCTTGTCGTAAGCGACAGGGACCGCCTTAAAGAGTGATCAACAAAGGGTCTATATAAAGAGAGGTATTCCTATGAAAGCAAAGATGTGTAAAGTCCTGAGCCTGACACTTGCAATGGTATTGGCATTCACGCTCATACCTGCAAGAGAACTCGCTGCGTCAACAAACGAAGATACTTCCACAGACACTGTTCAGACTGAGGAAGAAGCTCCGGCAGATTCTGCAAAAGATGACAAGGCAGAAAAACCTTCTGATGACAAGAAGGAAGAGCCTGCAGATAAGGCACCTGCCGAGAATAACGACGATCCTGAAGAGAAGAAGCAGGATGAAGACAAGGCTGTACAGCAGGATAACAAACAGCCTGAGGAAAAAACTGATGAGGTCGCAGAGACTACTTCTGCAACACCGGATGAAGATAAAAAGGCTCCGGAACCTAAGAATGCCAATCAGAATAGAGGAACAGGCGATGACGATGAATTAGCGTTTGTTACGCAGCCTGAAGGCGGAACAGTAGAGCCGCAGTCTTCTTTGAATTTATCATGGGAAACGAATTTTAAACCTTGGAGAATTGAGGTCGGATATTTAGATGGAGGTCAGTTTAAGGTCGTAAAAGAACTTACAAAGACGGAATATAGTTCTGTATATGGAGAATATATACAAGTTTCTATGGCCAGAAAAAACGATACCTATTTATCCTACTCAGATGCAGTAACGACAGATAAATGGATATTAAGAGCATATTTGAATAAAGATGAAGATTCTCCTTTTGCTGATTCAGCAAAGTTCTCAATAACCAAAGGAGCTCTCAAGTTTGTTACGCAGCCTGAAGGCGGAACAGTAGAGCCGCAGTCTTCTTTGAATTTATCATGGG
>LVAT01000012.1 GCA_001604135.1 Clostridiales bacterium Firm_14
TGATATGAGACAGAAGGTCCTCTTATGGATTGGCGCGCTCTTACTCGTTCTGCCTCTTATCTCGCTTAAGGTCAAGTTCAATAAGATATCTGATGCTGCCAGCAACGGTAAAAAAGATTACGGGCTGTTCTTTTCGAGCGCTGCATTGATGGCACTCATATCAGGCGTTCTCATTCCTTCGGCTGTCATCAGCGATTCGCCTCAGGAATTCATCGACATCGTAAATCCTTACAACCCGTTCCTCTATATCGTTAACGCCGGCGTCCTTGCCATAGGCAGCTTCGTCCTCTGGGGAAGCATCTTTTACTTCTTCATGAGCGATAAGGCAAAATCCATATTCTCCAAGGCCATGTGGGCGCTCTGCGGAATATCCGTCATCGATTACATGCTGTTCGGAACAAAACTCGGCACAATGAATTCTGCGCTGCAGTACGATATTGTTCCGGAGTTTAAGGCCTTCGAGTATCTTCTTAATACGCTTGCGGTTCTGGTCATCGCCGCTCTTTTCATCGCGGTCGGCACGAGATTTAAGAAGATCGCCAAGACCATTAGCATCATTGGAATAATGACGGTCATCGTGATCGGCGCATTTAATTCCGTCTCTATTATAGATAACTATAAGGAATACACCGGCCGCACTGCAGAGACCGAGCTGCCCGTGATACCCTTAAGCAGAAACGGCACTAATGTAATCGTCCTGATGTTAGACAGATCCGAAGGCCTCCAGATCCCTTATATCTTCAAAGAGAAACCGGAACTTAAGGAACAGTTCGACGGCTTTACTTATTACCCGAACACGAATTCATACGGCCAGTCAACGATAGTCGGCGCTCCCGCCTTGTACGGCGGCTACGAATATACTCCGCAAAAGATCAATGAAAGACCTGATGTACCGCTTAGAGATAAGCACAATGAAGCTCTGAAAGTCATGCCTGTTCTCTTCAGCAGAAACGGGTATAACGTCACGGTAATAGACCCCTCATATGCCAACTATCAGGAGATACCCGACGTGTCCATCTATGACGATTACCCTCAGATCAACCGCTACCTGGCATTGGGCAAATTCAGTATCTTCGCTGATAACAATGACACCACAGGCTCTGACAGCCTGAAGAGCACCCTTAACCGCAACTTCTTCTGCTTCTCCCTTATGAAGACCGCTCCCGTTATCCTGCAGGAAACTCTCTATGACGGCGGCCTCTATAACGAATCCGGTCATGATTCAGAAGGTTCTGCCGGTGCCGTTACCGCTTCATCCCTTACCCAGTATGTGTCCGGCACGTCAATGAGCAAGGGCTACCTTAAGTCATTCCTTGATAATTATGCCGTTCTCCTAAATCTGGATGAGATGACTTCTATATCTGACGGTTCGGAAAACAACTTCCTTATGATGGCTAACGAGACGACCCACTCTGCGTGCCTTCTCCAGCAGCCTGATTACGTTCCGCAGTTATATGTCGATAACACCGCTTACGACGTCGACATGGAATCCAGATACACGATAGACGGCGTTACGATGAACATGAGCGACATGTACAGGGTCATTCACTATCACGCCAATATCTCCACATTTATCCAGCTCGGCAAGTGGTTTGATTATCTGCGCGAAAACGGCGTCTACGACAATACGAGGATCATCATTGTATCTGACCACGCCAGAGGCCTTGGCCAGTTCGACATCACATGCGAAGGCCAGGACATGGAATTCTATTTCCCTCTGCTCATGGTAAAGGATTTTGACAGCAAGGGTTTTGCCGTCAGCACGGAGTCCATGACCAATGCCGATACTCCCACGCTCGCGACAAAGGGTCTCATCAATAACCCTGCAAATCCCTTTACCGGCAACCCGATAAATTCCGAACCCAAATTCGGCATCAGATATATCTACTATACAGATTTCATCAGCGCCGCAGACAATTCCGGCAATACTTTCGAGAACGGAAGATGGTACAGCTTAGACGGCGATCCGCACGATCCGAAGAGCTGGAAATACGTCGGCGAGAAGCTCCCCTGATCTTCGTAAAAAAACTCCCCAAAAACAGCCAAAAACGCATCGGTGTATAATATAAGGGTAGCATTCAGATTGAATTGAATGCTTTAGGCTGCTATTTGATGGAATAAGGAGGGGACACAAACATGCGCCTAACAGTAAATAACCATGCTCATTTGAGAAGGTCCGTGGGGCTTTTGGCCTGCTTCATGTGCCTTATCATGATCCCGACGATAAGCCTGGCATCAGGATACGGAATGTCAAACCAGTCAGACGCGGCAAGCTTTGCCACAGACCTGGCTTTCTATGCCGGAGCATTCTCCACGGCAGTAACAGCATCGATCAACCCGTCTGCCACAATGGCGGTCCTGGCTATCTTAGGCTCCATAGAGAATGCCGCGATTTATCAGCCCGATTCTGCAGTTCTTTGCAGCATAGCTGATTTCCTGAACGGTGTGCCGATCTTAAGGGAAGTCGGAAAGCTCCCGATAGCTAATCCCTATGCGGCAGTTTTCCTCACGCTCGTAGCGGCTGCTCTTATCATCATCCACTCATTTGCCGAATCCAAGTTCGTATCTGAAGAGACGATCGACAAGCTCGATAAGCTCATCGGTTACATCTGCACAGTCTCAATATCGCTTCTGCCCTTTGTGACCAACGACGCATTGGAAGAGAACCCTCCGGGAGTCAAGGGCGCTGCCCTCTCACACTCCGCAGGTTTCTTAAGCAATGCCTCAGCGGGCGCTCACGGCGCCGGAACCTATATCCTCGCAGGCATCACGGTCATTGCGATTACGGTCTTCTACTACTGCATCTATTCCTGCGTCGATAACTGGGAAGTAATCGTCGCAGCGTTCCCCATGAAGGGAACGAGCCTTATCTGGCAGATCATAAAGGCTGTGATCCACATGATATTGCTGGTGCTCCAGATTTTCGCGCCCGTCGTAAGCTTCATCATCAGCATCCACCTCGCTGTCGCAGGATTGTTCCTGTTCAGGATACTTAAGAGGAATTCGCAGTACTACAAGGATGTCTATGTTTTCACGATCCTTCGAAAGATATTCAAGCGCAACGACGAGATCCCGAAGATCGAGAAGCACGTTCCGAGAAAACTCAGAAAACTCTATCCCAATATGGATCTGGCCATGTCCGTCTATACTTTCCACGGTGTCGCACGCCTGGCCAAGCGCTCGAGAGTATGGCTCATCAGGGAGGGCGATAAGCTCGACATCGTTTACAAGCGCCTCATAAGAAAGCCCTACATCATTTCCTGGAGCGATCTTAAGGCACAGCATGAGGGCAAGCAGTTCTACTTGGAGAGCTGCGCGAGATTCCTGAAGATCCGCACCGAAGATCAGAAGTTCGAAGTCGTAATGTCGACAAGATATAAGCCTGAGGCAGAAATGCTTTCAGAGCTTCTGGGATTGCAGGATTTCGAACCCGTTAAGCAGGAGATCAAGGAGACCAAGAAGCTTAAGCGCAGGCTGAAGCGCAAGAAGATTGCTGAAGAGCCTGTCTGACCGGTAAGAGTTTAGTACCGCTTCGACTGAGTGTCTCAAACCTTCGAAAATGGAGGGGTTGAGATACGATTAGCTGTCATAAAGTGTCTCAGTTCATCAAAAGTAAGGCAGTTGAGATACATTTTTCGAGCAATTGTATCTCAAACAGCACCTAAGCACATTTCTGAGACACAAATCAGATGAAGATTGTATCTCGAACCCTTCAAATAGGCAGTTTTGAGACACACCTCAGATATTTTGTGTCTCAACGCATAAATGGGATATCTTCACGCCGGTTTTGGAGTGTAAATGAATACTGCCGCATCATTCCTGCGGCAGTATGTTTTTCTCGTAATAGTGTTTGATGATCGATCTTCTCGTTACGATCCCTATGAACATTCCACGGTCGTCCGTGATCGGTACGAAGTTGGAGTCCATAGTCTTTGTTATGAGTTCCTCAACAGACTGTGTTATAAGGACAGGTCTGTACTTATACTTGTTGAGGTTCACGTCAGAGAGCTTGAACTGCTTTAAGCTCTCGATCGCCAATGTGTGGGGCTCTCCGCCCTCACCTTTTACGATGAACCACAAAAGGTCTCCCTCGCTTACCGTTCCGACATAGTGACCTTCCCTGTCGATGACAGGTACAGCGGCATAAGAGGTGCTGTGCATCTTCTCCAACGCCTGGTCTACGGTTATGTCGTTATAAAGATATGTGATTTCCTGTTTGGGTCTGGTGAAAAAAGCTATATTCATTATGCGCCGCCTAAATCCTTATCGATTCTTACCTGGAAAGGTGTGGCAGTAAGACCGTTCTGCGCATGCAGAGGTGTCGGACCATATGAGAAAAATGCATATCTTACCTTTGAAGGGAATTCGACAAGAGGGCAGGACAACAATATCGTCTTGCCGTCGAAGTCGACATTGGCTTCTGCAGGATAGAACTTGCCGTCATCGCCTGCAACTTCGAAGCCTGAGTCATCAGGTCCGAATCCGGTCGTAAGGTTGAGGAGCAGGTAGTCTCCTCCGAATGTGATCTCAACGCCTTCGCCTCTTCTCGCATCAATAATGAACGGTGATACGGCATCGACCTTCTCGAATCCGTATACGAACTTCTCTGCAAGGAGGGCAAGCCTGTCACCCGGTGTCTTTTTGTCAGAAGGGAACAGGTTGTTGAACTCACCGCAATCTACTATTACCGCCATATAAACATTGGGCATGTCGATCGCAACGATCTGTTGCTGCTCACGGAGGAGCGGCCAGGACATGTCATCGAAGCCCATATATTTACGATCTTTTGAAATATACATTGGAAGCTGGCAGAAGATGAACGGCAGCTGGTCATCGAAGAATACGTCACGCCATTCCTTGATCATGGTCTCGAAAACATGTCCGTATTCTGACTGGTGTCCGTCAGTATCTGCCTCACCCTGATAGAAGATAACGCCGCGCAGTGTGTAAGGCGCGATCCTTAAGATCATGCACTCGAAAGCAGCACCCGGACGTCTCGGAGACTTAGGTCCGACAGGTGCCGGCCACGGTGCGGGACCGAACTTGATATCTGCTTCAGGATATGTGAGATATGGATTCTCTTTAAGTGCCTCATTGAGCACTTTATTGTATTCAGCGTATCTTTCTTCGAACTCGGCATCAGCCTTGTCAAATTCTTCCGGTGTGAGTTCGGAAGCGGCATCGTCGAAATCCTTTATGTACTGTCTGCCCTCTTTGGTGGAAAGCAGCGATTCGACGCTCTGCCAGTTATCAATGGTGGCTCTCGTGGAGCAGCACTGGATGATTCCGATCTTGGCATCGAGTCTGGATTCGAGTTCTCTAGCGAAATAGAAAGCAACGGCACTCATCTGCCCTGCAGTCTCGCTGTTTATGTCGATCCACTCGGTCTCAGCTTCAGCCTTAGCCTGTCTCTCGCTCAAATGGCCGAAGGTGGGAACCCTGTAGAATCTTATTTCGGTATTGCCGATCTTGGGAAGAATGAACTTGGCAAATTCGGATCTGGTAAGCGGATACTCCATGTTGCCGCCGCCTGCAGCGAGCCATACCTCGCCTGCATAAACGTCGGTGAGTTTCTTGACTTCCATGTCATTCTCGAAGACCTTGATCTCATATGGACCGCCCGGCTCGTCGACCGGCTCCAAGCAAATGAGGAAGCTTCCGTCCTGCTCTGTTCCGCAAGTGCCTGTAGATATCTCGTCTCCGTCCTTGAAGAGAGATGCCCTTATTACACAGGTCTTATCAGAATAGCCAAACACACGAAGCTCAGCGCCCCACTGGAAGACCATCTTATCCTTAAAAATGCCGTTAAGTGTAATTGCCATACCTTTTTATTTTATCAAATTATCAAAGAAAATGCTCACAAGGTTCTTCATCGTGATTCGAGTATAACGGACGATTATAAAGAAACTGTTAGGCACCGGGTACCAAAGCCTAAACAACTTGTGAATAGTATTTTAATCGGAGGTATCAGCCGAACATCGTCTTGCAGAAGACAACTGCCTGAGCCGCGTCGCCGTTGATGGTTATGCTGCCCTGGGATACCGCTACGACAAAATCCTTGTTTCCGCTTAATACTGCAGCGAATGTCTCTGCATCCGCATCGATATAGAAGGGCGCATTGATGTATTCATAGGGAGCTACTTCTGCAATGCCGTCTTCTACCTTTACATATAACGGAAGATTGTCGAGGTTGCCGTTTAATGTAATCTGGGTAGCCGTGTCCTGAAGAAAAGATACCTTTTTCGCTCTTTCTTCGACTGCCTTAAAGATGCTGCCGAATCTGGGTTCAACCTTCTTTTGCATTTTAGATCACTCCTTTAAATATATTAATCCTTTACAGATTTGCTCTCGAAAGCAAGTATCCATGAGATTGGAACAGCCTTTGAGGCAAAGTGCAGTAATTTCTGAGAGAACGGATATGACATCATCCTCTTTCCCCTTATGGACGCCTTAAGCGTTGCTCTTGCGAGCTTAACAGGATCGATAACAAAATTCTTACGCCAATCTGTAAAATTTGTTTCCTTGCCTTCGGTCGCCCTTCTCTGGAAATCCGTTGCAACGGGGCCCGGGCAGACTACAAGGACATCTATCCCCTTTGGCTTAAGCTCACAACTCATGGCTCTGGAAAATGAGATGACATACGATTTGCTTGCCGCATAGCACGCAAATCCGGGCTGCGGCAGGAACCCTGCCGACGAACCTATATTGATTATCTTGGAATGAGTCTTGTCTTCGGACTTCATGTAAGGCGTGCAGATCCTGATCATCTCGCTTAACGCCGTGCAGTTGATGGAGATGGTGTCTCCCAATGCCTTTGCGGGCTTATCCGCCATGGGGCCCTTGATGCCCATGCCGGCAGAATTAATAAGAAGACCTACCTTGGGCTCTTCTGCCTTCAGCTTGTCCTCAATTATCTTAATGCCTGAACCATTGGAAAGATCTGCAACAACCGGAACGATCTTCGCGCCTTCGAAAGAAGATGCCAGCTCATTAAGCGCATCCTCACGTCTTGCTATTGCCCAAATCTCATCGAATGGAGTTTTGAAATATTCCCCGTTATCACCGGCAAGAAGCCCGATAAAAGCCTTTCCTATTCCTGATGAAGCTCCGGTTACGATTGCGATCTTCTGGTACATAAAGTTCTCCCCACGAGAAGTTCCGTACCTTAAATAATACACTCTATAAAAAAATATTAAAAGAGAATGTCCTTAAAGCAGACTCTCTGCTTGTTGTTATCGTAATCAAAACAGTGTCTGGAACCGCCTGCGCACCACTTCTCCCACTCGCACTTCTGACAGTCTTCGCAAAGTGAGGACAGGGGCTTTCTGAATTCCTGGAAACGGTTAAACCATACATCGCTGAACTTATCCTTATAGATGTTGCCCTGTACGAATTCAGGCCTCTCCTCGATATCAAGGCATGCCGTGATGTCACCGTTGACTCTTATTGCAGCCGTATGTGTGCCTGCGCCGCAGTAGAAGAACCAGTCTCTTACTTCCCTCTCATATTCCAGTCCGAGGAAATGGGAGCAGCCGTAATTTACCGGGATACCCTGTTCTCTCTTATCACGGATGAACTTGAAGATATATCTCTGGTCATCAGGTGTAAGGAGCATGTCCGGATAATCCAATGCTCTTCCCATGGGCTCGATACCGATCACTCTCCAAGAATCCAAGTCCATCTTATCGAGGATCTCATAGAGCTCATCCAATTCGCCGATGTTCTTGTGATTAACGACGGTCGTTACCTGAATATGCCTGAAAGCCTTGCGGTCGATGAGGTTCTGAATGCCCTGCATTGCCCTGTCATAACCGCCTGCAATGCCTCTCTGCCTGTCATGAGTGTCTCTTAATCCGTCGATGCTGACGGAAACAGTACCCATGCGTGTCCTGGCGAGCATATCCGCAACATCCTTTGTGATAAGCGTTGCATTTGTCGTCATTCCCCAATGGAAACCATTATCTACGGCATAGCCCAAAAGCTCTTCGAAATCAGGATACAGTAAAGGCTCTCCGCCCGTGATGCAGAGCTGCACTCTCTTTAAGTCAAAGTGCTCCTTAACATCATCCAGAACGGCTTTGAAAGCTTCCTTATCAGGTCCGTGGCCTAAGCCGGGCTCACAGGAGCTGCCGCAATGAAAACATTTCGAATTGCAGCTTCTTGTTAATTCAAAAAACAGGTAGATCAGATCAGGCTCTTTGAAAAGCCTTGCTCTCATTTCGGCTTTCTGGTCAAGATAAGCCTTTTTTATTTCATTTATATCCACTTAAATATCAGTTCTCAAAATCTTCCGGAGGTCCGTAAACAACAGCTTCAGGTCTGTCTGTCTCGTCAAAATCTTCCGGCGGAGGTCCGTATACATCTGCTTCAGGTCCGTCCAGCGTTTCATCCGGCGGAGGTCCGTATACGCATACTTCTTCAGATGTCTCACCGGGCTTGGACTCGGGTAAGGTGGCATCTGTCTCGTCGGTTGTCTCTTCTGTCTCATATGAGGTCAGTTCCGGTGGCGGGGGACCGTAAACATTAGTCTCGGGCGGATTCGGAGGTCCGTATACACATGCTTCCACTGCAAGGCTCAACGCGCCGATGCTGGCAGCGACTGCTGCAAAGGTCAATGGTTTTTTCGATTTCTTCATCAGTTATATCCCCCTGAATGCTATCAGCTGATATCCTGTGTGTCTTCGTCGGAAAGATTCTCTCCGCCAAGACCCTTGAATCCTGCCATCGGTCTTGATGCCGTAGGAGCAGCCTTTGCGTTAGGATCCATGATCGAAGGTCTCTGTCCTTCTAATGCTGCGCCCATAGCAGGAGCAGTCATTCTCTTATTTGCTTCATTCTCTTCATCAACTACTGCGGAAGGTCTTACGATACCGCCGTAAGCGGATACGTGGCCGTCCTGCTCTGCAGAAGAATCACGACCGGACTGAGCTCTCTTAAAGAATGCGGACTTATGAGACTTTGCAGAATCGGCAATGCTCGTATAAGCAGCCTTTGCCTTTTCTTCCTCAGCCCTCTTAGCCTCGATCTCTTCGAGTCTCTTCTGTTCTTCACGCGCTCTTGCTTCCTTGGCTTCTTCGCTCTCCTTGAAAGCAGAAACGTTAGCCATGGCAGGAGAAGCCCAAACGGGTGCTCTGCCGGAGCTGTTATATGTCTTTCCTGCAAGGATGCTGCCCAACTGGTTGGAGTTGGAAGATGCCTTTGCACGCTCGCTCGAAATGGAAGGTCCGGAAATATCGGTTGATGCGGAAGCTCCGACTCCGGAAGAAGAACCGCTCTTGAAAGACATCAGAGGATTGCGCTTGATCTCGCTGACCTTAGAGCTTTCCTTGCTCTCGGATACTTTCTCCTTCTTGCTGTCGAGCATCTTGTCGTAACCTTCGGCAGAAGCGAGTGCGGAAATGCCCGGAGCTACGGTGTTCTCTGAAGTTGCCAATGTATTCTTGAAGAATGCGGAAGTCTTTGCCTGAGCCTTAGCGCGTTCAGCACGTGCTTCTCTTGCGGCATCAGCTGCCTGCATTGCCTTCTGTGCCTCAGCGAGCTTTGCCTCAGCTTCAGCCTTTGCTGCAGCCGCTGCCTTCGCTGCTTCTTCTGCTGCGGCCTTAGCACGCTCAGCTGCCAAAGCTTCTTCCTGCTTGGCAAGAGCTGCTGCCTTGGCAGCTTCCTCAGCTTTTCTGGTCTCTTCAGCTAATCTAGCTTCTTCAATCTTCTTAGCCTCTTCGGCACGTCTTGCTTCCTCAGCTTTCCTTGCCTCCTCAGCCTTTCTGAGCTCTTCTGCTCTTCTGGCCTCTTCAGCTTTTCTCATCTGCTCGGCAATTCTGGCTTCCTCAGCTCTTCTTTCTTCCTGAGCCTTCTTGGCAGCTTCGATTCTCTCACGCTCTGCTGCTCTCAAAGCTTCCTGGATCTTTCTGGCTTCCTCAGCCTTAGCTTCTGCTTCAGCCTTTGCGATGGCAGCAAGTCTTATGGCCTCTTCAGCCTTCCTCTGCTCTTCTAATCTTGCACGCTCAGCTGCCTCAGCTGCTTCCTTAGCCTTTCTTGCATCCTCAGCCTTTCTCGCTTCTTCTGCGAGTCTTGCCTCTTCTGCTTTCCTGGCAATCTCTGCTTTTCTTGCTTCTTCAGCCTGTCTGGCTTCTTCAGCAGCCTTCTTCTCGGCCTCGAGCCTCTTGGCTTCAGCGTTCTTTCTTATCTCTTCGACTCTTGCAGCCTGAGCGGCTCTTCTCTCCTCAAGAAGCTTAGCAGCCTTCTCACGCTCAGCGATCTGCTCGGGAGTAAGTTCATTCTTGGGACGTCTGATCGGCTCAGCCTTCTTCTCTTCCTTTACGGCTGCTGCTGCGGCTGCAGTTCCGGCCAATGCGGCAGGAGTTACAGCGGGAGTAACAGCGTTCTTGAAAGGTGAGCCGGATGCAGCAGGATCAGCTGAAGGCAATGTTCCGGGAACCTTGGACGGCTGGAAAATATTCTTTCTTGCCGAATTCTGCATCGAGCGGTTAACTCTCGGAAGACCTCCGACGATGTTAGTCTGTGATCCTGTCGTACCCTGTGCAGCTGTATCCGCAGCAGCCGCAGCTGTCTCTGCCGCAGGCTTTGCTGCAGTATTAGCAGGCTTGAACAGGTTG
Organism: Clostridiales bacterium Firm_14; assembly: GCA_001604135.1. Lineage (GTDB taxonomy): Bacteria > Bacillota > Clostridia > Saccharofermentanales > Saccharofermentanaceae > Saccharofermentans. The sequence goes on from LVAT01000012.1 coordinate 10,614, forward strand.
CCGAATACGGGCTGCTTGGCAGTTGTATCAGCAGGCTTGAAAGCGTTCTTTGCCGCATGATCCTGAACAGTCTTCGGAACTGTCTGTGTGCTTGCAGATCTTGCGGGTTTAAATGCGTTGATCGCAGAATTCTGTGTAGCTGCCGGTGTTGCGGCTGCATCACTTGCGGGCTTGAATGCGCTGTTGATCGGCTTCGTAGCAGTTGCACTTGCAGCAGGCTTTGTCTCACCTGCGCTTGCAGCCTTGAAAGTGCTCTTAAAAGCAGACTTTTGAGCTGCTGTGCTTGCTGCGGGCTTAGCAGCCGGCTGGCTTGCAGGCTTAAATGCGTTGACCGCAGGCTTCTGGGCAGGTGTGCCTGCCTCAGGCTTAGCTGCTGAATCAACTGCAGGCTTGAATGCGCTGTTGATCGGCTTAGTAGCCGAAGCCTTGGTCTCGAGCCTGTTATCAGTTCTCATCGCATTCTTCATTGCATTATTCTGAGCAACGGAATTAACATTGGTCTGAATGCCTGAAGCGTTTGTAGGTCTGAACGGAGATGCTGCCTTTGAATCAGCAGTCCTTGCAGCAGCCGTTGTAGCTGCAGCGCCGCCCAAAGCAGCCTTCGTCTGGCCTGCGGATGCAGGCTTAAATGCATTGCTCTTCATGGCTGTCTGGCCGGCAGTCTTTGTTGCAGGTCTGAAAGCGACCTGATTCTTGCTGTCTGTCGTAGCCTTAGGAGATTCAACTGAACGGTCAGAAGGAAGCTTCATGGGTCCCTTCTTCTCAACCGGCTTGGGAGCAGTACCGGGTGCAGGCTTGAAAGGACTGATCTCGCCTGATTCCATAGCCTTGATCTCCTTCATAGCCGTTGCAGCGTTAAATGTTCGGCTGGTACTGGAAGCAGGAGCTTCCTCCGGCTTAACTTTCTTAACAGGTCCGAGATATCCGAATTTATCAGCGATAAACGGAACGCCCGGAATAAATGCGATCGCAAGATCCACACCTTCCAGTTCCTTCTTATCCTTAAGATACTTGTATCTTGCAAATCCGGCACCTGCAAGCAGTACAAGAAGGATCCACCAGAACCATGTGGGATTCACAGGACCTTTCTTCTTACCGGTTGCAGCAAGAGCAGCGATTACAGGTGTAGGTGTCGGAGTAGGAGTAGGCGTGCCGTCTCCTGTCTCAGTATTACCGCCTCCACCATTGGTTGTTGTAGTAACGGCGGCTTCTGTTGTATCGGATGCAGACGTATCTACGATTCCGCCAACAATACCACCTGCAGCACCATCGACAATGTTCGGATCCAATGTGCTTGTAGCTGTAGGATCAAGTATCGTCTCTGTCGGCTTAGGTGCCTCAGTCTCAACCGGTGCACTTGTATTGGTAGGCTTTGGTGCCTTTGTAGGTTTGGGTGCCTTCGTATTTGTAGGCTTAGGTGAATTTGTAGGTTCCGGTACCTCTGTACTTGTAGGAACCGGTGTATTCGTCGCATGCTTAGTAGGAGTAGGGTTAACCTTCTTTGTAGGTGTAGGTGTCGCCTTCTTCGTAGGAGTAGGGTTTGCCTTCTTTGTAGGTGTAGGTGTTGCCTTCTTTGTAGGTGTAGGTGTTGCCTTCTTTGTAGGCGTAGGCGTTGCCTTCTTCGTAGGTGTAGGCGTCGCCTTCTTTGTAGGCGTAGGTGTCGCCTTCTTTGTAGGCGTAGGGGTAACCTTCTTTGTAGGCGTAGGTGTCGCCTTCTTTGTAGGCGTAGGTGTCGCCTTCTTTGTAGGCGTAGGTGTCGCCTTCTTTGTAGGCGTAGGTGTCGCCTTCTTTGTAGGCGTAGGCGTTGCCTTCTTTGTAGGTGTAGGCGTTGCCTTCTTTGTAGGTGTAGGCGTAGGCGTGTTTGTATTCGTTGGCTTAGGTGTAGGCGTTGGTGTATTGGTATTTGAAGGTTCTGTAATCTTTACATTTTTGACCTTTACACTATTAGCATCCAACTGATATCCATCTAAAGTAACACTGTATTCTTTGTCGTTTTTTGGTGTCAGTGAAATCTGCAATACGCCATCAGATTCTTCATTAACAGTAATTCCGGAAGATTTTGAAGAAACAAAGAATTCATTCTTGCTTACAGTAAAGGTCATCTTTACTTTAGTTCCACTCTTAAGGCTCCAGAATTTAAAACCAAAAGAACATTGATCCTCTCTGGATGACCAAGTCCAGAAAGAATAATTGTCAGCGGCCTGAACATCCTGAACATCAACAAACTGCAACGCGAAAGACATGCCGATAAGCACGCAAAGAAGCATACATATCGACTTAAGCGAGAAGCGACCCGAATAGCTGCCCGTCATCAATATTTACCTCCAAAAAGCACACACCTCTCCTAATATAAATATTAGAAGATACTAAAATTATACAAGCAAAGTGCTTATATTATCAAGAGAACAATAATGGCGGAAATGTGACAGAACTAAGGCTTTTCGCCCTCTTCCCCGTTATTTTGTTCGAGTACTTCTTCGTTCGGGACAAAGCCTTCCACTGCTTCCTTGGCAGCAGGGATAATGGCTTCTTCGCCGGACTTCAATATCTCTGGCTTCTCGGCCTGGACTTCTGCGGGACGGTCAACCTCTGCATTGGATACTTCCGTGCCAATCTGAGGTCTCATAGCTTCACTGTATGCAGCATCATCTTCAGCGGGTTCATCAGTGATCTCAACCCTGGCTGCAGTAGGACGCTTTAAAGCAGTAGGCTTTACCTTCTGAACCGGAGCATCCGTGATCCTTACTTCAGAAGGAGCAGCTGAATCCATGACGAGGGCGGGAGTCTCAGCTTCCTTTCCAACTTCGTCGGAATCAAGTTCTTTGCGCTGCTGCTGACGTGCCTCAAGAGTATTGGAATATACAGGTCTGATGGGAGCTGTATTTGACTTTTGCAGGTAGCCGTTGATGATGATCTGCTCTTTTGCCTTGTCGATCTCTTCGGCCTTTTTAGAAGAGATTCCGAGAGAACCGAAGACCTCGCTGGCCTCCTTCTCTTCTCTCTGTGCTTCGCTCTTTCCTCCGAGCAATGTATTCTTGGAAGCTGCTTCATCTGCTTCCTTTTTCTTGGGATCTCTGGTGTCACGCTTTATCTGGCGGATCTTTTTCTTTTCGCCTTTTCTGGATAAGACTTCAACGCGGTTAACGACCTGCTCGGCTTTCCATGCTGTATCGATCTCCTCGTCGATCTTTTCCTTGCGCTTATCCATTATCTTTATGATTACCGTCGCAATTATAAGACCGATGATGACACAGACCGCAAGACCGATAACGAGCGGCCCTAACTGGCTGTTGTCTTCAAAGATATTGGCCATGTAGATATACTGCATGTTAATTATCCTCCTGCGCATCTTCCGGTGCTTTTCCGGTGTCAGCAACACTTGCTTCGTTATTGATGATATTTGCATCCTCAAGATCTTTGGGATCAAGAGGCACTACCTGCTCCCCTGCTTTTCGGGCATCTGACCTCTTCTTCAAAATGATCGTGAGAGCCACGATGCCGCCGATCAGCACTACAGCTATTATAACAACTACAACGAGAACCGTTGAAGCTTTTCGGATCATATTAGAGGCAAGATCGGTTTTATTCTCCTCAATTACGCCAAATGTGGCCTGAATGTCAGATTCTGAAGTCGTCTCATCGGTTGTCTCTGCCTCAAGTGTATTCGGCTTTGGCTTAACGGGCGCGGGTGTAATTATGACACCTTCGTACTCGCCCAAAGCTATTCCGTTGACACCAAGCGGGACGGCATGGTCAAGGCCTATGAACTTACCGTCTTCAGTCTGCCACAGAACGGCTTTTACGAAGTTGTACTTCTCTTCGTCCCATGTCTTGAAGTCGTCTTTTACAAGGCCTCCAGTGTCACCGGAATTGGCGTTGAAGCACCAGAAAGTATGGTGAAGATGCTTCTCGGCAATAAGCTGGCGGAAGTACTCCATCCACTTTAAGTTATCGCCTTCCATGAAGCCGCCCCACTCACCTACGAAGATCGGAGCGATATCGTCTTCTGCGATATAGAGCCAGTAGTCGTGCCATGCGTCTTTATAGAGCGATTCATAAGTAAAGCCGCCTTTAAACCACGGCTGTTCATAGACTCTCGGGCCGTAATCATGAGGCGAATAAACGATCTGTTTGTTCCTCTCATCAGAGCCGAAATCTATCGGATAATCCTTAACACCCATGAGGTTCGCGCCCCACCAGGTGTTGTAGTAATCGTTATCGTCGTCTTTGGAAACGAAGTTATTTGCCTTGATATCCCTGGGGTAGATCTGAATGCCTTCGATTATTATGAGAGCATTGGGATTCTTGTCCAGAACGGCATTGCCGGCACGCTCAGCGACCATCTTCCAGTTGTCCTGATCTTTCGAATCGTTCCAGATGGCATGGGGAGACTCTGAAGCCTTTCCGTGAGGTTCATTCTTCAGGTCGTAGCCGATTATCGTGTCGTTATTCTTGTACCTTTCCGCAACCCAGGAGAGAGATGCTATGAAGTCATCGACAGTCATATCCTGCCTGTACCAGACAGGGTGATTGTGACCTGAAGCATCCGTCTTGACGGAGTGGATGTCGATTATGACCTTCATGCCGTTCTGCTCGCAAAGCGAGAGGACGTAGTCGAAGATCTCCAGTGAATTCATCGAATTAAGTTCGGTGTTATAAGCATTGTTGTAATTGGCTCTCGGATATTCGCCCTTCTTCCACTGGAGAAGGAGTTCGGAGCTCATGGGAACTCTTAATACATTAAATCCCCTGTCTGCGATCGCCTTAAGGCTGTCTTTCAGATTGCAGTTCCAGACGCCGTCAAACATGTTGGTTCCGGTGTTATAGCCGAACCAGTTGCAGCCCGTGAGCCACACTTCCTTGCCGTCCTTATCGACGATGTGGGAGCCCTCTGTGGAAAGCCAGTCGTCGCCTTCGACACCCTTGGTGTTGCGCGCGGGGTCGGGATTGCCGGTGTTCTCTGTTGCCTGAGTGTTATTGGCAGTGGTAGCTGCAGTCGTAGCTTCCGTCTCCTTAACCGAGCCTGACTGGCCGTCGCCTGATACGGAAACGAGCTTTGCGGAATTAACATCACTTCCCGTTACCTGGATCCCTACTTTGTTATCGAAGCCCCAGCTGTTTGAACCGGTTGAAGAACAGGTCGCCGTTACCTGATTGCCCTTGATGACATATGAATCGAATCCCCATCCTGTGGCAGAGTCGATCTTACCGGAGAATTCTGCAACTACGGAGATGCTCTTATATCCGGAACAACCGGAAAGCTGTATCTCGAGCTGGCCGCCTGAGCCCCAGCAGTTGGAGGTTGCAGTGCCTGAAGGAGCCGCCATGGAGATCATGGGGCAGAGAGTAAAAACAAGGACAAATGAAATAAAAAGCAGAAGGATCTTCTGCCCTGTTTTGCGTTTCATATTAAGACTCCATCAGAGATCGATCTCGGCTTTTCTGCCTGAGGGCTCATATTTCTCGTATACGACGCCTGCCGCATCGAGCATTTTTCGAGCTGCTTTGGAAGCATCAGTGTCATGATACTTGTCATCGAAATAAACGACCTTTGCAACGCGCTTCTGGATAAGTGCCTTGGTGCATTCGTTGCAGGGGAAAAGCGTAACATATACCGTGGAACCTGCAAGGTTGCCTTCCTTGGAATTCAGGATCGCATTGAGTTCGGCATGAGCGACAAACGCATACTTCGTGTCGAGCACTCCGCCTGATCTTGCCCAGGGGAAATCCTCATCGTCACAGCCGATCGGGAATCCGTTATAACCGACGGATAAGATGTAATTATCCTTGTCAACGATGCATGCGCCTACTTGAGTGGAAGGGTCCTTGCTCCTCATGGAAGCAAGCTTTGCAACGCCCATAAAGTACTCGTCCCAGCTGATATAATCAGTTCTCTTGTCGCTCATAAGAGACCTCCGAAGTAATAATAAAAGCACCCTTAATTCTATCTGAACTAAGGGCGCGTATCAACAAAACTATCAAAAATCCCGGAGGTGTCTTAGTCCCTTCCGCAATTCATGACGAGGCTCTCTACAAGATCTTCATATGAGATGCCGTCTGCCTTTGCCGCTTCCGGAAGCAGTGAAGTATTCGTCATGCCCGGAAGGTTATTTGCTTCGATGAACCAGAACTCGTGGTTAACGTCGTCATACATCATGTCGACTCTGCCGTACTGTGTCATTCTGAGGAGCTTAAAGATCTTGAGAGCGATCTTCTGGCCCTTCTTGTAGTCTTCCTCATCGATCTGTGCGGGACATACATGTGTCGTAAGTCCGTCCTGATACTTGTTCTTGTAATCGTAGAAACCTTCGTGAGGAATGATCTCCGTGATGGGGAGAGCCTTGTCGTTTACGATGGAGATAGTGATCTCTCTGGCCTTGATGAACTTCTCGATAAGGATCTTCTGATGATATGAAGCAGCATATTTGATGGCAGCTTCGAACTCATCCTGTGACTTAACGATGGAAACGCCGCAGGAAGAACCGTTGCCGATAGGCTTAACAACACAGGGTATGCCGAGTTCTGCATTTACTCTCTCGAAAGAAAGCTTCTCCGGATCATCCACGATCCAGTCAGCCGTGTTATATCCGGCAGCTCTTGCAAGAGCCTTTGAGAGGTCCTTGTCCATTGCGATGGCGCATCCTAAATAATCGCAGCCTGTGTATTCGATGTCGAAAGCATCCAGAAGCGCCTGGACCTGGCCGTTCTCACCGTGGCTACCGTGAAGGCCTAAGAAGACCTTGTCTGCGAACTTGCACATTTCGATGACTCTGGGGCCTACCCAGCTCTTTCTGCCTCCATGCTGTCTTATGATCTCATCAAGATCAGGCTCAGTCTCAGGAATCGTGTAAGAGAACGGATTTACTGTTCCCCTTCTGAAATAAGTCTCACAGGGATAGCCCGTCTCGATTCCGTCATATAAGTCAACCAGTGCAACTTCATGTCCTTTGGACAGCAATGCATTGGCAATTAAGCTTGCAGATTTGAGTGATACGTCTCTTTCAGGCGACAATCCGCCTCCAAGAACAGTAATTTTCATACAATTTCCCCTTTTATCGCAAAAGATAGACAGATTATACTCTTTTTCGGGCGGTGTCTTCATTGATACTCATAAATTGCCACATGTTTGTAAAAAGCTAAGTTGTGATAATATTAGTTACAATATTTAAAATAAGGGGATTTATATGCTCGCTATTTTGTATTTGATATTGTGCGCCGTATTCGGTATGTGCTTCGTCGGCCTTTGTGTACCGGATGTCCGCAGGTTGTATATTGCATGCAGTCCTACTGCAAAAGCCATCACACACATTCCGAACACTCTGTTTACGGTACCTGCCGGAATCGTAACCGGTCTTATGTGTGTACCTTTCTTCAATTACTATGTGACATTAGGTCTCACTTATCTGTTCAATAACGGCCCGCTCTGCATGAAGCTCGGCGTGCTCATTACTTTCGCATTTTTCATCTGGATGATCCTCACATGTCTGATCCTCATCAACCGTAAGAGGATCAAGCGTGAAGAACTCAAATCCGCCGGTTCCACAACGATCGAAGATTACAGATCCAACGCTGTTGATGCCATCTTCTACGGCGTTGTAACGATACTTATCACGGCAACTGTCACTTTCCTCATGTTCTATACATACAGGATCAACGGCACAACGCTTCAGGCCGGATACTCCACATTCTCCGACCTCTCACCCCACACCGCAATGGTATCTTCATTCGGCAAGGGCTTTAACTTCCCTACTCAGTACATGCATTTCTCCGGCGACGGGATCAAGTATCACTTTTTCTTCTATTTCCTGGCCGGTATTCTTGAATATCTGGGACTTCCGATCGACTATGCGATCAACCTCCCTTCGATCATTGCAATGGTATGCGCTCTCGTCCTCTTAGGACTTTTGGCAGTTCTCATCAGCTCCAGAAGAGTAGCATTTGCGGTAGCTCCCATCCTGGTATTCTTCAGAAGCTCACTTAATGCTTTCGTACACCTCAAGGAGCTTATGGCTGAAGGCAATACCATGCAGCAGGCTGTTAAGGCCATCCTCGATTTCAACCAGTGGTATAAGGTTACTGACTACGATGACTGGGGCATCTGGGCTATCAACGTTTATCCGAACCAGAGACACCTCATGCTCGGTGTTGCTGTCATCATATTGATGGTCATCATCTTCCTGCCCTTCGTAAGAAGACTCGGAATCTCACTTTCACGTTCTGAAGATTTCGGCGACGGCGTTAAGACCTTTGCATTCTCCAAGAACGCTTGGCTTACACGATCTGAGGACCCGCTCTACCCTGTATCCATCGCATTCCTCGCATGCGTTCTCGTATGCATCATGCCTTATTTCCACGGTTCGTGCCTCATCGCACTCCTCCTGATCCTCTTCGGCATGGCGATCTTCTCAGAGAGCAGGCTCCTTTATCTGGTAGTCGCAATATTTGCCGTCGGTTCATCTTATGCCCAGACGCTGGCTTTCTCCGGCGGCTACGGCAATGTCGTCTCATTCAAGTTCGCGCCCGGATTCATTCTCGACAAGCCCACTGTCGCTGACCTGGCACATTATCTTTATATCGTAACCGGACTTACGCTGATCCTTGCGGTCGTCTTTGCTGTAACAGTCCTCATCGTTGACCTCGTGCGCAAGAAGCCTGTCTACCGCTTCCTTTTGTTCCTCTGCGCACTTAACCCCATGATCTTTGCTTTCCTTTTCCAGGTTACATTGGAAAAGCTCGCAAACCATAAGTTCATCCAGGTATCACTCATACTTCTCGACGTATTCGTAGCAGCACTTATCGCTAACCTCCTGTTCATTCCGTTTAAGATCAAGAAGGCAGCTGATGCTGAAGCATACGATCCTTCAGAAGATGAAGACGACGATGAAGAAGACGATTCTGATGACGCTGAACTCGCTGTTTCCACTATCTCTAATGCCGGCGTAAGAACTCCTGTTCTTGCGGCAGGCAGCGCCTTTGGCCAGCCTCTCGAAGAGAAGGAAGAAAAAGAAGATGCACTCGATATCGAAGCAATGGATTCACATACCGGTATCGATGCAGATATTGCCAACCTGAACGGCGATTCCGCCGGCGCTCCCGCCAAGGAAAAGGAAGAAGTCAAGGAAGAACCTGTTCCGGCAGAACTCCTTTTCGGTGACGAGAAGAAGGAATCTGAAGAAACAGAAGACTCTGACGAAGAAGAAACATCTGAAGAGACCGCTTCTGATGAGACAGCTTCCGAAGAGAAGACTGAGGAAGCCGAGAAGACAGAATCCGCTGAAGAAGAAAAGGCTGCCGGTTCCGAAGAAGAAACTAAGGACGGCGAAGATGCTGATGTGTCTGAAGCTAAGGCCGGCGTTGAGGCTCTTGCAGCACTCTTCGGCGAAGAGATCAATCACAGCAATGATGCTGAAGAAGATACGGAAGAAAAATCCGAAGATGATAAGGCTGACGATTCCGACGATTCTGATGAAGCTTTGAAGGAATCCGCACACGAGCCTGCCCACGCAGCAATGCGTCCCGGCACGATCGCCCTTGACTCAGTCAAGTTCGGCGAAGATGCTGACGATGAGGATGACAGCAATGTTCTCATCCAGTCTTCTAATGAAGTTGTCGAAGTCGTTGAGGCTGACACGCTGATCTCCAAGGAAGAAATCAACCCTTCAGAGCTTAAGCATGAGCCCGTCAAGACTAAGAAGGAAAAGGGCATCCCTCTTGCTGCATGGATCGCATTGGAGCTTGCAGGATGCATCCTCGCCATTGCTCTCATGGTTCCTCTTACGGCAACAGGCGTAAGCGAATGGGCAACATACATCAATCTGAACAAGGGCTATACTTCAGTTAACATCAATTCACCCGTAACTAAGTGGATCATGGAAAATACCGATCCTTCTGACGTATTCCTCACACCCCGCTGGTCCATGAACCGTTTCATCCTCGCAGGACGTCCCATGTACTACGGCTGGCCTTACTACGCATGGTCTGCTGGACATGACACATATACGAGAGAGACGATCTACCTGTGGCTCGTATCAGGATGTGACAATGACATCGAAGAATTCACAAGATACTGCAAAGAACGCCATATCAGATATCTCATCGCTGACAGCGAATTCTATGATGCAGAGTTTGATAACGGCGTCAGATTCAACAGGGAATTCGTCGAAAAGAATCTCACGCATGTAGCATACTTCGCAGAGGAAGACACTACGATCTACAGGATCTATTGATCTTAAGGAATTGAAGTATCAGAGGATTCCGGGATGAGTCTTGTGGTACTCATTCTTGATCTCGTACATCATTACGTCAGCTTCTTCAACGTAATCGTTGACTTTCTTGTCTGATGCAGGATCAGTGAGTACGTAGCCTACGCTTATGGAGAACTTAAAGGGATTTATTCCGAGATTATTCTCCCTGTCTATGAAGGCTATCATGTCGCGCTCAAACTTATCGGCATACTCCTTTGTCGCATTAGCTGCAATGACTAAGAACTCGTCGCCGCCGTAACGGATGCCGATCGCATTGTCATCTCCTATGCATCTCTTGATCGCGTCTGCAACTATGTTGATCGCCCTGTCACCGAATACATGTCCGTAACGGTCATTGATCTTCTTCATGTGGTTGATGTCCGCGAACATGATCATGGCCTGGTTGCCGTTTTCCTTGCTCTCTTCAACGATCGGAACGGCATGGCTTACAAAGCAGAATCTGTTGTAAAGTCCCGTCATCGGATCCTTGTCGTAGAGGAAACGGAGCTCTTTGTTGACCATCTCCAAACGCATGTTGATACGGAGTTCCATGAAGGAATGCTCGAGCTTTTCGAGATATTCGTATATACGGAAAGCCTCGTCGATAATGTAGGTTCCGTCTCTGAAAACGACATAGCCGTAATTGTACTGTTCGTTATGAAGCGGGTAGAAGAAATAGATATGCTGCTGACCCTCTGTCTTAATGAATCCGGGCTTTCCAAGTCTCTTGTCGATGCCTTCCTCGGTAATCTTTCCGCCGGATAAAGCGACCGCGATATCAAAACCGGTATCATAGCAATCCTTGAGGACTTCCTCGTCGGGGGACGCAAGATCATCATAGTAAGCCTTGTTGAGCATGATGTAATAATCATCACCGATATACTCATGATTGTCGGTGTAGAAGGCCCTTAAAGTCTTCTTCATGTCATCATAGTCTTTGGATTCAAGGATCTTGGTACGTTCTGTACGCATAAAGCGGTTAAAGAAATCCGCCTGCTTGCTCTTCGCATGGATATTTCTGCAGTAATCTCTTCTGCCGATGTCATACGGACTGTTTGCTTCCAGATTACAGCGGCAGCTCTCACCCACAACGAGCTTTGAAGCTACTGAAGTATAAACGTTGTCACTTACGCCGTCTATCTCGTCATAGAGTATCTTACATGCATTATAGCCTACAGTTACATAATCCTGGTCGACTGTAGTCATGGCAGGATAAGACACCCTTCCCTCACCGATATTGTCGAATCCGGTGACTATGACGTCATTAGGAAGGTCGTAGCCTAAGTCTCTGAGCTCGCAGCTGACTGCGAGGGCCATGATGTCATTGGCGCATATGATCGCGTCAGGAAGGCCCTCAGGAGCCTTGGAGAGTTCGTCTGTGATAGCTATGGCGGTCTCATTGACCCAGTTGCCGTAGAAGATATCCTTATCGTCGAGCTTAAGCCCGTGCTTTGCCAGGACTTCGCAGACGACATTATACCTTTCTACTGTATCTACGTGACCCTCTGTACCGCCGATATAAACTACTCTCTTAACACCATGACACGTAATGAGGTGCTCAACGAGATCCCTCATTCCGTCTTCGTTATTGATGTCGACATTGGGTATTCCTTCAAATGGCATACCGACGCTTACTACGGGGAGACCCTTCTCCTTTGCTGCCCTGCAGCAGTGCTCGGCGAGTTCCGGATTATTCAGAATGCCTGAGAAGACTATAAGTCCGTCGTATTCTTCGAGATTCGCAAGCTGATAGATATTAAACTGTCCGATATTAAATGTGGGCTTCTCGTTGCTTGCTGCAAATCCGATATAAAAATGCGTATCAAAATCCTTTATTGCAGCGTATCTCTTGATGCCCTCAATCGCCTTGAGAGTAATGCTTCCGTTGTAACCATTCGAAAAAACGGCAATTCTGTGCTTCATAACCGCAACCCTTAAAATATTTTTAACCTATCTGATTGATATTATATAACTCGAAAAGGCCCATTTATACAGGATAATAATGCGATTCTGTAAACAAAAAACTAATAAAATCCTAACGCGCCGCGCACTAAAAAAAGAGGCTGCCCGCTAAAGGCAGCCTCTTGAAATGCTTTTATTCAGACTTATTACTTTACGTCGTTGAAGCCTTCTCTTGCAGCATAAGATGTGTGCAGGAGCTCGTGAGCCTTGTGTGAGTTAGGCTCGCCAAGATACTTCTCGTAAAGCTCAATGATCTGAGGGTTCTTGTGTGACTGACGGAGTGTCTGACGCTCATCCTCGGAATAGAGTGCCTGAGCTCTCTTCTCCTTGTATGTGTCGAGGATATCGTCTGCCTCATTAGGCATGAAGCAAGGACGAACGTAAGGCTGACCACCACCGTTGATACAACCACCGGGGCAGCCCATGATCTCGATGAACTGGTACTTGGACTTGCCTTCGCGGATCTCGTCGAGAAGAACCTTAGCGCTCTTCATGCCGGAAGCGATAGCAACATTAACTGTTGTACCGTTGATGTCGAGAGAAGCCTCACGGATGCCTGCGTCGTGACCACGGACAGCCTTGATCTCGATAGGCTCGCATTCCTTGCCTGTGAGCTTGTAGTAAACAGTTCTGAGAGCTGCTTCCATAACGCCGCCTGTTACACCGAAGATAACAGCTGCGCCTGTGTAGTCGCCCATGATGTCCTGATCCCACTCCTCATCAGGGAGACGGTTGAACATGATGCCTGCACGGCGGATCATTCTTGCGAGCTCACGTGTTGTGAGAACTGCGTCTACATCAGGAAGACCATTAGTCTTGAGCTGCTCTCTTTCCTTCTCGAACTTCTTAGCAACGCAAGGCATGATGGATACAACGAAGATATCCTTAGGATCAATGCCCTTCTCCTGTGCCCAGTAAGACTTGATTACTGCGCCCTGCATCTCGTGAGGAGACTTGCAGGAAGAAAGGTGAGGAAGGAGATCGCCGTAGTTGTACTCAGCGTAGTTGATCCATCCGGGTGAGCAGGAAGTGATCATAGGGAGAACGCCGCCGTTTGTAAGGCGTCCGAGAAGCTCTGTGCCCTCTTCCATGATCGTAAGGTCTGCACCGAAGTTAACGTCATAAACTCTCTCGAAGCCGAGTCTTCTCAAAGCTGCGATCATCTTGCCTGTGCAAGGTGTTCCGACAGGATTGTCGAATTCTTCGCCGATAGCTGCACGAACAGCAGGAGCTGCCTGAACGATAACGTGCTTGCCAGCCTTGAAAGCTGCGTCTACCTTGTCGATCTCGGAGTGTTCCATCAAAGCGCCTGTAGGGCAGACATTGACGCACTGGCCGCACTGGATACAAGGAGAATCAGCAAAGCTTCTGTTCTCAGCAGGTGATACGAATGTTGCAAAACCACGGTTCTCGAAACCGAGGATTCCCATGCCGTGAGCATTGGAGCAACGAGCGATACAACGGCCGCAGAGGATACACTTGGATGTATCACGGATAAGTCCGGGAGCGAGAGTATCGATGTGTGTCTCAGAGTGAACACCCTGGAAAGCATCTTCTCTTGCACCTGTGATCTGAGCTACGTGGAGGAGCTCGCACTGGCCGTTCTTATCGCACTGCTGGCAGTTCTTATTGTGATTGGAGAGCATAAGCTCTACAGATCTTCTACGAGCCTGTACTGCTGCAGGTGAAGAGATCTTGATCTCCATACCCTCAGCTACAGGATATACGCAAGATGCAACGAGTCCTCTTGCGCCTGTTGCTTCTACCAAGCAAACACGGCATGAACCCTGGTTGCACTCGCCATGATTGAATGCACAAAGTGAAGGAATCTCATAGCCACAAGCCTTAGCAGCTTCAAGAATGGTGAGGCCGGCTTCAACCTGATAGGGCTGACCTTCAATTTTAATATTAACTAAACTCATTCTTTTGCCTCCTGATTAAACCTTCGAAATTGCGTTGAACTTACATGTGCTGATGCACGCACCGCACTTAACGCACTTATCAGCGTCAATTGCCATGGATGCGAGCTTGTGTCCTTCTGCAACGTAGTCTGTACGTGTGATGCAGCTTGCAGGACAGCCCTTAGCGCACATACCGCAGCCGATACACTTATCAGCGTCGATCTTGTAAGACATAAGGTTCTTACATACGTGAGCAGGGCACTTCTTGTCAACGATGTGAGCGAGGTACTCGTCACGGAAGTGAGCAAGAGTGGAGTTTACAGGGTTGGATGCTGTCTGGCCCAAAGCGCAGAGGGAGTTAGCCTTGATCGTCTGGCTCAGTTCTTCGAGCTCGTCAAGATCCTTCATTGTGCCCTTACCCTCAGTGATTCTTGTGAGGATCTCGAGCATTCTCTTTGTACCGATACGGCAAGGTGTGCACTTACCGCAGGACTCGTCGCAGATGAATTCCATATAGAACTTAGCAACGTCAACCATGCAGTTGTCTTCGTCCATTACGATAGCACCGCCGGAACCCATCATGGATCCCTTAGCTACGAGGTTATCGAAATCGATAGGCTCATCAAGATATTCTGCTGTTAAGCATCCGCCGGAAGGACCACCTGTCTGGATAGCCTTGAACTGCTTTCCATCCGGGATACCGCCGCCGATATCATAAATGAGTTCTCTTAATGTTGTACCCATAGGAACTTCTACGAGACCAACGTTATTAACTTTTCCGCCAAGAGCGAATACCTTTGTACCCTTGGACTTCTCTGTACCAACAGAAGCGAACTTTTCAGCGCCTTCTCTTAAGATGTAAGGAACGCATGCAAGTGTCTCTACGTTGTTAACGCATGTCGGCTTGCCCCAGAGACCCTTGATTGCCGGGAACGGCGGCCTCGGACGAGGCATACCGCGCTTACCTTCGATGGAGTTGAGGAGAGCTGTTTCCTCACCGCAAACGAATGCGCCTGCACCAAGTCTGATCTGGCAGTCGAAGCTGAAATCTGAACCAAGGATGTTCTTTCCGAGGAGACCTTCTGCTCTAGCCTGCTCGATAGCGATCTTAAGTCTCTTAACTGCGATCGGGTACTCAGCACGAACATAGAAGTAACCTTCAGAAGCGCCGAAAGCGTAACCGGCGATCATCATACCTTCGATAACTCCAAGAGGGTTACCTTCGAGGATGGAACGATCCATGAATGCACCCGGGTCGCCCTCGTCGCCGTTACATACAACGTACTTCTGATCAGCTTCAACGTTAAGAGCGAACTGCCACTTTCTGCCTGTGGGGAATCCGCCGCCGCCACGGCCACGGAGTCCGGAAGCGAGAACTTCGTCTACTACTTCCTGCTGTGTCATTGTGAGTGCTCTCTTGATACCCTGGAAAGCGCCCATGCCGATTGCTTCGTTGATGTCCTCAGGATTGATTACGCCGCATCCGTTGAGAGCTACACGTCTCTGCTTCTTGTAGAAGAGGATATCTTCCTGCTTTGTAACCTTCTCACCTGACTTAGGATCAACATAAAGAAGACGCTCAACGATCTCGCCACCAATAAGGTCTTTCTCAACGATTTCGTCAACGTCTTCAATCTTTACCATCTTATAAAGAGTATCCTCAGGATAGATCTTAACGAAAGGTCCCTGTGAGCAGAAACCGAAACAGCCTACCTGGTTAA
The DNA here is from genome assembly GCA_001604135.1 of Clostridiales bacterium Firm_14. GTDB lineage: Bacteria > Bacillota > Clostridia > Saccharofermentanales > Saccharofermentanaceae > Saccharofermentans. Next base: position 26,442 of record LVAT01000012.1, read on the forward strand.
CGGTAGCCTTGTCCTCAATTCCCTTCTCCTTGAGAAGAGCGTTAAATCTTTCCATGATCTCTGTGGAGTGTGCAGAAAGACATCCTGTACCACCGCAGAGTACGATGTGACGCTTGCCGTCACCGCCCTTGATCTTGTCGTCAAGGCTCTTGGAGAGAGCTTCAAATCTCTCATTAAGGTCAGTAACAGAACTTATCATGCCTTAGCTGCCTCCTCTTTTAATTCTTTAATGATTAAGGGAACCTGGTCTACCTTTACCTTAGGGTAAACCTTACCGTTGATGCTTACTGCGGGTGCGATACCGCAAGCGCCGATGCAGCGGAGAGCGTCCAAAGTGAAAAGACCGTCCTCTGATGTCTCACCGGGCTTGATGCCTAAGAGCTCCTGGAACTTGTCGATAACGTTCTGAGCGCCCTTAACGTAGCAAGCTGTACCAAGGCAGCAGCCTACAACGTACTTTCCCTTCGGAGTAAGAGAAAAGAATGAGTAGAATGTAACAACTCCATAGATCTCTGCTACCGAAATACCTGTCTTCTTGGAAACTAATTCCTGAACTTCGAGCGGAATGTATCCGTACTCATTCTGAATGTCACTCAGGATCATCATTAAGGGAGTCTTATCGTTTACGTGACGATCACAGATCTCCGAAATCTGAGCGACAGCAGCTTCTTGTAATTTTGCCATAAAAACCTCCTGCCTCTTTTGGGAATATTCCAACCTGTCAATTTTACTTTGCAAGGTGGCAGTTAGTCCATACTAACTGCCACCCATTATCAACGTTTATTGTATCAAAAGTGTAAAATCCTTAACGCTTTTGGATAACCTTATTCTTCCTCAACATTACTTGATGCAATTACCTTGTCAGCGACTTCCGGAGGAGCTGCCTCGTAACGGACGTGAGACATGGCGAACCAGCCTCTGCCCTGTGTCATTGACTTGAGGTCTGTAGCGTACTCAAGCATCTCAGCTGTAGGAACTTCTGCATTTACGACAGAACCGAGCTCGTCTGCGTCGATGCCCATGATGCGGCCACGTCTCTTATTGAGGTCGCCCATGATATCGCCCTGCTTATCCTCTGGAATGTGAACCTCTACCTTGGAGATGGGTTCGAGGAGTACCGGGCTTGCAGCAGCCATACCTGCCTTGAATGCGAGGTTAGCAGCGATCTTGAATGCCATTTCGGAAGAGTCTACGTCGTGGTAAGAACCGTCGACCAATGTAGCCTTGAGGTTAACTACCGGATAGCCTGCGAGGATACCCTTCTTAACGGATTCCTGTAATCCCTTCTCAACTGCAGGGAAGAAGTTCTTAGGTACGGCACCGCCGAATACCTTCTCTTCGAATACGAGATCTTCTGTCTCAGGATTGGGTTCGAACTCGATCCAGACGTCACCGTACTGGCCGTGGCCGCCGGACTGCTTCTTGTGCTTACCCTGAACCTTAACCTTCTTGCGGATAGCTTCACGGTAAGGAACCTTGGGTTCGCCTAATTCACAATCAACATTGTATTTATTTTTGAGCTGGCTTACGAGAACCTTGAGCTGCATGTCGCCGATACCGGAAAGTACCATCTGCTTTGTCTCAGGGTTTGTCTCGACTGTGAAGCAATGATCTTCGTCAGCGAGCTTCGTAAGGCCGGAGATGATCTTGTCTTCGTCGCCCTTCTTTGTAGGAACGATGGACTTGGAAAGACAAGGCTGAGGGAACTTGATCTTAGGAAGTTCAACGATACGTGCACGGTCGCAGATAGTATCGTTTGTATCTGTGTTGGAGAGCTTTGAAGCTGCACCGATATCGCCTGCAGTGATGCAGTCTGTGGAGATCTGCTCCTTACCCTTAAGGAAGAACAGGCCGCCGATCCTCTCATCCTTACCCTTTGTTGCGTTGTAAACAGTGGAGTTAGCGCGGAGAGTACCTGCGTTAACCTTGAAGATACTGATCTTACCAACGAACGGGTCAGAGATCGTCTTGAAGCAGAATGCTGCAAGAGGATCGTCAACGGAGCATGCGAGAGGCTGTGTGCTTCCGTCAGGAAGTGTAGCTTCCAAAGCGGGCTTCTTGCCTGCCGGAGGTGTGTCCTTGGAGATGCAGTTCAAGAGGAAGTCAACGCCCCAGTTCATGTAAGCGGAACCGCAGTAGATCGGGTGGAGCTTACCTTCACGGAAGCCTGCATGTACGCCGTGACGGAACTCGTCCTCAGTGAACTTCTCACCTGCGAAGAACTTCTCCATCAATTCGTCATCTGCTTCTGCGACTACTTCGTTAACCTTCTCCTGGAGCTCGTCAACTCTCTCGTTGTACTGCTCGGGGAGCGGATACTCAACGAACTTGCCTGTTGCTTTATCTATAGAGAATGCCTTGCGGTTCATAACGTCAACGATACCTGTCATCTTGCCGTCTTCCATGATAGGGAAAGAAAGCGGGATAACAGAAGGTCCGTAGCGCTCCATCATACGTGCTGCTACAGCCTCGAAATCCGCATTAGGCTCGTCCATTCTATTCATAAAGAATAAGAAAGGAACCTTCTTACCATTCAAAAGTCTGATTGCCTTCTCGGAACCGACGGATGTACCGCCCTTTGCCGAGATCATGATAACGCCGGAATCGGCGATCCTTATTCCGCTCATCTCTTCGCCTAAGAAGTCGAAGTCACCTGGAGTGTCGATGATATTGATCTTGCTTCCCTTATATTCGCAGCAGGCAACTGAAAGGCCTACTGACATCTGTCTCTTGATCTCCTCAGGATCGTAGTCAAGCGTAGTATTTCCGTCATTAATACGGCCCTGACGATTAATTGCTTTGGTGTAATAGAGAATAGCCTCAGCTAAGGTCGTCTTGCCGGAACCTACGTGGCCAAACAACGCGATGTTGCGAATCTTGTCTGCGGAATAATTTTCCATCAGTCTTTTCCTCCTTTGAAGACAAAAATAAATACTCACCTATTATATAGGATTCGATATGCCAATTCCACAAAAAATATGTGGCAAGTCATAGTTTTTTTGTGCATAGTTTTGACGACCTACACAAATCTTTTTTAGGTTTGCCCGAAAGCCGTGGTTCTGAATGAAAAGTACTGTTTCCGCCTGCATTTCAGGCGGTTGTTATTCTTCAGATTAAAGGAAATAAAAAAGAGGCCGCCCGCCGGGCAGCCTCTATGTAAAAGCAATGTAAGATAACTCTTATACCCTCGGCTTACCGAAGATGAGTACCAGTCTGTCTTCCTTCTGTGCGAAAGGACTTCCGGAGAGTGAGGACAAACCGGCTTCTGAACCGCCGCCCATTGAAGAGATGAGCTTACCGCCGTCATCGTCTACAACGTGGATCAATGTCCAGCCTTCGGATGACTTCTTCTTGAGGAGCTTTGTGAGAGCTTCAACGTTAACTTCAGATGACTTGTTGTGCTCGACAACTTCAACGGAATAATCCATGGGTGTGCCGAATCCGCCGCCGCCTGATCTGACTCTCTTTTCCAATTCTGCAACTGCTGCGTCGAGTGATGCAAGCTTCTTTTCAAGCTCAGCCTTCTCCATCTCTTTCTCCTTAACCTGTTTTTCTAATTCTTCGATCTGATCGAGCATCTTGCCCTTTTCGCTCTCGCTTAAGGCAGCCTGCTTGAGGAATACGGACTGCTTCTCGGCATTGAGAACGATCTCCTGGGCTGCAGCTTCTGCAAGAACTGTAGCGTTCTTGGAGTCTGCGATGATCTCCTTGGCTTCCTTAAGTTCTGCCTGGAGTCCCTTGATCTGAGACTGGATCTCTTCAGACTCTTTGCGGTACTCGGTGTATTCCTTCTCTGCCTGAGCCTTCTTGTCTTCAGCCTCTTCGAGTTCTTTTCTGGAAGCTTCCATTGTCTCGTCGAGATCCTTGCGCTGCTGGTTGATCTCCTTCTCGAAGGTTGCGATCTCAGCATTGAGCTCATCTCTCTTTGCCATGGCAGCTTCAGCTTCGATCATTACGGCCTTAGCCTTCTCTGTCATGTCATCAAGTTCAGCCTGAGCCTGCTTGTTGCGCTCCTCAAGGTGAACGATGATCTTATCTCTCTCGGCCTGAGCCTCAGCGATGAGCTTCTCCTTCTCGGCATTGGCGATATCTCTGTCGCGCTCTGCTTCCTGCTTCATCTTGAGAACGTCAGCTGCCTGCTTCTCTGCGATCTTCTTATTCTCTTCGGCGATCTTGATCTTTTCCTTCTCGAAGTCTTCGCCGAGCTTAACGATCTTAGCCTCAGCTGCCTTGATCTCCTTTTCCTTCTCAGCCTTGATCTTGTCGGCGTTGTCCATCATTGCCTGGACTTCTTTTGCCTGGGCAATGAGTTCGTCTCTCTGAGCAAGTGCTGCTGCATATTCTTTCTCGACCTGAGCTGCGAGCTGTTCTGTCTGCTTCTGGGTCTCTTCGTAGATCTTCTGCTGCTCGATTCTTGCAGCTTCGATCATCTCGTCGTGTTCTTTCTGAGACTTCTTCTTGGCTTCCGCCATCATCTCATTGCATTCTTTACGGAGTGTGTCTCTCTTATCACGAGCCTCGATAACTTCATCACGGATAGTATCGACGGACTTCTCTAATGCTTCCTGCTCAGCGAGCTTCTTCTTCTGGAATGTTGTGAACTCTTTATCGAGCTTGGCTCTCTCGGTCTCGAACTGCTGCTGCATGGTCGCATAATCGTTCTTCAGCTTATCCAGAGCTTCGAGGATCCTCTTCTCTTCTTCGGAACGCTTTGCTTCAGCACGGGCAATGTTCTCAGCCTGCTTCTGATCAAGGATCTTCTTTGCTTCAGCCGCAGCTTCGTCGTTATTACCCTGGGAAGCCTTCTGGAAATCGTATTTGCACATTGAGCAGCGAGCAACATTGTCGCCCATCATTACGCCGCAAACCGGACATCTCTTCATACCTGATTCTCCTAAAAACGCACGCGAAAATAAACACGCGCAAAAAATGATATGCCCTATTATATACCAGGGCTCTTGAAAAGATTAAGTTTTCTTAAAAAGAATTTTATAAATTTTTAGTTAATTTTCGGAACGAACCGCTCCGGCAAGCCTGCTTTTTTGTGTGTAATGTCCTATTCGTATGCGTTTGAGCCATCCTTATAATGAATTAACTGTTATACAGGAGGGGAATATGAAAAGATCATTTATCAAAAGCGCAGTCATCGCATCTGTTATCGCTATTGCGGCAGCAAGCTTTGCGGGATGCACAAATAAGGCCGGCGCGGCTAATAACAATGCCGTTGTCGGAATCACTCAGGAACCCGCTATCTTCGATCCGCACACGGTAGTAGCAGCAGGCGACAGAGAGATCATTTTCAATGTATACGAAGGTCTTTACAAGTACGACAGCAAGGGCAATCTCAATCCCTGTCTTGCTACTGACGTAGCTATCTCTGACGATGCATCCGTATATACATTCACGATCAGAGAGGGTGTTAAGTTCCACGACGGTTCTGACCTCGACGCAGCTGACGTTGTTTATTCGCTCAAGCGTGCTGCAGGCCTTCTCGATAACCAGGACGGAACGGCTCTCGTACAGGAACTCGACTCCATCAAGGACGTAACGGCTGTTGACGGCGGCAAGGTAGCTGTTACTCTCGAATCCGGCAACACAGAGCTCTTAAGCTATTTCACGACAGGCATCATTCCTGAAGGTTACGATAACTGCCAGGCTGCTCCCGTCGGAACAGGCCCTTTCAAGTTTGAGTCTTATAATCCCGGCCAGAGCGTAGTCGTCGTAAAGAACGACAACTACTGGCAGAAGGGTCTTCCTTACCTCGACAAGGTTACTTTCAAGGTATGTGCAGACATGGACGCAGGCCTCACAGAGCTTGCAGCAGGCTCCATCGATATCTTCCCTTATCTTACGACCGACCGTGCAAACCAGCTCGACAAGGCTAAGTACAACATCCTTTCGAACGGTTCGAACATGGTTCAGATCTTCGCTCTCAACAATTCCGTTGAGCCCCTGAACAACATCAAGGTACGTCAGGCGATCAACTATGCTGTAAGCAGAAAAGACGTTATCTCCGTTACAATGGACGGCGCAGGCGTCGAGCTTACGACTGCAATGAGCCCTGCAATGGGAAGCTATTACGATACTTCACTCGACGGAACATTCAATCAGGATGTTGAAAAGGCTAAGGCACTTCTCGCTGAAGCAGGTTATGAGAACGGCTTCGACATCACTTGCACGGTTCCTTCTTCTTACCTGATCCACGTAAACACTGCAGTAGAGCTCGCTTCCGAGCTTAAGGCTGTCGGCATCAACATGGAGATCAAGCAGGTAGACTGGGCTACATGGCTCGAGAAGGTTTACACAAACCGTCAGTATGAGACAACAGTCATCGCCCTTACAAGCGACTATGCTCCTTACGATGTTCTTGAGCGTTATCAGTCAACAGCATCCGGCAACTTCATCAACTACAAAAACGATAAGGTCGACGAGCTCATGGGCAAGATCCCTTCTATTGCTGATACAAAGGAAAAGACAGAGCTCTACCATCAGGTATTAAAGCTCCTTACAGATGACGCTTGCTCAGTATATCTTCAGGACCCTACAACGATCACTGCGGTATCCACAAGACTTGAAGGCTACAACGTATATCCGATGTACGTTCAGGATATGTCACAGGTAAAGGTCGTAGGCAACTGATAAGCCTTTAAATACTGTCTATCAAGGAGTTGCCTGATCCGGGCAGCTCCTTTTTCTTTTGATTTGCGCGAAAAGCATATATAATGAATTGTTAATTTACGCGATTATTTAAGGGGGATAAAAGTTTGCAGGGCAAGGTCGGCTATTTCGTCGGTAAACTCGTTGAGCTTCTGGTGACACTTCTTCTCGTGTCATTGCTTGTTTTCGCTGCCTTCTCGATCATCCCCGGCGACACCGCGAGGATAATGCTCGGACCCGATGCTTCCGAAGCCCAGGTCAATCTCCTGAGGACCCAGCTCGGCCTCGACAAGCCCCTTGTGGCACGCTATTTCTCATGGCTTTTCGGGATCCTCACATTTAATCCCGGAACCTCATATGCATATAACATGAGCGTCGGAGAGCTCATCTCGCAAAGGCTCCCTGTCACTATCGGCATGAGCGCGATCGCAATGGTTATGGTCGTCCTGATCTCTTACCCTCTTGCAGTATTAAGCGCGCGCAAACCGGGACGCTTAGGCGATCAGGTATGCTCCGTCATAGGACATGTCCTCTTTGCGATCCCGCCTTATGTCGCATCGCTCCTGCTGATCCTTCTTGCGAGTTCATTATTCTCGCTTGTTACCGTCGGCAATTACGTAGCGCCGTCAGATGATTTCTCAGGCTTTGTCGGATGCCTTCTCCTGCCGTCATTTGCGATCGCACTTCCGAAGATCGCGATGAGCTTCAAGTTCTTGAGATCTTCCATTATCGAGCAGAGGGCATCTGACTATGTGCGCACATCGAAGAGCCACGGCCTTTCTGACCTGAAGATACTTGTACGCCACGTTCTGCCGAACTCCAACGTATCTTCAATCACGATAATTTCGATCATCTTATCCGACATTTTAGGCGGAAGCCTCATTGTCGAGCAGGTCTTCAATCTTCCCGGATTGGGACGTTTGCTGCTCTCTGCGATATCCAGAAGAGACTTTCCTCTCCTTTCCGGAATCGTTTTCTATCTCGCGTTCATAACGGTACTTCTGTACTTCTTATCCGATATTCTGGCCGCGATCACAGATCCCAGGATCAGGCTTAAGTAAGGAGGATCTGCAAAGTATGGAAACCGTCAAGCGCAATAAATACAGATCTCCTGAAGCATCCGCCTTCTACATGGCGGGTCTGACGCTCTTAGGGATCGTCGTAATCACATTCATAATCTCTTTGTTCTGGACGCCTTATTCTCCGGATGCGACAGATGCTTCGGCAAAGCTCCTCGCACCCTGCTTAGAGCACCCGTTCGGAACGGACAATTTCGGCAGGGACGTCTTATCGCGCGTCATGGCAGCATCGAAATACACGATCTACATTTCAGCCGCAGGCGTTGCGATCGCTCTCATCCTCGGAACTGTCGCAGGCATCCCCGCAGGCTATTTCGGCGGGTACATCGACAAAGGGATCATGCTCCTCGGCAACAGCATAATGTGCTTCCCCGGTATCCTCTTAGCGCTCGTGGCAGTCGCTGTTTTCGGCGCTTCCGTCGGAAACGTAATCTGGGCGCTGGGCCTTGTTTTCGCGCCGACCTTCGCGAGAGTATGCCGTGTAGGCACGATGGAGATAAAAGAATTGGATTATATAACGCACGCGCGCGTAATGGGTGTTAAGCCTTACCGCATCATGGCGATGCACATATTCCCTAATCTCGTCCCGCAGCTCCTTCCGGCAACCGTCATCGGCCTTGCCAACATGACGCTCTTCGAATCCGGCATGAGTTATCTCGGGCTTGGCGTTCAGCCCCCTGACGCTTCATTCGGCAAGATGCTCTCGGACAGCCAGGCATATATCCGCGTGGCTCCCTGGCTCGTCATATTTCCTGCCCTGATGCTGGTCTTCTACATTCTGGGCCTCTATTTCATTTCAGAGGGACTCCGTGTCAACCTCGCGAAAGGAGGCAAGCGATGACCCGCCACATACACATTGTTAAGGTCCATCACCTGACCCTCTCGTTCCCGACACGCAAGAATCCCAATCCGAAGCCGGTATTGGATGACGTCGATTTCGGAATCAGAGACGGCGAGATCTTAGGCCTCATCGGCAACTCCGGCTGCGGCAAAACCATGACTTCGCTGGCGATCGCAGGCCTTCTGCCCGAGAATGCGGAGATCACTTCGGGATCGATCAAATTCGCCGGAAAGAATCTCCTTGAGATGAGTCCCAAGGAACGCCGCGCCATGCTCGGAAAAGACATCGGAATGATCTTCCAGGAACCTTCAACTGCGTTAGATCCTCTCATGGTGATCGGCAAACAGTTAGAAGAAGTCCTCACCGCACACAAGGAAAATAACCTGTCAAAAGAAGAACGCCGTCAGGCGATCATTGACATGCTTAAGCTCGTGGGCTTTCCTAATGCCGAAGAGATCATGACGCGCTATCCGCACCAGTTATCAGGCGGCCAGCGCCAGAGAGTCCTCATCGCAGGCGCAGCGCTTCTTAAACCGCGCCTTCTCATCTGCGACGAGCCTACTTCATCACTCGATACCGTTACGACGATCTCCATTCTGGAGCTCCTCAAAGAGCTCTGCCATAAGCTCCACATAACGATCCTCTTCATCTCTCACGACCTCTCTGTCGTAAGAGGTTTCTGCGACCGCGTCATGGTCATGAGAAACGGCAAGATCGTCGACAGGGATACGGCGTCAGATATCCTTACAAACCCCAGAAACGCTTTCACGGCCGAGCTCCTGACCAATGCCAGACTTGACACGAGAATACTCGGCTTTGAGCCCATCAAGGTCGATTACGAAAAGGAGCCCGTCCTTACCGCGAAAGATATTACCGCAGGTTACGGAAGGTCACTTTTCGAGAACATAAAAAATAAAAAGTCCAAAGACGCCGGCATTAACATGGTGCTCAAGGGCGTATCCCTAGACGTCTATCCGAATGAGATCTTAGGTCTCATCGGCGGCTCCGGTTCAGGCAAGACAACGCTAATCAGATCACTCCTGGGGCTCCTCCCTCATACGGGCACGGTCAGCATCAAGAGCGACAGGATCGGCGTCATATTCCAGGATCCCGTATCCTGCCTTAACCCTGCGCATACTATCAAGTGGCATATGTTGGAAGCCCTGAACGCTTCTTCAAGAGCAAAGGAGATCAAGGGCACGGGCACATATGAAGAACGCAAGGCCAGAACCCGCGCCCGCATCATTGAGGTGCTCGATATCTGCGGCCTGGGCGAAGAATACTTAACGCGCCACCCCAACGAACTCTCGGGCGGCCAGCGCCAGCGTGTCGCTATCGCAATGTGCCTTGTACAGGATCCGTCCCTCATCATTGCGGATGAGCCGTTCTCATCACTGGATGCCAGTTCTTCAGCTGAGCTCTTGAAGCTCGTCACGGACATCAACAGAGAGCAGCATACGGCTTTCCTTCTCATCACGCATAACATTCACATCGTAAGACAGATCGCGCCCAGAGTTATCGTCATGAGCGACGGCAAGATCTGCGAAGAAGGCATTACCTCCGACGTTCTTAATGATCCTAAATCGGAAGCAGCTTCCGCCCTCCTTGCGGCTGAGCGTCAGATACACGGCAGCTTATCCTGATCAACCGGTTATTTCCCCGTAAACGCAAGACAGGCTGCTCCGAAGAGCAGCCCATCTCAAGGGTGATCTATATAAAGTGGATGCCACTTTATGACTGTTTAATTGATTCTTCCCCTTTTTTCAATGCCTGTAAATCATTTCAATAAACTTGATCAAGCCGGAACGTAAGATACCACTATTACCTTAGAAGCATCTAAGGAGCCCATATCTCCGGGACCACTAGTGCTGAAACCAAAACTCGTATTGTTCGTACCATCAGGTATTTTAACCGTATAGTAATGTCCATTACGTGTAACCTGGTATCCGTTGTTTGAATTCAACTGATTTACCAAATCATAAGGAATATATACGGTCAGTTCCTTTACCGGTGTATTAAAACTCATGGTCAGACCATACATGCCGCCTGATACACTGGATCCATCAGCGGGTGTCGTGCCTGTCGTCGAGCCGACTCTTCCGCCGGAAGGCTTAGTGGTGGGAGTTGCTGATACTTCCGGAGTAGGTGTAGGTGAAGGCGAAGGTGTGGGTGTATTTGACGGCGGCGGTGTAGGTGTATCCGTCACAGATGAACCACTGCCTGATCCTCCACCAGTTGCAGGTGTAGGTGTAATTGTTGTGGAACCTGAACCGTCACCATCGGACGGAGTATAGTAATTGATATCGAAGAACTTGGCTGCGTCCTTAGTCCACTTATCGATCTCAACCCAGGCATCAGCCTCGAATAAGTCTTTGCCGGTAGGATCACGGCCATGTGTTTTATTAATATCTTCGCTCCTCTTATTTGCCTTTTCTAATGTAACTGCAACACCAACGAAGGCCGCTGATGCAACAATGACTATGATGGCTACGACTACAATGATCTCAGTGAGGGTAAAGCCCCTCTTGCTCATTCTCATTTTTTTCATATAGATCACACTCCCTTGAATCAACTTCTTCGCTGATACCATCATTATAAGGGAGCAATTTTTGACAAATCAATCACCAGAATATTGAAATTATGAGAGCGTTTTGAACAATATGTAACAAACACTTAAACTGATTTTGTCTGAATGAGCTTTTTTGCTTCAACAATCAAAGCATCCTTAGAATTTGGGCATTTCCCGTCAAGATAGAGTTCAAAAACCTGTGATAATATTTCGCCGATCACGGGACCTTCTTCCGCGCCCAGCGAAATAATGTCCCTTCCGTCGATAGCAAGATTTGTTGTATCGAATATCGCGCCGGATGCTTTCAGATCCTCCGATATCTGATTCAATTCATCCAGTCTCTTAAGCCGGTTCAATCCCAAAGGTGAATGCGCGAGGATGTCGGCTCTCTGTAAGACCTTCAGTTTAGTGAGGATCTCCATGGGATATTGGCACATGAATCTGTGAACTGTTACCCTGTCAGGTTTAAGGTAAGTGTCGTGGAGTCTTACCAGCAGGCAGACGTTCGTTATGAACTGCTTCGAACATTTAAGTCCGGAAAGAACCCTCTCTGCGATCTTCTCGCTTACGAGAGGATGGCCCTTCATGTGGCCTTCGCCGTCTTCAAGCACAAAACACTCAGGCTTTCCAAGATCGTGGAAAAGCGCAGCCATGGCAAGCTCGGGATCTCTTCCCTGACCTTCAATGAAAGGGATCTCAGACAGGACATCGAGCGTATGCTCCAGCACGTCTCTGTCGTGGAATACCGATCTCTGATCGAAGCCTCTGCAGACCGCGATCTCCGGAATAATGACGCTCATCACCTTCCAGCCGGTCCTTATTGCCTGAGGCGCGAACTTTCCCGTTACTATTCCCGTGAGCTCAACGGCGATCCTCTCGCCTGATATCTTCTTCAGTTCTTCGCAGTGAGTTTCCATCGCAAGAAGAGTTTCAGGTTCGATATCAAAGCCTAATCTGGAACAGAACCTGATGCCGCGTAAGATCCTCAGCGCATCCTCTTCAAAGCGCGCCACAGGATCTCCTACTGTTCTTATGATGTGCTTTGCAGCGTCCTGCTGTCCGCCTTCGGGATCATGGATAACGCCATCTGCATCCATGTACATCGCGTTGATCGTAAAGTCTCTTCTCCTGACGTCTTCTTCGATCGTTGTCTTGAAAGAAACTTCATCAGGTCTTCTTAAGTCTGAATAGGAACCGTCTTCGCGGAATGTCGTGACTTCTACGTTGCCGTCTGATGTTATGGCCGTCACCGTGCCGTGTTTTATTCCGTTATCGTAATACTCCAATCCCGCTCTTCTGAATATATCCAATGTCTCTTCAGGTCTTGCGGAAGTTGCCACATCGTAATCGTGGGGAACAGTTCCAAGGACGATATCGCGCACTGCGCCTCCGGCCACGTAAGCCTTGTGGCCTTCCTTTTCGAGCAGGCCCAAAATGCCGCTCACATAATCAGGGATCCTTTTCTCTGTCTTTGGAATATCGTTCATATATTAATTATAACAACTGCATGTGGCGGATGCGAAGTAAGTGTGCCGATCAGAATCGTCATATTCTTGAAATAATAAAGCGCCAAGTGTTTAGTTATAATGAATTTGTTTGCTATCAAGCATTCTTTATTTATGTGTTCATTTGGAGGGATAATATGTTCTTTACGAGAAAGCCTTATCAGATCGATTCCGTCTATTACGTCGACAACACATTAAGGATCGGCTGCGACTGCCAGGCGTTTTCCGAAACGCTCACGGGCTGTAAAGACTGTTTCAAGGATGCGAAAGGAAGGATCACCGTCTCCGTCTTCTCTCCTGCAAACAACATTATCTCGATCAAGGTATTGAGCCATCACGCAGAACCTAAGACAAAGGGTTATTCGGTAATCGAACTCGCACCCTCGGGCTTCGGTACGCTGGATGACTCAGGCGATTATTTCGTATTTAAGAGCGGCCATCTCGAAGCAAGGATCAGCAAGAAGATATTCGAGATCAAGTTCTTCTATTGCGGCACAGAGCTTTTAAGCCAGAACTCCAACATGCCGATCTACTATAAGACAGACTCAGGTTCAGAGAGCTACTACACACTTTCTCTGAACGCGATCCTGGGCGCTTCCATCAACTTAAAGCCGAGAGAGAACTTATACGGACTTGGAGGCGCAGGTGCTTCCATCATCCGCAACGGTCAGGTCGTTAAGTGCAATACTATTGATTCAAGAGCAGGCGCCGAGCACATCCCGTTCATCCTCTCAGGTTCCAAATACGGCCTGTTCGTCAATACGAACCGTCCCGTTACTTTCGACGTAGGTTCCGAAAGCGGAGAGCTGAAGTTCGAAGTCGAAGGCGAGGAACTGGAATACAGCATCATCGCAGGAGACACGCCCATGCAGATCCTGGAGGTCTTCAGCCAGCTTAACGGACGCATCCCTGCCCTCTCATATGCTACAGGCGGCATCTCCGTCGCACTTAACGACGATGAGAAACTGACTGCGCAGGAGATCTTAGATGCAGTAAAGAATGCACGCGCTTCAGGCGTCAACATCAAAGAACTCTGGATCGGAAACTCATGGCGTCCGGATTATGCTCCTTACGGTTTTACCTTTGATGCAGTAAGATTCCCTGATCCCGGCGGCTTCGCGAAAGCAATATCCGATATGGGCATCATCCTCGGTTTGTCCGTAAATCCCTTCATTTCCGAGAGAGCTCCCGAATTCATCGAACTTCTGGACTCCGGTCTCCTCGTATCATTCCCTGACGGCAGAGCGGTTCTCTGCGATGCTGAAAAGGGCGGCGTTGCAATGCTCGACCTCAACATTCCCGAATCAAGAAGCTGGTTCATCAACGCATGCTCGGCACTCGCGAGGGAAGGATTCTCTGTTTTCGAGTCCAACTACACATATTCAATGACAAAAGCCTTCGAGAAAGCCTGCGGCAAGAGAGATTATCTCCTGAACTTCACGAGCATCCTCAACTCCGCATTGAGCGATGTATCCGCAAGAGAGCGCGGACGCTACGGCTCATTCATCATCTCCGACTCCATAAGCTCGGGCGACCAGCAGTCCCCTTACAGCAATATCTACACCACGTTGAAGGCTGATTACTGCGATCTCAACGCAGCTATCAAGAATGCGGTCTCCTATGGTCTTACGGGCTTTGGGGGAATCAACATCGACATCCCCGAACAGGAGCTCAACGATCCTAAGCTCTTCGACCGCTATGTCGGATTTGCAGCTTATGTGCCTCACGCAAGATTCAAGGGCACGCTTAAGTTCCTCGAGAATGCCAAATCTCTGGATTCGATCAAGGCATTCTCCGCGATCAGGACCGGCCTTGCTCCCTACAATTATTCCAGCCTCTGCGAGAGCGTTAAGTACGGCACGCCCGTTATCCGCGCGATGTCACTGGAATTTACAGGCGACCCTGTTGCAGAAACGATCGATTCCGAATACATGCTCGGCGCTTCTATACTCGTTACGCCTGTCGTATCACCTTCAGACAGCGTCAGAGTCTATATTCCTGCAGGCGTATGGACTGACTTCATGACTCACGAGAAGATCCAGGGACCGCGCTTCATCAACCGCAAAGCAATTCCCAATTCCGTACCGGTATTTGCCCGTCCGAATTCCATAATTCCGACAAGGACGCCTGATTCCAACAGCGGTATCGGTTCACTCGATAACCTCACGTTCACATGCTTCGGCTTAAGCCAGGGCGCTCCTGCTGTCTGCGAAGTATTCGCTGACGGCGGACAGGGTTCGGGCATCATCACGGCTGAGGTAGAAGGCAATAAGATCACCATACGCACCCAGAATCTGGGCGGCACAAAGCATCTTATCCTCTCAGGAATATACAACGTTGTCGGTCTGTCTGAATCCGTGCCGGAGAAACTCAGCTACGGCACATCGATCGAATTCTTGAGCAACGAGCTCGTTATCAGCTTAGGCTAAGGGGAACCGAATCAAAGAAATCGATAAGATCCTTAAAATACTCTTCCTTCACGGGCTCATTCTGGATCTCGTGGCGGTAAGGGCCGTAACTCTTTGACTTCAGATTTGCTCCTGCATCCTTCATTCTGGCGATGACTTTTCTGACACCTTCTCCGTAGTTTCCCACGGGGTCTTCTTCACCATAGGTAAAGAAGCACGGCTGGTCAGGAATAAGGGCATACGCTTCTTCGCTCTGAATAAATCCCACAAGTCCGAACAATGTCTTAAAGCCGTCACTTGTGAATGTGAACCCGCACATCGGATCTTCTACATATTTATCGACCTCGGCAGGGATCGTCGATAACCAGTCGCAGGGTGTTCTGGGCTTACTGATATGTTTATTGTAGCTGCCGAATGCTATCGCATTTAAAAGGCCGTTCTTAGCCTTTTTACCGAAGACACATCCTGCACTCGCGAGGAACTTGCCCATGCCGACTGCGGGGTTCGGACCCATTGTCGAAGCGAAAACAAAGCCGTTAAAACGTCTGCTGTATCTCGGTGTGGAGAATATCGACCTGACGACAAATGAACCCATCGAATGTCCATAGAGGATATATTTCAGTCCGTCTCTTCCGAAACGCTGAACTGCATATTCGTGAAATCCCATTTCATCGGTAAGAAGCACTTTCCAGGGCTCCTTGCCGCCTCCGAAATACCCCTTCGGATAGCCGTTATCCTTATTAAGAAGATAAGTCTGGCCGTGGCCGGGCATGTCCATTCCGCAGACGTGATAGCCTGCTTCATTGAACTTTCGGATCATCTCTTCATATCGCGCCAGATATTCTGCCATTCCGTGGCAGATCTGAACGACGCCCTTTATCTCAGGTGCCGAAGAGGGATAAAAGAATCCCACTGTCTTGTAACCGTTTCCGATGGAACTTACAAATGCCATTCTCTGCGGATTTAGTTCTGCCATAAGTGGTTCCTCCGTTATCTTCTCCTTCTGCCTCTCATGAGAAGAAGCCTCAGTAATGTAAGCGCAGCACTCGCGAGCGCTACGGCATATGTGTCGCCTGCTGCCCAGAGCACGCTCTTTGCAGCCTTATACTGATCGTCAGATACCCACCCGAATTCCTTCATGGCCTTAAGGCCTCTTCTGCTCGCGTCACGCTCGATGGGGAGTGTGACCAGATAGAACAGAAATACTACTGAATAGAGAACTATTCCCAAAGTGCTGATGTAATAACCCATGCTGCTCATCTCGAGCGTTCTTGCCGCATACATGATCACAACGCCGATTACAGCGATCCATACGCTGATCCTGGAAGTGATGCTCGCGATCGGAGCGATTATCTGACGGACCTTGTAGAGGGCCATGCTCGAATGCGCCTGGCATGCATGTCCGCACTCATGTGCTGCAACAGCAACTGCCGTGATGGAATTCTTGCCGTATGTAGTCTCAGACAGGTTTATCGTCTCTTCCTTAGGATTGTAATTATCTGTCATCTCGCCGCTTGTTGCCTGAATGGTAACGCCGTAGACCTCGTTGGCAGCGAGCATCTCCTGAACACATTTATTGGCATCCTTGCCGCTTGCAACGCGCACGTCACTGTACTTCTTTACGAGCCTGTTAAGTCTTCCTCTTACTATAAGGCTCCATATCATGATGCCGATCGCAAGCGTATAGAAAATGAAGCTGTAGTCACCCAGGTTATATAAATACATATCTTCCCTCCGCGTTCACACATGCTTACAGAGTTTTACCATATGATTATTTTATCATCTTTTAGAGTATCAAACGCGAATTCGGGTCATGGTCTTTACAATAATGCTATTTTCCTTAAAATTAGAAAACAATAAAAAACATAAATGAATTATAATTTATCCACTGGTATGGTAACATACTAGGTAGGACGCTAGTCCACACTTCCTTAAGGAGGATAAAGGATATGTTTGAGATAGTAACTAAGAAGTGCCTTGGCCCCAAGGTCTTTCTGATGGAAATAAAGGCTCCCATGATAGCGAAAAAGGCCATGCCCGGCCAGTTCCTGATCGTAAGAGCTGACAAGGACGGCGAGAGGATCCCTCTTACTGTCTGTGACTTCGACAGAGATACCGGCATCATCACCATCGTTTACCAGACGGTCGGTGCCGAGACCGAGAGAATGAGCAGAATGAATGAGGGCGAATGCTTTGCAGACGTCGTCGGCCCGTTGGGAAACCCTTCCGACCTCGTTGATCTTCCCATCGAAGAGCTTAAAGCAAAGAAGATCCTCTTTATCGCGGGAGGCGTCGGAACCGCTCCTGTTTATAACCAGCTCAAGTGGCTCCACGACAACGGCGTTGAGGTCGACTGCATCCAGGGCGCAAGGACGAAGGACCTCCTGATCTTCGAAGACGAGATGAAGGCTGTCACAAAGAACCTCTATTTCGCGACCGACGACGGATCATACGGAATCCACGGCAACGTCTGCGTAGCACTCCAGAAGCTCTGGGATGAAGGCGTCCGCTACGACCACTGCGTCGTAATAGGACCTGTCATCATGATGAAGTTTGCCTGCCAGCTCACAAAGCAGCTCGGCATCCCCACAGTAGTTTCCATGAACACCATCATGGTTGACGGAACCGGCATGTGCGGCGCCTGCAGGCTCTTAGTAGGCGGCGAAGTAAAGTTTGCCTGCGTTGACGGACCTGAGTTCGACGGACACGCTGTCGATTTCGACCAGGCACTGCAGCGTTCACGCCTCTATAAGACACAGGAAGGCGAGCTCATGTTAAGGCTCACCGAAGGCGATACACACAGCGGCGGCTGCGGAATGTGCTCATAAGGGGGATTGCGAAAATGGATTTTGATGTAATGAAGAAAGTACCGGTATCAGAGCAGGATCCTCAGATCCGTGCCACCAATTTCGACGAGGTATGCCTCGGATATACAAAGGAAGAAGCAGTTCTGGAAGCATCCCGCTGCCTTAACTGCAAGAATGCACGCTGCATGCAGGGCTGCCCTGTATCCATCAACATTCCGGGCTTCATAGCAAAGCTCAAGGATGGCGACGTGGAAGGCGCATACAACGTAATATCGTTGTCCTCTTCCCTCCCGGCTGTCTGCGGCCGTGTATGTCCCCAGGAGACACAGTGTGAGGCACAGTGCATCAGAGGCATCAAGGGTGAAGCAGTTTCCATCGGCCGTCTCGAAAGATTCGTTGCCGACTCTGCCAAGGAAATGGGCATCAAGCCCCAGCTTCCTGCGGACATGGTAAAGAAGGACAAGAAAGTTGCAGTCATCGGCGCAGGCCCTTCAGGACTTACCTGCGCTGGCGATCTCGCGAAGATGGGCTATGACGTAACGATCTTCGAAGCTCTGCACAAGGCAGGCGGCGTACTCGTTTACGGCATTCCCGAATTCCGTCTCCCCAAGGAGAAGGTCGTTGCAAAGGAAGTCGAGAACATTAAGGAACTTGGAGTAAAGATCGTAACTGATGCTGTAATCGGACGCTCGCTCACGATCGATGACCTTTTCGAGAGCGAAGGATTCTCAGCAGTATTCATCGGATCAGGCGCAGGTCTTCCCCGCTTCATGAACATCCCCGGCGAGCAGGCATTGGGCGTGTTCTCCGCTAATGAATACTTAACGAGATCCAATCTCATGGGCGCCTTCTCACCCGACTCCAGAACACCTATCATGAGAGCCAAGAAGGCTGTAATCGTAGGCGGCGGCAACGTTGCAATGGACGCTGCACGTACCGCAAAGAGATTAGGCGCTGAGGTGCACGTTGTTTACAGAAGATCCGAAGCAGAGCTCCCTGCCCGTGCTGAAGAAGTCCATCATGCAAAAGAGGAAGGCATCATTTTCGACCTCCTCACAAATCCTGTCGAGATCGTCTCTGACGAGAACGGCTGGGTAAAGGGCTGCACATGCATAAGAATGGAACTTGGCGAGCCTGACGCATCCGGCAGAAGATCACCTGTTCCTGTAGAAGGTTCCGAATTCACCATCGATTGCGATGCGGTAATTATGTCGCTCGGCACATCACCTAACCCGCTTATCAAGAAGACAACTGCAGGCCTCGAGGTCAACAGAAAAGGCGGCATCGTGGTCAACGAGTCGGAGATGACATCAAGAGCCGGTGTTTTCGCAGGCGGTGACGCAGTAACGGGCGCTGCTACGGTAATCCTCGCAATGGGCGCAGGAAAAGCTGCAGCAAAAGGCATCGACGAGTATCTGTCAGCTCAGTAATCAATTACCCTAAGCTGTATTTCTCTTTTACTCTTTCATCGGGCTCATAGCCGGATAAGAGTTTATCTGCCATGGATATCAGCTCTTCGTAAGTTACCGGACGGACCGTGTAATAGCCTGAGACATTATTATATTTTTCATAATTCAGATCGAGCACCACGAGAGCGCCGCTCTGTCTGTCTATGCCTGATAATACACAGTTGCGGATGCTGTATATGTTCCTGAAATCCGCATCATATACGTCCACGTTCACGGAGCTAATATAGTAATAGTTTTTCTGGCTGTCGTAATAGAAAAGTTTTACATTGCCTTCAATGGAATAGATCGTCTTGAGCTTATCGCCGGTGGAAGAATCGTAGATATAAACAGCTCCGTCATATAACTGGACAAGCCCCTTGCCGGAGTTCTGGCACATGACGACTCTTTCTATCCTGTTCTTCTCGAACTCGGTCTCTTTCTTCATGATAAGATCAACAAAGGAAGAGACCTCAGGATTCTCATAGATCAATTGAGCGTTGTAGTAAATATATTTAAGCTCTTCATAAGCACCTTCAGTAACGGTCATATAATCGGACTGCCTGAACGAGTTAGTATAGATGTGATTATCACCTGTTAAAGCGGCATAGAGCCTGCCGTTCCTGAACACCTTCATCCATGAATATTTCTCATCCGCCAAGCCTGTATCATAACCGGTATATCCGCCGTCTGTGACCTTGTAGAGCATGCCTGCGGAATCCAGCAGCCAGATTGCATCACCGGACTCATTCACCCGGATAAACGAGCCGGTTGTGAATCCGGACAGTTGATTAAGACTCTTGTCAAATATTGTTACGGCTGTTTCGGATATGACTACCACATCGTTATTTTTGACAGCCATGCTGTAGATATCATCGCAAACACGGCTTTGACACGTTCCGTCAGCAGCATTCATGATCCAGAGGGAATAGCTGTAACCGTCATACTGTTTCCAGACAATGCTCTTTCCGTCGGTACATATGCCATAGCATACATCGCCGGCAATGTGCATCCTGCGAGAAGTTCCGCTTGCCATATCGATTATAAAAGCAGCAGTAGTTCTGTTTTCATATTCAGCGAGAAAGACCCAGCATTCATTGGTCCCCGGGACAAAATCCACCACAACATCAAAGTTTATATCCTGAGTGAAGCCCTCTGCAGAACAGTTGATATAACTTAATACGTCGGTGCCTTTGTAAAGTGTAATATTATCGCCCGACTTGATCACATAACCTTCTCCCTCATCGTTGGAAAAAAGAGATGCTTCACTTATTCCAAGATCCGTCTCGGTCCCGTCTGCAATATTATAGTAACGGTAATTCTCATTCTGCCTTTTGAAGACAAATCCCCTGCCGCCGTCGAAAACAAACCTGGTGTCATCATCCTCCGTAAAGCTGAAGACAGTCGCGCCGGTATTCGTATCAAGAACATATCTGACATGATCAAGGTCCTTCACTGAAGCATATCTGCCGTCCGGAGATATGACCAGTTCACCAAGCACGGTGCACGGAATCAGGACATCATTATCAATGCCGAAGGTATCCGGCAGATCATAGATGCCGAGTGCATTGACAAGGGCTTTTGTAGCGAGCTCACTGTAACCTTCCGTTTTATTGTCCGGAAGCGCGAGCCTTGCTGCATAGACTGCATCTTTGCGCTTGCCGTCCCGGAGCAGGTTATCCGAAGTCTGTGCAAGGGTGTCTGCATACTTCCTTCCTATGACCTCATTCTGCCTGGCTATCTCTTCATTCTGCTTCAGTATCTCAAGATTCTGCCCCGCGATCCTTATGAGGAATCCCACGCTTAATGCAAGGAATGCGGCCATGACAGCGAAAACCGTAAGCACACGGGTCCTCGTGCGCTTATACTCCTCATGCCTGTGCCTTTGCTGCAGATCATCGAAATTAATGCCTAAGATCGCTGCTATCAGGCGCATCGCGGCCTTGTCTATCTTGGGATTTCTTTCTTTCGCGTCCACGCCTCTGCAGTCAGCGGCAAGCGGCTCTCTTTGGACCTTTGTCCAGTAAGGCCTGCCGTCTGCACCCATCTTATAGACATCGTCATAGAGGACTTCCGGCGGGAACGCCTCCATCGGCTCACCGTCCGCAAGCACGAGCAAAATGTGCTTCCTGTCATGACCTCTAAGGAAAAACTCTATTTCTTTACGGCACCACTCCGACTTAAGATACTCCGGAGAACAAACCGCAATGAGGAAGTCCGAATTCACAAGCGCTTCGTTTATCGCCTGTGTCAGATCATCTGATACTGCAAACTCGGTCTCATCGCGGAAAACGCGTGTGAGCTTTGGCCTTCCGACCTTTTCTGCTATTTCCTTCGGGAGGCGGAACCCTTCCAGCTTCTTCTGAAGTCTTGATGCTATCTCATTGTCAGGCTCACAATGCCTGTAGCTGATAAATGCATCATATCTGCCTGTCTTTGTCATACCCTTAATCCATTAAAACCAACAAAGCCCAAACTGCATAAGCAGCTCTTCATACATGGTCATTATATCACGCGCGGAAAATACAGGCATAAAAAAGCCCGCACTCGAAACGGGTGCGGGCCTTAAAACTTATCAGCTTCAGTTCAACTTATGCGTTGCAGATGATGGAGAAATCCTCAGCCTTGAGGGAAGCACCACCTACGAGACCGCCGTTGATGTCAGGCTGAGCAAAGAGGCCTGCAGCGTTCTTAGCATTGCAGGATCCGCCGTACTGGATCGTCATAGCCTCTGCGCACTTAGGGCAGTAGAGCTCAGCGATAACGCCACGGATGAACTTGCAGACTTCCTCAGCCTGCTCGTCTGTAGCTGTCTTGCCTGTGCCGATAGCCCAGATAGGTTCATAAGCGATTGTGATCTGGCAGAGCTTGTCAGCAGGGATATCCTTGAAAGCGCCGACTATCTGGCCCTTGATCCAGTCGAATGTCTCGCCTGCTTCACGCTGAGCAAGAGACTCACCGCAGCAGATGATAGGTCTTACACCATACTTGAGGAGTGCTAACGCCTTCTTATTAACTGTCTCGTCTGTCTCTGCGTTGTATTCTCTTCTCTCGGAGTGGCCGATGATGCAGTAATTTACGCCCATCTTAGCGAGCCAGAGAGGTGAGATCTCGCCTGTGAAAGCACCCTTCTCTTCGAAGTGGCAGTTCTGAGCAGCGATCTTGATGTTGGTGTAAGCAGCAGCTTCAACAGCAGCAGCAAGTGCAGTAGCAGGAACGCCGAGAGCGATTCTGGATGTAGCATCCTTAACGAGGGGCTTGAGCTCGTTGATGAGCTTAACTGCATCTGCAGGGATACCGCAGTTCATCTTCCAGTTACCGGCTGCGAATGTTCTGTCAGCCTTCTTGTCGTTGAGGCAGTCGATACCGGGCAGAACCTTACCCTCGATGTACTCGAGAGAAGCGCCGCCGCCTGTGGAGATGTGAGAAACCTTATCAGCATAGCCGAGCTTCTCGATAGCTGCTGCGGAGTCACCGCCGCCGATGATAGATGTGCAGTCTGCGTCAGCGATTGCCTGAGCGATAGCCTTTGTACCAACTGCGAACTTCTCGAACTCGAATACGCCTGCAGGGCCGTTCCAGATAACTGTCTTAGCGCCCTTGATAGCTTCGGAGAACTTAGCGATCGTCTCAGGTCCGATGTCGAGGCCCTGCCAGCCGTCAGGAATCTCCATTGTAGGAACTACCTTGCTGTTAGCGTTTGCATCGAAAGCATCAGCAACAACTGTGTCTGTAGGGAGAAGGAGCTTAACGCCCTTCTCTTCTGCCTTAGCGAGGATCTCCTTAGCGAGGTCAACCTTGTCAGCCTCGAAGAGGGAGTCGCCGATCTGGCCGCCCTGAGCGCCGATGAATGTATAAGCCATACCACCGCCGATGATGATGGTGTCAGCCTTGTCTAAGAGGTTTGTGATAACGCCGATCTTGTCGGAAACCTTTGCGCCGCCAAGAATAGCAACGAACGGTCTTGCAGGATTGTCGAGCGCACCGCCGATGAAGTCGATCTCCTTCTTGATGAGGTAACCGCAAGCGGAAGGCAGGAAGTTTGCAAGGCCTGCTGTGGATGCATGAGCACGGTGAGCTGTACCGAATGCGTCGTTTACATAGAGGTCAGCCATGGAAGCGAGCTCAGCTGCGAACTTAGGATCGTTCTTTGTCTCTTCCTTGTGGAAACGAACATTCTCGAGCATAAGGATCTCGCCATCCTTGAGAGCTGCAGCCTTAGCCTTAGCATCTTCGCCGATAACGTCTGCTGCGAGAGTAACGGGCTTGCCGATGAGCTCAGCGAGTCTGTCTGCTGCGGGCTTCATGGAGAACTTAGCCTCAGGGCCGTTCTTCGGACGTCCGAGGTGTGATACGAGGATAACCTTCGCATTGTTGTCAACAAGGTACTTGATTGTAGGGAGAGCACCCTTAATACGCTTGTCGTCTGTGATCTTTGTGCCTGTTTCCTTGTCGAGAGGTACGTTAAAGTCAACGCGGACGATAACTCTCTTGCCGGCTACGTTTAAATCCTCAACGCTTTTCTTGTCATACATTGCCATGGATTTTCACACTCCTGATTCATATTTTGTGTTTTTGGGAAACGTCCGTGAAGACGCCTCTTAATTTACTAACGCGAAAATTATACTATCTTCGCGCGATATATTAAAGCAATAAAAAAGGCGAGTTTGGCGAATAAGGTGCCAAACCCGCATGTTTTTTACCTGAAAACGTTCTAGTGAAAATTATTTCTTTTTTCCGAGGAAGGTTACGATCTCGTGGATCTTGAAAACCTTCTGTCCGTCAACGTAGAATCTGTAGAGCTCTCCGTCCTTGTCGTAGATCTCGAAATGCTTGCCGTAGGAAGCCACAAGACCTCTCATCGTATCGATCTCGAAGACCTTTGTCTGGAAAGGCGCTGTAGGATCGAGCGTCCTGTCCTTATACTTTCTCATCGGCTTGCCCTTCTTGTAAGGAATGCCTTCTTCAGCGGGACAGTCAGTACCGACATAAGTGATCTCCTTGTCGGTGATCGTGATCCTGCCCTTGCCTGTTTTCGCGAACGTGAACCTGTCGAAAACCTTAAAAAGGTCGGCATTCATCTCCATCTTGAATCCGCCGGCGTCGAGCTGGTCCTTTATAAGGCCCCTCTCCCACTCTGTCCACTTGTGGAGGTCGTCGAAAACAACGCACTGCGGATCTACCTTCTCGATGAGACCTGTGGGGAGATATCTTGCCGCATTACCGCAGTTGGAGCACTGGATCATGTCGTGCTTGCCGGAATTCATGTACTGCATCGTATACTCGGAACCGCACCTCGGGCATGCATAAGCGATGTTCTGAAGTCCTGCCGCGAGCTTTCTGCTCTTATACTTTCTGGGATTCTCGCGGATCCAGTCGTTCTCGTTATAGTCAACCGCATCAAGGATCTTCTGCTGAAGCTCTTCGATCGATAATTCCTTGACTTCGTCGGAATAGATCTTCTTAACGAACTCGGCGCTGATCCTGCCCTTGCGCATTCCTGACTTTGACCATCTCGGCCACGCGAGGTAAGCGCCGTGGATGTGGGCAATATATACGGAAGCATTTGCTTTCTTGGCAAGTCTTGCGACACCGTCATCAAAGCCTATCGACTTACCGTCGACGTGTCTTGTAGCCTCAGGATATACGATGATGACGCCGTTACGCTTCATGACGCGCATCATAGCCTTAACAGCTGCCGTATCTACAACGAACTGCTTCTTGGGGATAGCGCCGCCGAGCTTGAACCAGTGGCCCCATGCAGGTGCCCTGAATACGAACTCACCGGTAACGAAGTTTGCAGGTCTCGCCTTGGTAAGGCGGTTGATGATCATGGGGTCCAGATAGGACTCATGATTAGAGATAACGATAATAGGGCCTTCGTGATTAACGAATTCCATGTCGGGCTTTACCTTGATATGCGTATAAGCGCATACCAGAGGTACTATGATCCGTGAACCCAGGAATCCGAAATAGAATTTACTCGGTTCACATCCTATATCATAATCGCGCGGCGCCTTAGAGCGGGAAGCCGCATTGCTCACGTTTTCCTGCATTTAACTACTCCGTGTATCTCAAATTAGAAATGATAGCGTGAGTATTATACAACATTGTTAAGGCGCTTGCAGGCAAGTT
The DNA here is from genome assembly GCA_001604135.1 of Clostridiales bacterium Firm_14. Taxonomy (GTDB): domain Bacteria; phylum Bacillota; class Clostridia; order Saccharofermentanales; family Saccharofermentanaceae; genus Saccharofermentans. The sequence goes on from LVAT01000012.1 coordinate 51,888, forward strand.
TCTTTGATTTGTAAACCTATAATGCTAATCCAACGTGATTTTATGATTCCATAATGCTTCCGTCAGCAATTTTTACGATTCTTGAGGTCTCTTTGGCCATATCTATATCATGGGTTACCATGATTATGGTCTTCCCTTTTTCGTTGAGTTTATGGAACAGCTCCATAATCTGCTTCTTTGTCTGAGTATCAAGCTGACCTGTCGGCTCATCTGCCAAAAGAATAGGATTGTCATTTACTATCGCTCTTGCAATTGCTACTCTCTGCTTCTGGCCACCGCTGAGTTTGGTAACTGGTCTTTGATTAAGGTCAGCGATTCCCGTGAATTCAAGAGCTGACTTTATCTTGTCGTTCATGCCTTTCCGATTGCTCGAAAAATAGAACGGCACGACGAGGTTATCATAAACAGTACGGCTTGGAATCAAGCCAAAGTCCTGCAAAACGATACTTACAGTGCCATTTCGCATTCTGGCAAGTTCCTTTTCATTCATTTGGGTAGTTACACTGCCTTTTACACTGACCGTGCCTTCAGTTGGCTTATCAAGACATCCGATAAGGTGCAGAAGCGTTGATTTTCCGGAACCGGAGACACCGCATACAGAAAGGAATTCCCCTTCTTCCACCGTCAGATTTGCCTTGTTAAGCGCTATGATTTCAGGCGTATCCTTAGTGCTGTATATCTTCGTAACGTCTTTGAGTTCTATTATCCCGCCCATTTCTCGTCCTTTCTGTGCATGAAGTGATAAACCGTCAGTTCAGCCGCCGTGATAACCACGAAAAGTATATACACCGGGAATAGCCCGTTAAACTTATAATGCTGATTCAGAATCTTTGAAAGCAGAAGAAAAAGGATTGATCCTCCTAATAGTGATACAATCACTATCACCAAAAGATGCAACAACTTGCACGCCAAAATATATGTGGGAGTCGCGCCGCAGAGCCTCAATGTCCGGAATTCGTTTCTTCTCTTATTCATCACATAATTAATCAGCGTGATTATGCTCGTTACCGATACCAGAATAAGCAGCGTGAATATCAGTCTTAACGAATTGGCTTTTTCAATATCTTCATTATAGATATTAAGAATTCCTTCTAACCACGCACAGAGCAAAAGCTGCACAGAAAAAACAAGTGACAGCAAAACAACTGATGAAGAATTGATTCCCTTTTGTTCCCATATTGATTTAAGAGTGAGTTTTATCATGTCATTCACTCCTTATTGTCTCAATGGGAGACTGCCTTGAGGCGTAAATATAGAACAATCCTACAAGGAGAAAATAAACTAGAATAATGGCTGTACAGACTATCGCGATTGCTCTTCCTGTGAAAATATATGAGCCATTCGTCATGTCTTTATAAATCGAAGCAAACCGATATATTAGGATACCTGAAACCATTCCTAAAAGCATTGCCGGCAAGGTTGCAAAACAGGAAATACCAACCGCTCTTTTCCAAGTACAGCCTTCTAAAAAGTAGACCACCATATCTCTTTTGAATATAGAAAGCTGAATTATTGTATAAGACACTAATACGGAAATCGTCAATACAGCCATGGCAACAAAAAAGACATTGACCATATCATTCACATCTTTGTTATCGTTGTAACAAAGATCTACATAATGGTTGAAATCGTATGCGGTACCCCTTCCGATTATTTCAGGAATCTCTTTTTTTAACTTCTCTATATCAGAAGAACTTTTGAGAGATATATTTATGTAATCGTAATTTTTCCTAAAATATATAAATGTTCCATCATCTAACACAACCGATTTTGCAAAAGCACATGCATAAGGTAAACCTTCCGTGCATGTAATCATATCTCTGAAGGTATATTCATCTGTAGGGGGCATATATGAGTCTTCATCAAAGAACCCAACAATTATAAAGGTTCCTTCTGATTTAATCCGCTCTCCCTCCGAATCACGACCATAAACCCTACACTTCAGCACATCACCAACATTATACAAACCCCGAAAATTAGAAGTGATTAATAGTTCGTTTGCGTCTTTGGGGACATCACCTTGTATTATTCTCCACGGCAATTCCTGTTCGCTATTTGATAATGGTATTACATCTAAATTAGAACGTGCATTCCCTAGAGAAATGTCATCAATAACAACGGAAGAAGTCCAAAACAAATATTCAGCCTGTTCAACTTCATCAAGCGAATTAATACGCTTAAGAACTTCTTCAGCTCTTTCGTCGGTTACATCAAAAATACCCATTCCATAACCGGGAGTATATAATAATCCCTTATCAAGTCCATAGTAACGGTAGACATCGAGCCTGTGGTTTAAACCTATATAGTGATTAACACAGAAAAGCCCTAACGAACACAAAATACTCGAAAGGAAAAAGAGAAAAACCGTCTTTAAAAAGTTGTCTTTTATGTATTTAAAGTATGGCAGAATCATCAACCGTAAACGTATTTTCTTAATGCCTTATAAGGCTCGTCGCCACCTTTGCCAGCAGAAATAACATATCCATAAGTTGAGAACAAATGGAAATATTTGACTTGTCTTGGATGCTCATCATCGCAAAAATCATAATACTGAACCTTTGCTCCCAAACTTTTTGAACCTTGACACCCTTCAGCTGCAAGCTTTATATCTGTTGCCATGTCCCATATACCATCACAAGAATATTTAGCATACGTAGAACCGCTCTTAAACCACCCTGTACGATAGTATTTTGCAAAGCATGGTGTAGCCAGAGACAGCAACAAAACAATTGAGATAATCGCAGAAACTAGTTTTTTCATATTAATCCCCTTTCTAAAGAAAACGTTGCCTCACATAAATCTCTCCCCGTAAGAGTGAAGCAACTAAATTAAAACAATTTGATTTTAGTTAAAGATATTTTGACAATCAACTCTTATCTAAGTGAAATAACCAACAAAAAAACTATAAGCGTATTGATTGATTGCACAACAGCACTGTAAAAATTCACATAATAAAGTGGCGGACTCTTATAGAATCCGCCACCCATAAATTCACTTAAGTTCAGGCTTTTACTTCAGCTGCTTTTTGCTCGATGCTGACATCAAGCGCTCCGCCATCCTTTATGACTATCACCTTTCCGTCCTCTGCAGCGCTGCCCTGTGCAAGGAGAGCGTCAGGGTCAGAAGTCTCCACAGCATCGATGATCGCCAGGTGTCCGGGCTTTACGATGCCGTCAAGCATAGCTTCGGAGAAGCGGTCTTCGACCATGGAAGTAATGACTCTTCTAAGAGGTCTTGCACCGTACTGCGGATCGTAACCCTTCTTTGCGAGGAGTTCTTTCGCGCTTTCCGTAAGCTCGATCTCCATGCCGAGATCCCTGATCCTCTTGCCGACCTGCTTCATAAGGATGTCTACGATCTTGACCAGAGAATCCTTTCCGAGCATACGGAAGAAGATAATATCGTCAACACGGTTAACGAATTCAGGAGTAAATGTCTTCTTAAGCTCGTCGATTACGACCTTTTTAGCTTCGTCATAAGACTTGCCGCCGTAAAGACCTTCTCTGGAGAGCTCGTCCTTGTCGTTATCGTCAGCCATCGAGAAACCGATCCTTCTGCCTTCGCTTCCGACGAGCATCCTCGCACCGATGTTGGAAGTCATGATGATGATCGTATTTCTGAAGTCGACCGTTCTGCCGTGACCGTCAGTCAGACGTCCGTCATCAAGCACCTGAAGCATCGTGTTGAAGATCTCAGGATGTGCCTTCTCGATCTCATCGAAAAGAACGACTGAATAAGGATGTCTTCTTACAGCCTCTGTGAGCTGGCCGCCCTCATCGTATCCGACATATCCCGGAGGCGCACCGATGAGTCTGGAGACATCGTGTTTCTCCATGTATTCGGACATATCGATTCTTACAAGAGCGCTCTCATTACCGAACATTACCTCGGCAAGAGCCTTCGCGAGTTCTGTCTTACCTACACCGGTAGTACCCAGGAAGATGAACGTGCCTGAAGGTCTCTTCTCATCCTTAAGACCGAGTCTGCCGCGGCGGATGGCCTTGGCAATTGCATGAACGGCCTCGTCCTGGCCGACAACTCTCTTCTCAAGTTCAGCCTCAAGATTCTTAAGCTTGTCCGCGTCAGATTCGGTGATCTTCGTAGTCGGGATGCCCGTCCACTTTGCGAGGACCAAGGCAACATCATCGACAGTGAGTGTGCCCGTAAAGCCGTTCTCATCGGGCTTGACCTTATCCTGCAGGAGTGAGAGCTTTTCCGTAAGCTTCTCTTCTTCCTCCTTGAGGGTCTGGGCAGCTTCGAAATCCTGTGCGTCTACAGCAGTCTTCTTCTTTGCCTTTATCTCTTCGATCTTCTTCGTAAGATCGTTCTTAACCTTGGAATCAGCGTAGTTGATACGCTTTGCGGCTGCAGCCTCATCGACTAAGTCGATTGCCTTATCAGGAAGGAATCTGTCAGATACATATCTTGCCGAGAGTCTTACTGACTGCTCAAGAACTTCATCAGGAATGTGGATCTTGTGATGGTCTTCGTACTTGGACCTGAGACCTTTCATGATGGCGATCGCATCTTCTATGGAAGGCTCCTCGATGAGGACCTTCTGAAAACGTCTCTCTAAAGCGTGGTCCTTTTCGATGAACTTGGAATATTCATCTAAAGTCGTAGCACCGATGATCTGGAGCTCATTCTTTGTAAGAAGAGGCTTCATGATGTTAGCTGCATCCATTGAACCGCCGGAAGTATCGCCTGCACCGACAAGCGTGTGGATCTCATCGATGAATAAGATGACGTTAGGGTCAGCAACCGCTTCATCGAGCATGTTCTTGATACGCTCTTCGAATTCGCCCCTGTATTTGGAGCCGGCAACCATGGAGCCCATCTCCATGCTGTAAACAATCTTGCCCTTGATGACATCAGGAACGTTGTTCTCTGCGATCCTGAGTGCCAGACCCTCTGCTATCGCAGTCTTACCTACACCAGGGTCACCAACGAGGCAGGGATTGTTCTTTGTACGGCGGATCAGGATCTGCATGACTCTGGAGATCTCTTCCTCACGGCCGATAACGGGATCGATCTTGCCCTGCTTGGCGAGCTCAGTAAGGTTCTTGCCGAATTTATCAAGCGTCTTGTGACCGGATTTTCCTGCAGGTTTGCCGGCTGCTTTCCTGCCTGAAGGCATTCCCTCGCCGGGATCCTGGTCGTCACCGGGATTATCGCCGAACTCGCGGCCATCTGCCCTTGCCTGCTCAGCCTGCTCATTGAATACGTTTATGATCGAAGACCTGATGCCTTCGAGATCGCACCCTGCTGCTTCGAGGCAGGAGAAGATCTCGGGATGGTTGGAGATCTTGCGGGACATGATGACAAACAGGAGATGTTCTGGATTTACCGCACCCTTGAATCCTGTCCTTCTGGACAGTTCTGCCGCATTGGAGAAGATCCTTCTTACGTCGATACGGAGGTTCTGGAAAGCCCTGTCAGCAAGCATCTTAACTGCTGCTTCATCAAGCTCATAGTCGCCTTCGACACCCAATCTCTCGATTACTACGTTAAGATCGGGAACGTTCTCTTCGAGGATCTCTTTAGCAGGCGTATCAGTTACGCACATTGCCGCGAAAAGAATAGTATCTCTTATGAGAGACGTGTGTCTCTCTTCTGACATGATGCTCGCTACTGCAAGCACCTTTGCTGTATCTTCAGTAATTCTCATATCAATCAGCCCCTTTCAAAATCTTTCTGATCCCTTGTGCCCTGAATTTCTGTGAAGCCACGCTCTGGCTGTTCTTTCTCGTAGGAGCTTCCGGCTCCCAGAGGATATCCATGGTCAGTTTATTAATTGTGTTCCAGGAAATATTGATATCTCCCGTGTCATCGTAATCGTGATAAAGTCTGAGCCAGCCCAGATCCTGCAGAGCCTCGCTTCTGGAGATCATGTTGGCATATCTCAATGTGCCGTAGGATCTTCCGTAGATATCTGCGGACTGGTCCTTCTTGCTGCTCGCTATCTCATCTCTTAACGCTCTCTCAGCCTTGATGACGTCAGATATGAGCATCTCGCCTCTCTTCAACACTTCATCTTCGGTAACGCCCAATGTGTTGACGCTCGCGATGATGTAGACATCAGAATCTGCGATCTCGCCTCTTTCCGCAAACGGATAGATGGACCATTCGTACTGGCCTACACGCTGTGACAGGGCCGCGATGCCGCCTTCTGTCTTGGAGATCGCAGGAAGCGATACCGTGTAGAGCACCTTAAGTCCGGTGCCTGCGAGCCTTACGTTCGATGTGAGGAATCCGTAGTTCTCGCTGAATGCGATGTCAAGCTTGCTCTCGAGATCGAGAACGGCCTCCTCTGCTTTCTTATATACGCTGATGTCATGGCCCGCTGCCATTGCCTTTACCGTGAGATGTTCTCCGGCGCCGACTGCTACTGAGAGGCTGACATCGTCGTTATAGTAGAACGCTTTCCTCTCAGGATTTGCCATCTGGCTTGCTTCCCTGCCCAGGATCTGAAGCCTTGTGAGCTTCAAGATGGTGTTCTTATCTATATTGGAGGCATTGCCGCCGACATAGACGTCCTTGTCGATTGCCTTGTCTATGGTCTCTAAAAGGCTCTGGCATTCCTTATCGTCTAATCTCGGCATGAAATTGTAGCCTTTGATATTACGTACGATGCATGCTTTGGTGGAGAGTACAACGTCGCTGTCTTTACCGTCATTTGTATACCATTCAGACATTGCCTTCACCTTCCTTTCTGCCCTTAAGCTCATCTCTGAGTCTTGAGGCAAGCTTATATTCCTCAGCATCTGCTGCGACCTTGATGCCCTTTTCGAGATCCTCGTCAGAGAGCATCCCTAAGTCAGCCTTCATGAGCTGCTCAAGAGTAAGGCCCTTTCCGCTCTTCCCGGCAGGCGCTTTCTCCTGCTCTTCCTTAGTGGGAGCTTCATTCTTCTCAGTTACTTCGATCTCCTTCTGCTTTCCGGGAGCTTCCTTCTTTATCTCCTGGGGGATCTCAGCTGTCTTCACGTCAGTATCGGCCGACTGTGCAGGAAGCCTTCCGGCGTACTCGCTGTTGCCCTGCTGCTTGAACATCTCCCTTACGATGTTGTCGTTGAAGGTGTTGTAGCACTCAATGCAGCCTACTCGTCCCTCATTCTCGAATTCCCTTAAAGTCATTCCGCACTTAGGGCATGTGAGCGTGCTGTTTCCGAAATCCAGTTCGCTCATCTGCATGAGGGATGAAGCTATCTGGTCCAGGGGTGAGAAAGGATTGCCCAGGAGGTCAGACGGATCCTTTAAGAATCTGTCATAACCCATGAGCCTGGCGCAGTTCTCACAGTACGTGACGCCGTTGATCTTTATTATCCGGTTGGTAAGTTCCTTACCGCATCTTTCACATCTCATTTATGTTTTCTCCTTTGTAATCCCTTATTTCAAGTTACCATCAGTCCGAGCAATGCATGCTTGAATATATCCGCTCTTAAGACTGATCTGATATCTGAGTCAACTCTGGCAAGAGCCCTGTCTGATACTGCCGCCATGATCGCCGTGCCTTCCTTGGAAGTCATTGCTCCTACGGTTACCGCATTGGTCAGAAGATTTTTTGCCTGCTGCTGCGAGAGGTCATCACCGACGCTGTCGATCATCGCCTTAAGGTATTCGGCAGGACCTACGTGATTTACCCTTGTGATGGTGATCTGTCCGCCGCCGCCTCTTCTGCTCTCGACTATATATCCGCTTCCGCCCGAGAATCTCGTGGAAAGCACATAGGTGATCTGTGAAGGCACGCAGTTCGCCTGCTCAGCCAGTTGGCTTCTGCAGATCGTCGCAGTACCGTCATTCTCATCGACCATCTCCTTGATCATCTGTTCAATTACATCAACCAGTCTAGCCACAAGCTCATCCTCCTTCCGCTTATCAAACGCCGTTTCAAGCTTTGCTCTTTTCTGACTTTGACTTTGACTTTCTTTGACTAATGTGATTATCGTACTGTTCCGGGCGTTTGTCAACAGGAAAATCAGGAAAAGTCAAAAAATCCGGAGTCAACTTTTGTCTTTGATTTTGCGGCCATTATGTTATCTGAAAATCTGACTTTCTCGAAAAGTCAGATTTTTGGTCAACAATTTGGCCGCATATTGCAAGCTGAATCCTGACTTGCCGCACTTTGGACACCCGGACAAAATAAAGCCGCCCCATCAAATGAGGCGGCATAAAAGTAAATAGTCTTCTTATTAACTTATCTGTGATACAGCTTCTTTGTCTCGTAGATAGGCTCACAGGTAAGGTTGATGCCGAGCTTGTGGAACATATTGAGGTCTACTGAGCTCATCATGGTCGTGGAGTGAGCGTCGCTGTTAACAAGATTTCCGATCTGCTGCATGGCAAGCTCTGCAACGGGGTTCGTGGCAGCACTTATCGCAAGAGCGATCAGGACCTCGTCAGTATGAAGTCTCGGGTTGTGGTTGCCCAGATGATTGATCTTAAGATCAGAAATAGGCTCTATTACATTAGGTGAGATAAGAGGAATGTCATGTGAGATTCCTGCAAGGACCTTGAGCGCATTAAGGAGTGCTGCAGAAGCAGGTCCTAAGAGAGGTGTTGTCTTGCCCGTAACTATCTGGCCGTCGGGGAGCTCTAATGCTACTGCGGGACCGCCTGTGGATTCGGAACGGACTGCAGCTGCTCCGATTACGCGGCGGTCGGAAATGTCGATGCCGGACTTCTTCATGAGGAACTCGATCTTGGTAACGTCAGAACCGTCGGAATTGCCGGCGCGAGTTGCCATCTTAGCCTCATAATATCTTCTGATGATCTCCTGTCTGGAAGCATCCTGGCAAGCCTCATCGTCAATGATGGCAAAGCCTGCCATGTTAACGCCCATGTCCGTAGGAGACTTGTAAGGGCTCTCGCCGTAGATCTTCTCGAAAATGGCATTTACAACGGGGAAGATCTCAACGTCTCTGTTGTAGTTAACTGTTGTCTTTCCATATGCTTCGAGATGGAAAGGATCGATCATGTTAACGTCAGCGAGGTCTGCCGTAGCTGCTTCATATGCAACATTTACAGGGTGCTGCAAAGGAATCGACCAGATGGGGAATGTCTCGAACTTAGCGTAGCCTGCCTTTATGCCGCGCTTGTTCTCGTGATAGAGCTGAGAAAGACAAGTAGCCATCTTTCCTGAGCCCGGGCCCGGAGCTGTTACGACAACGAGCTTTCTGGATGTCTCGATATAATCATTCTTACCGTAACCGTCTTCGCTTACGATAAGCGGGATGTCTGAAGGATATCCTGCGATGGGATAGTGTCTGTAGGACTTCACGCCGAGGCCGCGGAGTCTTGTCTCGAATTTCTCAGCCAGAGGCTGGCCTGCAAACTGTGTGATTACAACGCTTCCAACAAAGAGGCCGAACTCCGTGAAAGCATCGATCAGTCGGAGTACTTCTTGGTCATAGGTAATGCCCAGGTCTCCTCTTCTCTTGTTCTTCTCAATGGCATCAGCATTGATCGCGATGACGATCTCGGCATCTTCTGAAAGAGCCTTGAGCATTCTGATCTTGCTGTCAGGTTCGAAACCCGGCAATACTCTTGATGCGTGATAATCGTCGAACAGCTTGCCGCCGAATTCGAGATAAAGCTTGCCGCCGAACTTGTCGACGCGCTCTCTGATGTGCTGGCTCTGCAGCTCTACATATTTGTCATTGGAAAAACCGATCTTAAACATGAGACCCTCCCACCCTTTTCGAAAAATTATATCGTAAAGATAGGAAATCTTATGTTACAAAATTCGATTATCGCAAAATTTTTAAAGGCTCCATAAGAAGGAGAGCTTTTACCTTCGGAAGCTCATCTGCTATGAACCTTCTGCTGATGATCTCACGGTCTTCGTCATTGCCTATTAGCTCGACGAATTCTTCCCTGCCCGATATTTGGTCATAACCGAATTTCTTGCTGCTGTAGTGCATGGGGATGACGACCTTGGGATCGATAAGGTTCGTCATGTCGTGGGCCTTTTTGCAGTCTATCGTAAAGAAGCCTCCGACAGGTATCAGCAAAAGGTCACACCCCTTTATCTCAGCGAGCTGTTCATCAGTAAGATCACATCCGATGTCGCCCATGTGAACGACAGTCTCATCTCCTGACTTAACCTTGGTGATATTATTCCTGCCGCGCTTGGCACCCTGAACTTCATCGTGGAAGGTCTTGATCACGGTGACTTCCGGCTCAGGTCCTTCATAGGGATCGAAGGGCTTGCTTACAGAATCGAAGGCGCAGTGGTCTCCGTGGGAATGTGAGCAGTAGACCTCATCGGCACTTACATTGCAATCAGACAATCCCGGCACCGAACCCGGCTTATAGGGATCGAAACATACCGTAAGACCGGTATCAAACCTTATGAGAAAGCATGCATGTCCTACGTATGTTATTTCCATGTGAATACTCCTGTTCTTAAAGCAGAGTTATCAATATTTGGTGTTGTCTTCTGAACCGGAATCCTTTTTCTCTTCCGTTGTCTCAGATTCAACCGTATATGTAGCGTCTTCAAGGATCTTAGAATTAGCCTTGAACTCCTTCTTTGCCTGTGACGCAAGGAGAGCATTCGCGATGCCGCCGATGGCGCCGATCACGAGAGTGATTCCGATGAGGATGGTAAGTGTTTTCGTAGCGCCGTTAAAGAATGCAACGAAGATGCCCATGCCCAGAGCTACAATTCCGAACAGCAGTGAGAACCACCAGTACTTGGCGCCTGCAGGCCTCAGTGTTCCGACGGAAGCTACGATTATCACGACCGCATAGATCAGGATGATGACTCCGAAGATGAAGTTAAGGAACGTGATGATCGGAAGCGGGTTGATAATGAAAATGATGCCCGTGACGGCAATGGCACAGCCGATGATGAAGACGATCCAGTCAAATACCGTCTTTTCCTTGATCCGTAAGAAATTGATGAGTTCGAAGATTCCGATCAGAATGAGAACGCCGCCGACTACTCTTACGAAGCCTGAAGCTATCTCGTCGCCCTTGCCTGCCAAAGTACCGATAAAGAAGATAAGTCCGAGAAAGAGCATTACGATATCAAGTGCGATCGTCGCGACATTATACTCGCTGATCTTATTCTTCTTAGGGGTCTTTGTCTTTGCCATGTGGTTAATCCTCGCTTTCGCCGGTTGTCATTATCATATTCTTACCTGATTTCTTTGCATTTGACAATGCCGCGCCGGCCTCTTTGAGCGCGCTGTCGAGGTCCATGGTGACATCAAACCAGGCATATCCGCCGCTTATAGTAACGGATTCTTTTGTAAATGAATACTTCTTTTTGGCGAATTCTTTTCGTATCTGGTTCAGAACTTCAAAATTCTCATCCCTCGTCCCGTTCTCGAAAACAATGACGAACGTATCGCCGCCGTATCTGCCGACGATCGTATCTTCGTCGATGGCACTCTGGAGGACCTGGCCCAAAGCACGGAGAACGTCATCGCCCTTGTCGTTGCCGAGCTCGTCATTGATCTTCTTAAAATCGTCAATATCAAGGATCGCAATGCCGCACGGGTCAAGCTCATTGGTATTCTTCAGTATCTCGCTTGCAGATTCGGTTAGATATTTCTTGCTGTAGACTCCGGTTACCCTGTCAGTCTCAAAGCCGTGCTCGAACTTATTCGCACCGGCAAAATTCCTCTCTCTTATCATGAGGAGCCTCGTATTGAAGAGCTCTAACCTGAACGCCAGGAAGCTTACGCCCAATGCCATTACCTCAGCGATTATGATACAGAGGATGGAATAGCTTCTCTCATCGGGATAATCGTAGATGTGCAGTATTCCGCAGTAAAGAATGAATACTATGCTAAGGCCCGCCTGAACAAACAGAATGAATCCGTCATGGAATACCGAGCAGAATATGATCGCGAAAAGCGGGAATACCCAGAGCGGGATAAAGTAGCTGTGGGCAAGTCCGATGACGCCGCACATAATGAGACCTGCAAAAGATACTATCCTGTTCTTCGTGGTATCGGTACTGGTCTCGGATCTGTTTGAGAACCTGGTGATCAGATAAAGAACGCAGTTTACCAGCAAAGGCACCAGTATCCTGAATTCAATATAGGTATTAACCGGCTGCCCGACATTATCCGTAAAGTAGTAGTAGAAGAATATCGCCACTTCAAGCGACACACAGACAATTGCCATTATGAGAATTATCTTCTCAAACTCAAACCTTATGGTTCTTTCCAGATTCCTAAGCGCGGGATCATTGATAGGCTTGCTTTCCATATGCAGTACCTCGTTGAGTTAAGCTGTGCCCCTGTCTTAAGGATTGTTTGTCGTCTCCTGCGATGTTGTGCTTTCGGTATTCTCTTCCTGCTTTGTAGGCACCGGTGATGCTGTCGGTACCGGTGTATCAGTTGCCTTCGGTGCTTCCGACGGAGTCGGTGACGGTGTATCCGTTGCGCTGCCCTGAGGTGTCGGAGAAGGTGTGTCAGTTGCGCCTGAAGAAGGCGTAGGTGACGGTGTCAGAGTGGTGTCACCCGAAGGTGTCGGTGTCGGTGTTTCCGTAGCCGTTGGAGCCTTAACTTCCCATGTAGCCGTATCTGTTATGGTTCCGCGGAACGGATCCTTGAATGTATAAGTAATGGTGTACTTGCCGATCGTCTGCTTTGCCTGGTCGACCGTGACGCTCTGGCCTGCCTCATTCTTGATCGCATAAGACAGGTTGTCGGTCGTGACATTGCCCTGGCATGTCTTTGCCTTTACGCCGTCCATGGGATTTATGCTCTGGCCGACCTCTGTCGTGATCAACTTGTTGGTAATATTGATCTCCGGTGACTTCAGAGTCGTCTTGCCTAAGATCCTGATGTTAAGGTCAACTTCCGTGCCGATGCCTGCAACCTTGCCGTGCCAGGAATACTGCCAGTATTCGAAAGCATAGCTTCTGGGAGGGATCGTATCGCCTGTCTGATAGTAATTTGATCTGTAGCTGGAGCTTGCGGGCCAGTAGCAGCTGTAAGGATATGCATACCAGAGCTTGTAAGTTCCAAGGATACGGCTCTGATACTTTCCGAGTCTGTTATTGATATCGTCAGAACAGAGATATACGGCCGGTGTGTAGCCGTTCTTGCCGATCAGGGAGCAGAAAGCATCCAGTACATTGGCGAACGCTTCGCCCTTTAACGGCTGCGTACGGTAACCGGCTCCCGTCTCCCAGTCCATAACGACAGGAAGATCGATCCCTAATCCCTTGCACATGTTGATAGTCAAAGAAGCTTCCTCTACGGCCTCAGCTACGGTAATAGCCTGCGAGAAGAAATATACTCCGACCTTAATGCCTGCCTTCTTGGCATTCTGAACGTTCTTTATGAACTTCTTATCTTCGTAGCAGGTGCCCTTGGTATAACCACGGCCGCCGCATCTGATGAATGCGAACTTGATTCCGTCGTTCTTGACCTTTGTCCAGTTGATGTCGCCCTGGAACTCAGAGATATCGATTCCGAGTTCATAATTTACGACTGTAATGGGAGCCATTGTAGGAGTAGGCACATTTGTAGCCGATGCCGTTGACTTAGTAGGCTGGGGCTTAGGCGTGCTTGTAGGCTTGGGAGCATCTGCGATCTTACCCTTGTGGGTAGTCTTTACGTTCTGGGACTGGTCCTGCTTGATGTCCTTCTTCTCGATAACCTTTACCTTACCCTGCTTGACCGCTTTGAGGAGGTCCTCATCGGATAAGGACTTAAGGTCTTTTATATCGGCAACGTTATCGCCCGTAAGCGAACCGCGCTTGGTCTCTTTTGTCTCTTTGGAAGTCTCTTCTGAGGATTCATCGGAAGGTTCTACTGAAGTCTCAGCCTCACTTGAGGATGCCTCGAAAGAAATCTGGTCAAGATATTGCTGTGCAGCATTAAGTTCAATGTTCTCGGAAGCGAGGTCCATGTTCTTATTAGACATGATAGCGGCAACGCATACTGAACCGATCGTCGCAAAACAGATAGCTCCTGCGAGGATCAGACTGATCCTTGCCGGTTTCTCTGTTGCCGAGCAAAACCTCGCAAATCTTCCCTGTTTTTCCTTAGCAGCCTTCTTTTGCAAAATAAAACTCCTATGTAATTACGCAAATATTCATGATAATAATGCTTTAGTTATAAAGCCAAGTCAAGCTAATACTACCTTACATAAGGGTTACAAAATCAGGCAAAACCACGTTTTTTATGTGGCAATTCGATTAAAAACGTCAGTTTGCTTTTGGATATTCATTACAAAGAAGACGGTACGGAGCCTCGTCTTCTTCGATCTCTGGGAACCTGCCTACAGGAGGATTAAAGCGGTTATCCGTATTGTCATCGTTTACCTGGGAGACCTCTCCGAGCAATACCGCACCCGTGCCTTTTTCGACTTCGAAATCATGGTACATGAACGGTTGGATCGAGATGCTCTCGCCGGGCGTGAGCCTTATCTGAGTTCCCGCCTTCACCTGATAAGTCCTGCCGTCGGTATGAACCGTGACGTCGCTTTCCCTGTCGATCTCTTCGTCCGGGAGCGAATTATATACGCGGATCAGGAGATTTCCGCCGCCCTTGTTGATGATGTCTTCCATCTTGAACCAGTGAAAATGATTCGGCGAATACTGTCCTTCTTCAATGAAAAGGAGCTTCTCGGCATAGGGCTTCGGATATTTATCCTTGGCATTGAGATTGCCGTTGCGGAGCGTGATAAGAGAGAAACCGACCTTGCTGAAATCACCCAGACCGTAGTCCGTAATATCCCAGCCGAGCATATTGTCCCTGATCTCATCATACTCGTGGCCTTTTGTCTTCCACTCTTCAGGAGTGAAATTGCAAAAAGGCGGCAGACTGATCTTAAGATCGTTCATGACGCTTTCCATACGCTTCAATGCCCTGTTTATCTCGGATCTTTTCATGTTATTCACCTCTCTTATTGCTTATTAGCCTGAACAGGCAGGCAACGGCAAAAGCCGTCAGCGGAATTCCCGTAAAGATAGCGATCCCCACAGGCCATCCCCAGTTAAGGAACCCGTAGAAATCATTTGTATCAGGCCACGGACCGCCTATGCCGTTTATCAGGATGTTAAGAAGATATCCTATTCCGTAAATAAGCGTCGGTATGGCCGCGAAAACAGTAAACTTAAATGGTATCTTTCTTCTTTTTACGAAGATGAATTCGATCATTGCAGTAACCGGAAGCAGCAGATGGAAGTACAGATTGCCCCTCTTATAGAACTGCAGAAATCCGTAAAGCGGTCCGAACATGAATGCAACAACGGCAAATGTTATGGCTACGCCGACAACTGCCGCGAGCTTAAGTACGCGTATCTTTTCCGTATCTTTTTTAAGGATCTTAAAGACTAAAAAGACCGATGCAACGATGCCGCAGAAAACATTAGTGAGAACAGTATAGAACTTGAAGTTCTCAATGCCTGAAGACTGCAGTGCGCCTTCTTCAGCTTCGGATGTAAGCATGAGAATGATTCCTATTACTGTAAAGATAACGATAATAAGATTCAAAATGATCTCAAATGTCTTGTGTTCTTTTCTGTTCATACTTCAATTATAGTATGGTCAGAAACAATGTATATAAAACTTATGTCTTATTTAAACGGTTCCGGTTCTTCTTCCTTATGATAGAGACCGAAGAAATTGGCAGAGCAGAATACCATAGCAGTCGTATCACCGAATTCGGCCTGCCTTGAGGTGAGTTTGTCCAGATAGGCATTGTCCTCATCTTTGGTCCTTCCGGATTCGTGATAGAGCATGTCTATCGCCTGTTCCAATGTATCCGTTCTGCCTGAACGGTTGATGATCATTAACTTCTCAAGGATCCTGGGGTCAGTATATTTGGAGTCGATTATCATCGGGCCGTAATCATTGACGGCATTGGTCAGCTGCTTGGCAAGCTCGACTGCCCTGCCCTGGAACTTCTTGATATTCCTGCGGTTTTCTTTAAGGCTCTTGCGGAATTCAATGACACAAAAGACTCCAAGCGCGACATACATCAGCATCCAGATAATAAGCATGTTATAAAGTTTGAACGACTTTAAGCAGATCATTACTATAAAAAAGACGCTGATCGCAATGGTTATAATGCCGTATATCGGAATGGCGGCCGGGACATAACCTCTCTTATCGAAGAAATCAAGCTTCTGGTTGCAGTATTCATACTCATTGAACTGGGGTTCCATGGGAGTAAAGTGCTTAAGCATCTTCTTAAGCTCTTTATTGATCTCGTATCTGGTTATATCCGGAAGATCATCGAGAACGGAAGCGTCATCTAAATTCTTAAATTCGAGCGAAGCACCGCACCGCTTGCATGTTTTCCTTCCTTCATTGCGGAATCCGCATTCCCTGCAAGTAATCATGAAGTCCCCTCCTCATGCATTGCTTTATTATCACCCCGATAAGAGGCCGATTATGCCGTCTTATCCTTTCCTGCTTTGAGTTTAGCATATCAGGAAGCGGATTGGCGACTTGATAATATTCTCAATTTAAAAATCCCCGCCGGGCATTGCGCCAAGCGGGGATCATCAGTCATTATTTTCGAGCTTTACAAAAAGCCTTTATCAGCCCTTCTCGAGTGCGAGAGTAATTGTTGTTCTGTCGCAGACTTCTGAGGGTCCGAAGTACTGGATAGCACCGGGGAATGTGAATGCTGTCTCAACAGCCCATCTCTCACGGTTAGCTTCGAAATACTTGAACGGCTTGCCGTCGAGCTCAACGAGAGCCTTACGGATAACCGGCTTATCAGCACCGTTTCTTCTCTCCATGTTCATCATCTTTGTGATGGGCATACCGCCTGCAACCCACTCGTCAGCGGGCTTAGAGATGTTGGAAACCTTTGAGAGGTAACCTGTGAAGCCATACTGGATGAGCATGAATGCGTTGAATCCGAGAGAATAGCAGTAATCTGAGTCGAAGTTGGAAGGGAATGCGCAGCGGCCTTCATAACCGAAGAAGTGGTGCTGAGCGCCGAACTTGCCCTTGTATGTGCCGGCTTCCTTTCTCTTTGCGAGCTCGTTCTTAACCATCTCGGAGAAGAGCTTCTCGGACTCGATGAGGGATACCTGAACGTTACCGTGAGGGTCTCTCTCGAGGAAGAGCTGCTGCTGGATGCCCTGGGGAAGGATATCGAAAACCTTGAAAGCGTCAGCGGAAAGGCCTGCCTTGATGAACTCGTACTTAGCGTTCCAGTCAGGAAGAGCGTTGAACTGCTCTGTCTTCTCGCCTGCGAGGAGCTCGTTGATCTCAGCGATGAGAGCGGAGAACTCAGGAACGAACTCTACGATACCCTCAGGGATGATTGCAACACCGAAGTTGTCACCGTTAGCTGCTCTCTTCTCAACAGAGTCAGCGATCTGGTTTGTGATGTCTGCAAGAGACATCTTCTTAGCTGCAACTTCCTCACCGATGAGGCAGATGTTAGGCTGTGTCTCAAGTGCGCACTCAAGAGCAACGTGGGAAGCAGAACGTCCCATAACCTTGATGAAGTGCCAATACTTCTTTGCGGAGTTAGCATCTCTCTCAATGTTGCCGATGAGCTCGGAATATGTCTTTGTAGCTGTATCGAAACCGAAAGAAGCCTCGATATCTTCGTTCTTCAAGTCGCCGTCGATTGTCTTAGGGCAGCCGATGACCTGAATGCCTGTGTTGTTAGCAGCCATGTACTCAGCGAGTGTAGCAGCGTTTGTGTTGGAGTCGTCGCCGCCGATGATAACGATAGCTGTGAGGCCGTTCTCCTTAGCGAAGTTAGCAACTGTCTGGAACTGCTCAACTGTCTCGAGCTTTGTTCTGCCGGAACCGATGATGTCGAAACCGCCTGTGTTTCTGTATGCGTCGATGAACTTGTCGTCGAACTCAACATAGTCGTTCTTGAGAAGTCCGTCAGGTCCCTTCTTGAAGCCCAAGAGCTTGTTCTCGGGATTTGTTGCCTTCAAAGCGTCATAAAGACCGGAAATAACGTTGTGTCCGCCAGGTGCCTGACCGCCGGAGAGGATTACGCCTACAACCTGCTTCTTAGCCTCTGATGTATTAGCGCCCTTAACGAATGTGATCTCGGGCTTACCATATGTGTTGGGGAAAAGTGCCTTGATCTTGTCCTGATCAGCTACGCTCTGTGTAGCAGCGCCTTCCTGTACTGAAATCTCTGAAATACCGTTTCTGAGCATGCCCGGAAGCTTGGGCTGGTATTCATATCTTGCCTTCTGAAGTGGTGAAATATCCATAGCTTTACTCCTTTAGAATAAAATACACAAGAATAATAATTAATCAGACGGTAAAAGTAAATGCCAGATTTATCGATTTTTGTGTCAAAAAGCCTGCCGTCCGTACAGGCATTTTTGGTGGAGACAGGCAGGATTTAAAAATCACAGAAAAATCACGAAAACCATTTGATAAAATCAAATTGTTGGTGTATCTTCTTATCCGGAAAACAGAATATAAGGACGGGAGCTTGCATTACAGGCTGAGAGGAAGGTGTGCCCTTCGACCGAATACCTGATTTGGGTAATGCCAACGTAGGGACTCTTAGGTCATATATGCGTTTTTAGGAAGTTGCCTTTATCAGGCAGCTTCTTTTTTATTGCTTTCCGGAAGGAGTTCACATGAAAAGATACAACATTTTAAGACTCGCCGTTATGGCGATGCTGATCGCGGTAGGTGTCGTTATCTCACCTATCCTCAGGATCGAGGGCATGTGCCCTATGGCTCACCTCATCAACATTACCGCAGCAGTGCTCTTAGGGCCCCTTGATGCATTCCTTGTCGCGCTCTTCATCGGCATCATCCGCATGTGCGCCATGGGCATCCCGCCGCTCGCACTCACAGGTGCGGTATTCGGAGCCCTGCTCTCCGGCATCCTCTACAAAGTCTCCAAGGGCAAGATCTGGGCTGCAGTATTGGGTGAGATCGTAGGAACAGGCATCATCGGTGCCATCGTCTCCTACCCCGTAATGGCTTTCATCTGTGGAAGAGAAGGCCTCGGCTGGTTCTTCTACGTTCCTTCATTTATCTGCGGAACGTTGATCGGCGGCACGGTTGCTGCGATCGTCCTCTACAGGCTCCAGCACATGGGTGCTTTGAAGAAGATGCAGAACAAGATCAATGAAGGAGGTGCGCTTTGGAAAAAGAAGCAAGCAAAAACAACCGTCTGATCCACTGCATCACGAATCCGATCTCGATGAACCAGTGCGCAAACGCCATACTGGCTCTCGGCGCTAAGCCCATAATGGCTGAGCACCCTGATGAGGTCATGGAGATAACGAGGACCGCTTCCTCCCTCCTACTTAA
Source organism: Clostridiales bacterium Firm_14 (assembly GCA_001604135.1). Lineage (GTDB taxonomy): Bacteria > Bacillota > Clostridia > Saccharofermentanales > Saccharofermentanaceae > Saccharofermentans. Next base: position 71,126 of record LVAT01000012.1, read on the forward strand.
TCTCGGAAACATAACCGATTCACGCATCTCATCGATGCGTCTCGCTCTTAAGGAAGCTTCCGTCACAGGCATTCCGGTAACTTTGGATGCTGTTGGAGCCGCCTGCTCGTCACTTCGAAAGACACTTGTCAGGCTCTTCCTCTCATCCGGAAAGTTCGCATGCATAAAGGGCAATTACTCCGAGATCTTAGCACTCTACGATGACACATACAGATCCGAAGGTGTTGACGCCAAGGAAGGCATTGAAGATGAGCTTATAAGGCGCGCTGTTCTTGAGCTCTCGAAAATACATAACTGCATCGTTGCGGCAACCGGCAAGGTGGACCTCATCGCTTTAAATGGCGAGATAAAAGAAGTCACAGGCGGCAGCGCACAACTTTCTCAGGTGACCGGCACAGGCTGCATGTTGGGTGCCATTATCGCAACTTACCTTGCAGAAGAGAACTCGTTCCAAAGCGTTGTCGATGCCTGCTCATTCTTTAAGAAATGCGGTGAAAAGGCTGCAACAGACAAAGGCCCCGGAACCTTCATGGTAAATCTTATGGATGCGATAGGAGGCTCCTATGAGGCTTGATACGACTTTATATTTCATCACCGACAGCACGGGATTTGAGAAAGACGAATTCTTAAGAAGAGTGCGTTCTGCGTTAGAAGGCGGCGTTACCATTATCCAGCTGCGCGAGAAGAACAGGACCACGCGTGAATACATTGAGCTTGCAGAAGCAGTTCATGCAATAACGAAGGAATTCAATGTGCCTCTCATAATAGACGACAGGATCGACGTCATGCTCGCCGCAGACTGCGAAGGCGTTCACGTCGGTGCTGAGGATATGCCTGTTGCAACTGCAAGAAAGCTTATCGGCAAAGATAAGATCCTGGGCGCTACGGCCAAGACCGTCGAAGCAGCAATAAAAGCTTATAACGACGGCGCAGATTACCTGGGCGTAGGTGCGATCTATCCCACAACGACAAAAGTTAAGACAGTTCTCACATCAACTGAGACACTGGATTCGATCACCAAAGCAGTTCCCATTCCCGTCAACGCCATTGGCGGACTTAACTCCACCAATCTTGGCGTGCTTAAGGGCATAAATATCTCTGGCGTCTGCGCAGTATCGGCGATCATGAAGGCTGATTCTCCTAAGAACGCTGCCATCGAACTTAAGCAGGCATTCGAAGACATAAGGAGGAACTCATGAAGACAGTATTAAGCATTGCAGGAAGCGACTGCTCCGGCGGTGCGGGCGTTCAGGCCGACCTTAAGACCATGATCGCAAACGGCTGCTATGGAATGTCCGTTATCACTTCACTTACCGCGCAGAACACGACGGGTGTCAGATCAATACTTAACAGCGATCCCGGGTTCCTCAAAGACCAGATAGATGCTGTTTTCGAAGACATCGTACCTGATGCTGTTAAGACAGGCATGATCCCTTCAAGAGAACTCGTTGAAGCGGCTGCGGAAAGACTTAAGACCTACGGCGTCAGGAACCTTGTAGTCGACCCTGTCATGGTCGCTACGAGCGGCGCTGACCTCGCTACATCAGAAAGTGTCAGAGCACTTAAGGAAAAACTCATTCCGTTATCATCTGTCGTCACACCCAACATTCCTGAGGCAGAAGTACTATCAGGCATGAAGATCAACACAAAAGACGACATGATCGAAGCCGCAAAGAAGATCAATTCCGAATGCGGCTGCTCCGTTCTCATCAAGGGCGGTCACAGCGATACAAACTGTGATGACGTGCTGCTTCATGAAGGCGAAGTCATCATTCTCGAGATGCAGAAGATAGATAACCCGAACACGCACGGAACGGGCTGTACTTTATCAAGCGCGATCGCCTGTAATCTCGCAAAAGGAATGACGGTTCCTGATGCAGTTAAGCGTGCCAAGAAATACATCACGGGCGCAATAAAGTCAGGCCTTGATCTCGGGCACGGAAGGGGCCCGTTAGATCACGGGTTCGACATCAAAACAGAATTCAAAAACACATAAGGAGAACATATGGAAAGAACTTATAAGACTCAGATGGAAGCCGCAAAGATGGGGATCGTGACTCCTGAGATGAAGATCGTAGCTCAGAAGGAATACAGAACAGAGGAAGAGATCCGTGAATGGGTTGCAAAAGGCCAGGTCGCTATCTGCGCCAACAAAAATCACAAGTGCCTGAATCCTGAGGGCGTAGGCTCAATGCTCAGGACTAAGATCAACGTCAATCTCGGCGTTTCCAGAGACTGCAAGGACTACAACGTCGAGATGAAGAAGGTTCAGGCTGCGATCGACATGGGCGCTGAAGCCATCATGGACCTCTCATCACACGGCGATACGATTCCTTTCCGCCGCAAGCTCACATCAGAATGCCCTGCCATGATCGGCACCGTTCCGGTTTACGATGCGGTCATCCACTATCAGAGAGACCTCGCAACACTTTCTGCAAGAGATCTTATCGATGTGGTAAGGCTCCACGCTGAAGACGGCGTAGACTTCGTGACGTTGCACTGCGGCATCACAAGGCACACGATCGACCAGATCAAGAAGCATAAGAGAAAGATGAACATCGTCTCAAGAGGCGGCTCACTGATCTTCGCATGGATGTGCATGACAGGAAATGAGAATCCTTTCTACGAATACTACGACGAGATCCTTGATATCTGCCGCGAATACGACGTTACGATCTCTCTGGGCGACGCATGCCGCCCGGGATGCCTTGCTGATGCAAGCGACGTATGCCAGATCGAAGAGCTCGTAAGATTAGGCGAGCTCACAAAGCGCGCATGGGAAAAGGATGTCCAGGTAATGGTCGAAGGCCCCGGCCACATGCCGATGGACCAGATCGAAGCCAACATGAAGATCCAGCAGTCGATCTGCATGGGCGCTCCCTTCTACGTTCTTGGACCCCTCGTCACGGATATCGCTCCCGGCTACGATCACATCACTTCAGCCATCGGCGGCGCGATCGCTGCCGCTTCAGGCGCAGCTTTTCTCTGCTATGTAACTCCCGCAGAGCACCTGGCACTCCCCAATGTCGACGACGTTAAGCAGGGCATCATTGCTTCAAAGATCGCGGCTCACGCTGCCGATATCGCGAAAAAGATCCCCCACGCCATGGACAGGGACAACGCCATGGGCGATGCGAGAAGAACCTTCAGATGGGATGACCAGTGGGCAGTATCGATAGACCCTGAGACTGCAAAGGCGATCCGTGATTCAAGGGCACCCGAACATGATGACACATGCTCCATGTGCGGCAAGTTCTGCGCAGTCAGGAGCATGAACAAAGCGCTTGAGGGCGAGTATATAGATATTCTCTGATCAGATTCCGGGATAGTACAGGCCGGGCTTGAGAAGATCCGGGATCTTCTTAAGATAGAGCCTTCCTGACAAAGCAAAATGGGGGAGCTCGATGAAGTTTGCATTTGGTGGCGATATAAGCCTTACCATGGGGTCGGCAATGATGTTGTCCGCTTCCTTAAGCGCTTCTTCGAGCTCCTCTTCTCCGTGGCACTTTCTGTCACACTTGAGAAGAAGTCCGTCTGTTATTTCAGTTGTGGCAATCACGTTGTAATCAATGCCTGTCTTAATCTTAATATAAGCCGCTATCGATCCTGAGATGACTGGTTCACCGACGATAAAATTTACGGACGGCTTTCTTTCCACATCCATGTAGTCAGAAGGCTTGCCTTCCCACGGAAGACCTTTGATATACGGTATGCCGTATTCTTCTTCCATGTATTTGCAAGCGGCAATGCCGGAAGATGATACTGCGATATTTAATTCTGCTTCAGCGGCTCTGACAGCCTCATCATATGAGGTGTTAAGTCCCCAGTTAGAGACGGTCTCATATCCGCTTAACTCTATCTTTGTCGAAGTGAGATCAAGAGGCGTCATGCCAATGATATTTACGCCGTTAGGGATCTTCTTCTCAGGGCTTTGAAGCATCTTTTTTGCAAAGCTCAGAAAAGCTTCAGACTGACCCATGGAATAGTCGTGCATCGCATTGGTGTTGACGTAAAAACAGGGCAGACCGGTTTTCTCTTCCAGGACCCTGCATATGCCTTTGAAGTCAGTGCCGTTAAGATAAGGGAGCGGCGAATTTGCAAGAGCGATAAAGCGCGGCTTCATTCTTTCTGCTGCCGCACAAATATCGCTTATAAACTTGTCATCATTACCGGTGATGGCATCGATATCGTTAAGCCCAGAAATATAGATAAGGCTCTCCTTATCAAACCATCTGGTCTCATCGTGTGTATTGTATGTGGAATTGCATCCTGAAGGATCATGGATAACGGTCATGCCGCCGAACTCATAAAGGGCGCTTGCAGCTCCCGATACATCACCCGTATAGACCGGTAAGATCCTGTAAGTCTTCTTCATATGCAGCTCCTGCAGCCAAGACCCTTGCGCGGTACGATATCACGCATGTCCTTGCTGTTATTAAATGCATCTTCCATGAGCCTTATAAACTCACATATTCCGCTGAAACCATAAAAGCCCCCGCCTTCTATCATGTTTACGAAATTCCCTGTGCCTTCGAACCAGGCTGCCTTCTGACCGACAGCCAGAACGTTCTCATTACTTCTTACAGGTCTCCTGTCACTTACATGCATAGTCGAGTGAAGGATAAGTTCAGGGAAGTTTTTCTGCAGATATTCAAAATCCGCCTTCTCGCTTCCGTCAACAGCATCAAGATAGACAGTCGTAACATTTATCCCGTTATCTTTCAAAAACCTTGCAAGCGACAAGGGCTTTGGAACAGCCGTATAATCGATCGCGACAGGAGTATCCTTGATGAGGTCCTTAAGCTTTTTCATTTCTGCGATACAAGCTTCTTTCCCGTCTTCGAAAAATCCGTCAGGAACAGAAAGTCCTGACTGCCTTATCTCTTCTTCCACGGTGTCAAAATCAAAGCTTAAGGGGCAGTAGATGTACTTGCGATCCAGCCTCTGTGTTATGGCTTTTGCGGCCATTAGGCCAGCCGGATACTGACAGATGAATAATGAGGCTTCCCCTGTCGAGAGATACTCTTCAAGTGTCCTGCAGTCCGCGGTATCTTTTACAGTCTTGGAGTTAAACTCCAGTATCTTTTTGAAATCGTTCTCGGATGCAGGCATATCGCTTCCTGCAAACGCCACCGTATCTTCCTTTACAGGAAGCTTAGGAATGATGTCCGACATTGCTTTGCGGAGTCTCTGGTCAGGAGTCGTACCGCGCTTCTGCATTACCGGATCCATGAAGCCTCTTATGAAGATAACGTCAGGGAAACGCTTTTCGAGCTCCTTGTAGATATAGCCGATATCGCATCCCATAAAACGGTGGACGCACACTGGGAAAACGATCACCACCGGAGGGATCTTGGCGAGCTTTCTAAGACAGTCAGTAACACCTTCTATGGTGGTTTCCTCTATCCTTCCCGAATGCGTCATATCATCTTCTTCAAGGACTACTGACGAGAACCTGCCGAGCTCGCCCATCTCTGCGGCTGTCATGACAACACCGCGCAGACAGTTATCCGCGCAGATGTATATCTGATGAGCCTCAGGGATCCTGAACCCGATATGCACGATATTCCATGTGCCGTGTACGGGCGCGTTGAACTCAAGCCCGTTTACAAACGGCTTCGGGAATTCGGCATCACCGATCCTCACCCTTTCATCACTTGACGTTGGCATAGGATGTTTTTACGTTAACTCCGTCAAGACGTCCGATCTTTCCTGTTATCTCGCTGATGTAATCCTGGGGTGCGTTGATGGCGATCATGATGATGCTGATGTTCTTCTCGCGGTAGGGCACGCCCATTCTTCCGATGATGTATTTTCCGGCCTCGTGAAGAAGGGCATTAAGCTTCTCAACTGATTCAGGATTCTCTACGATTATCGAGATTGCAGCTACTCTTGTTTCCATAAACGCTCCTTAGCAAATTCTTGGCAGCAGTTCGTTGCCGGGCTTGGGAAGATATGTCTGTCCTCCGACTTCAGTCGTCATGACTACTCTTCCGGTCTCATCTTCTGTTACTTCGCCTATTATCGTTGCACCTTCAGTGTACTTTGTACCCTTAAGGACATCAACAACTGCCTGTGCTTTTTCCGCAGGGCAGATCATTACCATTCTGCCTTCGCATGCAAGATACAGAGGCTCTAATCCCAGAAGGCCCGTTACGCCGCTGACTTCGGGAGCTACCGGAACGCTTGTCCTGTCGACCCTGATGCCGACTCCTGCCTCATCTGCGATCTCATAAAGAACAGTTCCGACGCCGCCTCTCGTGGCATCTCTTATAACGTGCATCTCAGGGCATACTTCGAGCGCTCTTCTTACAGGTTCCCACAAGGGCGCGCAATCGGAAGTTACATCTGCTTCAATGCCATATTCGTCACGGGCAAGAAGGATAGCCGTTCCGTGTCTTCCGACATCACCTGTTACGATTATCTTATCGCCCGGCTTAGCAAACTTTCCGGATGTGTTGATGCCTTCGCCGATTACACCAACACCGGCAGTTGTTATAAAGATCTTATCGACCTGGCCTTTGCCTGCAACCTTCGTGTCGCCTGCAACGATATTTACTCCGGCTTCTCTTGCGGTCTCGCCCATCGTCTTTGCAATAAGTTCCAGATCTTCGATCGGGAGTCCTTCCTCAATGATGTAGGAACATGTGAGATAAAGGGGCTTGGCGCCCATGCACGCGAGGTCATTTACCGTGCCGCAGACTGCAAGTCTTCCGATGTTGCCGCCCGGATACTTCCAGGGCGATACGATAAAGCCGTCTGTCGACATTGCGATACGGCCTTCAGGCCTGGGCAGGACTGCCGCATCGTCTGCAGTGAAATACTCGTTTCCGAGATTCTTCCTGAATATCTCACCGATAAGCTCGGATGTCTTTCTTCCGCCGCTTCCGTGAGCCAATGTAATTACTTCTTTCATGACTGTCCTCCGTACATATAGAATGCCGAGCATGCGCCTTCGTCAGATACCATGCATGCTCCTACAGGGTGATCCGGATTGCATGCCTTTCCGAAAAGCGGACACTCCGACGGCAGTATCTTTCCCTGCAGTACGATTCCGCATTTGCATGCCGTCTTGCGCTCAAACTCCATCTTCGGTACCGAATACTTCTTTCTGGCATCGTAAGCCGCATATTCATCCCTGAGTTCAACTCCTGAATCCGGTATCACGCCGATACCGCGCCATTCGGCATCACAGGACTTCATGAATTTATCAACGAGCGCAACAGCAGCAGGACTTCCCTCATCTGTAACGACTCTCGGATATGCATTAACAAAGAACGGCTTGCCTTCGGAAACATTCTTTACGGTTACCGCAAGCGCAGCGAGAAGCTCATCTCCTGTAAAGCCTGCAATGGTTCCGCTTACACCGCGCTCTGCAAGGTCACGGCAGAGCTTCGTTCCGATGATCGCATGAACATGGCCGGGATAAAGGTATGCATCTGTCGAAGATGCCATAGCTTCATAAGCACCCGGCATGGTCTTGTTCGCTGTAAGGAGCGAAAAGTTATCAAGCCCGTCCCTTACTGCATTCTTTACGGCAATAACATCAGAAGGCGTCGTTGTCTCGAATCCCACGGAAAGGAAAACAACCTGCTCTTCAGGATGGTCCTTGGCATATTTCTCCGCATCGATCGGCGAATAGACGATCTTTACTTTGCCGCCTTCTGCTCTTGCCTGCTGAAGGCTCTTAACATTTCCCGGAACTCTTACGAGATCTCCAAAGGTCGTAAGCGTGCAGCCTTTCTCGAGCGCGAGATAAACAGCCTCATCGATATATGCTGCAGGAGTTACGCAGACAGGACATCCGGGGCCTGATATGAGATTGATCTTGGGTGATAAGAATCTTCTTATTCCCTGCCTGAAGATCTCATGAGTATGTGTACCGCAGACTTCCATGATCCTCACGGAAGGTCCGTCGTAGGTCTCAAGGAAATTTCTCATATCAGCAGTACTGTTGATACTTGTCATGCCAGATTCTCCTTTAACACTTTCTCAGTCTCTGATTTGTCATCGTCAGTGATCTTGGCGATCGCACAGCCTGCGTGGACCATGACATAATCGCCGGGTTCCAAGTCGTCTAAGAGCTCTGCGGAGATCTCTCTTTTCGCGCCCGTGCAGTCGACCATTGCGACACCGTCCTTAACGCTGATGATTTTTGCAGCTAAACCTACACACATTTATATATCCTCCTGATTATTTATTTTATGCATCCCGTAGAGCGCCTGACCCAATGCTATTCCGCCGTCATTCGGTGGAACCATTGAATGGAGCAGTACGTTAAAGCCGTTTTCTTTTAACTCCTTTTCCGTAAGTCCGGTCAGGAGCTTATTCTGGTAACACCCTCCGCTCAGAGCAACGGTCTTTATGCCGGCAGACTTGGCCATCGCCATCTGGGCTACGCCTTTTGCAAGCATATAGTGGAAGGCATATGCGAGTTTTCCATTGTCACTTCCTTTGAGTTTTTCTTCCGCAAGATATCTGATGATCCTGTCTGTAGCGACCACATCGCCGTCAATAAGATCCATGCATTCGAAATTTCTATCCCCTTCATATTCCATAGCCTTGAACTCGAGAGCTGTTGCGGCCTCGCCTTCAAAGCTCTGCTCATATTTGATCCCGAGTATTGCTGACGCGGCGTCGAAAAGCCTTCCGCAGCTTGTGGATACGGCGGCATTGATCCTGTTATCGTGCATTGCTTTATATGTCTTGAACGACCCCTGCCTGATAAGCCCCAATTCACTGCACTTTGCTTCTGCCTCATCGCCGAAGATATCGATGAGCATCGATATTGCGATCCTGAAGCCTTCTCTTGAGGCGATGTCACCGCCTGTATGAAGGAACGACCTGATATGGCCCTTGCGCTCGAAGCCGTCAAGGCTGCACTTCAATATCTCGCCGCCCCAGATCGTTCCGTCAGTGCCGTATCCCGTACCATCCAGCGAGATCCCGATAACTTCATCCGTATGATCGTTCTCTGCCATACAGGAGAGGATGTGTGCATAATGGTGCTGGACTCTGATGAGCTTAAGCCCCGACTCTTCTGCAGCTGCCGAAGAATTATATGAGGGATGGAGATCGCAGACTGCATGGGTAGGCTTTGTCTCTAAGAGAGTCAGCATTCTTTCTGCTGATTCCTTAAGGGCATTCTTTCCTTTGAGATCTGTTAGATCACCTATGTAGGATGAAGGATACATGAGGCTGTTTACCGCAACGCAGAATGTATTCTTGAGTTCTCCGCCGTATGCTATTACAGAGCCTTTGAATGGTCTTGTCATCATGAACGGCAGAGGTGCATAGCCTCTCGAACGTCTGATCATGTAGGGCCTGCCGTCATAGAAATCCATTACCGAATCGTCGGCCCTTAATCTGATCTTTCTGTTGTGTGTAAGGATCACATCGCAGTATGCCTTTATCTCGCGCCTTGCATCCTCATCATTTCTGCAGATGGGGAGCCCTGACAGATTACCGCTTGTCATAACAAGACAGCGCGGCATTTCGATACCGTCATCATAATCAAATAAAAGGCTCTGCAAAGGTGCATAAGGAAGCATGCATCCGATCATCGGATTATCCGGTGCGACCTGTTCTGCAACAAGAGAATCCTCTCTGCGCTTCAAAAGGATAATGGGCTTCTGATGTCCCGTAAGGATATCTCTCTGGTAATCTTCGATATAGCAGTTTTTAAGGACTTCATCTACATCCCTCATCATTAACGCGAAAGGCTTTGAAGGACGGTGCTTTAATTCACGGAGCCTTCTGACGGCAACGTTATCATATGCATTGCATGCCAGATGGAAACCGCCGATGCCCTTTATTGCAGCGATACCACCGTTTGCGATCACCTGTCGTGTATAAGTTATTGCTTCGCGCCCCTTACGGTTCTCCGCATCATCGAGTATGAAGACTTCCGGTCCGCATTTATTGCAGCAGACGGGCTGCGCATCATATCTTCTTGTGGCAGGATCGTAATACTCAGAAGCGCACTCGGGACACATCGGAAATTCCTTCATCGATGTTCTCTCGCGGTCATAAGGAAGTGCGTCCAATATCGTGAGCCTGGGGCCGCAGCATGTGCAGTTGATGAACGGGTGAAGATATCTTCTGTTATTCCTGTCAAAGAGCTCTGCAAGGCATTCATCACATATCGCGATATCCGGAGATACGAAGATCTCACCTGAAGTCTTAGCGCTCTCGATGATGCTGAAATCCTTATATTCGGGTGCGTCTTTTTCCTTAACATCCGTCTTCAGGATCGCAGCCCTCTTGGGCGGTTCATTTTTGATCAGATCGATAAACCTTACGACATCCTGCTCTTCTCCCTGCGCATAGATCTCGACATAAGGTCCAAGGTTTGCAACACTTCCCTTTATTCCAAGAGAAGCAGCGTGCCTTGCGACCGTGGGCCTCATTCCCACACCCTGGACTATGCCGTAGACTTTAATGCGCTTTGTTACCAAATCATAATCTCCCGCTTATTGCAAAGCATTTGAGGTCAACCCATCTTCCTTCAAAATCCGGTACAAGTTCTCTGAGGCAGATATCGGCAGCGATAGTGTCGTATCCGCCGTTTCTTACCAGATCGATAAACTCATCTTCTTCCGTGATCTTCTTATCGCCATCCTGCTTAGCTATGTCGTGGAGCTTGAAAAAAGTGGCGATGTCGCAGTCAACTCCCGCATCCCTTATGGTCTTTCCAACGACCTCATCGTGGCACACAAGAGTCCTGCCCTTTATTCCTTCGGGAATATTGTCCTTATACAAAGGACTTACGATCTTAAAATCTTTTCCGAGATACTCACATGCATCGATTCCCGAAGAGGATGCGGCGATAAGTTCTCCTGCACCCCTGATATTCCTTATGTCATCAAGCGTGAGATCTTCATGATATCTTCCGTATGTAAGCGGAGTCATGCCGATAACGATCCTGTCCCTATAAGCCGGCGTATCTGAAGCAAACTCATCGATAAGAGCCTTATAAGCCTGCTTCTCGCCTTCGTTATAGAGCTTCATGCCGTTAGTTATAACGGGAAGCACCGGAATATCGATCTTGCTCTCTATGAGTTTTTTAAGTGCTTTATAATCCGTTCCGATCGTTGCGGGAACCGGTGTGCCGATCACTGCAACAAAGGAAGTATCGATACGGTCACAGGCTGACTTGATCTTCGAAGCAAGCAGCTCATCGCGGCCTAAGATCGCATCCATGTCGCGGAGACCTGCAGAGAATACCGCGCTCCTTGATTCATGCCATCTGGGCTCGTCGAATCCGCAGACATTGCCCGTGCATCCGCCCGCATCTATGATCACTATGAGCGCGCCCATTGAATAGAGCACGCCGGAAGCACCTGACTGGTCAGGTGCAAAAGGTGTAAGAACTTTCCTTAATCCCTTCATGCCTCTGCCTCCTTGAGCGCTTCGCAGATCTTATTCATCAGATCCCTTACCCCCTGATAACCAAACGGTCTTGTATCCTGATTCCAAGAGACATTAGGGATATCAGGGCAATAGAACTTCGCGTCCTTGCCAACCGTTATACTGGCCTTCGACTGTGAGATCTTGTAGTAGAGCATCGTGGGCTCCATATTGCAGTAGATCTTGGTATCAGGCGATAACGCTGCAATGTTCTTCACATAAACGAAATTCTCAGGTGCAGCTACCGCATAGATCTCATCGACCTTAAAGCCCATTCGCAAAAGACTTAACGACAGTTCGAACGCATTTGCATTCGTGCATTCACCGACATTAAGGACAAGATCCGGATATGCATCCTTAAGCCTTGCTACCGCTTCGTCAGCTTCGGCCTTTTCGAAGGTGTCATCGATATCGATCCCCGTAACGCTTGCAAGCGCCTTATACTGCGATCTGATCTTATCCGTCGAATAGACTCTCGTAAGTTCGATGTAGGGAATATTAAGTCTCTTATTCATGTCCTCGGCGGCAGCTCTTGCCTCCGGATCTATCACGAGGTTGAAGTTTGCAGAGGCCATCTTGAGGAACTCCTCATACGTGCCGCATGTGGATATCTGCCTTATGTTTCTGATCCCTGCGAGCTCTAAGTATGTCTTAAGTTCAGTGTTCTCGAGAGGCGCAAAACCTCCGATGATATTTACTGATCTGGCATCCTTTCCCATCGGTTCAAGAAGTGAATAGATCGTCTGCCTGACGTGAACCATTGGCGGACGTCTGCCTTCTCTTGTAAGTGCGTACATATAGCACGGGCGCACCTTTACGCCTGCAAAAGCGCTTCCTGCCAGAAAATCTTCTGCCTTCCTGCAGACTCTGTCCATATCGGTTCCGAGGAGCGCATCAACACATGTGATACAGATCATGACGACCCTGGGGATGCTTTTGCCTCCCTCTTTTAAGAAAGTCAGGATCTCCTTGACCGCTTCAGGGATCTTGTTCAGGTGGCGTCCCGTTACAAGATCAGGTTCTGTCATCTCGAGATAGAAAAACCTGTTCTTATATTCAGGCATTGAAGATATAAGCGAAGTGTTGCGCCCGCAGCATCCCGGAGCGACTATGAGCATTACCGATTCGGGAACGCTTAAGCCTGCTCTCTTAACGCCGAATCCTTCGGCTCCCGGAGAGTTATATGCGAGTGTCGCAGGCGAGCTGTACACGAGATTATTGCCGGACAGGAGTTCATCCGGGATGTTATTTTTCCCGCGCTCTGCTAATTCCCCTGCTGTATAACATATTGCTTCACGCTTCATAAGACTTACCCTTCCAAAAGCGTCTTCGCCAGATCGATAAACCTTTGTGCCGCCTCGGAGTCCTTTGCGCCTTCGACGACGGTCATGCCTTTATCCTCACAGAGCGTGATGTCATCACTTCTGGGAATTACCGCAACAATATCCACGTTATGATCTTTTGCAAATTCTGCGACCTTCTCGTCCTCTCCCGGAACGTTACGCTTATTGAGGATCAGGCCTCTGACATTTGCGTATCCCCTGTCCTCGAAATTCCTTACCGCCTGGCAGATGTTATTTGCCGCATAAAGGGCCATCTTCTCGCCTGACGTAACGATCAGGACCTTCTCGGCATAGCCTTCTCTGATCGGAGCCGCAAAACCGCCGCAGACAACGTCACCCAGAACGTCATAAAGAACAACATCGGGCTTATATTCTTCAAACAATCCGAGTTCATCCAAAAGATTAAAGGTTGCGATAATGCCTCTGCCGGCACAGCCAAGGCCCGGTGTAGGACCGCCGGTCTCAATGCAGAGTACGCCGCCGAAGCCTTCCTGAGAGATCTCCTTTGCAGATGTAGGATCAACACCGTCTTTGAGGATCTCGATAACAGGCTTAAGGGGTTTGCCTCCCAAAAGATTGATAGTGGAATCCGCCTTAGGATCACATCCGATCTGAATGACACGCTTGCCCATGCTTGCAAAAGCTGCAGACAGGTTCGATGTGACTGTCGACTTGCCTATTCCGCCCTTGCCGTAAATTGCGATCTTAAGCATAAAAAAACTCCTCTATCATCTGATGTCTGACGATAAAGAAGCCCAATACGCGCGTGAGTTACATGCTATATCCAAAGACTATTCCCGCTTGGAACCAACCTTGCCGTCAGAGTCATTTAATCTATTCAGTTATTGCACACGGGAAACAGGTATAAAAAGCTGATCTCCTGTGTGCTTAAAGCATATCACTTCCGGACATGATAAGCCATCGGATCCGGACATTAAATTATAAAACGGTAACTTTTATGTCTGTAAGAAAAAAAAAACCGCATTCCAGGTGAATTAACCTATCTGCGGGGTATGTTTCTTATGCTTTTGCCGGAGCTTTTTCTTTTCGCTTACTCAGATCGATGATCGTAAAGACGACCGCAAATGTAAACAGCAATATGCTTATGATCTGAGACGTGGAAAGACCGAACAGGAAGCCGCGGATCTCATCGCCTCTTAGGAATTCCAGAATGAATCTTACAACAGGATAAATAAAGAAATAGACTATCAAGAGCCTTTGCCTGAACTTCTTTTTCCTGTGAAGGATAAGAAGGACTATGAATATTATCAGGTTGCAGCCTGCTTCAACGAGCTGGACCGGGAAGCGGTTAACGTCATTAACGCCCGGATTTATGGTGTTGCCGTGAACGGTAAATCCGAATCTGCATTCGATTCCGTAGCAGCATCCGCCAAGAAAGCATCCGATCCTGCCGAAGAAGTGGAAGAGCGGTATGCAGACCGCAAACATGTCGTACATGACATCCTTATGTCCGAACTGCGTAAATCTGCAGGTAATGTATAATCCTGCTATTCCTCCTAGAAGGCCGCCGTAGAAGACCATTCCGCCAAGATATACTCCGAACAGCTGCGTGCAGAAACCAATGAACGTATAGTCCGACATATGTTGGAACAGTCTTATGATTTCCGGAATATGGGTTATTCCGAAGACAATATGTCCGCCTATTACCATGCCCACGGCTATGATCACTGCCGTGACTATGATGTCATCGATGCAGACGCCCTTCTTTTTTCTTATAAGCAGATAGCCGACTGCCGCGCAGATAAAAAGGCCCACGGCTGCACAGATCGCATATGTGCCTATAGTATGTCCGAAAATATCTATCGTAGGATACATGTTACAAACCAAAAGCAGTTGCTCCTGAAAGGAACAACTGCTTTCTTTCCGTTTTTAGTTTAATTTCATCAAGCAGATGCAAGAGCGGCAGCGCCTACGCAAAGTACGCAAGCAACGCAAACGCCAAGGATGATGAAGATAAGAGCAGCATATACCGTTCCTACGATGGAAACGATAAGACCAACTGTTCCGAGGATCTTCTTCTCGCCTGCTTCTGTAGCAGCCTTACGAGCACCGGCAGACTTAATAATGCCGATGATGCCACAGATCAAAGCTGCCAAGCTGATGATGATAACAGCGATTGCGCCGCCTGTAGCAGCCTTAGTGTCGCTTGTAGCATTGCTGATAACGCTTGAAACGTTAGGAAGTAATAAAGAAATAGCACCGAATACGAGACCGGTTACCTGTTGTTGCTTTGTAGTGTCCATAACACCCTCCTTATTTATTACGCATATAATGCGTGCACTGCTGAAATTATTGCATTTATTATGCCAAATGTAAATGTCTAAACCATTTGATATTTCTTTTTTTGCAATCGCCAAAAAGCAGATTTTTAAGTGCTTTGCTCGTTTCCTTTTGTTTGTAATCCTATATTACAATCACAGATTATTTTGATAAAATCGCTTTCGGATAAGGATAATGCTTCACACATAGTCCTTGAAAATAAAGTTTTGGAGGGTCATTTAAAATGGCAGAAAACACACCTGTACAGGCTCAGCCTAAGGGTAAGTCAATCGCTTGCATGGCATTTGGTATCGCATCTATCGTTCTCGCTTGGTGCTACGGCTGCGGTCTTGTTCCCGCTATCGTAAGCCTCGTTCTCGGCGGTATGTGCAAGAAGGATGGTGTTCAGAACACTTTCACAAAGGTCGGTAAGATCACAGGTATCATTGGTCTTATTTTGTCCATCGTTCTCGGCATCATCATGATCGCCGTTGTAGCTCTCGGTGTTGCAGCCGGTGTTGCAAACAACATGTAATCATTGCCACAGGCAGACTTTAAAGGCCGTCCGGTTAATCCCGGGCGGCCTTTTTAAATCCATGCTGTTTAAGCTTATTAACTAAGAGGAATGTATCCGCTTTGTTCAACGATCTTCTGTCCTTCAGGTGATTTCATGAATTCGATCGCCTTATAGACGTTCTCGTTAGTCTCGCCTTTTCTGTAGACCGCATAGATATTGCCCGCAACAGGATACGAACCGTCGGCAATGGTCTCAGGTGTGGGAGCGATGCCGTTGATCGTAAGGATCTTTACGCCGCCCTCGCCTAACATTCCTGTTACATAATATCTGAATGAGAATCCTATGGGGCTTCCAAACAATGTCGTATAATCCGGCTTGATCGGAATGTCGCCCATGATCTTCTCGAGTGCGGTCTGCGAACCGCTGTTCTTGTTTCTTCTCATTGCTGCGATCTGAATATTCTTTCCGCCCAGTTCTTTCCAGTTCGTGATCTCACCCGAATAGATGCCTCTGATCTGATCAAGCGTGATGTTATCTACAGGATTGCTGTCGTTTACGATGAATACGAATGCGTCAGAACCGATCGGAACGAGCTCTAACTCAACCCCCTTCTCAGCTGCATAAGCGAGCTGTTCATCGGAAGGCTGGGCGCAGATGATTATGTCCGCATTGCCGTCAACGATGTCCTTATATGCGCCTCTGGTGTTCGTGTAGTGCATCGCGCTCGCAGCATCGTAATCCTCGCCGTTATAGATAACGGAGCTCTCGGGATAGATGCTCTCTACAAATCCCGCGTAGACCGGAAGGAGCGCTGCCGCACCGTCGATCACCGGGATGTCGCCTTCAAGTTTGCTCACGCCTTCTGCGGAGAAAACGTTTTCGGAGCCTGTGAAAGGCACATAGTTCCCGACCTCGACGCTCATCTTCTGCATGCCTGGAGAGTGATGGCTTATGACCCGTTTGATAAACAACTGGTATATTCCTGTATCCAGGCCTGCGAAAAGCGCGATGACCAGTACGATCACGCCAAGTTGTTTTGCTAATTTCTTCTTATCCATTTAGATCATCCCCAATTCGCGATCATCTCAACGATCGATATTTCTTTCCAAAGATTGTAGCCGTGGATCATAAGGCCGGCGGTGACACCGATACCGATGACCATTATGATGGCCAGTATCGAGATAAACGTCTTGTCTTTCATACCGGGCACCTCACATGTGCGCTATTGCAGACGCAAGAAGCAGCATAAAAGCTACCTCGGCAATGACACCGAGCAGGAAATATCCTGAAATGCAGCCGAATACTACGGCTTTTGTCTTCCCGGCACCCTTTTTCTTCACATCCCAGACCGCTTTAATGAAAAAGATCAGAAAAACGATAAAGGCAATCGGTATGGTTCCGAAAATTACAAAGGACATAAGGGAGTTTGCTATACTCTCCCAAGTGTTCGATGCCATCATAAGTGTTGATACGATTTCCATTTTTACTCCTCCATATTATTCATTTTCTGCCGCAAGGCCTTACATGTGCGCAATACCTTCGGCGAACCAGATTATCAATAATGCTTCAACAACGAGGTAGGAGAATGCACAGCCTGAGATAATGCCGTATGTCATAGCTGCTGTCTTGTTCTCCTCACCTTTCTTATATTTTCTTGCGTGAATTATCGCATTGACCAGGCAGACAACGAAGAAAACCGGCGGTGCGGCAAACATGACTATACCTATCACCAAGAGCAAGAATTCCATCATTACCTCCCCAGTGAATCCCTGTATTCCTCGACTTCGTTCCTGTTGAATGAAGAGATCAGCCTGCAGTCATCCTTATCAAGGAGCCTGAAATGTCCTGTTACATAGTTTTGCTGGAGTTTATATCCGTCTTTCTCATCGATCACGCGCCACCATACTTTTCCGCCCATCGTAGGGGGGTATTGTATGTGCCGGTCCTCAAAGGCCAGTGCGTGGATCACGTCGCTCGCATCCCCGCCCATGATCCCCTGAAGCACTTCGCTCTTATCGAAAACAGAAGTCATGGCGATCACTTCAGTCCATGAGAGCTCTCTTCTGCCCTTCTCGGTCTCAACGAGAGTCTTCTTGGAGATCCCCAACATCTCGCTCATCGCCTCCTGGGTAATACCATACTCAGTCCTGATAAGCTTTAACTTACTGCTTACTGTCTTTATAAACTCTTCGCGCTTCATAGGTTGCCTTTCTTTCTATGTGGGCCTGCCTTTAGTGTAGTTTTACACTTTTTGTGTGAATTTTCAAGTTTTGAGTCATTTAAGCCGTATCGTCGAAAAGCAGACAGTCGATCCCGCATCAATAAAAAACGCACCCGGAGGTGCGTTAAAAACATATCTCAGATGTACATTATCGGAGCATTCCCGGGCTGGGACGGATTTATGATGCTTATCCGGGCCGTGCCCCTGCCCCAAGAAGCGACCACCCTTACGGGTTCCTGGTTGGGATTTATGAGAATGTCTCTTCGGTAAGTTCTCTTTCCGATCTTGAAATTAATGGCATGAATACCAGGAACGAGATTAAATGCCATGGACTGACCGTTGGAATACTGATGGCATGCGCCTGTGGCCAGGATAGTCGTTATAAGGAAAACACGCGGATGTTCTGAATAATACGTGATGATCAGGTTGGGACCGGCGGCATAGTTCTGCACGGGTACCTGAGTACTGACCGGAGCGGAATAAGTTACAGGTGCCTGATTTACCGGAACATTCACCGGAGCGCTTACCGGATCGTTTGCCGGCTGCGGTGCCAGACTGATCTGCTTGCCGCATAACATGCAATACGCAAAAGGCCTCGAATTATCGTAGCCTGTAATCTGATTACAATAAGGGCATTTTACGTTGATATCCATATTATTCTTCGAAAAGAGGCGTCGAGAAATATCTCTCAGCCGTGTCGGGCAAAACGGTAACTACGGTCTTGCCTGCGCCAAGCTTCATCGCAAGCTTTATTGCGCATGCGACGTTGGTGCCGGAAGAAATACCGCACATCATGCCTTCCTTGCGGGTGAGTTCACGTGATGTATTGATGGCTTCATCGTCTGTAATGATGCAGATGTCGTCATAAACCTTAGTATCAAGGATGCCCGGGATAAGGCCGTCGCCGATGCCCATCTGGACATGGGTGCCGATCGAACCGCCGGACAGGATTGCCGCATTCTCGGGCTCAGCTGCCCAGACGACCGTCGCGGGATTAGCTTCCTTAAGAGCGTGACCGATGCCGGTGATGGTGCCGCCTGTTCCGATACCGGAGCAGAAACCGTCAATAGTGCGGCCGTCCATGGCCTCAAGGATCTCCTTTGCTGTATATGCGTACTGGGCTTCAGTGTTGGCGGGATTCTCGAACTGCTGAGGGATAAACACGCGCGGGTCGGAAGCTGCGATCTCCTCGGCTTTGAGGCGGCAGTCTTCAATAGCCTTGCCGATGTCATTGTCATCGTGGATGAGAATAACTTCGGCACCGTAGTGCTTAACGAGCATCGAACGCTCGTGGCTTACGGAATCGGGCATGACAATAATCGTGCGGTAGCCCTTGACTGCACCGATAAGTGCAAGGCCTATGCCCTGGTTGCCGCTCGTGGGCTCGACGATAATGGAATCTTTATTGAGCTTGCCCTCTTTCTCGGCGCGCTCGATCATGTTAAGAGCCGTGCGTGTCTTGATAGAACCTCCGACATCAAGGCCTTCATTCTTAACAAAAACATCGGCAGCGCCTTCAGGCACAATATGATTCAGCTTGATAAGAGGCGTGTTTCCGATAGCCTCAAGGATATTATTGTAGATCATTACGATCCTCCGCTTTTGGTGATTCGGACACTATTATACAAGGTTTTTTAAACTGTTGCAGATTTATATATCTTTATCTCGAAAATTGTCCCCTTGCCCTCTTCACTCTCGCACGAGATCACGCCGTTCTGGGAGTTTATGATCTGCTTTGCAAGTGACAAGCCGATGCCGTTGCTGTTCGGGTCGGACTTCTCGCCATGGTAAAAGCGGTTGAAGATGTTGGGCAGGTCCTTCTTGGAGATGCCGCATCCGTTGTCCTCAATGCGGATATTGACTGAGAGGTTGGTGTCTTCGGATGAGATCTTGATAGAACCTCCGGCCTCAGTATGCTGCAATGAATTCTTTATGATGTTGGACAGCGCTTCTAAAGTCCAGCGCCTGTCACATGTAATCTCATCGTCAGGTGATACATCGATGCCAATAGATACGTCCTTAATGTCTGCTTCGATCGCAATTGATGATACGATCTCGTCGACCATGCTACGGAGCTTGACGGTCTCCTTTTTCATTACCAGAACACCTGCATCGATCTCGGCGATAGTAAGGAGTGTTCTTACAAGCCATGTGATGTGGTCTGTCTGCGCTTCGATGTTCGCAATGCAGCGGCGGCGCTGAGCCTCATCCATATTGCCGCTCTTTAAAGCATCTGTCATGAGGTTGATCGCGGTAAGCGGAGTCTTTATCTGATGCGAGATATTGGAGAGCATGTCAGCTTTGTAGGTGTTCTTCTTTACCTCGCCGGCATACTGCTCCTGCAAAGTAGAAGCGAGCTTGTAGATCTCTGAACGAAGGATGAGCATGCGGCCTTCAGCTTCAAGCCCGAGCTCCGGGAAAGTATCTCTATCCTGTACTTTGGTAAGAAAATCAATGAGCTCATCAAGTTCTTTCCTGCGCTTTATCCTGTCCGCAATGATGTAGATCACCAGAGCGGCTACGATAACTGCTAAAACAATGGAAACTATCAGATACGGATTCATAGATTAAGCCTGTATCCCTGTCCCCTGATGGTCTCGATATACTTGCCGTCCTCGTCATCGAGCTTGCTTCTGAGTCTCTTTATGTATACGGTCAGCGTATTGTCATTAACAAAGCTTCCGACATCGTCCCAGAGGATATTTAAAATCTGGTCGCGGTCAAGGATCTCGCCGGCGTGATTGATGAAGACGAGCAAGAGTTTATATTCCATTGCAGTGAGAATGATCTCTTCGCCAGCGCGGGTCATTTTCGCGTTCGTGATATCGACCAGGTTATCGCCGATGGCACATGTTGAAGCCGATGACTTCGTGCGCTTCATGAGACGCTTCATGCGCGCTATCAGTTCCTTGATGTGGAAAGGCTTCGAGATATAATCGTCCGCGCCCTTGTCGAATGCCAGGACCGTGTGGATCTCATCGTCCATCGCGGTCAGGAATATGATGGGCATCTCAGATGTCTCACGGATCTTCATGCAGATATCCATTCCGTTGCCGTCAGGAAGCGTCATGTCGAGAAGACAGAAATCGATCTTCTTAGAGGGGTCATCATTCTCGAGAGCACTATATGCTTCAGCAACGGAAGAAGCGAGGGTAACTTCCATACCCTCGCCTGTTAAAGCAAGCTTCAAGCCTTCTGCGATTATGTTGTCGTCTTCAACTACTAATACCATGCATCAGACACTTTCCCGTTTGATCTCCTCTATTATATCAATCTTATTCTCACGTCTTAAGCAAATAAACGTCATGAGCAGAACTGCCGCAGCAATGAATATGATGAGTCCTAAAGACTGGAGCCAAGGGAAGGATACCGTGAAGTATCCGAATTGGCCGATGAATGTTTTCGCGAGCAGCCAGCAGATGATCCCTGTAATCGGGAAAGCAATGACTATTGCCGCGATCAGCATTCTTATGCTCTCTTTTATCTCGGTATTCAGAAGCTGCGAAAATGTCGAACCCATAGACTTCAAAACAGCGAACTGCTTTCTTCTTGATACCATGAGACCGGATATCGAGCTGTATACGTTAAGAAGACAGATTGCTGATGAGATTGCCGTGAACACAATAAGCACGGTCCTGATGAGGTATGCAATGATCTCCCTGAACTCGGCGACACTACTGCCGGCCTGGTTAAGTGCAAGATTCCCGCCAAGATCATTCAACTGATTGGACAGATCCAGGAACATTTTTACAGTTGCCTCATTGTCGCAGTTAAATAAGATTCCCGTCACCATTTCCTGAACATTGATCTTGTCGATGTATTCTGCAACGCTCATCGGGACGATTATGTTCAGTCCGCTTCCTGCCGTACCTTCCATGTAATCACTGATCTCATCTGTGTTTACTTTCTTTATTACCTTGAAATTTGCGGGAGCACCATCAAGATCGATCTCCGGATGTGGCAGTTTATCCCACTCAAGACCATATTCCTCTGCTTCCGCTCTGCTATACGCATTAGAGTAAAGCGGAATAACCTCGCCGTCATTACATGCATAGGGGTCTTTAACCTCAATATACTTATAGTCTCTCGGACGCTCGGAGAGGAACTGATCCGTCGAGAAATACGCATTTTTTATGAGGATGCAGGGTATCTCACCTTCTCCGTAAGATGCAGCCTTAACCTCTTTTGCCATCTTGTCGAACACTTCATCTTCAAAAGCAGTTACACTTATGAAGGTTGTGCCGCGGTCAATACTCTTTTGTTCTTTTATAAACTCATCCTTTGAAAGCTCGCCGGGTTCATGGAACATGCACTCGATCTCATAATCTGCATTCCAATATTCATCGCTTAACAATTCAGACGGGAGCCTGAGTGACCAGGAGTCAAATCTGATTACAGTAACATCACTCGTTCCTTCAGAGTTTTTGATCATGTCGATAAGCTCGTCACGTTCCATCTGATCGCCTGTATCAATGACCACCATTGAATAGTTTCTGTCGTCGCCATATGTAATACTAAGGCCGTTGTCACCCAGCTTGTAATCAACCATCATCATAACGAGTGATGTTCCGAAATATACGGCAACAGTAACAAGGAAGAAGATCGCAACTGCTCTTATGATTCCCAATGACTTGCTCTTGTCGTTCTTAAAGAATCTGGAAGAAAGCATTCCTGCAGCTGACCTGCCTATAAGTCTGTCAGGATTTCCCTTAGCCTTATTTCTTGATTTTCCGGACTTTTTGGTGCCCCTGATACTTTCAATGGGGCCGACCTTGCTGATCTTACGTGCCGGGATCAATGCAGAGATAAATACAGTAATAATACTGAGGAGGATTACTGTGATCACTGCTGCAGGACTGACTGCAAGTACAGGCTTCAGATTAAGAACGCCGGTACCGTCAAAGCTGAACAGTTTCTCTGCCATGGGTCCTGCAGTATTTGCTGCGATCTTAACTGTACCAAGACCTAATGCAAAGCCTATCGGGAGAGCCGGCAGGAGCATGATAAATGCTTCGAAATATACAGAGCTTCTCTTTTGCTTGCCTGTTGCACCGACTGAAGAAAGCATGCCCAGATACTTTGCCCTCTCGTCATAGGAAAGCGCGAAAATGTTATATATCAGCATGACTGAGATCAATGCGATAAGCACTACAAAGAATGCCTGTGCACCAAGGACTATAAAGTTTATCGAGTCCATCGATGAACTTCCCGAGAAAGCAAGCAAAGTATCATTTATCTCGTAGTTATCATCGCCGACGATCGATCTTATCTTGTACATGAATTGCGAATCGGTCTTCTTTGTATCAGTCATTAAAAGAGCATTAAATGTATCGCTCTGAATTGTCGTCTCATCAACAAACGAGATGGCTGAATACCATGCGCAGATCGGTTCCTCGAAGACAGGAACTTCGATGATTCCGACTACAGTAAAATCCTGTGAAAAACCCGTATCCTTGTGGATCTCTTCACCGGTCTTATAGAATTCATCTCCGAATTCCGTTCCCGGAACAAAATAGTACATGTTGTAAGGAGCTTCAACTGTCTCACCGGCAGGCACCTTGAAGACAGGATACTGTATTCCGAATGCGCCTGAAGTATTGTTATTCTTGAAATAACGTCTGAATGTGCTCGTACTGATCGTATCGCCGATCTTTACAGTTGCACCGTCTTTAATTGCCTGCTCGCTTATAACGATCTCATTCCCGTTTTGAGGGAATCTGCCGTCAACAAGCTTTATATTCGTCCACTTAAATGCATCAGCCGAATATCTCCTTACATTGATGAACGGCTTTTCGGGCTTGGCAGACTGTTCGAAATCGGAATATTTAAGATCTTCAGTTATGGCGATCTCCGTTACCTCATCCAGGTCCTTGAGCTTTTCCAGTTTCTCCTTGTCGAGATTATATACCGCATAGTGATATGCACCCTTCTTGGCAGATGCAATATCCACAAAATACCTGTATGCCGTATCCTTACCGACAAGGACCGTCGTAAGCAGCATTACCATCAAAGCGATTCCGATGACCGATATCAGGGTACGCTTCATATTCATCTTCATGTGCTTTAAAGTCACCTGATGAACTATCTTTGTGTTTCTCATTTTAATTCCCCTAAGTTTTTCCTATTATCCTTTTATTCGCGGCCCATGAGATCCGTAACCCTGATACGGTCATCTTTAGTGATATTTCCGTCTTCCATGTAGATGATCCTGTCAGCCTGAAGAGCGATATTCTCGTCGTGCGTGATAAGGATCAAGGTCTGTCCGAATTTCCTGTTGGATTCTTTTAAGAGCTCTACGATCTCGGCGCTGTTCTTTCTGTCGAGGTTGCCCGTAGGCTCGTCTGCGAGAAGAAGCTCAGGCTTCGAAAAGAGTGCCCTTCCGATCGATGCTCTCTGCTGCTGACCGCCTGACAATTCGCTCGGAAGATGGGATCTTCTGTCTGTAAGTCCCAAGTACTCGACGATCTGGTCAAGTCTTTCCTTGTCGGGCTTTCTTCCGTCCAGCATGTGCGTCAGCACGATGTTCTCATCGACGTTAAGCTCAGGAAGGAGATTATAGAACTGATATACAAGTCCGATATGTCTTCTCCTGAAGATCGCAAGCTTGTCTTCGTTCTGCGAATGAATGTCTGTTCCGTTGATGAAGACCTTTCCCGATGTCGGCTTATCAACGCCGCCGATGATGTGAAGGAGTGTCGATTTTCCCGAACCTGATGCGCCTACGATCGATACGAATTCGCCCTTCTCGACTGAGAAAGAAACGTCCTGCAAAGCAACGGTCTTACCTTCCCCCGTGCCGTATACCTTGCTGATATTTTCACATCTTAATAATTCCATATTTGTCCTCCATATTCGTGATAAGCAAATACTAACAAAAGGAGAACCATAAAAAATGAATTCCAAAGTGACAAATTAGTCACTTTGGAATCACAGAAGACTTAAGTTGTTGCCTGCAAAATGCCTTTAAGGATTCTTCAGGATATCCGAACGCTTCTCAAATCTCGCTCTAAAGGCAATTCCCAGATATTTAAAAGTTGCTGCCAGGGAGTTCTGTGACTCGCCTTCCTGTCTTGCAACCCAGCCTGTAGGGATCTCATGGATCTTAACACCAAGGCGGATCGGCTTAAGCGCTGTCTCCAGGAAGAACGGGTGCTTATATTCCTCCCACTTGATAGAGTTCAGAAGTTCAGAAGTGGCAATCCTGTATCCGAATGTAATGTCTGTCAGCTTAACTCCGTAGAACGCCGAGAAGATCTTCTGGAAGAAAAAGTTCAATACATACTTGACCTTGTTATAGCCTTCAAAACTTCCCTTATTGATCCA
This sequence comes from Clostridiales bacterium Firm_14, assembly GCA_001604135.1. Taxonomy (GTDB): domain Bacteria; phylum Bacillota; class Clostridia; order Saccharofermentanales; family Saccharofermentanaceae; genus Saccharofermentans. Next base: position 96,219 of record LVAT01000012.1, read on the forward strand.
TCTGGAAGCAGTCGTCATGTCATCCGGATACTTCTTGGCAGAAGCAATGAAGTCCTTAACGTTATGAGGATCAGTCTCAAGATCAGTAGACATCATGAGAATATGTGAGCCCTTGGCTGCCTCGATCCCGTCCTGTACAGCCCCGCCTGCAAAAGGCTTTGTCTGATAGAGGATGGCCATCGGTATTCCGGCTTCTTCAGCCATTGCCTTGCCTTTCTCGATTGCTTCCAAACTCTCCTTAAGGGTCCTCTCACAAACGATTGCGATGAATTCATTTATGTCCTTATGATCACACTCTTCGAGTATGATCTCTACAGTCTTAATGAACGAGAATGTCTCGTTTAATGTCGGCAACAGGATCGTTACAGACTCAAATCTACCCATTATGCTTCTCCGATCACTTCTGCTTCTTTCATGGCATCCAGAATGCAGATATCCATATTCTTATAGCTCCAGGTGCCCCATCTTCCGAGTAAGTCAAAACCATTTACTCCGGAGAAATATCCGCTGACAGTTTCTGTCGTTTTTCTGTAATCCCTATCGTGGATCACATATGCATATTCAGTGAACTCACTGTCAATTATATTATTAAAACCGACTTCTTCGGGAACAACTTTTCCGTCCTTAAGAAGGTTTCCGTCGACGTCAAACCTGTCGCCTATTATCTCGATCGCACCGCAGCCCCTGTCTTTATCAGCTGATACGTTCGGCGAGAACGAACTCTGGTAAACGATCCTGTGTGACCGGTATTCATGTGAAGGGATGTACAGCCATGATATGTCTGTCTTCTCGCAATCGAAAAGGACCGTCGTAAGGCTGTTGAACTTAAGGCCTGCTATGGCATCAACGATATTTTCCGGAAGTTTCATTATTTTGGGCAAAACAGGTAAAGGTATCGTCGATATTATCCTGTCGTATATGTCTTTGCCGTCCATGATCCAGCCGCCGTCGATCTTCTCGATACTGCTGATCGCATAAGACGTTTTAACATCGATACCTTCAGCTATGACATTTACCAGGGACTGGATGCCGCCGTCTGTCGGATAGTAGAAAGTCGAATGGGGCATCTTGCGTTCTGAAGGGTCCTTTAAGAGAAGTGATCTCTTCATCTCGTCCTTAGTCGGAAGCGGCATTTTGCCATGCATCCAATTGGTCTCCATGTCACGCAGAGGGAAATTCCAGATCTTCTCGTTATAAGGGATCATGTAAGCTTCTGCTATGCCCTTTCCGAAATTCCAGATCAGCCAGTCATGGAAGTTGTCAGGTTCCGGCCCGCTCTGCGCCTCAACAAAATCTCTGCAAAAGCTCTTTGCCAGATCAGGATCAAGCTCACATAAGGATAATTCAAAAGGATAAGAAATATACTTCCCTCCGAAGTCGATCTTCGAATTACGGACCGTATACTTCCAATTCTGCTTGGGAAGCAGCGAGAACACCCACTCGACGACTTCAGGGTGCTTCGAATTGAAGATATGCCCGCCGTGAATGTCATATGTATATCCGTTAGTAAGCCTGGTGCGCGCAAGTCCGCCAACAGTCTCATTCTTCTCGAAAACGGTAACTGTATGCCCTTTTTGCCGGAGCATGCGTGCCACCGATAATCCGGATATTCCGGCGCCTAATACTGCTATTCTCAATCTTCCAACCCTCGAAATAGTATAAAAACATTTATATGATAAAATAACGCATATGAATAATAAAGAGCGAAAATCCTATTTATCTGCACTGGGCGCCAAATCTTCGAAGATCTTCAATAACAAGTTTTATTTCTTGCTGCTTGTATTTTCGATTACAATTCAGCTGTTCAGATATTTTGACTACGCGATTTATCCCAACGTATTACAGTGGAATACTCAAGAGCTGACAATGAGCTACAGGTATGGCTTCATAAGAAGGGGTCTGCTCGGAACATTTACTTACTTTCTATATGATTGTTTCAACATAAAGTTCATTGATGCCGTCAGTATCGTTCAAAGTCTTGGAATGATACTCTTGACCGTCTCATTCTTATTATTCTTCCGGCAATTGTTGAAGAATGAGAAGGATACCACTTTCCGTTTTGCAGCTTTGATCCTGATCTCGCTTAATGTTTGGGGGTTTTATTTTAATTATTTCGGCCTTCTCGATACATATATAATCTTTTTCACATTTTTAATGGTCTATTTTATAGTGTCCGGCAAAGCACTGTTCCTTATTCCTGTTTTAGCAGGTGTTTGTCTGCTTATCCATGAAGGTTATCCGATGATGTTCTTCGGAATCATAATGGCACTTCTGCTCTATAGATTCTGTTATTCCGAAGATAAAAAAGAAAGGATCCGGTACGGGATCATAATCCTTACAACCGGCCTTGTAGTGGGCAGCTTATTCATTTATTCATATATTCTCCACCCCAGGATCGATAACCCTGACATCAACGGTATCCTGAACACCTGTAAGGATCTGTTAAGAGTGGATTACGAGAACGAAATAGAAACAAGCAACATCCGTTACATATGGCTGGACGACAAGATAGATACAAGCACCTGGCACGGTCAGACAAACATGTGGATCGACGGCAAGCCTACCGGCTGGTTCTGTAAACTGATGACAGCAATTTTCTTAAACGCGCTGCTTTTATCCCCGCTGTTCTTCATGACGGTTAAGTTCTGGGTAAAAACCATAAAAAAAGAGCCTGAGAAACTGAGGAAGATATTATTAACACTCTGCAGCCTGATGGTATTTTTGTCTTTCCCGCTCATTGTTATTCATCTTGATCAGGCAAGATGGTTCTATGCTGACGTCATTTTTGAGATCGTCGTTATCGGAGCCATAAGCATTCTTAATTACAACAATGAACGTGAGACACTTTCAGAGATCACAAAGCTTACACTTCCCAGAGTGCTGCTTGTGATGTTCTATTACGTTTTCTATTGGAACACGCATCTTTTCACGATTTCTTCGCTTTTTGATAGTCTCACGTCCTGGATCCAATAATAAACTGCTTCCCTGTTGTAAAGATCGACGGTCAGCAGGCCGCCATTTATCAGATCCGGATCATCTGACTTAGTTCAGAGGAATGTTTCGCGCATTCCTCAGCAGATCCAGCAGACCCTTTTCCTTGATTATCGCCAGGCCCTGTCCCTCATCACCTAAGACAAGGAGTCTGTCACCGGGATTGATGTCGAATATCTTCCTCGCCTTTGCGGGCAGGACGATCTGTCCCTTGTCGCCTACCTTTACGATCCCGAAAATGTGCTTGCCCTTGGGCGGGACTGCAAGCCCCAAATTCTCCTTCGGTTCGTAGTTAAGAAGATCATCAATAGATACGCCGAAAGCATTTGCGATGAGTTTGCACTTCTCGATGTCGGGCAGTGACTCTCCGGTCTCGTATTTCGAGAGGGTCTGCCTCGAGACGCCGATAATATCGGCCAGCTCTTCCTGAGACATATCGTGGATCTTGCGAAGTTCGACGAGGTTATCCTTGAACATTTTTCTTCTCCTTTTTCTTCTTCGAAATGCCCATAACTGCCCACCTGAAGAACGGAATCTTCGGTATGATGAAGTTCAGTAAATATGCCAGAGCAAAGCCCATGACTGCGCTTAAGAGATAGCATGCCCACGCCGGCAGATAGCCCGGCTTTGCAATAAAAAGTGCTGCTGCGGATATTCCGAGATAGTGGAACAGGTAAAGACCCCAGCTTCTCTTATTCATCCAATTGGTGAAGTTGTTTTCCCAATCGAAGTATCTCGCAAAACCGCCTATCATAGCAATACTTCCGAAGTATGCGCAAAGCAGGAATAACGGTGATCTGTATACCGGATTGTCCGCATAGTTCTGAATTCCTCTGAAGAAATATACATAAGTAAATGCGACAGCAAGACCGCCTCCGACGACTGCCAGGATCCAGAAATACTTCTTAAGCTTCTCAATGACTTCATCGTGTGAGAAGACGAAATATCCGAGCAGGAATGCCAGGAAATAGAGTCCGAACCTGTAGACGACAATAATAGGCGTATTAAGGATCTGTCCTGCAAGATATACCGGAATGCAAAGAAGAAGGATTACCCAGAAAGGAGTCTTTCTGCAAAGATTCCAGAAGCGGTCCTTATCGATCTTTTTAATAAGAACTATTGCAAGAGAGAACAGCCAGAGCATCTGGATATACCAAAGAACGCCTATGCCTGAAAGGCAATAGATTAAGTACTTTATCGGTGCCGGGACTTCAAGTGCGCCTGCATTGCTGAATGATGCATTTATGTATCCCTGAATGAAATAGAAAGCAAATAGACCTATCGTGCAAGGTACCAGAAGCTTTGTTGTCCTGCTCTTAATGAACTCTTTGCCCGTATGCTTTTCGAGAGAATACCTGGCGCTGATTCCCGATACGATGAACAGGAGCGTCATGAACCACGGATACACAAGATACTGATATGCGTCGTAGTACTGAACATCGAGGTTTGTAATATTACCTAACGTACCAACGATCCCCTCGCCGTTATACATGTATAAGACATGATAAATAACGACCAGAACGACGGTAACCCATCTTAAGTTGTCTAAGTATGACTTTCTCATAAATCTACCACCTTTGCCCTTATTTTTAACATTATTATACGGAGTGTGCAAAAAGAACACCACCAACCGGAATTAACAGCAGTCGGCGTTTTTTGTTAAAAACAGTTGCAAAAGTGGAATCAGTTAAACCAAAGTGCCGAATTAGTCACTATGGCTCCCTGTATATGTAAACTGCCGATATTCCCCATCATGAGCTTTAGAGTATAATCTGTCCTGAAATAATTATGGAAAGGAAAACAAATATGGCAAACATTAAGACAATACCAAATGAAGCCACATTAAAGGCGGTTAACAGGATCAAGAACATTATCCTGGCATCCGTCATCGCTTTATTCGTTATCATCTGTCTTTTCAGATGCTTTTATTCAGTTGACGAGCAGCACAATGCGATAGTCACCCAGTTCGGTTCCATCGTTAAGGTGGATACTGCGGGTTTCTATTTCAAGGCTCCCTGGCAGTCAGTAAGAAAGGTTGACATGACAACTCATGGCACGGGAATCGGCTATACGGTCACTGCGAACGGCCAGAACATCACGGATACCGATAACGGCATCATGATCACTTCTGACTTCAACCTCTTAAACATCGACTTCTATCTTGAATACAGAGTCTCAGATCCTATTGCATATGTTTATGCATCACGCAGTCCGGAGATGACACTCTCAAACATCACGATGGCCAACATCAGAACAGTCGTATCCAACTATACGGTTGACGAGGCAATGACTACAGCCAAGGGGCAGATCCAGGCAGATGTAAAGGCAGCCATCTTAAGCGAGCTTGAGAAGACTGACATCGGACTTACCGTAGTCAACATCACCATCCAGGATTCAGAACCTCCTACGCCTGAGATCATCGCGGCATTCAAGTCCGTCGAGAATGCAAAGCAGGGCGCCGATACCGCCATGAACAAGGCTCTTGAGTACAAGAACAACCAGCTTCCTAATTCACAGGCAGAGGCAGACTCCATCATTCAGGCCGCTGAGGCTGACAAGGCTGCAAGGATCGCTGAAGCTAACGGTCAGGTTGAAAGATTCAACAAGATCTACGAAGAATACAAGCAGTTCCCCTTCGTCACAAAGAGAAGATTATTCTACGAGAGGATCGAATCCGTACTCCCTAACTGCAAGGTCATCATCACGGACGGCAGCACTTCAACTGTTTACCCTCTCGACTCTTTTACCAAAGCAGATCCTGCTACTTCAGCACCTGCTAACACTGATAACAACGGAGGTAATTGATCATGAAAAAGAAAATATCCATATCAGTTCTGATACTTATTGCATTGATCGCCGGTGTTATCGTTGCCGGTTCGGCAGTATTCACTGTGAATCCCAATGAGGCAGCCATCGTAGTAAGGCTCGGTAAAGCAAAAGCTACAGTTACTGAAACTGGGCTTCATGCCCATGCACCTTTTATCGAAGATACGGTATCGATCTACACAGGAAAGATGCTCTACGATATTCCGGCATCTGACGTCATCACTTCTGATAAGAAGTCCATGATCGCAGACAACTACGTTATCTGGAGAGTTACAGATCCGGTAAAGTACTATCAGACACTGGGCGGTCTTCAGAACAGAGCCGAGGAAAGGATCGGCGCTGCAGTATATAACGCAACCAAGAACACCATCTCCTCAATGACTCAGGATGAGATCATCGCTGCAAGAGGAAATACTCTTACAAATGCGATCACGACCACATCCAATACTGACATTGACCAGTACGGCATCACGATCGAGATCGCTGAGATCAAAGCTCTCGACCTCCCTGATGACAACAAGGCTGCTGTTTACAGCAGAATGATCTCCGAGAGAGAGAACATCGCTGCAGGCTACACGGCCCAGGGTAACGCAGAAGCTCAGAAAGTAAAGAATGACACCGATAAGCAGGTTGCTATCAACGTCGCTGATGCCAAGGCAAAAGCAGCTGTCATCAGAGCACAGGGCGAAGCTGAGTACATGCGCATCCTTTCTGCTGCATATAACGATCCTGACAAGGCAGCATTCTACAACTACTTAAGAGGATTGGATTCAATGGAAGCTCTTGCAAGATCCAAGGCTGTCATCATCCTCGATAAGGATTCCGAATACGCGAAGATCCTTTACGGACAGTAAGTGTTATTTCGGATAACAGCGAAAACAAAGGCGATGTCAATTAAAGACATCGCCTTTTTTCTAATAACACTATCAAAAAAGTCATCAGTTAAACCAAAGTGCCGAATCGTCTATGTCTGAGACTTTGGCAAAGCCCGTGTTGCTCATTATATATCTTAATTCGCTCTGAACTTTGGAAAGATAAGACTCAACTCCGGCTGCTCCGTCCTTCTCAAGATAAGGCAGCATCGATCTTCCGACGGCTGCCGCGTCCGCACCTAAAGCTATTGCCTTGTAAACGTCAGCACCGCTCTCAATGCCGCAGTCGACGATTATCTTAACGCCCTTGCCGTCAAGCGCTTCCCTGATCTCGGGCAGGACCATCATGGGCGGAACCGCATAAGGCATCCTGCCATGATGATGGCTTACTATAATCGCTTTCGCGCCGATATCGGCACAGACCAGTGCATCCCTGACACTCAGAACTCCCTTGACCACGAACGGCAGTTTGGTCGATTCTACGTATGAACGGAGCATGTCTGTTGTCTGCACGGCCATCTTCTCACCAACGCAGATATCAACGCCTGTCTCCCCGAAGATGTGATCTATGTCCATTCCGATTCCGAAAGCACCGACAGATTCCGCATACTGCATCTGATCCCTGACCTTGCCGTTGTCATCGTAAGGCTTTACGATGCGGATGGTTTTCGCGCCCGTAACAACGATCTTAGCGAACATGTCATTCTCCATCATGCCGCAGAAGTTCAGGATATTTGCATTCTTTGCAGCGATCGAATACTCCTCGAGTCCGGTCAGTTTCCTTCCGTTGTAATTCTTAAGGTGCGAGAAGGCCGGCATCATAACAGGGCTGGAAAATGTCTCTCCGAGAAATTCGGTCTCAGTCGAAGCCACAACGGAATCAATGATCTTCTCTTCGATCAGGATCGAATCTATATACTTTTGTGTGATGATGTTTGCATCAGATTCCCTGTTATATTCCATTTAAGACCTCCTTCAGATAACCCGTATATTTGATGTATTCTTCGTCAGTATTAAGGTGCTCTAAGATTATCGGCATGTCAGGATCTATCGAGCTCATCTTCTGCGCATAATACCGGAGCGGGAACTCGCCTTTGCCCGGCGCGCACTCTTCGAGCTGGAAAGTGTATTCTTCTTTAAGATGAACGTCCTTTATGTGGCAGCTCCTGATCTTATTTCCAAGTTTCCAGGTGACTTCATCGATAAACTCTTCAGGATTGAAATACCTGCCGGCGGAATTAGTCATGTTAATGATGTCCATATGAACTGCAAAACGGTCCCTGTCCACCATCTCGATCAGCTTAAGATATTCGTCAGGTCCGGTCGGGATCATCCACGGCATGGGTTCCAATGTAAAATACGTATTCTTAACATCGGCCGTATCAATGATCTCCTGCACCATGCGCACGGTCTCTTTCCACGCATTTTCAGAGAAATTCTCCTTATAATGGCCGTCCCATCTGGGGCCGAAAGCTCCTGCAACATTTACGGCACAGCGTGCACCAAGGAAGTCGGCAAGCCTTAGCTGGCCTATGCAGTAATCCATGTTCTTTCTGCGCTCGGCACTGTCAGCAGACAGCGCATTTCTCCAGATGCCTACTTCCGCGATCAGGAGATCGTTTGCTTTCGCAGCATCACGGTATGCGATTATCTTATCTTCTGGGTCATTGCAGTTAAGAGGAAAGTTAACGCATCTTAATCCTAACTTTACCTGGTTCTCAGCCCATTCTTCGGGCGAACTGTGCTTGAGCGGTGATGATGTGCCAAGTCTCATAAGGTATTCTCCTTTAAGCTTTATAAGCTCTTCAAGGGTTGCCGGATCAGTCGATAATTCAGTGTAACATCTAATCGGACATACCTAAATCAGAACAATGGCTTAATTGTTCTGTTTCCGATTACCTTCGTTCATCCAGGACCTTCTGCGCCCTGTCCTGCACGATCACGATTACCGAATCAAGATCCTTCTGGCCTTTGAAATAAGCAGGCATCTCTTCTGCAAGGATATTATCTATTGCAGGATCTACGGAACTAACTCTCGAACAGCTTTGGATTATCTTCTCAAGCTTTGCGATATCGTTTTCTGAGAACCTCATTCTGTTATCAGGATTGCCGTTGGAACTATTGCTAATCATCCAATCACCTGAAGGTCCGTTAAAGCACTCTACAGCTATCATTCCATAATCGCGAAAAGCAGATCTGTTCAACACAAAATGCTCACTAAGGGCAAGTTCTTCCTGGACCTCATCTGACAAAAGCATTCTGATAAACTCAACGCAGGCATTTATATCAACGGCATCAGCTGATACAGCTGCCGAAGTATAAGCCTTAGCCATTGGTCCGCGCCCGTCAGAAGAGGGCCTGCCTAAGATCGTCGCGCTTCCGTTCTGCGCGGCTATTCCTCCGAAATAGTCCATCATCCCATAGAATGTGCTATAAACAGCAGTACTATAGTCAGCAGTATCTGCTGAATCTTCGGAAACTGCCTTGTCGTAAACGTTGTCATTGACATAACTTGCAAGCTCTCTGAATTCAGAACAAGAAAAGTCAGCTTTACCGTCCTTAATGAATTTGTCGTTCATGCCGTTAAAAAGATTCGTAAAATAAGCTGCTTGTCCTACCCTTATAACATCTTTTCCGTTCAAAGGCCCACTGACAAATTCTTTGTATTCGTCAAAAGTAAAACCTATGCCTGAACTTCCGGCATATTTCTCATTAGTTAATATGCCCTCTATGCTGAAACAAACAGGCATCTGATAAAGCTTGCCGTCGAATCTTGATGCATCAACAACATTCGTGAAATATTTATCTTCTGAAAGGTCACTAAAGTATTGTGAAAGATCAACTAAATACCGTTCGTTATTGAGCTGCCCGATCTCGCTGGTGTTCAGGAATATATCCGGGCCCTCGCCATTGATAATATCCATGGCAAGTTTGTTGCTCATACCACTGCCCGCACTAAGTACAGAAGTATTAACTGACGTATCGCCGCCATAGTTGTCGGCATCGTCATACTCATCCGTTGCAACAATATAATAGCCCTTGCTATTCTTGTTGTACTTTAATATCGCATCATAAGTAGTCTCATTTATATAAGCTCCGGCATAAAGAGTTAAGATTGTTTTGCCGGCATGAGGATTTTTCGAGGCCTTCGTAAGCTGAACAATATGAAACTCTGAAGCTTGTTTGGAGCTGTTGGACTCTAACATATAGTTGGCATTCTTCTGCCCGCAAAGAAGGAACGAATCATCGTCTGATTCTTCCAGCGTAAGGAATTCCAAAGTCTTTTTATTTAACCCGCACCAGTCGTAATCAACTGCATTCTCGATTTTCTTATTAGCCATATCGATTACTGATATGCCTTCAGGTGTGGTGAAATATGTCTTGCCTTCAGATCCAAAACGGCAGTCTCTTATCTCTCCGATCAGACCAAGATCTATCCACTCATAATCCTTAGCATCAAGGCTTTTTACTTCATAAGATTTCAGATCCAGCTCATAAAATCTGTCTCCGGCATCTGTAATTGCAGGCAACAGAACCTTAGAATCGCTGAGCGGAAGTACTATCGGAATATTATAAAAATCCAGCCCCTCGTCTTTGATCTCGATCTCTTCGGGATCTCCTTTAGAAGGATCAACAACTATTCTTCCATAACCGCGCTTGAGTTCATCTGTACTAATACCTACACCTATTACATACTCTCCGAGTTCAAAAGACACTTTTGCAGATAACGGATTATTTTTATCGATTTCTCTGGTCTCAAGGACATTGCCAGATTCGATATCAACATCTTCTTCGATACGGGTTACTTTATATGTCCGGGGATCAGAATAATTGCCTTTCAACGTAAGCTTGCCATCTCTGAAAGCAACGTCTTCCACATAAGACCACCCGTTAAGAGCGGGCATCATATCAACTGTTTTGACCTCATTTATTTCCCTGTTCAGGATCTTTATATAAGCAAAAGCATCTTCTTCGTTTCCGCCTTTGCTGTCTTCCGCACTATTCAAATATTCTCCGTCAACATAAATGATCAGGAGCTTTTCGTCACAACCGGCGAGCTTGACTGAATAATTGGATATAGGTTTGCCTGTATTGATCCCAAGATCGATCGTTACGGCTTTACTGTCATACCATGGATCATTATCTGAGATCTTCTTGATATTATGACGGTTTGTTCTTCCCTTGATGCCGCATGCAACAGAAGTTATTGTCATAGCAACAACCATCAGAAGCAGACCAATATTCGGCAGTAGTTTTTTCATAAATTCCCCATTTTTGTACCAATAACAATATAAGACTACATCGCAAAAGGCCTGACCGCTACTATTCTTACGGCAAAAATAGGGAAAATAGAAAGGAATTAATTAATCCGTGTTCCGTTACACCGGTTTCGATGCGTTAGAAGCTTTGGATAAGATCACTATCGTTTCTACCTTATCCGTCCAGGGGAACATGTCGACGGGCTTGGCGATCTGTGCCTTATAGCCTTGCGCAACAAAGCCCTCGAGATCCCTTGCCAGAGTCTCGGGACAGCAGGAAATATATACGATCTTCGAAGGAGCCAGCTTGCCGCAAGCCTTGATGAACTTCATTGTGGTTCCGGCTCTTGTGGGATCCAAGATAACGCAGTCGATCTTAGCTTCGGTCTTAGCGAGTTTTTCCATATAAGCCGTCGCGTCACCAAGTACGAATTCTGCGTTCTCGACCTTGTTGATCTTCTTATTCTTCAGAGCATCAAGATAAGCAGCTTCCTTGATCTCGACACCCGTGATATGTCCTACGAAGCCCGCGAAAGAGAGCGTTGTCGAACCCGTGCCGCAGTATGTATCGATGCAAACCTCATCGCCGTTAAACTCCGCGAGCCTTATCGCCTCCGAATAAAGGATCTGCGCCTGCTCGTGATTTGACTGCATGAAGGAATCTGCTGATACCCTGAATTTCTTTCCGAGGATGATGTCCGTGATATAGCCGCTGCCAGTGACCTTCTTGACCTCATCGCTTCCGAGGATCATGGAATCGTGGCGCTTGTTAATATTGATAAGGAGCGTCGTGATCTCCGGATGGAGCCTTAACAGTTCGTCGGTAAAGATCTTCTTTTTCTTAAAGTATGTGCTTCCGATAATTAAGACGACCATGATCTCTCCGGTCGCATCAGCAGTTCTGACCAGGACTCTCCTGAGGTCGCCTTCGCCCCTTACTTCGTTATAAATGCTGATCTTCAGGCGTTCTGCGATCTCAGCGCAGTCTCTGATTATCGCCGTCGCAGTCTTATTCTCGATATAGCATGTACCGGTCTCAACGATACGGTGCGAACCTGTTTCATAAGGGCCGCAGATAACATGACCGTTCCTAAGTCTCTTAAAAGCGGAATGTACTTTGTTTCTGTAGAATAGCGGCTCATCGCTGTGATGGATCGGGAGCACTTCACAGAAAGGCGAGATGAGCTTTTTGACTCTCTTCTCTTTTGCGACTGACTGCTCGAAATAAGTCCTGCCCGCATAAGAGCATCCCCCGCACTTTTTCGCGACGGGGCAGTTATTTCGAACGTTCAGAGCATTTAACAGTTTGCTCTTATCAGTCTCTTTCTGAGGCTTCATCAGACCTGCCTTCCAGCGTTATCGACAACGTGCTTCAAAAGGATCGCCGTCGTGATCGAACCTACTCCTCCCGGTACGGGCGTAACAGCATCAGCTATCTCCGATACCTTCTCATAATCAACGTCACCGCAGAGCCGGCCTTGCTCATCGACGTTCATTCCGACGTCGATAATGATCTGGCCGGGCTTAACGAACTTCTCAGTGATCATTTTCGCAACGCCGCAGCATGCGACTATGATGTCTGCGTTCTTGCATTCTTCTTCAATATTGACCGTCTTCGTATGGCATACGGTAACTGTGGCATTGGCAGTCGTAAGAAGGAGCGCTGCGGGCTTGCCGATAACAAGGCTTCTGCCGACGACTGTAACCTTCTTGCCCTTTGTCTCGATCTGATAGTGCCTGATCAATGCCATGACTGCTTCAGCTGTGCAGGGCGCAGCAGCATCCGGAACGCCTGCAAGGACGTTTTCCATGTTTCTGATATCCATGAAATCAGAGTCCTTGCCGGGATCGATCGTCCTTCTCATGTGCTCATCAGATAATCCCTTCGGCAAAGGTCTGAACACGAGGATACCGTGAATCTTCGGATCGTTATTTATGCCGTCGAAAGTCTTATCGAGTTCTTCCTGGGAAATGCCGGCATCAACTGCAGTAACTTCAACTTCAACGCCTGCTGATTCGAAGCGCTTCAGAACGCCTCTCTCGTAAGCCAAGTCATCTTCCCTTGCACCGACACGAAGGATCGCGAGCTTGGGGCTTTTGCCCTTGCCCTTAAGTTCCTCCACCTTAACCTTAAGATCTTCTACGATCTTGTCTGCAACTTCTTTGCCGCCTAATCTCTGCATTCTTATTACCCGCCGATCAAAACCTTTTTTACTTCCGCATAGACCTTTGTGCAGATCTCAGATGTCTCATCAACGAGTGCATCCGTCTTCTTATTCAGGTCTTCTGCATATGCTCTGTCCTTCATGGACTTTGTGTTGATATATACGTTCATCGCAGCGCCCTTTGCAGCCGTATCACAAGCTGCAGCAGCAACTCCGACATCGCTTATGGCAAGTCTGGAACCGATAACTGCAAGGCGCTCCAAGATCTTTGCTGTCTCATTTGCCTTAGCTACGACTTCGTAAGGAGCCGTGCTCGCATCCTTAAGAACAGCTTCTAAGATCTCGTCTCTTCCTTCCTGTTCCTTGGGAATGGAATATGCTTTTGCGAGGGGCGCGAAAACCTCCTCGTCCTTCTTGCCAAGAGCCTCAAACTCTTTTACGAGAGAGCCGCACTTAGCGATCGTAGCTTCGATCTCTTCCTGGTATTCAGCATACTTCTTCTTGCCGCTCGTAAGGTTTCCTACCATCGAACCCAAAGCTGCTGCGATACCGCCGCAAACTGCCGATGCTCCGCCGCCTCCGGGTGTGGGCGCGCCTGAAGCAAGCTCTGTTAAAAATACATCTACTGTTCTGTTTTCCATGATCGCTTAGAACTCCTGAATCCTTATTACGTTACTATTCTACTCGATATCGGCAGTTTAAGTCAGTCTACATTATGGTAAATATCCTGACTGTTAACAGGCTGCATTTATTCGTATTGCGGTGTATAAGCCTTTTTGGCAGGAATAGCGTCCCCCGGCCCCGAAAATACGGTCAGGCACGGTTGTATCTGTTTTCGATGTTCCCGCCAAAATAAAAGGCGGTCAGTGACCGCCTCTGATTTACTGGATTATTCGTTTTATCGCTTTGATCTTCATCATGTCGAGCTTACCGTAGATTACTTTACCTTTCGAAGCCGACGCGTGGATTACCTGACCATTGCCGACGTAAATCGCAACGTGTCCGCAGTAGCTTCCGTAATCGTAGCAGACAACGTCACCTGCTTTGATCTCGCTTCGTGGAACGCTTACGCCGGACTTCTTCCAGATCTGCGTAGCACCGTGGGGTACAGAGACGCCTACCTGTGCGTAGCAGTACATTACGAGGCCGGAGCAGTCTATTCCCTTGGATGAGGAACCTCCGAATACGTACTTAACGCCGAGCATTGATTCTGCGATCGATACGATACTGTCGCCGTTCTTACCGCTGATCTTCGGAAGCTTCTTGGTGTTACCGTACTTGGTACCGCCGGAGCTCTTTGAAGGCTTGGTTGTCGGCTTAGGCGTAGGTGTAGGTGTGGGCGTCGGCGGCGGATTTGTTGTCGTATATGACTTATAAACATATCCGGTCTTACCGCCGGTTGTCTTTACCTTGTACCATTTATCACCAACGATAGCGCTGCAATAGAGCTTTGCGTCCTGGTTAACAACTGCAACCTGTTCTGCGGTTGTGGAAGGCTCAGCTCTTACGACAAGGCTTCCTGTATCTACCCATACGGTTCTGTCTACTTTGACAGAGACCATCGTATCCTGAATTGAATTTGTGAGGACGAATCCTTCCTTACCTGCTTCAGTCTTGATCCTTGACCATGTATCGCCGACACCGGTTCTGGTTACTTCCTGACCTAAGTGGAGTGATACCAGAGTCTTGGAATCCATATTAGGCTTTTCCTTAAGGATGGACTGATTTGCTCTTACATAATATGTGGATTCGTCAGGCGTGAAGCATGAAGGATCCAAAAGCTCGATAGGAAGATTCGAGCTGTCATACTGCTGGCTTACGACGAAACTCGGAATGTCGGAGTAAGTTTTAGTGCCTGTCTTTTCCTCAGTCTTTGTGGGATCTGTTTCACCGGTTTCTGCAGGTTCACCGGGCTCGCCGGGTTCTCCGCCTTCACCTGTTTCGCCGGGCTCAACTCCGCAAACTTCTTCGTAGTCAGCGCTGACAAGCTGATCGGCACTGTCAACGAGAGCCCAGTCCTCAATAACGACTTCGCCGCTGTCGATGGTCTGTGTTCCGAAAGTATTCTTATAAGCACGTGCAACGACGAGATTGGGAGTCATGCCTTCACGAAGGCCCAGAGGGAAGCAGACCATGGGGAGGGCAACGAAAATGCCCGTAGCAATGGTAAGTATATGCTGCTTCCTGTTATGTTTTAAAACTACCTTCTTCATATATCTCCGCGTCCGAAAATAATACTACCTTGTAATTATACTATCTGTATTCAGGCCATTTTGTGGCAATTCTCAGGCTCAAGGCCCCTGTTTTGCCTAAAAACGGCTGCGTTTTGCATACAAAAACGCCGAAGGAGTATACCCCTCCGGCGTCATTATAAACTTTTGGGACCCGCAGTTGGTTTACAATTACGGGACAAAGTAATTACTTCTTGTCCTTAAGTCCGTCAGCTTCGAGCTGTGACTCTAAGCGGTCCTGCTCATCCAGGAGCTCGTTTCTGGCCTGGATCTGCTCGAGATAGTCGTTAGCGAAGAGCTCTGAATCGCCCTCTGCTTCGCCGTACTCGTGACCTGTGATGAGCTTGCTGTTTGCCTTGATGACAGGAACAGCTGTGATGTCGCTGTGAGCCTTGATACCGGTACCTGCAGGGATGAGCGCACCGATGATGACGTTCTCCTTGATACCGATGAGCGGATCGACCTTGCCCTTGATAACAGCATCTGTAAGTACCTTTGCTGTCTCCTGGAAGGATGCAGCAGACATGAAGGAGTCGGAAGCGCTTGCGGCCTTAGCGATACCCAGGAGGATAGTCTTGCCGTTTGCGGGTCTCTTGCCCTGCTCTTCACAGTCTCTGTTTCTGGAAATGAAGTTATACCAGTCAACAGTTGTACCTGTCATGAAGCCTGTATCACCCGGATCGTCGATCTGGACTCTTCTCATCATCTGCTTGGTGATGATCTCGATGTGCTTATCGTTGATGTTTACACCACCACCTGTGTAGTAAACCTTTGTGATCTCAGAGATGATGTACTTCTGAACGGCACGGATATCCTTAACTCTGAGGATCTCCTTAGGATCGATCTTACCGTCGATGATCTGATCGCCGGCTTCGATTACCTGACCGTCAGTAACTGTAAGTGTTGCGTGAGAAGGAACCTTGTATTCCATCTTCTCGATCGGGTTGCCCTTAGCATCTCTGATCGGCTCAACACCCTCATCATATACAGGTGTTACAACGATTGTCTTCTGCTTTGTCTTCTCGTTCTCAACGATCTTAACAGAACCCGGAACGGAAGAGATGATACCGTGACCCTTAGGATCTCTTGCTTCGAAGATCTCTGTAACTCGAGGGAGACCCTGAGTGATATCTTCACCGGAAGCAGCGATACCACCGGAGTGGAACGTTCTCATCGTAAGCTGTGTACCAGGCTCACCGATTGACTGAGCTGCGATGATACCGACAGCTTCACCAACTGCAACAGGACGGCCTGTAGCGAGGTTGATACCATAGCACTTGGAGCAGACGCCTCTTCTGGAGCGGCAGTCAAATACTGATCTGATCTTGAGCTTGCCCAAGTCTTCGATCTGCTGTCTGGAAAGGATCTTGCCTGCAGCTTCTGCCTCAGCAACCTTTGCAGCAACCTTCTTTTCGTGCTCAGCAAGCTTCTCAGGTGTCTCAGCACCCTTGATCTTAATAGAATCCTTAAGAGCCTGTCTTGCCTCGTTAGCTTCCTTCTTTGCAAGCTCAACGGACTTGCAGATATCTTCTGCCTTAAGAGCGTCGATAAGTTCGTTCTTCTTAACGATTACTTCGCCTGTCTGATAGTTGATGATGTCTTCAGCTGCATAACGGCCATAGAGACGGTCGTTAAGAGACTTGATAACGTTGGTGTGCTTGTTGGAAACCTCTGTGATCTCCTTAACCCATGTGAAGTCGTCAGTACCGCAGTCTTCTTCTGTAACAACAACGGCCTGGGCAACGTCAACGAGACGTCTTGTAAGGTAACCTGACTCAGCTGTCTTAAGAGCCGTATCGGAGAGAGCCTTACGCGCACCGTGTGAGGAGATGAAGAACTCGAGCACGTTCATACCTTCACGGAGGTTGGACTTGATCGGGATCTCGATCGTGTTACCGGTTGTATCCTGCATGAGACCACGCATACCTGCGAGCTGCTTGATCTGGTTGTTAGAACCACGGGCACCGGAGTCAGCCATCATTCTGATCGGGTTGTAGATGTCGAGGTTGTCCATGAGCGCCTTTGTGATGTTGTTTGTTGTCTCAGACCAAACCTTGGTAACCTCGTTGTGACGCTCTGTCTCTGTGAAGAATCCTTCTTCAGCAGCTTCGTTGATCTCTTCAACTCTCTCGTCACCCTCAGCGATCATCTTATCCTTGATGTCAGGGATGATCATGTCTTCGATACCGATGGAGATACCGGAGATCGTGGAGAATCTGTAACCCATTGCCTTAACATCATCGAGGAAGATCGTTGTTCTCTCGAGGCCGTGTGTAGCGATGCACTTAGCGATGATCTTTTCGAGCTTCTTCTTACCTAAAGCGAACTCGAACTTAAATTCCTTATCAGGATTCTCTGCCTTAACCTTGGCAGCCTTCTCCTTCTGAGATGCAAGGTGCTCGAAATCGATCTCAAGCTTCAGGTGGTTCTCAGGCTTTGTTCTGTCAACAAATCCGAGATCCTGAGGAACGATCTGGTTGAAGATGAATCTTCCGAGTGTGGATTCAACAAGACCTGTCTCAACCTTGCCGTTGATCTCTCTGGAGATACGTACCTTGATCATGCTGTGGAGCGTGATCTGGTGCTCGTCATATGCCATCTGAGCCTCGTCGATAGAGGAGAATACCATGCCCTCACCCTTATCGTTCTCTACTTCCATTGTGAGGTAGTAGCAGCCGAGGATCATATCCTGTGTAGGAACCGTAACCGGCTTACCGTCCTGAGGCTTCAGGAGGTTGTTTGTAGAAAGCATGAGGAATCTTGCCTCTGCCTGAGCCTCTGCAGAAAGCGGTACGTGTACAGCCATCTGGTCTCCGTCGAAGTCTGCGTTAAAGCCTGTGCAGACGAGCGGATGGAGCTTGATGGCACGACCTTCTACGAGTACAGGCTCGAATGCCTGGATAGAAAGTCTGTGGAGTGTAGGAGCACGGTTCAGGAGTACCGGATGATCCTGAATGATCTCTTCGAGGATATCCCATACTTCAGGAACTCTTGCGTCTACCTGTCTTCTTGCTGTCTTGATATTGAGCTTGTCGTTGATCTCAACGAGCTTCTTGATTACGAAGGGCTTGAAGAGCTCTAATGCCATCTCCTTAGGGAGACCGCACTGATGCATCTTAAGCTCAGGTCCGACGATGATAACTGAACGGCCTGAGTAGTCTACACGCTTACCCAGGAGGTTCTGTCTGAAACGGCCCTGCTTACCCTTGAGCATGTCAGAGAGTGACTTGAGCTGTCTGTTGCTTGTAGCAGATGTTGAACCCTTAACAGGTGTGCCGTGACGTCCGTTGTCGATCAACGCGTCAACAGCTTCCTGGAGCATTCTCTTCTCGTTACGTACGATGATCTCAGGAGCTCCAAGGTCCAAAAGCTTCTTAAGACGGTTGTTTCTGCCGATAACTCTTCTGTAGAGATCGTTAAGATCTGAAGTAGCATAACGGCCGCCATCCAAAGGTACCATAGGACGGAGTTCCGGAGGAAGTACAGGGATAACGTCAAGGATCATCCACTCAGGCTTGTTGCCGGAAGCCTTGAAAGCTTCTGCGATCTCAAGTCTCTTGTTGATCTTAAGTCTCTTTTGTGTGCTTACGGAACCGACCTTCTCTTCCTGAAGCTGAGCAATGATCTCGTCGATGTTGATCTCAGCCAAGAGTTCCTTGATAGCCTCGGCACCCATCTTTGCAACGAAAGAATCCTTGCCGTTCTTCTCTTTTACGCTCTTGAACTGGTCTTCTGTAATGATGTCATACTTGTTAAGACCTGTCTCAACGCTGTTGCCGGGATCGATTACGATGTACTTTGAGTAATAAAGTACGCTCTCGAGCTGCTTAACTGTGAGGTCAAGCAAAGTACCGATCTTTGAAGGCTGGGTCTTGAAGTACCAGATGTGAGATACAGGTGTAGCAAGCTGGATGTGTCCGAGTCTCTCACGGCGAACTGTGTTCTTTGTGACTTCGACTCCGCACTTGTCGCAGATCATGCCCTTGAATCTGATCTTCTTGTACTTACCGCAGCGGCATTCCCAAGACTTTGTAGGTCCGAAGATCTTTTCGCAGAAAAGACCGTCGACCTCAGGTCTCTGAGTACGATAGTTAATGGTCTCAGGCTTCTTTACTTCGCCGTGTGACCAGCTCTTGATAACCTCAGGAGATGCAAGCTGAATACTTATTTTTGTAAGATGATTCTGATCATTCATATCTATCTTTTATCTCCTTTACATATCGTCGTCGTCGCCAGCGAAATCATCAACGAAATCACCGTCTTCTTCCTTGATGTTTCCGAGCTCATCAGCTTCTACGAAGCCTTCGCTGAAAATATCGGAAGGAGATTCTGCGTCTTCACCGTCGAGTGAAGCTCTCGTTGTCTCATCCATCTCGCTGTATGTGTCGAATGACTGTCTGTCCTCAGCAACATATTCCTTGTCGTCTGTATATGTACGGACATCGAGTGCAAGTGCCTTGAGCTCGTTAACGAGGACGTTGAAGGACTCAGGGATACCAGGCTCAGGAATGTTCTTGCCGCGGATGATAGCGTCATATGTCTTTGAACGGCCTTCGATATCGTCGGACTTAACTGTGAGGATTTCCTTAAGAGTATGAGCAGCACCGTAAGCTTCGAGTGCCCAAACTTCCATCTCACCGAATCTCTGTCCGCCGAACTGAGCTTTACCGCCCAAAGGCTGCTGTGTAACGAGTGAGTAAGGTCCTGTGGATCTTGCGTGCATCTTGTCGTCAACAAGGTGGTGCAGCTTCATGTAGTACATGATACCTACTGTTACTCTGTTTTCGAAAGGTTCACCGGTACGTCCGTCATAAAGAACTGTCTTACCGTCCTTATCAATGCCTGCGAGCTCGAAAGCATCAGCGATGTCGTTCTCGTTTGCACCGTCGAATACAGGGGTTGCGATCTTCCAGTTGAGTGCCTTTGCAGCACGTCCGAGGTGTACCTCGAGGAGCTGGCCGATGTTCATACGTGAAGGAACGCCCAACGGGTTCAAGCAGATATCGAGTGTTGTACCGTCAGGTAAGAAAGGCATATCCTCTTCAGGAAGTACTCTGGAGACGACACCCTTGTTTCCGTGACGACCAGCCATCTTGTCGCCGATGGAGAGCTTTCTCTTCTGAGCGACATAAACGCGGACTCTCTTATCTACACCGTTCTTCAGGTTGCCGTTTGTATCCTTTGTGGAAACAACAACGTCAACGACTACGCCGGAACCGCCGTGAGGAACGCGCTTGGAAGTATCCTTAACTTCTCTTGCTCTCTCGTTGAAGATTGCCTTATAAAGTCTCTCTTCTGCTGTCTGGTCTGTCTCACCCTTAGGGGAAACCTTACCAACGAGGATGTCTCCGTCCTTAACTTCGGCACCGATCATGACGATACCGTTCTCATCCAAGTTGGAGAGAGCGTCGTCACTTACGTTCGGAACTTCTCTTGTGATCTGCTCAGCACCGAGCTTTGTCTCACGTGCTTCGCACTCATGCTCTTCGATATGGATAGATGTATAAACATCATCTCTTACGATTCTCTCATTTACGAGAACAGCGTCCTCGTAGTTATAACCTTCCCATGTTGTGAATCCGATGAGAACGTTACGTCCGAGAGCAAGCTCACCGTTGTCTGTAGCAGGACCGTCTGCGATAGTATCGCCGGCCTTTACCTTGTCGCCGATGGCAACGATAGGACGCTGGTTGATGCATGTGCTCTGGTTGGATCTCTGATACTTAGCGAGCATGTAGGTATCTACTGTGCCCTCAGCTGTTGTAACTTCGATCTTGTCTGATGCAACGAAGGATACGACACCGTCGTGGGATGCAACGATGCATACGCCGGAGTCCTTAGCAGCACGGTATTCCATACCTGTTCCGATGATAGGTGCCTCAGGCTTGATGAGAGGTACTGCCTGACGCTGCATGTTGGAGCCCATGAGGGCACGGTTAGCGTCGTCGTTACCAAGGAACGGGATAAGTGATGTAGATACGGATACGAGCTGCTTAGGAGATACGTCCATGTAGTCGACCTGTTCAGGGTCAAGCTGCAGGAACTGGTCTAAGTAACGGCATACGATCTTCTTGCCGATGAAGCGGCCGTCCTCATCGATAGGCTCGTTAGCCTGAGCGATGTTGAACTCATCCTCTTCGTCTGCGGACATGTAAACAACTTCGTCAGTAACTCTTAAGTTCTCCTTATCGAACTTTCTGTAAGGAGTCTCAATGAAACCGTACTTGTTGATACGTGCATAGATAGCCAGGGACGTCATAAGACCGATGTTCTGACCTTCCGGTGTCTCGATCGTACACATACGTCCATAGTGTGTAGGGTTGATATCACGGACTTCCATTGAAGCTCTCTCACGGGAGATACCGCCGGGACCCAGAGCTGAAAGTCTTCTCTTGTTCGTAAGCTCAGCAAGAGGGTTGTTCTGGTCAGCGAAAGCTGAAAGCTGTGATGATCCGAAGAACTCTCTGAATGCAGCAGACAAAGGTCTTGTGTTAACGAGGCTTGTAGCCGTAACAACTTCGCCTTCCTTGCTGGAGATCTGAGAGATCCTGTCTCTTGTATTCTTCTCGACTCTCTGGATACCTGTACGGAGCTGGTTCTGTAAGAGCTCGCCTACAGACTTAACTCTACGGTTACCCAAGTGGTCGATGTTGTCGATTCTGCCGACGCCTCTGTGCAATCCGATGTAGTAGGAAACGAATGCCAGGATATCGTCAACTGTGAGGTTTCTGGGCATAAGGTCTTCCTTACGCTCAGCCATGGCTGCCTCAAGTCTGGAAGCAATGTCTGTCTTGCTCTCAGCCTTTACCTGCTCGATGATCTCTCTCAAGACGCTTGCTCTAACCTTCTCGTTAACGCCTGTTCTTGCGAGGTCGAACTTCTTGAA
The DNA here is from genome assembly GCA_001604135.1 of Clostridiales bacterium Firm_14. GTDB lineage: Bacteria > Bacillota > Clostridia > Saccharofermentanales > Saccharofermentanaceae > Saccharofermentans. Next base: position 118,449 of record LVAT01000012.1, read on the forward strand.
CTCAGCCTTTGTGATGCTGTTGGCGATGAAAGCCTCAGCGTCAACTCTTCCGTTGCCGATGACCTTGAGAGGTACATCTTCGAACTCATCCTCATCAGCTGCGCGAACGAGCTTTCTGGGGAAGATCTGAATAGCCATAACGCCTGAGTCTTCGATCTTGGCAGCGATCTCTTCTGTGATTACGGTGTTCTTCTTGCAGATAAGCTCACCGTCTTCAGTAACTACGTTGTCAGCAGTCTTGCTTCCGATGATTCTTGCGGAAAGCTCGAACTTCTTGTTGACCTTGTAGATACCGACTCTTTCGAGGTCATATCTCAAAGAGTCGAAATATGTCTTCTTAAGGATGTTCTTAGCGTTATCAACTGTAAAAGGCTCGTTATTACGTACCTTCTTGAAGAACTCCTGAAGTGCAGCCGTATAAGGATCGGCAGCATTCTTTGTCTCATCCTTTTCGAGTGTCATTCTGAGGCAGTCTTCATCACCGAACATATTGATAATATCTTCGTTTGTTAAAAGATTAACGCCATTCTCAGGGTCATTTAAGCATCTCAGGAATACTGAAAGGGAGATCTTATGAGACTTATCTACGACGATGTAGATAAGGTTGTATTCGTCAGGATCGTTGTTTGCGTCGGGAGCGCCTGCAGCCTTAAGAGCTCTCTCCTTAGCGTTAAGCTTGCTCTCCTTCTCATCTTCTTCGATGAGGATCCAAGAACCTCTGTAAGGGATAAGTTCTGCAGAAAGCAATCTGTTGCCCATCTTTGATCTCATCTCGGAATAGTAAGCTCCGGGAGATCTTACGATCTGATTGATTACTACACGCTCAGCGCCGTTGACAATAAATGTACCCTGATCAGTCATGATAGGGAAATTGCCGACGAAAGCTGTCTCGTCAGTAACTGTTCCGTCAATCTTGTTATGGAGTCTGAGCTGGATGCTCAAGGGTGCTGCATAGTTACTGTCGTTCTTCTTGCAGCTGTCAATAATTGCGGACTTGGAAAGCTTAACAGGATTCTTGTTCTCCTTGCTCTTCTTACCCTTGCCGTCCTTCTCCTTGCCTGTGGGATCACAGGGATTCTCAGAATCGAAAATCTTACCGACAAAATAGACTTCGTACTTGCCCTGATCATCAGTAATCGGAGATACTTCATCGAAGATCTGCTGCATACCTTCGTCGATGAACCACTGATAAGACTGCTTCTGGTTCTCGATAAGGTTAGGCACCTCAATTACTTCTTTGATCTTGGAATACGACTGTCGCTCTGTCTTGCCTTGTTTTACGGAATGGACCATTGTTAACGAATCACCTCACACAAAGCTTAAAAACACATGGTTTAAGCGGTTTCTTGGTTGAAAAGCATTTTTATTTACCATAAAAATCCTCTTCCGTCAAGAGAAATAGGCATAGTTGCCCAAACCCATTACGACGCAGTAAAGAATTATATAGAAGGAAACAATTTTTGTCAACAACTTTTTTCGTGCGCCGTGGGGCAAATCTGTTTATTTTGTCATTAGCGGTTCTCGGCCCGCAGGCTTTAGATCTGCTCCGGCTTTTGCAAAGCCCACCAAGAGGTCAGTTTTAGAGGGTTTAGTGGGCTTTCTGCCTGCTTGTGATCGCTTGAAAGATCGCCA
>LVAT01000013.1 GCA_001604135.1 Clostridiales bacterium Firm_14
TATCAAAGATTTTTAAAACAAATGCGATAAAAAAGACCCGAAATATAGTATTTTCGGGTCTTTTAATACGTGTATCATATGTTTATAAAAGTTACCGGCTATATAGGAAAGGAGAATGTTTTCATGTTCGATTTTAAGTATTTCACTCCTACAAAAGTTATTTTTGGCAAGAACACGGAATCTCAGGTCGCAGACCTTATCAAGGAGTTTGGCGGTACCAAGATCCTTATCCATTATGGCGGCGGAAGCGTTGTGCGTTCCGGCCTTCTTAAGAGAGTAACAGATACTCTGGATGCTGCCGGAATCAGCTATGTTGTTTTGGGCGGTGCAGTTCCGAATCCTCATTTGGGACTTGTTTATGAAGGCATCGAACTTTGCAAGAAAGAAGGCGTTGATTTCCTTCTTGCAGTAGGCGGCGGAAGCGCTATCGATTCAGCAAAGGCTATCGGTTACGGCGTAGCTAACGAAGGCGATGTTTGGGACTTCTACGATTATAAGCGCCAGGCAAAAGGATGCCTTCCCTTGGGTGTTATCCTTACCATCGCAGCTACAGGAAGCGAGATGAGCGATTCTTCCGTTATCACCAAGGAAGAGGGTCTTGTTAAGAGAGGCTACAGCAGCGATTATTCGAGAGCAAAGTTCGCAATCATGAATCCTGAGCTTACCATGACTCTTCCTGATTATCAGACAGCTTGCGGATGCACCGATATCATGATGCATACGATGGAAAGATATTTCACGAACGGCGGCAACATGGAGATCACAGATGCTCTTGCAGAAGGACTTCTCCGCACGGTTAAGAAGAATGCCGTTATCCTCCGCGACGATCCCCAGAACTACGATGCACGTGCAGAAGTTATGTGGGCAGGAAGCCTTGCACATAACGGCCTTACAGGCTGCGGCAACGACGGCGGAGACTGGATGACGCATAAGCTTGAGCATGAGCTCGGCGGCCTTTACGATGTTGCACACGGCGCAGGTCTTGCAGCCATCTGGGGCACATGGGCAAGATACGTATATAAGAACTGTCTGCCGCGCTTTAAGAAGTATGCGATCAATGTTATGGGTGTTGCAGAAGAGGGCACCGATGAGGAGATCGCACTTAAGGGTATTGAGGCTATGGAAGACTTTTACAGATCGATCAACATGCCTACAAATCTCCGTGAACTCGGTGTAAATCCCACAGAGGAGGAGCTTAAGGACATGGCTCATAAGTGCGCTATAGGCGTTGGCGGCGAGATGGGTTCTGCAAAGGTCCTTGATGAGCAGGCAATGTACGATATCTATAAGGCAAGCATGTAAGTGACCTTTATTTCCTGAAAGGAGGATTCCTTTATGTCAGTAAAATGGGGCGTTCTGGGTACAGCGAATATCGCAAGAGGATGTACTATCCCGGGCATGAAGATGGCAGAGAACTGCGAGCTTTATGCAATTGCCGGAAGAAACGAAGCTAAGGTGCAGAGCTATAAGGACGAGTTCGGTTTTGAGAAAGCTTATGTCGGATACGACAAGCTTTTGGAAGACCCTGAAGTACAGGCAGTTTATATTCCTCTTCCGAATAATCTTCACAAGGAATGGGTCATCAAGGCGCTTAAGGCAGGAAAGCACGTTCTGTGCGAGAAGCCTTTGGCTTTAAATGCCGCTGATGCAAGAGAGATGTTCGCTGTTGCAAAAGAGAATAACGTAATCCTCATGGAGGCTTATGCATATCTTCACAGCCCGTATATCAAGTCTTTGAAGGAAGATATCCAGAGCGGGATCATCGGTGACGTTGAGTTCGTCGACACTGCATTCTTCACACAGTATTACGTCGAAGATATCAGAATGTATAAAGAGCTTGGCGGCGGCGCAGTTTATGATCTTGGCTGTTATTGTACGACAATGATCTTATCGCTTATTGATTCGGCACCTGACTTCGTTACGGCTAAGGCTGAGTTCAATGATAAGGGTGCGGATGTCCTGGCTTCAGTTATCCTGAAGTTCGAAAACGGCGCAAGGGCAGTATTCAATGTCGGCATGATCTTCGATCCGGGTTCTGACAGAAGAAAAGACATCCTTTACGTTCACGGTTCAAAGGGAACTATCGTATCCGACGTCGAGTATAACCAGGAAGGAAGAGTCACTTATACGGTTACTTCCGGAAGCAAGGTCTATAATCCTTCGATCAATGTTCCGCAGAATTACATGCTTGAAGTAGAGCAGCTCGGAAGATGCATCGAAAGAGGCGAGCAGCAGCATATCACACCGGAATTCTCCATTAAGAACGCTGAGCTGCTTGATAAGATATTGGAACAGATCGGATATTGATGAGGTAATGATATGAACGAGACATTAAAAGTATTAGAGACAAGAAGAAGCTGCAGAAACTTTAAGCCTGACATGGTCAAAGAGGAAGACTTAAAGGCAATTATCGAAGCAGGTACATATGCTGCTACAGGCATGGGAAGGCAGAGCCCCATCATCATTGCAGTTACAGACAAAGCTACACGTGATGCGCTGTCTGCCGCTAACGCAAAGATCGCAGGAATGCCTGAAGGAACAGATCCTTTCTATGGCGCACCCGTAATCCTTATCGTCCTTGCGAAGAAGGATGTTGTTACTTATATCTACGACGGTTCACTTGTAATGGGCAATCTCATGAATGCTGCAAAGAGTGTAGGCGTTGACAGTATCTGGATCCACAGGGCAAAGGAAGAATTCGAGTCTGAGATCGGCAAGGAAATCCTTGCAAAGCTCGGCATCACAGATGAGTATGAGGGTATCGGTCACTGCGCATTAGGTTATGCCGCAGCACCTCTGGGCGATCCCGCACCTAGAAAAGACAATTACGTTTATTACATTTGATGAGGCCTGTTATGGATAAGCGTTTTAAGGTATTAATGCTTAACGGAAGCCCCAGACAGAACGGCAATATCGCCGTTGGTTTTCGTGAGATGCAGAAGATCTTCGATGAGCTTAATGTCGAATATGAGTGCATTGATCTTGGAAAGAAAGACGTAAGGGGCTGCATTGCCTGCGGTACATGCGGTAACACAGGCAAGTGTGTTTTCGATGACGTCGTAAATGAGATATCCGACAAGTTCGAAAAGGCTGACGGCATCGTTGTCGGCTCTCCCGTTTACTACGGCTGTGCCAACGGAACTCTGGTTTCTGCTTTGCAGAGAGTCTTTTACAGCTCTCATTTTGAAAAGCGAATGAAGGTCGGTGCGAGCGTGGTATGTGCAAGAAGGTCCGGCTGTACGGCCACTTTCGACGAATTGAATAAGTTCTTTACGATATCCAATATGGCAGTCGCTACAAGTCAGTACTGGAATAATATCCACGGCGGCGCACCGGGAGAAGCTGACCAGGATGAAGAAGGAAAGCAGACGATGAGAGCTCTTGCCCGCAACATGGTATTCCTTATGGAAAGCATTGCTCTTGGCAAGGAAAAGCTCGGCCTTCCCAAGCAGGAAGAACATCTGTGGACTAATTTCATAGGGTAATATGGTGATGAGCCTGCTTCTTCAATGGAGCAGGCCGTTTTTATGGGGTGGCATATGGATAATAAAGTTGATGATATTCCCAGTATTTCAGGCTATATAATTGCTTCTGTTCTGACTCAGTTTCTGGCGCTTATGTTTTTCTTCCTGTCGCTTGCCGGCTTTATGACAGGTTCTGTTATAGGCGGGGTGATCCTTGTTGTTTTGGGCGGCCTTTGCGAGTTCTTATTTGTAAAGATGATACAGAAGATCCTGTTCTGGAAGAAAAAGGAGAAGGAATGCATCTCCCAAGCTCCTGAAGAAGCTGTTTTCGCAGATTCGCTCTACAGAAATGACGGTGACAGCTTTGAGACAGCTCGCAGGCTTTATTGTGAGCAGCATGGGAAGAAAGCCGGAAAGCTTACCGGTGAAGACGAGAATATCATCTGGCAGTATACCTATGGCGACTTTGCATATCTTTTGATGTGGGTAATCGATAACGGTTTTTACCGTCCTTACAAAGATTACGATGAAGATCAGGCAGAGGAAGCTAAAGCAGAAATCGCGAAGATTCGGAAAAGGGAAGCGCTGCCGACGGATTTCCTTAACGATTTCGGCGGATTCTTCATGGAAGATGAGGTCGCGAGAAAGGCACGCGGCTTTGTAAAGGAATATCGCGCAGGTTCTTTCCTTGATGATGTCAGGGCCTTTGCAAAGGATAATCTTGGTACGGAACTTTATGGTTTCCCATTCCGCTGGGAAGATTACGATGCGTTTAAGCCCAAGATAGACGAAGCCTATAAGAAGTATCAGGAAGATAAATCACAGCCTGAAAAGTGATATCTGCCAGCTATTTCTTCTCAGGATCAAAATTGGCTAAAGGGTTGCTCTCTATCGCGCGATGGAGAGCTTCATCATCTACATGGGTATAGATCTGGGTAGTGGAGACGCTCTGGTGTCCCAAGATCAGCTGAAGATTTCTTATATCGACTTTGCCGTACTTATACATAAGAGTAGCGGCCGTGTGTCTGAGCTTATGCACTGAATAGACTCTCGTATCGATCCCGGCTTCTTCAAGAAGGCGCTTTATCGTTATCTGGATCATGTCATCGGATATCCTTGTTCCGCGCTTGGACACGAACAGGGCCTTTTCCGCAGAAGGCTTTATCTTCAGCGACGCTCTCTTGGTCATCCAGTCATCAAGAGCTTCTAGGCAGGCGTCATTAAGATAGATCGTACGTTCTTTATTACCTTTACCGATAACGGTTAATGTAGTGCCGTGAATGTCGTTTATATTGATGCCTCTGAGCTCAGATAAACGCATTCCGCAGTTAAGGAAGAGTGTAAGCATGCAGTAGTCACGCTCGTTGGATTCCTTGGGGGAATCGTAAGCGGCTTTAAGGAGTTCCTGGCTTTGCTCGAGCGTAAGATATTTTGGCATGCGCTTGCCGATCTTCGGTGTCTCGATGTCGTATGCGGGATTGTTATCTATAAGTCTTTTCTTCGAATGAAGATATTTGAAAAAACTCTTCAGGGAGGCGATGTGTCTTGCTCTTGCGGAGTTGGACTGTTTTCGCGAACGGGAAAGCCAGATAACGAAGGCGAGAAGATCGTCAGTTGTTACCTTGTTTAAGATCTTTGCATCGATATCGGAGATGTCGATCTCTTCTAAAGGCGTATCCTGAGGCACGAGACCTCTGTCGAGCTTTAAGAACCTTGCGAAAAGGATGAGGTCATAGCGGTATTCCTTGACTGTGTTTTCCGAGCGTCCGAGAGCAGCTTCCATATAGCTCAGGTAATTCTCGAGAAGCGGGAATGTCGGCGTCATAAGCTTTAAGACCTCCTTTTCTGGTATTCAGTATAATTATATTACAAATATCGGCAATCAATCGGTTTCTGAAGGTTTACATGTTTATTACGGAATAAGAATGCTACAGTGTATAGAGGTATAAATGAACATTGGGTGTACGGATATGCTATTGACTAATGACGAACTGAAGAAGATATATTTCGGCGCTTATGAATTCGAGCAGACACCTGACGGATACCTTAAGGCTAACCAATACACAAAAGCACAGATGGAATATTTCAAGGGTGCCTTTGAGATGTGGTATGAGAGGTGCGATGCATCAACCGCTAAGACCTTGGAACTTAAGACGGATGCTTCGGAGATCTCTTTTGATTATAAGTTCTTATGGAAGGGTTCGGAGGATTCCGTTGAGCTTTATGTTGACGGCCTTGCACATCAGATCCATTACGTTAAGGACATGAATGAAGAGGGAAGACTTACGTTCTCTCTACCTGAAGGAACACATGATGTCGTCATTTATCTTGCTGCTGATGCGACGCTTCTTATAAAGGATCTTTCCATAGATTCTGACTATGAGATACCCGTAAAAAATACCAAAGTCCTCTGGCTCGGCGATTCGATAACCCAGGGTTATGGCCCTCTTCGTTCTTCAGAGACTTATGTCAGCATAGCTAACCGCGAGCTTAACTGGGACATCATAAATCAGGGAATTGGCGGATATATCTACGATAAGAAGTCACTCATGAAGATGCCCGGTTACGATCCCGACAAGATCGTTGTGGCTTTGGGCACAAACCAGTACGGAGACGGACCCGAAGCTGTCGAGGAATACTATGAGACCCTTACAGGCATATATGGCGTCGAAAAGCCAATCCTTTGCATCTCGCCGATCTGGAGAGGCGATAATATTGAAGCTTTGCCTGTCTTTTACGCCTTCTGCGATAAGGTAAAGGCTATTGCCGGCAGATATCCCAACATAAAGGTTATCGATGGCCTTAACCTCGTTCCGCATCTGGAAGAGTACTATCGTGATAATCTTCACCCCAACTGCCTGGGAACTGAGACATATGCCGTAAATCTCGTAAAGGAGATCAGAAGGGCAGGGTTCTGACTTTTGCCAAAGCTTTGTTAAATGGTACAAATCTAACATAGCAAATTGGCTTAAAAGACCTGCATTTGTTGACTATTACCAATTATTCGGTATTTCATTTTTCGCACTTGTTATATAAAAGGTGTTGTGCTAATATGTGTTTGCTCGAAAGACAAATGTACGCGGTACGCGGACAAACGAGCTAAAAATACCACGGTGAAAGCCCGTGAAGAGACAATGGAGTATTTAGAAATGGAACAGAAACTGAAAGTCGGCATTATCGGAGCTACAGGTTATGTCGGACAAAGATTTATCACACTTCTCGCAGACCACCCCTGGTTCGAGATCGTTGCTTTATGCGCATCTCCGAGATCTGCCGGTAAGACTTACGAAGAGGCAGTAGAGGGAAGATGGAAGCTTGATATACCTTGCCCGGAATTCGTAAAGAAGATGGTAGTTTACGGTACAGACAATATCGAAGAATATTGCAAACAGATCGACTTCACTTTCTGCGCTGTAGATATGAAGAAGGATGAGATCCGTGCTCTCGAAGAGAAGATCGCTAAGCTCGAGTGCCCTGTTGTTTCCAACAACTCAGCTAACAGATGGACAGAAGATGTTCCTATGATCATCCCTGAGGTAAACGCAGATCACGCTCAGCTCATCGAGGCTCAGAAGAAAAGACTCGGCACACAGAGAGGCTTTATCGCTGTTAAGCCTAACTGCTCCATCCAGAGCTACGTACCTGCTCTTACACCTTTCCTTAAGAACGGTATCAAGCAGATCTCCGTATGCACATACCAGGCTATCTCCGGTGCCGGCAAGACATTCAAGGATTGGCCTGAGATGGTAGGAAATGTTATTCCTTACATCGGCGGTGAAGAGGAGAAGTCAGAGAAGGAACCTTTGAAGGTCTGGGGTCAGTTCGCAGGAGATCACATCGAGCTCGCAAAGAATCCCGTCATCTCTGCTCAGTGCTACCGTGTAGCAGTTCAGGAAGGTCATACGGCTGCAGTTTCCGTATCCTTCGAGAACAAGCCTTCCAAGGAAGAGCTCATCTCTGTATGGAATTCTTATGAGAGCGAAGCAGTAAAGCTCGGTCTTCCTTCAGCTCCTAAGCACTTCCTGCAGTACATCGACGAAGATAACCGTCCTCAGCCTAAGCTCGACGCTAATTTCGAGAACGGCATGGGTGTATCCGTAGCAAGACTCAGAGAAGACAATATCTTCGATTACAAGTTCTGCTGCCTCTCACACAATACATTAAGAGGCGCTGCAGGCGGCGGTGTCCTTACGGCTGAGCTCCTTGTAGCTAAGGGATACATTAAGGCTAAATAATTAACCAAAAGTGAGATTTTTCCGGCAGGGGTAAAAATAGTCCCCTTGCCGGAAATTTTCTCTTGACTTAATTAAACTTAATTACTATACTAATCAAGCGCTTTGAGAAAAGCACGTGTAGTGTGGATGTGGGCCTTTAGCTCAGTTGGTCAGAGCTCCCGGCTCATAACCGGTTGGTCCTGGGTTCGAGTCCCCGAAGGCCCACCATTACACAACATCTGAATATATATGGGAAGATTCCCGAGCGGCCAAAGGGAACAGACTGTAAATCTGTCGTCACTGACTTCGGTGGTTCGAATCCACCTCTTCCCACCATAAATCTTTAAACCCCTTGAAATATAGGGGTTTTTTGATGCTTTGAGATAGTTTTGAGATTTTTTGAGAAGAGCAGAGGCTTTCTGTCCAAAGATCGGTTCCTTGTTTATATGGGATTCTTTCAAAAAGACGACATGTAATTTGAAAGAGTTAATTGGTAGCTGAAATGAATCTGATAACAGCTGTTTGAAATAAAAGGCCTTCTATATATACGTAGGGAAAATGAGCAAAATCAGAACACCTTATCAAAAATAGTCAGATATGAAATACAGATAGTCTTAAATCTGACAAAAGACTGCGTATATAAATGTTTCTCTACTATTAAGGAATGGGAATGGGCAAAACGATGGGGTAAAACCGAAAGAAGTCTGATATTCGAAATGAAAAACAAAAGATATAACATTTGCTGTAAAGAGAGTTAGGTTATAAGATAGAAAATGTTAGTACATTAAATCATCAGTTAAATGAATAACTAAGTATATGAACAAGGGGTGAAAGCATGAACAGAAGCACTCGAATTATTTCCGCTATACTGATTGATGTTATGAGAAAGATTACAGCGTTATTGATGGCCGTTGTTACACTGTTCGCTTTTGCTTCCTGCGCATACAGGGTAAAGAATGAGGACAAGGCGGAAAAGGTCTATACGTGCCCTTCGGACAACATGTATGGCCTTGAGAAGATCGTTGTTTTCGAAGACGGAATAACGATGGTCTTCGATAAGAGGATCTGTGATAAGTCAAAACACAATGAGTTCGATAAGATGGAGCCCGGCGATGAACTGTATGGTAAATATATGAAATTGCGCGGGAAACCTTATTACGATCCCCATATATCAAACAGTCTTCTTGTGAAGAGCGGCAAATACGTTGCCAGTGCGTTCTATTACAGTGATAACGAGAAAGCCATTTGCGAGGAAAAGGAATTCGTTATCGGCGGGATGCAGATCTACGGAAAATTCATTGACATCAACGACGGAAACATAATCCTGAGTTATGAAGATTGGGGGACCGTTACCGATGGTTTTCTGGTCATAAAGCAGCAGTATGACGCTTCGACAGGCAAATGGGGAGAAGTCGAAGAAGAGTTCTTTTCAACTTGGTCAGAGGGATGATAATCAAGACGGTTACCGGCTGGAAAAATGTGGAGTCACAACACGGTAATTAGAGTACCTTTGTCGAAGCAAGAGCAGCTGAAACTATCTTTCTTGAGATAGGGTTTCCGAAGATCTGCTTGATAAGCGAAGCGTTTGAAACAGGTTAGATTCTTTGGATTTGAGAATTGTTGACGTATGTTAACCTATAATGCTATATTGATGGTGCACGGTTGTATACCTGGTGTCGGGTGCGATCTGCATGATATTGTGAAGAGGAAAATAGAATGTATTGTAGTTCGTGTGGTTCATTGATCAAAGACGGTCAGTCGTTTTGCGCAAATTGCGGAGCACCTGTAACTCCTGCGGTCCAGCCCGCACCTCAACCGGCAGTCCAGCAGGTTCAGCCTGCACCTCAACCGGCAGTTCAGCAAGTCCAGCCTGCACAGCCTTTATATCAGCAGCCTGTAACACAAGCGACTGCTGCTCCCGCCGCAGTTCCCGCTGCTCCGGCCAAGAAGGATAAATACAGCAGGCTTAGCAAGAAAAGGGTAAGAACAGCCGGTATTCTGGGAATTATCGTAGGTTCTTTTGGAGTACACAACTTCATCATGAAGCAACCTGTACGAGGTATTCTCCATATCCTTTTGTTCTTTTTGCCTTTATTACCGGTGTTATTGCTTTTTATTGATATCCTTACAAGCGGCGGCGTAAGCGATCTCGGAATTGGCTTAGAGCCGACCAGCGAGTTTATGTGGATGTTACCGAGTTATGTTTCTTGGCTCTGGGGCTTGATAGAGGGTATCATTTTACTTGCAACCAGTTCCAAATACCATGGCGTATAAAGAGAGAGTGAGGTATTAATATGTATTGTTCAAATTGCGGTGCACAAGTTGGAGATAATGAGAAGTTTTGTAAAGCGTGCGGAACAGCTGTGAATGTTCAGGCAGCACCTGTAGTTCAACAGCCAGTGGCTCAGCCGGCACCTCAGCCAGCACCTGTTGCTTATCAGCAGCCGGCATCTCAGCCAGCACCTGCTGTTTATCAGCAGCCTGTATCTCAGCCTGCTCCCGCAGTTTATCAGCAGCCTGTTCAGGCTGTGCCCCAAGCAGCTCCGGCTGTTACTAATGCAAAAGCCGGTCCGAGACGTACTTGTTTTGTTGTAGGACTTATCAGTTGTATCCTGCTCATACTTGAGACCGCTCCTGTGTTTATTATGGGAGGAATGATGGTTGTTTTTGGACCGATCGTGATGGCATTATTCGGAGCAGACACCGGAGATCTCTTTGCGACCGGACTTCTGGTATGTTTAGCTGGTTTCATACTTATGGATATAGCTATCGTATCAATCGTGCTTAACGGCATCAGCTCCAAGATAACTGCCAAAAGACCTGCTTCTAAATGCAGATCATTGAGGATGGCTGCTGCGATCATGACAACTGTTGATGCTGCAATCGTGTTAGCACCCGTTATAGCCTTTAATAATGCTGTGAGCAATGCAGAGTTCTTCTATGTTATTTATGCTGTAGCTTTCATAATGGCAGTGGTATTCCTGGTTTTGGCTATCATCACAAACAGCAAAGAAAAGAAGCTTAGCTGTTAATAGCCATATCCTCGTCCCAGTATTTGTTCTTTTGGCCGAGCATAAACATTATATCGGCATCGCTGAACAGTCTGAAGTGATTCAAATCAACGCCGACATTAAATCCGAAAGGCTTCCAAAGCCCGCCGTATCTGTGCGTATGGCCGAATAAAGTCTGACAATCTTTAGCATGGTCAGTGGGCTTATGTGTCAGGAAGAACTTCTCACCATTTATGCAGACATAGTCATTCAGCTTTACGTCATCGAATCTGCATGAAGGATCATTCAGGCAGTATTCACGGAACTTATCAAAAGAACCGTTAAAGAAATCGTCAATAGCACGCTGTTCATTGTTTCCGATAATGAGGATGATATGTGCATTAATCTGCTTTGATACGGCAAGACCGCTCCTGAAATCCTTTTCGGACTTAGGACCGCAGTTACAGAAATCTCCGAGCACATATATGGTGTCATCCGAAGATGCCTGTTCATTCCAGATCCTTACCTGTGCTTCTGTATACTCATTAATATCCCTGAAAGGCCGGTTATCACGAACAAGGATCTCTTTTGAGTCCGAACCGAAATGAGTGTCTGCAGTATACCAGTTGCTCATTGCATGCCACCCCAGTCAATATGGTCAGCCCATATTCAAGTGTACCAAGACCATGATAAGGACGTCTAATGCGGCGGCTGCGAAAAGGGCAACTATACCGAGAATTATAAGCAGCTTGATATATGTAGGCACATCGCAGTAAGTTTTGCCGGTCTGTCCGTTGATGGCTACCGGATAAGTCTTTTTGCCCACCGTGAATGAGGCAAGATACATGGGGGCCATAAGACATCTGAATCTGACGTTATAGTAGTTAGAGTAGATCTTTTCGACCAACAGCCTGTCGAAATAACGATGAATGTCTTTTTTCAATTTCTTGGCGATCAGCGTTTTCGAGCGATCCCAGCCTTCATCAAGTCCGATCGTATAACGTTCGGTCGGAATGCCGGCGAGGTATTCGGGTGAATAAGGGACGGCTTTCTTGTAGTCGTAATCAAGGACTTTAGCAATATACGGATGCTTGAGCCTGTTAGTTGCGAAGATCAGGATATCATCAAAGTTCTGATACCATTTACCGGTGACAGGCTTGCCACGGGAGTTTTCAATATGTTCTCCATAGTAAGTTGAAGCGGTGACAGCGTCAAAAGTCCAGAAAGGAAGATAGATGCCGACAACTTTTTCGAGTTTGCAGTCAAATACTTTCTTGTTGACGAGTTTCTTTCTCTTCACGAAATTGAGAAACAGATCCTGAGTCTGTTCTTTGGTGATGGAGAAGGGGATGACGGCATTGGGAACCATGATCTGGTCTGTCTCAGCTGCAGGCGCAACGCTTGTTGAACCGCAGAAAGGGCACGCGCCCGTAACCTGTTCGGCGTCGTAAACCGACTGACCGCCGCAGTTAGCGCAGATGATCAGCTTCTTATATTTGCCCCAGTCGACACTTGCACGCTGTAAAGCCGTGTTGAAATCGAGCTCTGCGGCTACGGCACCTTCCTGAGGTGTCGGAAGCTGTGTTGATAAACCACAGAATGGACAAGTTATGGTTCCGGTGGCGGGATCGAAACTTATGCCGATGGAAGTACCGCATCCGGGACATTTAATATCCGTGCTTGTAACATTAATGCTGCTAATGACGCTTTTGTCTTCAGACATTTCTCTATCCTCTTTCGCAAACTCAAAGATATTTTAACAAAATTGCATGCTTTATGACATATGAGTAAAAGTAATATGTATAATGATAATAGCATCTGAGCGAATAAGAGGACAGACAGAATGGAACAGAACGAAAACAGATATCGAATTATTAATAATGCACCTGACAATCCGTATAATCAGTATTATCAGCAATACATTGTTGAACCCGGAGACGAGAAAAAAGAAATATCCAAGGGCAAACGTATAGCTTCGATGGTGCTTTGCGCAGTATCGAACATGGGTTTGCTTTCTTTTTGTGTGTACTGGGTTGTAGATTTTTATTTGATGGGCATATATGGAGGCGGTAATCAGACTGTCTCTAACAGTGTTGTATTCACATTATCGCTGTTTGCTTATTTTATGACCGTATTCCTTACTACGTCGGTCGTTGCTATAGTGATCAACCGCAAAAGCAGATGGGCTGTTATCAACTTTATACTTATAGGCGTCGTTTTTTCGACAGTGATGCTCATAAGTTACATAGCGCCGTCAAATGTAGCACGCGCAGAGGATAAGCACAGTCCTATCACATCCAATTGGAAATTCTATTCACTGACATCAGGCGGTAAAACCTCTGAGGCTGAAGACTTCAGCGAGAAAGATATCCCGATGATCATCATCTACGCTGACAGTACGGATTCGCGCTACTATAAAGTCACTTACCGTCAGAACGGCAAGAATCACGATGCTGACATGATCGTCAGGTCAGCATATGACCGTACATATACGATCGATTATGTTGATTCTGAGCGTGATATGATCGCTAAGGTAGATGAAGATAAGCTTACACTTACGATCGACGGCGAAAAGGGCATCCGCATCGTTTTTGTGGCTACAGATGAAGAGACGCTTATCCCTGTAGACGATGAAGAAGGTCCTGACTATATGAAGGTAAAGATGACCGGTAAAGGCACTGTCGATTTTACTAACGAGAGCGATGCTGAATACGGCTTCTCCTACTTCTATAAGCTTGAAGTCCTGAAGGATGGTAAGTGGTATTATGCTCGCTATGAAGATTACCTTGCCTGGAATGATAACGGCGGCATCTACCTGTTTCCCGGTGCGACTATAACGCAGGAATACGATCTCTCATGCTATGGTAAGCTCAGCCCCGGCGAATACAGGCTTGCAGTTGGCGATGAAGATGCGTGCCTTTATGCATACTTTACGGTAAATCCGGACGGCACATTTTCCTACTGATTTCGAACAGGATACCGGCAGGCACATGGCTGGTCCTGATACCGTTTATCTTATATATCGTTCTGAGAAAAATATCGTTTATACCGCATTACTTCTTGCAACACTTCATTAGAGTTTTGTATATAATAAATTCAATACTCCGTTTTTGTACAATGAAGTATTGAATAACGGTAATAAGGATAGATTATTGGGAGGTACGGTATGTTTTGCCCGGATTGTGGAAAGACTGTTTCGAAAGATGATTTGTTTTGCGGAAACTGCGGAAAGCAGCTGAGAGCTATTTTTGTGCCTTTGAAGCCTCAGCCTGAAGTTAAGCAGAATAGGGCTTCAAATATTGAGCAGAAGCCTGCTCAAAGCTCTTATCCGAGTGCTTTTTCCAAGCCTCAGACGGGAGTCGTTTCTAAGTATGCTCCCAAGCCTCAGCCTGCTGCGCAAAAGCCTCAGCCTAAGCCTGCTGTAGCTCCGAAGCCTCAGCCGAAACCCCAGCCCCAGCCGGCAAGCAGGCCGAAGCCTCAGCCACAGCCTGAGCCTCAACAGGCGAGCAGCCCTAAACCCCAGCCTGAGCCTCAGCCGGTAAGTGTAGCTAAGCCTGAGCAGAACGCTGCCCCTAAAACGGTACTGCCTGTCTTTTCCATTCCTCAGCAGGGTAATCTTCCCCAAGAGGTCTGTTTTAACGCAGAAGGAAAACTGACTTGGTTTTACAGGGATTATGAGAAAGACCCGTCGGGAAATTTTGTTGTTAAATATGTCTTTGAGGATGATTGCATAGCAAAATACGATGGCATAGACCTTAGTACAAAGGCCGGACAGGAAGCTCAAGTAAACATCCGCTACTATTATAAGAGGGTAACTATTGTTGAACGTCATGAACAGACCGGCTGGATCTATTTCAGACATGGCATAGACAGATATTTCCTTCAGGTAACTGATGCCCAGTTTGATTACATTCTGGCTGAATTCATGAAGAGATGCCCGCAATCGAAAATGGGCATTGTAAAAGTGTGGAAAGACTAGTTCTGCTGACAGCTTCTGAATTTATAAAGAAGTCAATGTGAGGTTATATGCCGGTTATTCCGTTAGAGTGTCCTTCGTGCGGAACTGAGTTGAGAATAGACTCGGATGAGAGTGCTGCGATCTGTAAGCATTGCGGCAAGCCTTTCGTTGTTAATGAAGCGATCGTTCTGAACTATATCAAGCTCGTTACCGCCGTTGACGAGAAATCACTCGTGCTCAATGAATTTGAGACAGACGGTGATATCCTGACGAAATACAACGGAATGTCACCTGTGGTTGTTGTTCCTGACAACGTTAAGGTCATCGGCTGCAAGGCCTTTGAAGACTGCAGGGAAGTGGTTGAGGTCCATCTTCCTGATTCTGTCAGGGAGATAGAAGACAACGCTTTCGCTGGCTGTGATAGTCTCAAGGATATTGATCTTCCGGAGTCTCTTAAGAAAATCGGCAGTTATGCTTTTGCGGAATGCGGCAGCCTGAAAACTTTGGAGCTTCCTTATTCAATTGAAGAGATCGGCTCATACGCGTTCGTCAGATGTTATACGCTTGATTCCGTAAGGCTCCCGTCCTCACGGGCGAATATTCATGAGACGGCCTTTACGGGCGATAAGGATGCAAGTTTTATATGGCCTGATGATTGGGCGAAAAAGCAGATAGATAAACTGAGGCTCGCTGCTCCTTCGCTGGGCGGCCTTATCGAGATCGTCGATACTGCGGGTGGGAACGATACGTTCCTGTACCTGGGTATTTCTGACCTTGGCATGAGCGTGGAAGCCACTACTTATTATTTTTACGCCTACAAGGATTTCATGAGGATATTCTCGATAGAAAACAATAACAATGATCCATATCTCCTGAGAGTAAGCGTAGAGAATGCACAGCTCAGATATGAGGCCATTTCGGATATTCAGAGAAGCTATTCTGAACTGATCAGCCTGCTAGACCGTGCGAAGATAGGACGAAGCAAGGTTGAGACGATCAACATTCCTCACTTTATCTGGAAACAGGGCAAAGGCCTTAATTATAAGGTCACCGACATCGGTTCGGTACAGGTTCTGCAGATCAGGCTCACTCAGGAGTAAGCGGGCTAAATAATCATCAGTTTACAACGGACAAAACTCCGAATTCTAAGACAGGATTTATTGAACGGGACATAGTACCTTTAAGTTGAACACCAAAGGAGAACAAAAAATGAAATGGGCTGATGTTATCAATGAGACACTCCGTTATATGGAGGACAACATCATGACGGTAGAAGGCCCGAAGGAGGTTGCTATGTCAGTTAATGTTTCTTTAAGTTATTTGCAGAACAGTTTTCAGATGATCACCGGTTACTCAATTGGTGAGTACATCAGGAGCAGGCGTCTTTATCTGGCCGCAATGGATCTGATCGAAAAAGATGAGAAAATCATTGATGTAGCGGAAAAGTACGGCTATGAGACTCCTGAAAGTTTTTCCAAGGCATTCAGCCGTTTTCACGATGCAACGCCTAACGAGATCAAAAAGAAGAAAAAGGCTGCCAAGGCTTTTCTTCCTCTTAAACTGACTTTCTCGGTCAAGGGGGCGGACACTGTCGACGTGATAATCGAAAAGATGCCGAAGTTCTACATCTTAGGCGAAGCGGATGTATTTAATGTCGACACATGCTTTGAGAAGATCCCAGGATTCGTCTATGACTTTATTAACAAGCATTATTCGGATTTAGGCGCCAACGTTTTCTATGGTGTCAGTGTCGGTGAGTGCGATACGATCTTAAATGCTGAAGGAAGACCCTGGATATCTGAATATGAAGGAATTTCTTTTGATGAGCGTTTCTTATTCATGACAGGTGTAGATTACGACGGTGGAAAGATACCTGAAGGAATGACTGTAATAGAAATACCTGAGACTCTCTGGGCGAAGTTTAAGTGCAGGGACAACTCAGTCGAAGCCAGTCAGGAGATGCGACGCTATATATTCAGAGAATGGCTTTTCGACGTTGATGAGTACGATCTTATCGATGAATACAATGTAGAACGTTACGGAGTGCCGAACGAGGAAGGCAAGGGACTTCATAACGAGATTTGGTTACCGGTAAGAAGAAAGAAAAATAGTTAATTGTCTGTTGTGATTTTCCGATTGAATTCAGGAGTTGCCATTATCTGGCGCTCCTGTTTTCATGTTATGGCACCTGTCAGAAGCACTGCCGGTCAATTATACAAATATTCTTGACGCAACTGGTTTATAAGTGTAAACTGAACTTGGTTTATAAATGTAAACCGAGTATTTTTAAGGCAGGGCATTATGGAAGAATTGATCTTGTGTGATTCAGAAAAGCGTCTGATGGAGATTATCTGGGAGGAAGAACCGCTTGAGTCAGGTAAGCTGGTTAAACTTGCCAATGATAAGATCTATTGGAACAAATCCACCACATACACGATTCTTCGCAAGCTGATTGCCAAGGGCTTTGTCAAGAACGAAGATACGATCGTAAGTGCTCTCATCCCGAAGGAAAAGGTGTTGATCTCTGAGAGCAATCATATCGTTGAAGACAGCTTTTCTGGCTCTCTTCCGAAATTTGTTTCTGCTTTCTTTGGCAGCAAGAAGACACTTACGGATAAGGAAGCTGATGATTTGATCAGGATCATCAGGGAGAATATGGAAGGAGACTAAAGGTGGGTGCTTTATTCTTTAAAGTGCTTGAGATGTCTTTCATGGGAAGTGTGGTAATCCTTATTACTATACTTGCCAGATTCCTCCTGCGTAAAAGATCCAAGAATTTCATCATGATCTTATGGGTTGTAGTTGCCTTAAGACTGGTAGTGCCTTTCGGCATTGAATCTGCATTCAGCATCTTTAATTATCTTCCTGTTCCTGCACAGACCGTGCCTGTAGCTGAACAGGTTTCCGAAGCAGTATTACCTGACAATTATGTTGTTCCTGAAGCAACATTCAATGCTGCTGAGATCGTTGATATGGAAACTAAAGGAGGAGAGATTTCTGTTGCTCCTTCAAATAATCATGCAGATGCAAGGTCATTACCGGATATCAAAACAATTATTGCTGTGATTTGGATTATTGGAACTGCCGGAGTTATCTCTTACTGTTCCATCCGCTATATTGGTCTTAAGAGGAAACTTAAGACTGCAAAAAGAATAGATAAGAACATCTATGAATCTGACAAGATCAAGTCGCCGTTCGTATTTGGTTTCTTTGTTCCGAAAATGTATTTACCTGACTCGCTCGACGAAGCTGAACGAGAATACGTTTTGATTCATGAGAGAACACATATCAAGCATGGTGACTGGATCAAGAAATTCCTTGGCATAGCTGTTCTTTCCGTTCACTGGTTTAATCCGCTCGTATGGCTCGCTTTTGCTCTTTTCGAGCAGGATATTGAGATGAGCTGTGATGAGACGACGATTTCTACTCTTGATGCAGGCATGAGAAAAGCGTATGCGATCTCACTCGTATCTTATGCAAAGATCAGCAGCAATAAGAACTATCTGGTAACCCCGTTGGGATTCAGTAAGAATGCTTTCGGTAAAGCGGAGGTTACAAACAGAGTTATGAATATAGTTAATTTCAGAAAGGGTACCAAAGTAACAACTGTTGCCATTACGGCTGCTATTCTGGTTCTTGCTGCAGTATGCGGTTTTGATTCCAGACCTACAGAAAATACACAGGATTCATCTGAGACAACCGGAGAATCAGTTTTCGAATTACCGGTCGATAATCCAATTGCCAAAAATGTGATCAACAATGAGCACAAGTTTGAAAACGGTGTCTGCAAAGACTGCGGAATGCTTTGGTCTGAGTATTATTTTGAATGCCTCCAAAAGCTCGATAAGTATCATGAAGAGGGCGGATGGTATTCCGTATACGGCGCAGAATCTGCCGCCAGGATAGACGAGAGCGATTATGTTCAATTCATAGCAACGGAAAAGAACGCAGCTACGATCTACTATCAGCATCTTGATGACAACTTTAATAAGGAATCCTGCACTGTTTCCATCCAGGATAGCGGAGATGGAAAGTCAATTGCATTTATTGAATTTGATCTGTCACAGGGACAGGTTAGTATCGGAGAAGGCGTATTTGCTTATAAGTATCAGTATTCTCTCATTATTAATGTCGATCCTGGCGATTACGATAAGGTCTTTAAGTCGAAAGAATCATTTGCCGAGTACTGCAAACCTTATCTGTTCGTATTAGGTGAAGACAATGTAGGTACGGATGTCTGGTCTACCATGAGTGACGCTGAGATCAAGCAGATGTTCGATGACGCTGATGGAAGCAGATACTTTAGCAAAGATGAACTGATTGACTTGTTCTGGAATGATTATGCAAGGATGTTTGCAAGTATCGATTATGGTTTGACGCAGATGAACACATCTCTGGCTGAAACAGGAATCAACTGGAAATAACCAGTGATAATAAAAATCAAAAAAGGGGTAGAGAAAAATGAAAAAAGTTATTGCGCTGCTCTTATGCGGAGCTATGATGTCGTCTTATGTTCTTTGCGGCTGTTCCAGCTTGATAAAGAAAACAGAAGATAACGATGAAGGAGAAACTCAGACAGAAGAGACTGAGGCTTCTTCCGGGACAGAAGCTGATGAGACAGATCCAGGTCCGACCAAGCTTCAGCAGGTAATTGATCTCTATAATACAAAGCAGCCTGAAGGAAAATGGGGTGTCCCTGTTTTTGCTGACGGAATAAGAGGCAACGGCAGCTATTCTGTTCACGAAAACAGCGTCTATTTCTACTATAGTAATTTAGACAGATCTACTCTTCAGTTCAACGTAGATACCAATACGATGGAGGTCAGATTCACTTTCGATCTGCAATTCGATGACAACACCCGTTATTACGGAACAAATCACGATTACATTGGCGTTGATCAGTTCGAATCGTTTATCGGCGATATCCTGGAAAAGAATTCTTCAACGGTTGAGATATACGACGAGGCTGCTTGGGCTGTCAATGAGGACAAAATCAAGTCTGATCTGCCTGTCTATTATTCCAGATTGATCACTTTGGCTAGCAAGGCTTTTCCTGAACTCGGATTTGGAATTGAGGACCTTGGTCTGGATTTCGGTAACAAATATAGAAATGTTGATCCTACACAGTCTACCAGCACCGAACTTACGATCAAGAATGATCATAAGTTCGAGAAAGGTGTCTGCAAAGAGTGCGGAATGCTCTGGTCTGAATACTATTACGAAACGCTTGAGAAGTTGGATAAAGATACCGCAAAAGGAGAGTGGCATTCAGTTTATGGACAGGCTTCAGCTACAATGTTTTCTCCTAGCGATTATGTCCAATATTCTGCTTACAATAAGAATTGGGCTGAGCTCTATTATCAGTATCTTGAAGATACGTTTGAAGAAAGTTGCTACATTGTTGTTCTTAACTCGAACGGCACCCCGTTCATTGATATTTTATTCTGTTATGAAATGGGAACTTTTCCTCTCGGAGAAGGAGTGTTTGAAACCAGGTTTAAGTATATTCTTGAGTTCACTGCTGCACCTGGTGAATATGATAAGGTCTTTGAATCGAAGGAGTCTTTTGCCAAATATTGTAAACTGCAGTTGAGATATACCACTGATGATGAAAAGAAATCGGATTTGTATGCTGATAAGAGTGAAGAAGAGATCAAAGAGATGATGGCTAATGCTAAGGAGAAAGACTGCACCTATTATACCAAAGAGGAGATAATCGACAGATTCTGGGAAGATTACCAGAGGATCCTCGCCAGCATGGATTCCGGTATGGTCTGGATGGACACATCCCTGAACGATATTGGAGTTAATTGGAAGAAATAACTCTTTTGCACGAAGTAACGTTATCGGAGCTGTCCTCGTGAAGGGCAGCTCCTTTTATTCATACAGGAATAACGGTTCTGATTGAGTTTTTTCCGGGCAAATATATAATTGATTTAAGGATACATACATAGGATAGGGGGATAATCTTATGGCAGATTCAAAAGAAAGAAATTCCGAAGGCGCAGATTTCAAGTTCCGTGGGCCGGAACGCTATTATGCAGTAGCGGGACGCCAATTGGACGAGGAAACCAACGATGGAACTGACAAATATGTTAATGCTAAGGGCAGATTTGTTTTCGGCACATCTTTTGCTTCGATCGTAGTTGTAGCCATTATCGGCTTCGTTATTTCGGCGATCGCATGGTTCGGAGCTACTTTTATCGAATTCCTGATAGCTGCAGGAATATCAGCAATAGTCCTTATCTTCACCGTCGTTAAGGTCATCCTGTATAAGGTGCGCAACAAAAAGCAGGATGAATATTGAGCTTTAAGGCTGCTTAGGTCCGATTATTGACAAGGAAGATTATCGCTATAAAATGATAATTGCTTTCAAATTGATAACGGAGGCTCCTGATGGGCAGAACAAAAAGTGGTTCCTATAATACCAAGCAGTCATGTGAAATATTGAATTTCCTTAAGGATAATGCAGGTTCGCATTTTACGAGCCAGGAAATATCCGATCATTTCAGAGCGCAGGGTATAAATATCGGTCAGGCAACGATCTACAGACGTCTGGACCGTTTAACCACTGATGGTCTTGTAAATAAGTACATCATTGATGAGAAGTCTCCAGCATGTTACGAATACATCGGAACCGAGCATTGCAAGCACGGCAACTGCTATCATATGAAATGTGAGAAGTGCAATAAGCTGATTCACCTGTCTTGCGATGAGATCAATGAGTTCTTTGAGCATGTATCTACAGAGCACGGATTCGTGCTCGATCCCAAGCGTACTGTTTTTTACGGTATTTGCGAGGATTGTATTAAGGAAGAATCCTGATCAGAGCATATTGGCGCGCTTCGTTGCTTCTTCTCTTCTGTGCTTGATTACACGGGCACGGAAGATGAGCAGTACTATAACAAGAAGCAGGATAAGTCCTGACAGCACCGCGAAAGTGATGAGGATGCTCTTTACGTTCGTAAGGTTTGTAAGCTTCTCAGGGTTGACCTCAACGACTCCGGCTTTTTTATCGATCTCTACGACCAGTGTTCCTATCAGATAGGTCTTGTCCGCATACACCTTGCATAAAGGCAATTCCAGTGTCTGATGATCTATCGAAGTGTCTATTACAGCTTTCGATAGGTCTATTCTGTTGGAACTTCCGAGCTGGGCTCTTGAAGATGTAGTAGTGATGTAAGGATCAAGGATAAGCCTGTGGTCTGACAGATAGAGGTTAGTATCGGCCAGGAGCTGAGTGATCTGCTTGTGTGTCTCATCAACAAGAGGCGTAAATTCGCTGTCCGTGATCTCGACGGTAGTAAAGCTTGAGTAGCCATACTCGAAGAGCTTGATGAGGTCTGCATATCTGACGTCGGAATCTGCGGCGTTGAAGACGCATCCGATGAGTGTTCTGTTGTTCTTCTTGGCAGCGGCGCAGAGTGTATATCCTGCAGAATCGGTAAATCCCGTCTTACCGCCGAGATAGTATTCATAGCCGTACTTGGTGGTGCTTACGAATCTGCTTGAATTTGTAAGCTCACGCTCACTGCTGTATTTATTTGTAGCGCTGATGGTGTAGTTCAGCGTTTTCGCGATCTCGGAGTACTTCGTGGTAGTTACGGCCTCATTGAGGATGAGTGCCATATCGAGAGGAGTCGTAACATTATCAGGCGATGAAACACCGTATGCCGAACAGAAATGAGTATTTGTGCAGCCGATATCAACGGCTCTAGAGTTCATGAGTTCGCAGAAATCCTGCTCGGTTCCGGCCATGTACATGCCGAGAACAAGGCTTGCGTCGTTGGCGGACTTAAGGATGCAGGCATAGATAAGGTCCTTAACGCTTATCTCTTCACCTTCCTGAAGACCTAACTTAACATAGGTCTTGGGGATCGTTTTGATCGCATCAGCCATCTCGTGGGTGATGGTTACGATATCTGCCTCATTCAGACGCTCGAATGCCAGAAGGATAGTCATGACCTTTGTCATTGAAGCAGGCTCTTTCTGGACATCGTAATCCTTGCCGAGGAGAATGGTTCCGCTCGTAGCGTCATAAAGGATATAAGATGCGGCATTGACATTAGGCGCATCTTCGAGTGTTTCGCTTAAGAGATCTGTCTTGCGCTCGTTGGCGGTTATGATGCCGTCGTTAGGGTCATCGGGTACAACCTCTGCAGAAACAGATGTTCCCGTAAATGCCCAAAGGGACGTTAAAGTGATAAGAACTGCTGCCAGACTTGCTGTTATTCTTTTTGAGAATAGCTTCATTTAGATCTCCTAATCTTTGAATTGACCAATACATATTATAACTTTTTGCATAAAAAACAAATAAATGGCGGTTAATCCAATTTTTAATAAAAATAAAAGGTGATTTACTGTATAATTAGCGGGTAAATGGAAAGAGGCTATAAATGGCGATAATTAAGACTACAGTAAGCGACAAGCTTGATTTTGATGCTGCTATCACGGAGCTTAGAGAGTATTTCTCGTCTCTCGGAGCTCGAAAAGGCAGACAATTGACCTATAACGTTCTGACATACGGCTGCCAGCTCAACGAATCAGATTCCGAGAAGCTCTCAGGAATGCTTGCATCCATGGGACTTACGGCATCTTCCGGCGGCGAACTGGATGACGCTGACGTCATCGTTTTCAACACCTGTTCGATAAGAGAGAATGCCGACAGGCATTTGTTCGGCAATTTAGGTGTATTTAAGACACTTAAGAAAAATGACCGTGATGTCGTGATAGCCGTAGGCGGCTGTATGATGAAAGTCCCTGAGAACGTTGAGAGGATAAAGAAGTCTTATCCTTATGTCGATCTCGTTTTCGATCCCCAGCAGCTTCACAGGTTCCCGGTGCTCATGAGGGATGCCATCCGCAAGGACAAGCAGCTGGTAAATATCTCGGCAGATGACTATATTGCTGAAGATGACTTTTTCCCGATCGACAGAAAGAGGAAGTTCAGAGCGCTCGTGCCGATCATGTACGGCTGCAACAACTTCTGCACGTACTGCATCGTTCCTTATGCAAGAGGCAGGGAGAGATCCAGAGACTTTAATGAGATAGTAAACGAACTGGCCGGTCTCGCAGCTCAGGGCTACAAGGAAGTCATGCTGCTTGGCCAGAACGTCAATTCTTATAAGGGCGAAGGCGGTGAGACCTTTGCTGACATCTTGAGAGCCGCTTCGGATTTTAAGGAGTTCTCCAGAGTAAGATTCATGTCTTCGCATCCGAAGGACTTATCTGATGAAGTTATCGACATCATGGCAACAAGGCCTAATGTTGAAAAGCACCTGCACCTTGCCATGCAGTCAGGTTCAAATACCGTCCTCAAGGCAATGAACAGGCCTTATACGATCGAGAGATTCCAGGAGATCGTGGATACATTCAGAACAAAGGTCGAGGGAGGATCCCTTACGACTGACATCATCGTCGGTTTCCCGGGTGAGACAGATGACGACTTCGAAGAGACCCTTGTGGCTGTAGACAAGGCCAAATTTGATGCCTGCTTTACTTTCCAGTATTCTGCAAGGCCCGGTACCAAGGCGGCATCCTATGAGAACCAGATCCCGCAGGATGTAGTAACAGAACGCTTCGGAAGGCTTACTGATTATACGAACCGCTATGCTGAAGAGTCCAACAAGAACCTGGTCGGAAAGACCATGGAAGTCCTTATCGAGGGCATCAGCAAGGCTGGTGACATGACCTTCTCGGGAAGGACCATTACCAATCATCTTGTAAACTTTACCATCCCTGAAGAACTGGGAATCGACGTCGGTGATGATTATCTTGAGGGCAGGCTCTGCGAAGTCCGTATTGACCGCGCGAGACCTTATTCTGTTGACGGCATTCTCGTCAGCTTGAAGGGAGAATGAGCGTGACAGACAATAACGGTTTTGACGAGAATCACGTAAAAGCGGCCGGACAGTTCCCGATGAGCCTTACAGACTTGAAGCCTGAAGAGTTGTCTCCCATGATGCAGCACTATGCCGAGATGAAGGCAAAGTGCCAGGATTCGTTCCTTCTTTACAGACTCGGCGACTTCTATGAGATGTTTTTCGATGATGCCGTGAAGGCAGCAAAGATCCTGGAGCTTGCACTTACGAGAAGAGACTGTGGTTCGGGCTACAGAGCACCCATGTGCGGTATTCCTTTCCATGCATATTCATCATACGCAAATAAGCTCGTTCAGGCCGGCTATAAGGTCGCGATCTGCGAGCAGCTTGAAGACCCTTCGGTTGCAACAGGTCTTGTTAAGCGCGGCATCATTAAGATATTGACTCCCGGTACGATCACTGAATCGGGCGGGCTTGAAGACCGCAAGAACAACTTTCTCATGAGTATCTACTGTGTAGGTTCGCAGTTCGGCGTTGCCTGCGCAGATATCTCGACAGGTGATTTCGAAGCGACTCAGCTGACGCTTACCGACAACGGCGAGCACCTGATAAATCTCATCGGCAAGTATTCTCCTTCGGAGATCATTTATAACTCGAATTTTGAATCAACTCCTGAGATGCAGGCAATAAGGAGCGGTACGGACATCGCGCTTACACGCCGTAATGACAGGGACTTTTCCGAGAGTGTTTTCAAGAACAGCGGCGCGGCAGTTCAGGATGCCAAGCTCTTCACAAATCCTGAGATGATGTATTGCGCCTGCGCAGCGCTGATCCTCTATGCTGAGGAGACTCAGACAGATAAGGTCACTTACCTTGATGTTGTAAGATGCTACAAGATCTCTGATACGATGGAACTTGATATTGCTACACGTACGGGTCTGGAGCTTACTGCAACTATCAGGACAAAGCAGAAGAAGGGTTCACTCCTCTGGGCTATCGACCGTACCAAGACTTCCATGGGCGCAAGACTCTTAAGAAAGTGGGTCGAAGAACCACTTATTTCCGTAAAAGCCATCAATAGAAGGCTTGATGCAGTTGAAGAAGCCAAGGATAAATACATGGCACGCCAGCAGATCATGGAGGGCCTTTCAGGCCTTTACGATATCGAACGTCTGGCAGGCAAGGTCTCGCTCGGTACTTGTAATGCCAGAGATCTCCTGTCTCTTAGAAATTCGCTGCGTAAGGTCCCGTTCGTAAGAGAAGGCCTCGAAGAGTTCTCAAAGGGCATGTTTAAAGAGATCAAGATGTCCATGGATCCTCTGACGGATATCGCTGATCTCCTGGAGAAGTCCATAAATGAGGATGCGCCGGTAACCGTTAAGGACGGTGACATCATCAAGCGCGGCTATAATGCCGAGTGCGATGAACTCTATGACCTCGCCATGAATGCTAAGGAATATATCCTCCAGCTCGAGAACAATGAGCGTGAGAGGACCGGTATAAAGACTTTGAAGATCGGCTATAACAAGGTCTTCGGTTACTTTATAGACATTCCGAGATCACAGTCAGACAAGGTTCCTGAAGAGTATGTAAGAAAGCAGACACTCGTAAATAACGAGCGTTACATCACGCCTCAGATAAAGGAACTTGAGGATAAGATCGTAAGCGCTTCATCGCGCCGTATCGCTCTGGAATATGAGCTTTTCACTGAAGTAAGAGAAAAGGTCTGCGCCGTATCTGACAAGCTCTTTAATACTGCAAGAGCTATCGCCCAGACTGACGTTATCACTTCGCTTGCAGAGCTTGCAGAAGTCGAGAACTATGTAAAGCCTGTGATCGACGATTCCGAGATCATCGACATCAAGGGCGGAAGACATCCTGTTGTTGAGCAGATGATGAGGTATTCCCATGAGACATTCGTTCCCAACGATATCTCAATGGACGATGAGAAGAGGCTCATGGTCCTAACTGGTCCTAACATGGCCGGTAAATCGACATTCATGAGACAGACGGCGCTTATCGTTCTTATGGCACAGATAGGATCTTTCGTTCCTGCCGGAAGCGCGAAGATCGGTCTTGTAGATCACATCTTTACGAGGATCGGTGCCTCTGACGATATCTCAACCGGCCAGTCAACATTCATGGTCGAGATGAGGGAAGTATCCTACATTCTTAAGAACGCTACCCGTAAGAGCCTCCTGCTCCTTGACGAAGTCGGAAGAGGCACGAGCACATACGACGGTCTTTCTATCGCATGGGCTGTCATCGAATACATAATCGATCCGAATATCCTTTATGCGAGAACGATCTTTGCCACGCATTACCACGAGCTCAACCAGCTTGAGCGCCTTAACCGCGGTGTTTATAACAACCACGTAGAGGTTAAGGAAGAAGGCGACAGCGTAACGTTCCTGCATAAGATCTCTGACGGTGGCACTTCAGACAGCTACGGTATCGAAGTTGCAAGGCTCGCAGGCCTTCCGTCCGATGTCTTAAAGAGATCCAATGCTATCCTTTCTGAGCTCGAGAGGATCGGCAAGTTTAAGGTCAAGGGTAACCGAGAGACATTGGGCAACGATGAAGAGCTCTCTAAAGACGTCATGCCCGGACAGGAATCCTTCTTCAATCCTGACAATGTCGTCTACAGAAAAGAGGACAAGATCCGTCAGACTTTAAGAGATCTCGATCCGACGAGATTAACGCCTATCGAAGCCATGAACATACTCTATGAATTGAAGCAGAAGTGCCAGGAGGAAGACATTGGGCAGGATTAATGTACTTGATACAAAGACCGCCAATGCCATCAAGGCCGGCGAAGTCATAGAGCGCCCCGTATCTGTTGTTAAAGAACTTGTCGATAACGCGATAGACAGCGGCGCAACCAGAGTAACAGTTGAGTTTGCAGGCGGCGGTATCTCATTGATCCGCGTATCTGATGACGGCTGCGGAATGGACAGGGAAGACGCTGAGAAGGCTTTCCTCATCCATGCGACATCCAAACTTCATTCGATAGAAGATATCTATTCTCTTTCGACGATGGGATTCAGAGGAGAAGCTCTGGCTTCCATTGCCGCGTGTTCCGACGTAACTCTTACGACATGTTTAAAGGGCGAGAAGACCGGAACAAAAGTCGTTTATGAAGACGGCTCTCTTAAGGACGTTTACGATAATCCCGAATGCGTCGGAACTACCGTCGAAGTAAGGAACCTATTTAAGAATCTTCCTGCAAGATATAAGTTCCTTAAGAAAGATTCCACAGAAGGCATGTACATAACAGGCCTTATCGAGAAGCTCGCTGTAATTGCTCCTGAGATCTCGATAAAGCTCATTAAGGACGGCGCGACGCTTTTTACCACACCTGGTAACGGCTCATCTCTTGATGCAGTTTACGCCGTATATGGAAAAGAGACCGCGAAAGCGCTCGTTCCTGTTAGCTTCAAATACGAAGGCGGCAGGATAGAAGGCTTTACGGGACTTACATCATTTGTAAGAGGCAACAGGGGGCTTCAGGTCATCTTTGTTAACGGAAGACTGATCCACAGCAAGACCGTATCAGCTGCAATCGATGAAGCTTATAAGAATGCGGTCATGAAGAATAAGTTCCCCATCTGTTTCCTCATGATCTACTGCGAACCTGGAACTGTTGACGTAAATGTTCATCCGCAGAAATCGGAGGTCAAGTTCAGCAACGACGGGGATATCTTCAGACTCGTATATCACGGCATTAAGGACGCTCTGACAAAGAACGGTGAAGCAGGAATGACCTTCAACGGAATTGCCGAGAAGGTCGAAGAGGAAGCAAATTCCGGAACACAGCTCCGATATGATTTCTCAACGGCTTCGGCTGCACCCAAAGCTTCATCAAGATATTCTGCTGCGCCCACTGCTTCCCACAAGCTCGGACAGCAGGGCGATCCCGCACAGGCCAATAAACTTCTGCAGATCTTATCAGAGTTCAAGCCTGATATCGAAGCGCTGAAAGAAGCTTCAGAAGAGCCTTCTGCCAAGCAGGAACCTGTAGCTGAATCTGAAGTTTTCGAGACTGTTCAGGCTGCTCCTGCCATAATCGAAGATGTTCAGGAAAACAGGACGCTTACGGATATCGACAGACTCGCTGCTGCAGACTTTGTCGGTATAATCTTCTCTACTTACATCATCCTCCAGAACGAGGATGTCTGCTTTATTGTTGACCAGCACGCTGCTCACGAGAGAGTTCTTTACGAAGAATTCATGGTAAAGAAGAAGCCCGGTACCGCACCTGCCGTTGAACAGGTGTTAACTCCTCAGATAATCACTCTTTCATGGGAAGACTACAGCTTCGTTGAGGACAATATCGAGAGATTTAAGGAAAACGGTTTTGAATTAGAGCTCTTAGGCGACAGACAGGTCGCAGTAAGAACTGTTCCTCTCGGAAAAGCCGGAAAACAGTCAGAAGTCTTCAGTGCTATCCTTGTCGATCTTAAGCGTGAAGTTCCTTCCAAATCTGAGATATGGTATCAGCTGATCCAGACAACAGCCTGCAAGGCGGCCATAAGAGCAGGCGACAGGATCACACAGCAGGAAGCCATGAGGCTTATTGAAGAACTCTCCATGTGTGAAGATCCTTACCACTGCGCTCACGGAAGACCTACGTTCTTTACGGTCGCCAAGAAGGATTACGAGAAGAATTTCAAGAGAATCGTCTGATGAATACATCTTTCCCTGTTTTCGAAAAGTATTCATATATACCGATAATCGCAGGACCTACTGCGAGCGGTAAGAGCGCGCTTGCATTAGAGATTTGCAGGATCGCAGACGGTGAGCTTGTCTGCGCTGATTCGATGCAGATCTATAAAGGCCTTGATGTCGGTACGGCAAAAGACAGCAAGGAAGAGATAGGTGATATCCCTCATTATCTGACGGACATCGTTGAGCCCGGTGCTAATTTCTCCGTCTATGACTATGTCTGCACGGCTCTTCCGATCATCCGGGATATTCTAGAGCGCGGAAAGCTTCCTGTCGTTTGCGGCGGAACAGGCCAATATATCTCATCTCTGCTCTATGGCCTTGATTATGGAACCGGTGATGAGGAAGCAGAGATCAAAGCTACTAAGGAATTAACTGAAGAATTCGAACAAAAGGGAATAGAGCCTTTATATTCAAGACTTAAAGATGTCGACCCCGAAGCTGCGGAAAAGATCGATCCGCAGAATACAAGGCGTGTAATAAGAGCCCTTGCCGTATATGATGCACTGGGGATTACATTCACTGAGAAAAATAAGAAGTCAAAAGCAAACGGACCGGAGTTCCCTTTTAAGGTATTTATGATCGATTGGGACAGGGAAGTATTATACGACCGCATTAACAGAAGAGTCGGCGTCATGATCGACAACGGACTCGTTGATGAAGCGAAGATGCTTCTGGAGCTTAAGGTGGACAGAACTTCGACCTGCTGGCAGGCAATCGGTTATAAAGAGATGCTCAAGTACCTTGATGGTGAAGAAACACTGGAGCAGGCTGCCGACAGGATCAGGATCGGAACGAGACATTATGCAAAACGTCAATTAACATGGCTTAGAAGCATGGGTGAAGACGTAACTCCGGTAAAGCCTGATGCCCCTGCCGTAAACGCTAAAATTGTTTTGAGTCTCTGTAAATAAAAAACTGCACATTTTTGTGCAGTTTTCAGTCATTTTGCTTTATACAGATAAACGAAATATCAAATTTGGGCTAAAAATGTTAAATCTGTGATTTTTTACTTGAAAAACTCCGCAGAGCACACATAATAGAATTATCCAAACACTGATTGTCAAAAGGGAGGAGGTAGTTAATCGATGGAATATCTATGCAGCCCGACTACCTTGCCCAGGATCCTACATCCTTCGGTGTTGAATGGGATTGGCGAGTAATCGTCATTCTCAGGGAAAAGATAAGGGATTCCGTTCTTTTTGCCAAAACGCTTCACGGTAGCTTCGTCCTCTATCAAAGCGGCAATTATATCTCCCTCTTCGCACGTATTTTGTTTACGCACGATTATAAGGTCGCCATCAAGAATGTGAGCGTTGATCATGCTGTTCCCCCGAACTTTAAGCATGAATGCTTCGGAATCGCCAATCAATGACTTGTTAACCAAGAAAGAATCGCTATAGTCTTCGTGAGCCAGGATCGGAATGCCGGCAGTGATCTTACCGATAACAGGAACTTTCCTGTATTCGGTCAACTCAGTGATATTTGAGGATCCCGAGTATTCCTGAACAGATTCATCCGCTCCTTGTCTGATAACGATAGCTCTTCTTAATCCCGGTCTGTATTCGATACGGCCCTGGCTATCAAGTTGTTTTAAGTACGTATGTACAGAGGAGGTGGACTTAAGTCCAACACCGGCGCAGATATCACGTACAGAAGGTGAGATCTGATTCTGGTTTATGTAATTGCAAATATAGTTATATACTCGTTCGATTGTCTTTCTGTCGCTTGACTGCATAAGGCACCCTCCAAACATATTTTCTATAATTTTATCATTTTAGTGTAATGTGTCAAACGAATGTTTGGCATAACGAGAATACGCACAAAAATCAAGCACAAAAATCAAGAACAAAAAATAAGCACAATAATTGAAGAAAGGAGAATAGTACAGAATATGTATAATTCTTATAGAAAAGAAAAAATCAATACTATTAGGATAATGAAGGACGAAGCAATAGAAAATGCAACATCTTTCGAAGAGGCGAGAGCCATTATCGTCTCAAGACTTAACCGCCTTCGTGAAGATCTGGCTTTTAATACTTCGATAGAAGACCCGATCGTATCAGAGATATGCAAGGTAAGAGATGACAGTTCGATAAACCTTATGGATCTCTATGCAGGTTACTATTCTCCGTGCAAAGTATCAGAGCCGGCTTTTGTTCCAAAAGGGCAGGGCGACATGAATGACATCATGATCAGTTTTTCTGAAGGCTTCAGTGAGTTTATTGAATCTTTGGAAGAGCAATATGTGGATCTTATCATCAGAAGAAGACGTGCCACCATCCTTCTGAACAGGATGCTTTCGGTGAACCTTCCTTTAGCAAGGTTGATGTATCTTTATTATTATCAGCGCATTGATCTGGGTGAAGTAACGCGTAAGCTTTATTGCAGCAGGGCAACTTTTTACAGATTGAAATCAGATGCCATTGATGCTGTCACAACAATGTATTACCCGTCTTATCCCAAAAGGATCAGCGGCGCAGATAATGACAGTTCCGAAGAATCTGCCTAATTCTCGACTTCTTACTTTTGATAAACAATGCTATAATCGCCCTTAAGGTAAATTGATATGGCTATTAATCAGGAAGACAGAAATACGGATCCTATTTCATCAGGCAGCTTGAAGAGCAGTGTAGTGCTCGATTTTCTGGGCTGCTCATATCGGGCTACAGTACGACTCATCAAGGGCCTGCCTTCCAGATTTGTTGCATTTGTTAAGCGTAAGGTAAAAGAGTATCGTAACAGACCGAAGAGAACTGATATCAGTCGTGTTTACGTAGTTGTCGGATATACAACTAAGAAACGCGTTGATGAGAAGTTCAATGCAGAAAGAAGAATGATGATCATTAGACGTGGTCTCTTGGTCTTGATCTTCCTTTTGGTAATCTTTATCACGGTAGACCGGTTTACGGGTGTTATTAACTACGGAGAGTTATCCCAGATATTCGGGATCGACTCTTTGGACGAAGTAGTTGAGAACGATCCGTTTGCCGACAGAACAACAGAAAGCACATCCGGGATTGCTACTGAGGGAACTCAATCCTGATGTGAGAAGCAAACAATTAACTAACTAAGCAAAAATGAAAGTTCGCAAATGTGAACTTTCATTTTTTAATTGCCTATTGAAATCTAGAAAGTCTTGTAATACTATACATAACGATTGGTTTAAACTAGGTTGTTTTACCTAAGCTTTCAGTCTAAAAAATGAATTTTTAGCCACGCGGACTTGCAAAAAAACGGTTCCGGGCAGAAGAAAGGTGGAAATCTTATGGATTACAAGATTGAGAATGAGTATCTTAACGATCTCATGCAGAAGGTTATGATCAGAAATGCAGGCGAGCCTGAGTTCTTCCAGGCAGTATATGAGTTCCTTAACTCTATCGCTCCCGCACTTCCTACACATCCTGAGCTTATCGAGAAGCAGGTTCTTGAGAGAATCGTAGAGCCTGAGCGTCAGATCATGTTCAGAGTAGCTTGGATCGACGATAACGGCAGAATTCAGGTTAACCGCGGTTACAGAATTCAGTTCAACAGCGCTATCGGACCTTACAAGGGCGGTTTGAGACTTCACCCCTCTGTTAACCTCAGCATCCTTAAGTTCCTCGGCTTCGAGCAGATTTTCAAAAATTCCCTCACAGGTCTCCCTATGGGCGGCGCTAAGGGCGGTTCTGACTTCGACCCTAAGGGTAAGTCTGACAACGAAGTAATGGCTTTCTGCCAGAGCTTCATGCGTGAGCTTTACAGACATATCGGACCTGACCTCGATGTACCTGCAGGTGACATCGGTACAGGCGCAAGAGAGATCGGCTTCATGTTCGGTCAGTACAAGAAGATCGTTAATGAGTTCTCCGGCGTTCTTACAGGTAAGAAGCT
This sequence comes from Clostridiales bacterium Firm_14, assembly GCA_001604135.1. Lineage (GTDB taxonomy): Bacteria > Bacillota > Clostridia > Saccharofermentanales > Saccharofermentanaceae > Saccharofermentans. Next base: position 33,046 of record LVAT01000013.1, read on the forward strand.
CAGCTTCGGCGGCTCCCTCGCAAGAACAGAGGCTACAGGCTATGGTCTTTGCTACTTCGTAAACGCTCTCCTCAAGGAGAAGATGAACACATCTTTCGAAGGCAAGACAGTTGTTATCTCCGGTTCCGGTAACGTTGCTATCTATGCTACAGAGAAGGCTCAGCAGCTCGGCGCTAAGGTCGTTGCTCTCTCTGACTCCAACGGTTATGTATATGATCCTGAGGGCATCAAGCTTGATATCGTTAAGGACATCAAGGAAGTTAAGAGAGGCAGAATCAGCGAGTATGCTGATCAGGTTGCTTCCGCTACATACACAGCTGATGCTAACGGCTCCAAGGGCATCTGGACAATTCCTTGTGACATCGCTCTTCCTTGCGCAACACAGAACGAGCTTAACCTCGAGTCTGCTAAGACACTCGTTGCTAACGGCGTAAAGGTTGTCGGTGAGGGCGCTAACATGCCTACAACACTCGATGCTACTAAGTTCCTCCAGGAGAATGGCGTATTCTTCACACCCGGTAAGGCTTCCAATGCCGGCGGTGTTGCTACATCCGGTCTTGAAATGTGCCAGAACAGCGCTCGTCTTTCATGGACATTCGAAGAAGTTGATGCAAGACTTAAGGGCATTATGGAGAATATCTTCCACACAGTTGATAAGACAGCTACAGAAGTCGGCTGCGAGAACAACTTCGTTGTCGGCGCTAACATCGCTGGTCTCCTTAAGGTTTCTGACGCTATGATCGCTCAGGGCTGCATCTGATAGATTTAATCAGTAAGGTAAATAGAAGGGGTTGTGACATGAGTCACAGCCCCTTTTTGTTATGAAGATTACACAAACCAAAGCAAATTGCCACAGGATTCTTCTAATATCTGTTATTAGGAAAATGACAGTCTGATGATATAATTGTTTAGTTAATATGGAGAATTATGAGTACCTGACTGAGATCTTTGTCAGGGACAGACTATATAGATTTTGCTTTTTCGAAAAAGCAAAGCACAAACAAAATATGGAGCGATAAAGATGAGTAAGACTGTAGCAACTTGTATTGCCGAGACTAATCTGGTTCAGGGAGAGCCGCAGGAGAACGTATTCTTTCTTACACTTTCACGTAAGATCGAAGATTTCCCCAACGAGTTCTTAAGAACCGCCAGATCGACATCACCTATTCAGATCTGTGCGATTTTCTCGACGATCGGTCCGGATAACCTTTCCGCAGTATTGAACCTTGAGCTTAATGCAGAGTTAGAGAGAATAGCTTCCGCTTGCTCGAATCAGGCTGTTCTCGATTTCGACGGCTTTGCAAATCAGGTAATCAACAATCTCAACGTTAAGGTCTGCAATTTCGCAGCCAACAAGGGAACACAGTTCAAGACTTCAATGTCTATGTTCGTTATTGAGGGCGATATCCTTCGTGTAATCCATGTAGGTATCACAAAGGCTGTTCTGTTCAGAAATAACCGCATCATGCTCCTCACAGAAGAGCAGACCGTAGCGCACAGATATGTTCAGATGGGCGCTATCCAGCCTTCCGAAGAGCTTACGCATCCTGAGAACATGAATCTTACCCAGTATTTGGGAAAGATGCCTCAGGAAGGTCCCGTCAACGCTGACAAGAAGGTTCACTTAAAGCTTCAGGACAACGATGAGCTTTTCCTCATGGGTGTAGGCCTTTCCAGAAGACTTCCTTCCCAGATGAGAAATTCCATCATCGCAAAGCCCTTATCTACTGAAGTAAAGTCCAAAGAGATCATTAATGCGGCTGTAAGCTACGGCATCAAGTCCGGCCTTACGCTTATAGACATGAAGGTCGAATCAACATTCCTGCTTCCCGGCGATGCCGTTATCAACAGCAATCTGAGAACTGAAGCAGGTCTTTCCAGAAGAGATAATCAGAGGAACGCAGAATCCAACGCCTTTACTGAATTCGATAATGATGACGATCCGGATTTCGGTTCCGATTCTTCCGATACGATAAACTATGTACCCGGTTCGGCAAGCGCAAGCTATGCAGAGAGCGATGAAGAGGAACTTATCGTAAACGAGAGTAAGGAAAGACTTAAGACAATAATCATTCCTCTTGTTATCTTCATAGTCTGCATCATCCTCGGATTCGGTGTAACATTCATGATCTTCAACATGAAGGATCTCATTGATCTGGGCGGCTCTACAACGACAACGATGCCCGTTGGCGTTGGCTCAGTCCTCTATGCATCCGAGAACATGGTTCCCGTATATTCCAAGGCTTCCGAAGAAGCAACTGTTATCGGAACCCTTAACCTCGGTGATGCCGTAACTCTTAAGGAGATCACCAACGAGGCATTTTCCAAGATCGTTACTGCTAACAACGTAACAGGATATGTCGCAAGCGATAAGCTTACAGCCGAGAATCCCATCAAGGGAACGACCGAATTTGATCCTTTCGGTGACGCAACATCAGTAACAACAGGCGAAGTTACACTCCCTGACGGTGAGACGGTTCAGACAACAGGCGTTAAGAAGGATAACATCTACTATCCTGCAACGCCTACTCCGAAGCCGACTCTCGAGTCTATCGGCACCGACGCGGAAGGCAATCCTATCTATCCTTCGCCGACACCTGATCCGAATAAGCCCACGCCGACGGTGGATCCGAATAATCCGACACCTACACCTAAGCAGGATAATCCGGATAACCCTACTCCAACACCTAAACAGGATAATCCGGATAACCCTACTCCAACACCGAAGCAGGATAATCCGGATAAGCCTACAGAGGCACCTAAGCCGACTGATCCGCCTAAGCCGACTGATCCGCCGAAGCCGACTGATCCGCCGCCGCCGCCGAAGCCCACAGATCCTCCGGCAAATGGTGAAGATAATAACGGCTAACGCTGTTTTCGAGCAACCTAAAAACTACAGAGCTGTCTCATATGAGGCAGCTCTTTTTTATGATTGAGAACCTATACAGCAATAAAGGCTTATTCTATCCAGATCTTATATGTGTTACCCGATATATCTTCAACTTCGTAAGGGGGTATTATTGCCATGGCAACATAAAAGACTTCAGGAGTCAGACCGATATATGATGAACGGACAACTTTATCGTTATAGGTAAAGCTCTTGCTTACAAATAAATAGGGAAGATCGTCCTTTTCGCAGATTGCAAAATAGGCTCCATTATCCTTTATCTTAATGATCTTGTTAGTCTCATACGGATACTTCGAAATATTGCCTTCAAACTCTACGACTATAGACTTTTTGCTGTCAGTTACATGTTGGAAGCCGTTCTGAGTAAAAGCCCGTTCACTTATGTTAAGTTCCTTTGCTTCAAGGTCAGTCGGGATATAGTAATCAAAGCGCAGATATGTATCCTGGATCTTATCCATATATTCAATGCGTTCATCATAAGGCTTTTCAAACAGTGCTTCGCTTCCGCATTCTTTCCAGGCCTTATACCATTTATCTTTGTCCAAATTGCTGTCGATGTAGAACCCGCATACTCTGCATAATTCTGAATGCCAGTCAGGTTTTCCTTCAGTATGTTCAAATGCAAAACCGATCTGTGAACACACGGGGCAGATATACTCCGGCTTTCTCTCATCTTTTAAACTGCCAAGACCCATATATCTTTTCAAATAACGTTCTGCCATATTTTCCCCCGAAAAAGTAATATCCTTTTTCATAAAGTATCACACGATAGTATTACGGAAAAGGGCGAATAAAAAAGGGGCCATCTCATTCGAGACAGCCCCTTCAGTTAACTTATCTTAATCCGGTATCAATAACGGAAGAGTTCCTTGTAGAGGACCTTTACGGCGTATGAGCAGTAGGACTCGGATACACCGAACATCATTGAGATCTCTGATGCGCCCTGGTTAACGATGCGGAGGTTGATACCTGCGTTGGAGAGGGCAGAAGCTGCACGCGCCATGATACCTACGGAATTTGCCATGGCTTCGCCGACGATCATGACGATTGCGAGGTCTCTGTCGACCTTAACGTCAGCACCGAGTTCCTTCTTGATGCGGTCAACGATGATTGCTTCTTTCTCTTCTGTGAAGTACTTCTTACGAAGAACGATCGTTACCGTATCGATTCCGGAAGGAATGTGGTCGATTGAGATAGCTTCGTCAGAGAAGATCTTAAGGAGTGCTGCAAGGAAACCTACCTGACGGTTCATCATGTACTTGCTTACAGTAACTGTAGCAAAGCCCTTGTCGCCTGCGATACCTGTTACGAGCGAATCGTAGTGAGTACGCTTGGATACGATCCATGTGCCCTTAGCTGCAGGGTTGTTAGTATTCTTGATGTTGAGAGGGATGCCTCTTGCAAATACAGGGTAGATAGCTTCTTCGTGAAGAACCGTGAATCCTGCATAAGAGAGCTCTCTCATCTCGTCGTATGTGATCTCCGTGATAGGGAAGGGGTTCTTAACAAGGTTGGGGTTAACAGCGAAAACGTTGTCAACGTCTGTCCAGTTCTCGTAAACGTCAGCACCGACTGATGCTGCGAGGATGGAACCTGTGATGTCTGAACCGCCTCTGGAGAATGTGATGATCTTGCCGCTCTTGGATACGCCGTAGAAACCGGGGAAGACGAGGAGCTTGTCTGCCTCGTCCTTGAGCTTTGCGAGGTTATCGTATGTCTCGGGAAGGATAACTGCTTTGCCTGCTTTGTCGTGCTCTAAGTAAAGACCGCACTCTTCAGGATTGCAGTATTTAGCGGGATGACCTGTTGATGTGAGGTAGAAAGCTACGAGTCTTGCGCAGCAGTCTTCACCCATTGCCTTAACGGAGTCAAGGTAAGCGATGTCTTCTGTGTAATCAGCTTTTACGATCTCAAGAAGTCTTCCTTCGATGTCGGGAAGGATCTCCTTAACGTTGAGTTCGTCAGCGATCTCTTCGTAACGTGCGAGAACGGCTGCGACTTCCTTGTCATATGATTCACCGGCGATCCTTGCCTTGGCAACAGCAATAAGAAGGTCCGTTACCTTGGTATCATCCTTGGTGCGCTTTCCGGGCGCGGATACGACCATGATCTTACGGTCTTCGTCTGCCAAAAGAATGTTGCAGACTTTCTGAATCTGGAATGCGTTGGCAAGAGATGATCCGCCGAATTTTGTAACTTTCATAGCTTTTGTGCTCCTTGACTTGTCATTTAGCCTTAATATAATAACACAAGCGCGAAAATATATATTTATAATTATTTTGTCGCCAAATATTAGTCTGTATGTAACAGTTGCACAGTCGGGAACAGGAGAAAAATATTGAATATCTTCAAAGCAATGAGACCTGAGAAAGTGTATGAGGATCTGACCAAGATGCCTTGGCAGAAGCTCTATGACGAAGGCATCAGGACGGCGCTTCTGGATTTCGATAACACCTTGGGACCTGACCATGCGACTGAGCCTGAGGAGTACAGCTACCGGTGCGTGAAGATGATCGAAGAGACCGGCATTAAGTGCTGTCTGGTATCGAATGCCAAGTCGGGAAGATCTGCCAAGATCGCACAGATGCTCAATATCCCTGTGGTTACTTATGCGAATAAGCCAGGCACATCAGGTGTGCTGAAGGCGATTAAGCTGATGGAATCAACGGCTGATAAGTCCATTATGGTCGGCGACCAGGTTTTTACGGACGTCATTGCAGGCAACAGGTCGGGTGTAAGGACATTCATGGTCGAGAAGCTTCATAAATCAGAGATTTGGTACGTTTTATTGAAGAGACCATTTGAAAAACTTGTTCGAGTTGTAGGAAAATTCTGATTGTATTTGTAATACTTGCATAGAAACACTCTTTCAAGTAAAATTACTGAGTTAAACGCTTATTTATTTAAAAAAAGGAGACATAGTTATGATCAGCGCAGGAGATTTCAGAAACGGTTTATGTTTTGAGATGGACGACCAGGTATATCAGGTCGTTGAATTCCAGCACGTTAAGCCCGGTAAGGGAGCAGCATTCGTAAGAACAAAGTATAAGAACGTAAAGACAGGATCCGTTGTTGAAAGATCCTTCAACCCTAACGAGAAGTTTGAGCAGGCTCAGCTTACAAGACAGGACATGCAGTTCATCTATGCTGACGGCGACCTCTACTACTTCATGGATCAGGATACATATGAGCAGACACCTATTCACCAGGATAAGATCGGTGACGGCATCAAGTTCCTTAAGGAAGAGATGGTTTGCAAGGTTGTATCTTACAAGGGTGATATCTTCCAGGTTGAGCTTCCTATCACAGTTATCCTCGAGATCACTGAGTGCGAGCCCGGCGTAAAGGGTGATACTGCAAACAACGCTTCCAAGTACGCTACACTTGAGACAGGCGCTGTTGTTAAGGTACCTCTCTTCGTTAACCAGGGCGAGAAGATCAAGGTTGACACAAGAACAGGCGAATACTTAGAAAGAGCTTAATTTTTGTTATCATCTGCCGCAAGCGGAGTAATATCCGCTTACGGCAGTTTTTATCCGCACCTTTAAAGTTTAGATCATTCAAGGAACCGATATGGAAGACAATACAAACATCGAATCCATAAAAGGCGATCGTTCAATGACACAGGGCTTTGTTGCCCAGTACGCATCTGAAGCAGCGCTCCAGATCAACGGTGTTTTGTCATTGGTTCCTTCATTTGCGGTCGCACTTAAAGAGAAAGCGGGCGTAGTCCATGAGGGCAAAGGGGTTAGAGTAGTTTTCGGCGACGCAGCCGAAGGTACAGTATCGATCACCGTATATCCTATCGTTAAGTACGGAATGATCATTCCCGAGATTGCCTGGATGATTCAAGAGAAGGTAAAAAAAGACGTCGAGCGCTTTACCGGTCTTACGGTAGAGAGTGTCGACGTTTATGTTTGCGGGGTCGAGGAGGTGTCATGAATTCCTTTATTAGAGCATTGATGTTCATTTATTCCGTTGTAATAGCCGTTATCTCAGTCGTGCTGTTATATGCGCTTGTCGATGACGGTATCTTTGCGGATATCCTGTCACCTTTGTCATCTATCGTTACAGGCCCCGTAAGCAGATATATCTATCTGGGCGTTCTGATGCTTTTGTTCATCACGTCCATCGTATCGATCACAAACATCATCACATCAGGAAGACTTAACCGTACGAGATTAAGAAAGAACGATATCGGTACTGTCGATATCGGACCTGATGCTATCGAGAGTATTGCCCTCAATGCAGCAAAGTCTGCACAGGTAGGCATCAAGAGTGCAAGATGTCACGTTGCTCCTGCAAAGAACCAGTCTTTGAAGGTAACGGTATCTTGCGAGCTTTATTCCAATGTTGAGATCCCTGCATCAATGGCTAAGGTTCAGGAGAAGGTAAAGAAGGACATCGAGCGCTTTACCGGAATCGCAGTCGAGCAGGTTATTGTCAGAGTCGCCAAGGTTGAGCAGGCTCAGACCAGGGTAGAGAGCAGATAAGAATGGAAAGGTTTTTATCCAAACTTTTCGAGAAACTTCGTAACACCAGAGCAGGTGTTATATTTGCTGTCCTGTTTTTTATCATTGGATTATTACTTTGTATATTCGGGTTCTTTAAGACCCTATTTATCATATTAATGACTGCGGTTGGCTTCTTTGTAGGTTCGTTCCTCTTTTCCGATACGAGCAGGTTCAAGAAATTTCTTGACAGGATTTTGCCACCGGGGAGGTTCAGATGAGCAGAATCGAGACAAGAGAGCATGCATTGGAGTTTTTGTTCCAGACAGGATTTAGAAATGATCCCGTCAGCGAGCAGATAGAACTTTTCAGGGAAACATATCCTGATATTACAGAGGATGAACCTTACTTCCTCGACATTGTCTATGGCGTAATCAACAGCAGAGACGAGCTTGATGAGAAGTTCGTTCCTTTCCTTAAGAGATGGAAGTTAGAGCGCCTTCCGCAGACAGACCGTATCATCTTGGAGATCGCTGTATATGAGATCCTCACGGTCGAGGATATTCCTACTTCCGTATCCATCAATGAGGCTGTTAAGCTTGCAAAGAAGTATGGAACAGACAGCTCATCTTCTTATATCAACGGCGTATTGAGCAACTTCGTTAAGAGCCTCTGAACTCATGTTCGATTTTGATAGCGTAAGCCATCTTAATGGCTACATAAAGCAATCCCTGCAAGACAATCCTTATCTTGCCGAGTTTACTGTTGTCGGCGAGATCTCACAGTATACTGTGTCTGCCAGGGACCACGCTTATTTCTCTATCAAAGATGATCAGTCAGTTATCAACTGCGTAATCTTCTCCAGAAACCGTTCAATGCTTAAGATAGAGCCTTCTGTCGGCATGAAGGTAAAGGTTACGGGCGGTTTGGACTTCTATTCTGCAGGCGGAAAGCTTCAGGTCATTGCAACCAATATCGAAGATAAAGGCGCAGGTGATCTTCATGAACAGTTCAATAAGCTCTTTAAAAAGCTCCAGGATGAGGGCCTTTTCGAGACATCACACAAGAAGGCGATTCCCGTATTGCCCAGAAGGATCGGTGTCGTCACTTCTTCATCGGGTAAGGTCATTTCCGATATCGTAAATACGATCAGGAAGAGAAATCCCCATCACGACATCCTGCTTTATCCCGCAAGTGTTCAGGGCGACATGTGTCCGCCTGAAGTAATAAGCGGTATCAGGTATTTTAATGATAATAAGAATGTCGACGTAATCATCGTCGCAAGGGGCGGAGGATCTTACGAAGAGCTCTTCTGCTTTAACGATGAAGGCATCGCGAGAGCCGTTTATGCGAGCGAGATCCCTGTTATCTCAGCCATCGGCCATGAGCCCGATTACACGATAATCGACTATGTTGCTGATGTCAGGGCGGCAACGCCTACTGCGGCAGGTGAGATGGTAATCGCATCTTACGATGACCAGCAGAAAGAGATAGATAATCTTGCGCTTAATCTGGATATCGCGATCAACCAGTTCGTTGATTCCAGACGCAAGGCATTAGACGTATATAAGAACCACAAAGCGCTTCATTCTCCGGCATTCTACGCCAGAGAGCAGCTTGCGGTAGTAAGCGAGCTCCGCACGAAGCTTGATGCCTTGTCTGACAGATTCGTGAAGAAGACTTCGTCAGAGATAAATGAGGTTAAAGTAAGGCTCGATGCGCTTAATCCAAATAACGTTCTTACCAGAGGCTATTCATACGTATGTGATAAGAGCGGCAGGGCGATCGAGTCGGCAAAGTCAGTCAAAAAAGGCGATAACGTCAGCATCGTATTGTCTGACGGTTCGCTGTTAAGTGAGATAAAGGATATTTCGATCAAAACGCACGGAGGAGCCAACAATGCCTAAGGCTAAGGAAAATGAGATGACATACGAAGCGGCAATGTCCGAACTTCGTCAGACAGTAGCAAAGCTCTCTGAAGGCAAAGCAACACTCGATGAGTCATTGAAGCTCTATGAGAGAGGAATCGAGCTCGTCGGCATTTGCGAGAACAGACTTAATGAAGTAACAGCCAGGATCGAAGCCGTTAACAAAGCTAACGGAACAACTGATCCTCTTAACATAAGCGAGACCGGAGTCTGATGATGGAAAGAGACAGCATTAATGCTCTGATGGAAAAGACAGAGCAGTGGATATTACCTGAACTGGAAAATGTCTTTACCCTTGAAGAGGCTGAAGACATTACCGTTAAGGCTGCACTTTACAGCCTTTATGCCGGCGGCAAGAGATTAAGGCCCCTCATGATGTACCTTACCTCCGATATGTTAAAGCTCGATTTTGACATTGATGCAGATGTTAAGTATTTTGCCGCAACATTGGAGATGCTCCATACATATTCTCTTATCCACGATGATCTCCCGGCGTTGGACAACGATGACTTAAGAAGGGGAAAGCCCACATGTCATAAGGCTTTTGGCGAGGGAATAGCCGTTCTTGCAGGAGATTTGCTGCTCAATAAGGCCATGGAGAGGTTATTCCTGATGTGCGAAAAGCATCCCGGTTATACATATGCAGCTTCTGCAATGGCTGAGAATTCCGGTATCAGCGGAATGCTCGGAGGCCAGAGCATAGATATCGCATCAGAAGACAAAGAGATCTCTCTTGAGCTCCTTACTGAACTCCAGAGAAAGAAGACCGGTGCTTTTATCGAAGCTGCGGTTGTTACTCCTTATTATCTTTCGAAGCTCATGAAAAGAAGTGACAGCGCAAAGGATGAGACCGCAACAGACTTAAGAAAGCTTGCCGAGCATATAGGCCTCGCGTTCCAGATCAAAGATGATATCCTTGACGTGACTTCGGACAGAGAGACTCTAGGCAAGAGTACAGGCAAGGACATAAGGGATTCCAAAGCAACGTTTGTTACTCTTTTGGGTCTTGAAGGCGCTAAGAAGAGATTGGAAGACGAATCAGACTGTATCAGGGTGATCCTTGATAAGTTTGATAATAACGGTTTTGATACGACAGATTACAGGACATTAACGGACTTTCTTGTTAACAGGGACAGATAATGGATTATAAGTTTCTAGGGAAAGATACATCGCCTGAGTTCCTTCAGTCTTTAAAGCCTGAAGAGCGTAAGCAGCTGTGTGAGGAATTAAGGGATAAGATCCTTAATACCGTATCTTCCAATGGCGGACACCTGGCAAGTAACCTCGGTGCCGTTGAACTTACTGTTGCATTGCTTTCAGTATTTGACTATAAGCAGGACAAGATCGTTTTCGACGTTGGACACCAGGCTTATTCATATAAGCTTTTGACAGGCAGATTCGACAGATTCAATACATTAAGACAGAAAGAAGGCATCTCAGGATTCCCCAGAATAACGGAATCACCGTACGATGCCTTTGATACGGGCCACAGCTCGACTTCGATATCCGCTGCAATGGGTATCGCCAGGGCAAGAGATCTCGAAGGCAAAAATTATAATGTCGTATCGATAATAGGTGACGGCGCGCTTACGGGCGGCCTTGCTTATGAAGCGATAAACGATCTGGGACACAGCAAGACCAGGATGATAATCATCTTGAACGATAATGAAATGAGTATCGATAAGAATGTCGGAGGCCTCTCCAAGCACTTATCGAAGCTCAGAATCTCCTCAGGATATATCTCAGCTAAGCAGACAACGGAATCGTTCCTGCAAAAGCTCGGCTTCTTAGGACGCGGCCTTATCAAGATGATCCTTGCCATCAAGGACTTCTTCAGGTTCTTGTTGTACCGCAAGACGCCTTCTATGTTCGATGACTTAGGCCTTAACTATTACGGACCTGTTGACGGTCACAATATGGAAGATCTGATCAAGGCTTTCAACGGTGCGAAAGAGATCAGGGGACCTGTTCTTATTCACGTTATCACTAAGAAGGGTAAGGGTTATGCGCCTGCAGAGACCAATCCTTCCGATTATCACGGCGTCGGACCTTTTGACCTGGCAACAGGCGTCGGTCCTTCTAAGACAAGCTATACAACGGTCTTTGCCAACACTATGACCGAGCTTGCTGCGAAGAACCCCAAGATAGTTGCGATCTCCGCAGCCATGACGCTCGGTACCGGCTTAGATAACTTCCAGATGAAGTATCCGGCGAGGTTCTTTGACTGCGGCATCGCGGAAGAACACAGCGTTACGATGGCAGGCGGCCTTGCAGTATCGGGATTCATTCCCGTCGTTGCGATCTATTCATCGTTCCTGCAAAGAGCATATGATGAGATGATCACAGACTGCTGCTTCATGAACAGCCATGTTGTTTTCGCGATAGACAGAGCAGGCTTTGTCGGTAACGACGGACATACGCATCACGGACTTCTCGATATCTCTTATCTGAATTCGATGGTCAACATGACCGTCTTGTCGCCGAGAGATTATACGGATCTTAAGAGATGCCTTACATATGCAGTCGAATCACTGAAGGGCCCTGTTGCCGTAAGATACCCGAGAGGCGCTTCTCCTTTCGAAGCAAACGGACCTTTGTATACGGAGATGGAAGATATCACGATGCCCCATGTCGTATGCGATTACGGCAATGATTTCGCGATCGTTTCCACGGGTAAGATCTGTGAAGAAGCTGACATTGCCATGGAGATCCTCAAAGAGCAGGGAATAATGGGCAAGCATATCAACCTGACGCTTATTAAGCCTCTTCCCGCAAAGGAGATCTGGGATCTTTTAGTCGGCATCAAGTATGTATTCAGCCTTGAAGAAGGCATCATTAGCGGCGGCTTCGGCGAATCATTGGAGCGCGAGCTTCAGATACTGGGATTCGAGAAAGACGTTACCGTATTCGGCGTAAGGAATCCTATCGTTAGAGCAATGTCACAGAAAGAACAGCTTAAGTACTGCGGCCTTGACGGTAATACTGTGGCATCTTCTATTAAATCGGCATTATCTCGTTAAGCTGATTTGCTTGATGTATTTTTATTCATTATAATGTTTAAATATCTATAGCTTCTTGACGGGAGGTTTGTCTTCATGAATTACGGAATCTGTTCCAATAGTTCAAGAGATAACGGCTATGAGACAGCGAAAAAGACTGCTGAGATCCTCAGCCGCCTTGGCGCGACGCCGGTATTTGAGATCGGCATGGATGATGTCTGCCCGAAGCTTAAGGAAGTGCCGGGTGTTCTTTTCGAAGACTTCTCCGATATCGACTTAAAGACGATCATATCGATCGGCGGCGACGGTACGTTCCTCTCAAAGGTAGCTAAATACAGAGACCTTGATACTGAGTTCATCGGTGTCAACTTAGGCTCCATCGGTTTCCTTAACGAGATCCTTAATGAAGACCTCGAGAAGGACTTAGAGCAGCTCGTTTCCGGAAACTATAAGACGATAGACAGAACCCAGCTTAAGTGCGAAGTCTATAACAAGAACGGCAAGCTCAAGGGAACAAGCGTCTGCCTTAACGACATCATCATCGTAAGAGGCGCTAAGCCCCACATCACCACGCTTGTTTTATCCATAGACGGCCAGATCATCGAGAGATTCAGGGGCGACGGTCTTGTTGTTTCTACTGCAACGGGATCTTCGGCTTATTCTCTTTCTGCCGGCGGCCCCATCCTCATGCCCGGCATGAAGGACATCATCGTAACACCCATCTGCTCACATACTCTGAATGGCTATACATACGTAGCCACATCGGAAAGTGAGATCAAGATAACGCTTGAAGCAATCGAGTCAGCGCCTCTTATCTGTCCTGACGGCAGGGATTTTGTTGAGCTCGAGAGCTTCGATTCGATAGTAATTAAGAGATACGACAAGGAGCTTAAGACTGTCTGCCTGAAGCCTGACAGCTTTTTTGCCAATGTAAGAAAGAAGATCGTACAGAGAGGTTACTTCTATGAAAACCGCTAAGAATTCGAGACAGGAAAAGATCTTATCACTCATAAGGGATAACGATATCTCCACACAGGAAGACCTGACAGCCAGAGTCAATCAGGAGGGCTTCGAAGCAACACAGGCTACGATCTCCAGAGACATCAAGGAACTTGGTATCATCAAGATCACGCTCCCTAACAGAGCCACCAAATACTGCGTGCTCGACAGGACCGGCGATACGGCTCCCGGAAGACTTCTTGCGGTATTTTCCAACAGCATCATCTCAGTTACACAGGCGATGAACATCATCATCATCAAGACATTGCCCGGCATGGCAAGTGCAGCTGCATCAGCACTTGACTCCATGCATTTGGAAGACTGTGCAGGAACGATCGCAGGCGATGATACGATCTTTGCTGCCTGCCCCGGAATCGAAGAGGCAAAGGCACTTCTTACAACTATACAAGACATGACGGATAAAGGCTGATATCAATGCTTGTAAGACTTGAGATCAGAGATTTTGCGGTCATCAGCAATATCGTTTTCGAGCCCGGAAAAGGACTCAATGTAATAAGCGGTGAGACCGGTGCGGGAAAGAGCCTTATCGTTGATGCGATCGGCCTTATCATGGGCGCAAAGGCATCCAGGAACCTCATAAGGACGGGAAGCCCTTCGGCATTTGCCGAAGCTGTTTTCGACTGCTCTGATCTTAATGATGACGAATTCAGAAAGATCTTAAGTGACAACGGAATAGAAGATGACGACGGAATGCTCATCATCAGCAGGACTGTCTATGACAGCGGCAAGTCCGTTGCCAGAGTTAACGGCACGGGCGTTACCAATGCCGTTCTTAAGGACATCTCATCCAGGCTTGTAGATATCCACGGCCAGCACGACACTCAGGCCATCTTTGACGAATCAACGCACGTGAAACTTCTTGACCGTTTCGCAGGAGATAAGTGCGTAAAGCTCCACAAAGACTACGTTAAGAGCCTTCAGGAATTCAAGGATCTTGTCATAAGGATCAAGGAGATATCTTCTTCGCCTGATTACCTGGAGCGCCGCCGCGATTATCTGGAGTTTGCCGTAACCGAGATCGAAGCAGCAGGTTTTAAGGACGGTGAAGAGGAAGAGCTTCACGACACGAAGAAGAAGCTGATGCAGAATGAGGTTCTTTTCGAGAGCCTCAAAAATGCAGGTGACCTTCTTAATACAGAGACTAACTATCAGAGTCCTGTCCAGTCCGTAAACCAGGCGAGCCGCGAGCTTCTTAAAGCTTCCCAGAACGATGAGAGCCTGAAGGAGATCGCTGAAAGGGCGCAGGCATTGGCATTAGACCTTGATGCGTTGGCTTCTGATGTCGATAAAGTCTTATCCGACCGCAACTACGACGAGGGCCTCAAAGAACGCACCGAGCAGCGTATCGGCCTGCTTTACGAGCTTAAGGCAAAGTATGGCGCGACCATTGCTGAGATCAATAAGTTCGCATCCGATTCCAAAGCTGAACTGGATGATATCGAGAAGAACAAGGATATCCTTCAGGAATTAAAGAAGCAGCGCACCATTAAGGAGAAGGAACTTTTGGAACTTGCAGAAAAGCTTTCATCTGAGCGCAAAGATTATGCTAAGAAGCTCGAAAAGGCCATCACTAAGGAACTTTCCGACCTTGAGATGCCTGATGCGATATTTGAAGTAAGCTTCGTAAGAAGAGAGAAGGCCAAGTTCTTCTCGATGTCCGGCATTGACGACATATCATTCCGCTTCAGCGCGAACCCCGGCCAGCAGGTAAGGCCGCTGTCCGCGATCGTTTCAGGCGGTGAGGCTTCAAGGATCATGCTCGCGGTAAAGAACGTATTGAGCAGAGTGGATCTAATACCGACACTTATCTTTGACGAGATCGATACAGGTGTATCAGGCAAGGCATCTCTTGCAATCGCGAACAAGCTTAAGGCGATCGCATCAGATCACCAGGTGCTCTGCGTAACACATACAGCGCAGATCGCAGCAGCTTCCGACAGAGGCTTTGTACTTACGAAGAAAGTCGCAAACGGCAGCACCGAGACTGTCTGCACTGTTCTTGAAGGCGCAGGCAAGACAAACGAAGTATCGAGACTCCTTTCCGGCAGTGATACAGAATCTTCGTTGAGGCTTGCAGAAGATCTCATAAAGTCCTTTAACTGATATCTCTTTGTCCTGATGTTGTTATCTCAAAAGACAAAGCAATGGAGTGCATCAGGGAATTTCTGGAAACCGGAAAGCAGCCTGAATGCATTAAGTGGCAGGCGCTTTAAGCCTGTTTTTGGATAGTTTCCATTAAAAGATTTCCGCTGACTGATTAAATATGTATATGTTAGATATATTGCATATATGTCAGATTTATGCGTAAAATTATCTTGATATCTTTTATTCTCTACAAGATATTTGACTGAATGGAAAAAGGGGGTCAGTCTTGCAGGGAAAGAGGATATCTAATCTATATTGGAAAGGGATCAGAAAATGAAAAGAATGAAGAAAGCGGTTGCTCTTGTGTTGAGCGGGGTCATGCTGACATCGCTTGTCCTTTGCGCATGCCAAAAGGCAGATGAAAGCGAAGGAATTGAAACGGGAAATGGTTCAGATTCGGAATCTGTTACTGAAGAGTTATGGACACCGCCCACAAAACTAAATGAAGACAATATCAAAAAGGCACAGGAGTATTGCTCAACTGTTGATCCGGAAGGACATGAAGGAATTGTCGTCTATCTCGACGGCATCAGAGGCGAAAGTTCAACTATAGTAGATGATAGTCTCATCTATTTTGATTATTCATCTAATGATGGTGATACATTTGGCATTAATGTAATGAGAGATACCGGCGAAGTACATCTTTCTATTTATACGATGTATGGTGATACTGGTTATGCTGCAAATCTGGAATTTTCTCTTGGAGAATTTGAAAAGACTTTTGATAAGATTTGCGAAGATCCCGAGTCTGTAGAGCCATATAATTATGATGCTCTTGATTCACATAAAGAAGATATCAAGAAGGACTTTGCGATCATCTTTGCCAGAATGGCTGCATTTTCAGATGTTGCTTTTCCTGAGCTGGGAATCGGCTTAAAGGATCTCGGCGTGGATATGGGTGATAAGTACAGGAATATCGATCCCAAGCAGTTAACCAGCAAAGAAGTCGAAGTAACTAATGAGCATAAGTTCGAAAACGGTTTCTGTACTGACTGCGGTATGGCTTGGACAGAATATTATTATGATGTTGTCGGAAAGTTCATGAAAACTGATTTGGGTAATGGTCAGCATTCTACATCAGGCCAGGGATCTTCTGCAATGTTGTCTATATCTGATCAGGTACAGTATTCTGCAGATAATGGCAGCCGCGCAAGCATGTATTTTCGCCATATGGATATTGATAACGACCTCCACATTACAACGAGTGATATGTGTCATGTTATAGCATCCACACGCAAAGATAGTGTTAGTATTGCCGTCCAGTATTATTATGAACTCGAGAAGCGTACTACGGATGGCAAAACTTATAGTTACTTTCTGGGCTTTGGCGCTAAACCGGGTGAATTAGATAAGGTTTTTGAATCGAAAGAGGCATTTAAGGATTGCGTTGATATTAATATGTCTATTACTACCAGAGAACACGACAACGATATTGACGATGCATGGGGAACAATGAAGGAAGAGGACATCCGCGCTATGATGGAAGCAGACGGCTTCGCGTATTTGTCGAAGGATGATATCATCGACAGATTCTGGGATATGCGTTCTACCTTCTTTACAAGTCTCGACAACGGTATGGTCTGGATGAAGACATCCCTTAAGGATTTCGGATTCAACTGGAAGTAACAGAAAACTCTTAAAAGGTCGTAAACGTTAATAAAAATCCCCCTCAAAAGATTGGTTTTGAGGGGGATTAATAATGCCTTATTATTCGCTTGTATTTTTTTGAACTTAAGTTTATAAATGTTTTAGATATTTTTGATATCTGCATTATATCTGCCAATAAAAAACAAAAGGAATAGTTTTGTGGGTAAAGTATTCAATAAGGTAGTCTTACTTATTGTCGTTGTAACGATTGGGATCATGTTCATTCGTTTACTTACTATCCTTATTCCCCAGAAGCAGACAGCAGTCGATCCTTCGGCAGGCATTTCCTATCTCAATGAACGCGAGACCGCGATCTATACTGAAGCATCGCCGACACCTGAGCCGACTCAGGCAGCAGCGCCTGCAGAGACCGGCTTTTATGAGATAAAGGACAATAACTATAAGGCCGCTTTTAAGGATATCTATATCTGCGGCGACAGCCTTATGCGTGCTATCTCTGAATACGATATCCTGGACTACAATCATGTAACTGCGGATGTCGGTGTTAATTCGAGCCACATAGACGCTAATCTTCCTTATATCGTAGCGTTAAAGCCGAAAGTCCTCGTGCTTCATTACGGTTCCAATACAATCGGCTCGAAAGATGCTGCCGACAAATTCATTGATGACTATAAGGCCAGCATCCTGAAGCTCAAAGAGCAGCTGCCTGATACCGTTATCTTTGTCGACGGGATCTTCCCGGTAAAGCCCGGTGTCGCAGCCAAGCAGAAGAAGTTCCAGAACATCAGTTACTATAATGAGCGCCTTGCCGGAATGTGTTCCGAGCTCGGCATACATTTCCTTGACTATACGATCCTTTTTAACGATTTTGAGGAGAACTATTACGATGCAGACGGCATCCATCCTCTGAAGAAATTCTATACGGACCAGTACCTCCCATTTGTTTATACGGAGGTCATGAAAAAGACGTGAAGTACAAGAATTACTTAATCTATGAAGTCCTTTGCGTGATCTTCCTGTTCGTATTCATCATATGGATCTGCGCAACACACAGCGGCGGTACTCAGAAGAGTATCGAGGAAGTTTCCGCGCCTGTCTTGAGCGCCCTCGGGCAGGACCAGATGGTGAAGAAGACCAATGCCGATGCGGGAAAGGCATTCGGCTTTGATATCGAAAAGACTGAAGGCATTGTCTATTACGCAAATGACAATGTCATGGATGTATCTGAGATGCTGATAGTCAAGCTCAATGATTCCAATGATGCAAATGAGATCAAAGAGGCTATCCGGAACAGGGTAACTGACAGGGAGAATCTGTATAAAAATTATGCTCCGGAGCAATATGCGCTTCTGGAAGATTCTGTCATCAAGGTAAACGGAAACATCATATTCTACTGCACGGCCGTCAATTCCGACGAGCTTTACGAAGCATATAAAAAGGCACTATAAGGGTAAGGATAAGAAATGGTATTCAGTTCAGCTACATTTTTAATAGTATTCCTGCCCTTAACGATGGCACTGTATTATCTGCTCGGCGTAAAGATAACGAAGAGCATGGCAGTCAAGAATCTCATATTGCTCATCGCAAGCCTTATTTTCTATGCTTGGGGCGAGCCTGTCTACATCATCCTCATGCTGCTAAGCATATTCTTCAATTTCATAGCAGGTAAGGACATAGAGCAGGCCCAGAGGAGGAAGGATAAGAAAAAGGCTAAGTCGGTCTTTATCTTTGCGATCATTTTCAATATCGGCGTTCTGGGATTCTTCAAATACGCGAACCTGTTTATAAGCACCTTCGCAGGCATAACCGGACTTGGCCTAAGACCGCTTAATCTTCCGCTTCCGGTCGGCATTTCCTTCTATACGTTCCAGATCATGTCTTACATAATCGATCTTTATAAGGGAAATATCAAAGCGCAGAAGAAGCTCTTTGTTTTTGCGCTCTACGTATCATTGTTCCCGCAGCTTATTGCCGGACCTATCGTCAAGTATAAGGATATTTCCGACCAGCTCATGAACCGCAAGGAGAACTGGGCCTCTTACTCGAAGGGCATCAACAGGTTTATCATCGGTCTATCCAAAAAGCTCATCCTCGCCAACACTTTGGGCAGCATCTATGCCTCTGTACAGGCATCAGGTGCTGAGAATATGAGCGTACTTACAGCGTGGATCGGAATATTCTGTTATACGCTTCAGATCTATTTCGACTTCTCGGGCTATTCCGACATGGCGATCGGCCTTGGCGGCGTGTTCGGCTTCGAATTCTGCGAGAACTTCAATTATCCGTATATCGCCATATCGATCACGGATTTCTGGAGAAGATGGCACATGTCACTGTCATCCTGGTTCAGGGATTATGTCTATATTCCTCTCGGAGGCAACAGATGTAAGGTCCCGAGAGTTATATTCAACCTCATGGTCGTTTGGCTCTTAACGGGATTCTGGCACGGCGCGGCATGGAATTTCGTGCTGTGGGGTGTATATTACGGAATCCTGCTGATATTGGAGAAATACATCCTCGATAATCTGGTCAAGAAGATTCCGAAGATCTTAAGATGGTTCGTAACGATGGTAGCCGTCATGGTGGGCTGGGTCATGTTCTCAGCGCCTTCTATCGGCGAAGCGTTCAGATATATCGGTGTCATGTTCGGAAGATCGGCATCTTTTGCGGATGCGACAGGCTCGTTCCTGCTTACGACTGACTTTGCGCTACTGCTCATAGGCTTTGCATGCGCACTTCCTGTCTATTCGTTCCTCACGGGATTATTGAGCCCGAAGAAGCGCAGCAGGCTGATTCTGGCCTTAACTCCGCTCCTGTTCGTTTTGTGCATCATCTTCATGATCAGTGAGACATATAACCCATTCTTGTATTTCAGGTTCTGACGGTATGGAAAAGAAAAAGGTAAACAGCAAAAATGTTAAGCGCACCAAGAAGTCCTCCAAGCAGGATTACTTTGTGTATGAATGTTTATCTGCGCTTATCGTAACCGTGATCCTCTTTGCGGTGAGTCTTCTGTCGCTTATCGGAAAGGACAGGGAATACAGCGAGAACGAGAACAGGTATCTTACTACTAAGCCCCAGTTCAGCTGGTCATCTCTCATGGACGGCAAGTTCATGGATGATGCAGAGGCCTATCTGTCCGACCAGTTCCTCTTAAGGGATAAGCTCGTAAGCCTAAGGACCGACATCGACGTTTTCTTCGGAAAGCGCGAGATAAATGACGTTTACATCGGCAAGAAGCATTTCCTTTTCGAGAAGCCCTCAGTATTTAACGAGGCAAGAGTAAAGAAGACTACGGATGCCATGAATAACCTTAAGGCAAAGAACCAGGGCATCAACACTTATATCGCGATAGCTCCGAATTCTACTGAGATCTTAGGCGGTTATCTGCCTTCGAATGCGCCGGTGCCGAACCAGACAGAGCAGATCAATAAAATATACCAAAGCTTAAGCGGCTATACTCCGATCGATCTTTGTGGACCGCTCAAGAAGGTGCAGGATCCGCAGGAACTCTATTACAGGACTGACCATCACTGGACTTCAAAGGCTGTAGATATTGCATATGCCGAGATCGCCAGAGGCATGGGCCTTGATCCTGCAGCTTATCAGTATCAGAATTTGCCTGTAACTGACAGCTTCCAGGGAACGCTCGCTTCATCTGCCGGCATATTCAGCGCGAAAGACACGATCAGCGTTCCGACATGTCCTTCCGACGTCATGTACCGTGTTACTTACGTTGATGAGAACAGGGTAACGACATCGGTTTTCGATCCTCAGAAACTGAATTCCAAGAGTAAGTATGAGGTCTTCTTCGGAGGCAACTATTCCCAGGTAGTAATTGAGAGCAGTTCATCGAGCGAGAAGGTCCTGATGGTAGTAAAGGATTCTTATGCAAACAGCCTTATCCCGCTCTTGATCCCTCATTACAAGAAGATAATCATCGTCGACCCGAGATATTACAACGACAATATCCAGAACATAATAGACACTGAGAGCGTAACGGACATTCTCTGGCTCTATAATGCGAATACGTTCCTGAACGATACTTCGATAGCTGCAAAGCTGTCTTGATCAGCGGATCTCATCCACCAGCTTCTGCATGTCAGATGGGAGCGGCGCTTCGAAAACCTTAGTGGTTCCCATGTCAAAAGGATCGTTATATTCGATCTTATATGCGTGTAGGGCGACTCTGCCGACCTTATCATCGTAGATTGCTGCCTGCGGCTTAAGATCTTCATTGGGATTATCGTCAGACAGCGGACCATAGAGGCCGTCGCTTAAGAGCGGATGGCCAACATGACAGCAATGAGTCCTTATCTGATGGCATCTTCCGGTCTCAAGCTCGAATCTTACGAGCGAGATGTCAGCTTTCTCAAAGTATTCAACGGTCTTATAGTGTGTGACTGAAGGCTTGCCGTCTTCGACGCAGTCCCTGATCATGACGGAGTTGGGGCGCCTGGCGATAGGGAAGGAAAGCGTGCCGTCGGAAGGCTCGAACCTTCCGTAGCAGAGAGCCAGATAGCTTTTCCTGATGTCTGCGTTGGCGAGCATGTTATGGGCATATCCGTCTTTCGCGACGATAAGAAGACCTGATGTCTCCCTGTCCAGACGCATGACGGGATGCAATGTCTTTTCGGAGAGGTTTGTCAGAAGCGAATCTTCGAGATGCCCGTGGGAAGGGTGGGTGACCATTCCGGCGGGTTTGTTCACGACTGCATACGAATCCGTCTCGTATAAGATCTCTACATTTGCGGGCGGGGTGAGCTTTTCGGAATTATCTTCGTATTCGAAAAAGAGTTTGTCGCCGGTCTTAACGGGGTCCTTGACTCTGGCGTGGACGTCGTTAAGTTCCACTGTTCCGTAGAGCTTTACGCGTTTTACCCATGTGGTGCTCATCTTGAATTCGCGCCTCATGATCTGCTGTATTTCGCAGCCGTTATATTCATTTTGAACAAAATAAACTATTCGCATTGTTACATTCTAACAAATTATTGACAGATAAGGCATTTATTTCTAAAATATTCAATGGCTTGTCAGAGCCATTCTATACGTTCTTTGACAACTAAATAATTTTGGAGGTGAGTACCAACGTGCCACAAGTATCGTTATTATTTGTAATAATTGCGGGCGTTGTTGGACTTATTCTGGGTATATTAATTGCGGCAGTCTATTTTAAATCCGGTATTTCCGGTGAGCAAAAGAGACTTGCGGAGGATATTGCTAAATCTAAGGAGGAAAGCAATGTGCTTCTCGCAAATGCACAGAAAGAAGCTGAAAACAACAAGCGTGATTTGCTTTTGCAGGCAAAAGAAGAAGTCTCACTGGTACGTTCTGAATTGGAGCGTGAAGCCAGAGAGAAGAAGCAGGAGCTTGCAAAAGAGCGCAATAGGCTCGAGCAGAAAGAAGAGAATATCAATCGTATTGAAGCTAATTGTGAGCGCAAGCAGGAGGAGATCGAGAGACGTCAGCAGAATATTGCTGAACTCGAGGCCAGAGCCAAGGATTACGAGCAGCGTAAGAAGACTGAACTTGAGAGAGTGTCAGGACTTACGGTTGCAGATGCCAGAAGCTTAGTGCTTGACGAAGCAAAGCGTGAATATACACACGATATGGCCTTAATGCTCAAGCAGATGGAAGAGAAAACTAAACAGGATGCAGATAAGGTTGCAAAAGACATTATCGTAAACGCGATCCAGCGTTATGCATCTGACTATGTTTCCGAAGTCACAGTATCTGTTGTAAATCTCCCCAATGACGAGATGAAAGGAAGAATCATCGGTCGTGAGGGACGTAACATCAGAGCAATCGAGACGATCACCGGAGTCGATCTTATTATCGACGATACTCCCGAAGCTATCGTTCTCTCATCTTTCGATCCTATCAGAAGAGAGATCGCAAGGATGACGATAGAGAGACTCGTAGCAGACGGAAGAATCCACCCGGCCAGAATCGAAGAGATGGCCGGCAAGGCAAAGAAGGAACTCAATCAGACTATCAAGACAGAGGGCGAGAAGGCAGCCTTTGACACAGGTGTAATGAAT
Source organism: Clostridiales bacterium Firm_14 (assembly GCA_001604135.1). Classification (GTDB taxonomy): domain Bacteria; phylum Bacillota; class Clostridia; order Saccharofermentanales; family Saccharofermentanaceae; genus Saccharofermentans. The sequence continues at coordinate 56,146 of LVAT01000013.1, forward strand.
TTGCATCCTGAGCTTATCAAGCTTTTGGGCCGTCTCCGTTACCGCACATCGTACGGACAGAACGTACTGCAGCATTCCATCGAAGTATCCTGGATCGCGGCAATGATGGCGGACGAACTCGGACTTGACAGTAATCTTGCAAGACGCGGCGGTCTTTTGCATGATATCGGTAAGGCAGTAGACTTCGAGCAGGAAGGAACACATATCCAGCTCGGTGTCGAGATCGCGAAGAAGTATCATGAGAGTCCCGCAGTCATCAACTGCATCGAGGCGCATCACGGCGATGTAGAGCCTCTCAGCGCTGAAGCTGTTTTGGTGGCAGCAGCAGATGCTATTTCAGCAGCAAGACCTGGAGCAAGAAGAGAGAATCTCGAGACATATATCAAGAGAATCGAGAAGCTTGAGGAGATAGCGACAAGCTTCGAGGGTGTTGAAAAGAGCTTTGCCATTCAGGCAGGCAGAGAGATTCGTGTTATCGTTTCACCTGATAAGGTTTCAGATGACGAGATGACGCTCAAAGCCCGTGATATCTGCAAGAAGATTGAGGACGAACTCGATTACCCCGGACAGATCAAGGTAAATGTGATCAGAGAAACTAGGGCAACTGACGTTGCTAAATAATACTTTAATCAATTTTTATATATATTATTTAACACGTTAGTATCATCTATCAAAACAAGCAAGGACCTTAAGCCTATATGGCTTGAGGTCCTTTTTGTTTGCTTGTTTTTTCCGAAAATCTGATTTATTTGATTTGTAGGGTTTAGGGTCTTTGAATATGGGGTAGATGTTCAATGGCAAATTTGACCAGTTATACATGTGCTAAATGCGGTATGATCCTGGCTGAGGGAAATATCCGCTCGTTAGATTCTCTCAAAGATCCTGAGAAACTGATACATGCGGATCGTAATAAAGCAAACTTATGTGCAGATCTTGTGGTGTCGCATATGGAACTTCACTGTTCTTCGGAATTATTAAAAAGAGAGCGTCAGAAGCTTTGAATGCCTGTGAATACATAGAAGCTGAACAAAGATATCTTCATGCGCTTATGCTTGATCCGCGGAAAATAAGTAATACTCAAAACTTCGGAATTAAAGCTCTCATGTGATATAATTTTTAATTAATAAAAAGAATGGGGGTATATTCCTAATGAGAGTATGTTTTGTCGGCGATGTTGTCGGTAATGCCGGTCGTCGCGCTTTCAAAACAGTTATGCCTGCATTCCTTAAGAGCAATGCCATAGATTGCTGTATCGTTAATGCGGAGAACAGTGTTCACGGTCTTGGCGCATCCGTCAATATGCTGAGAGATCTGGAAGCTTCGGGCGCCGATCTTTTCACGATGGGGAATCACACATTTTCCAACAGGGAATTCATCAGCCAGATATCCAAGATCAGGAATGTTGCCAGACCGGCTAATTTCAGCCCTTCGTGGCCGGGCAACGATTACTGTATCTTCGAGAAGAACGGGGAGAAATTGGGAGTTTTTAACCTCTTGGGTCAGGTATATGCCAATGTGCTGCCTGATAATCCTTTCTCATGCGCTGACAGGATAGTCGACAGACTTAAGCGCGTGGAAGGCTGCAATACCGTCGTTCTGGATTTCCATTGTGATGCCACATCAGAGAAGTGTGCCATGGGTTATTATCTTGACGGCAAGGTTTCCGTTGTTGCCGGCACGCATACGCACGTGCAGACGGCTGATTGCGCGATCCTGCCTTACGGTACCGGATATATCACTGACTGCGGAATGTGCGGAGCGAAGGAATCCATCCTCGGAATGAGCATCGATGCGTCTATCAAGAGGCTTGCTTATAAGCTGCCCGCGAAATATGAGCCTGCAGATGGCCCGGGTTTTGTGTGCGGCATTGTTTTCGAGACTGACAGAAATGGAAGGTGTACCGAGATCAAGCGGTTTTGTGAATATGAGTGATAATGTTGTTAAAACCAGGTTGCCCCGTCCGGCTGCCTGTATTATCTTTTCTGTTATTGCAGTTGTTCTTATCGTGGCAGACCAGCTGCTCAAGAGAGCTGTAGTAGCAAATGTCGGTGTTTATGAGCAGGTAGATGTGATAAAAGGATTTTTCTCGATCTATCACTGCCGCAATACGGGAAGCGCTTTCTCGCTTTTTGCAGATAAGCCGTGGGGAATCTATATGCTCACAGGCATTTCTGTTGTGTTGGGACTTGTAATCTTCTTCCTCATGCTCTATGCGGCTTTGTATGACATGAAGCTCATATCGGTCGCTTTCTGTCTTTTGTCTTCAGGCGCTATCGGAAACCTTATAGACAGGTTTGCTTTAAAGTATGTTGTTGACTACTTGAGATTTGATTTCGGAAGCTATACTTTCCCGATCTTCAATTTTGCGGACATCTGCGCAGTAATAGGCACCGCGCTCCTGATCTTTATAATTCTCATCAAGTCAAAATACTTCGAAGAATTTTGGAATATCCTTGTGAAAAAGAGGAAGACAGAGAATGCCGATTGAATCCCAGACTTGTCAAAATGAAGGAATAAGACTCGACAGCTTTGTCACGGAAGCCTTTGATTCCACGTATTCCAGATCATTTTATAAACGCCTGATAGATGACGGCAAGGTCTCTGTCAACGGTAAAGTAATTACCAAGGCCGGAACCAAGCTTTCTGCAGGCGACGTAGTCGAAGCAGACATCCCGGAACCCACTCCTGACGATTCATTCATCGCTCAGGACATCCCGCTTGATATTGTCTATGAAGATTCCGATCTTCTTGTCATCAACAAGCCGCAGGGAATGGTGGTCCATCCCGCAGCAGGACACAGCGAAGGCACGCTGGTCAATGCTCTCCTTGCTTACTGCAAGGACGATCTGTCTGATATCAACGGCGTTGTAAGACCCGGTATCGTCCACCGCATCGACAAGGATACTTCAGGCCTGATGCTTGCCTGCAAGAATAACTTCACGCATCTTAAGCTCGCTGACATGCTCTCGAGGCATGAGATCGTCAGAGAATACAGGGCTCTCGTCTATGGCTTTGTCAAAGAGGACAAGGGTATGATCGATGCTCCGATCGGGCGTTCATCCAATGACAGGCGCAAAATGGCCGTAAATAAGGACGGTAAGTCTGCCGTCACTCATTTCGAAGTGCTCGAAAGGCTCGGCGAGATCACGGACCTTAAGCTCGTGCTTGAGACCGGAAGAACTCATCAGATCAGAGTCCACATGGCTTATATCGGACATCCGGTCGTAGGCGATCCCGTCTATGCATCGAGAAGAAAGACATACGGCCTGGAAGGTCAGGCTCTGCACAGCCAGGCGATAACTTTTGTACATCCCAGGACCGGTGAGACCATGCATTTTGAAGTCGACATTCCTGATTACTACAAGAAGGTGCTTAACAGCTTTAAGGCCTGATTGTTGACGTAATCTTTAATTAGCATAATAATTCTTTTATAGGAGATCTCATTTGGAAGAAAGAATCGAACAGCTTAAGAACTCGCTACAGACGGCCGGCGTTTACGCTTCTAAAATTGCCGATTATTTTGATGTCTCGATCGAGCATGACGGCAAGGGATTTGTGATCGAAGGCGAGACAAAAGACGTATTAACGGCCAAGGATGTATTTGTAGCATTGGATAAGCTGTCGTCAGATTCTGAGATCGATGAAACAGATATCTCATATCTTTTGAATATAGCAGGTGAAGGAAGGCTCGAAGAGTTCCTTAAGACTTCGGACGAAGTCTTCTACATGACGCCTTCGGGCAGGGCTATCAAGCCCCGAACACTGGGCCAGAGGCTCTATGTTGATTCATTGAAAAAGTCAGAACTTGTTATCTGCTGCGGCCCTGCGGGAACAGGCAAGACGTTCCTCGGAGTTGCCATGGCAGTTAAGGCTTTGAAGAGCAGGGAAGTATCGAAGATCATTCTTACGAGACCTGCGATCGAAGCCGGTGAGCGTTTGGGATTTTTGCCGGGCGACATCGAGGAGAAGGTAAATCCGTACATGCGTCCTATCTACGATGCTCTTTCCGCGCTCTTGGGCCAGGAGATGTTCGAGCGTTATTACGATAAGGGCGTTATCGAAGTATCTCCTCTGGCATTCATGCGAGGCAGAAACCTTGATGACTGTTTTGTCCTTCTTGATGAAGCGCAGAACACGACACCTGAACAGATGAAGATGTTCCTTACGAGATTAGGAGTTAATTGCAGGGCCTGCGTATGCGGAGACTTTACGCAGATCGACCTGCCAAGGGGAATACCTAATGGCCTCAAAGATGCCATTACGGTATTAGACGGAGTAGAAGGTATTAGAATCGTAAGCCTCAATGATTCTGACATTGTAAGAAACAGTCTTGTGGCCAGGATCGTCAGAGCTTATGAGAATGCTAAGCAAGGTGACTTATGAGCAGTAACAAAAACACAAAGATCAAGTTCCATCAGATCCTTTCCCTGGTGCTCGCAGCGCTGACCGTTATCTTCCTTGTTTTCTACGGTTCGCTTCCTGTGAGCTACGATTATGAGGTCGGCTCGATCGCAGGTCAGGATATTTATGCGACAAGAACTTTCGCAGATTCATATGAGACACAGAGAAGAGCGATTATCGCCAAGAATACCGTTGACGATATTTTCGTAAGGTCTGAGAAGCAGTCGCAGGAATTCGTTGATAACGTTGACGAATTCTTTGACCTTGCCAACCAGATCAGAAAGAGTTCTCAGTCAACTGATCTTCAGGCTCCGCTGTCTCCGTCATCTGCTGCTTACCAGTTGTCCGTAAATGTTGAACAGACACTTGGCAAGAAGATCGAACCGGAGAATCTTACGGTATTCTTCGAGATGAGTAATTCGACATTTACTTATATCAGAGAGAAGACTACCGCAATTGCCGAGCTCGTAATGCTTGGCGATGTAAATGATGCGATCCTTCCCACGAAGATCACGGAACAGATCAATACCTTCTGCGAGTCCAATCCTTCGTATTCAAAGTTCGCTGATTCAATGTTTGCGGTACTTATAACGATCCTTGAACCCAACACCGTTTACGATGAGAAGGCGACGGAAGACGCTGCAAACAATGCTTATAACGCAGTCTTAAATGAGCCCGTAATGATCGAGAAGGGTACGAAATTAGCTGAAGCAGGTTCCATCATCGACGAACACGTTTTCAGTAATCTCGTTGAACTCGAGCTCATCAGAGACCAGTCTTTCAACCTCGTCATTTTCGCGAGAGTCGCGATCTACGTATTGATAATCTCTGGCGTCATACTTGCTTATCTTAATATTGAGCGAAAGAAGCTTAAGGTCGAGACACCTGTATTCTACCTTATGATCATCACAGCGCTGATCACTATCGGTACTTCGGTCTATCTTTCGTCTATTTCGTCTCTTCTTTGTATCGTCATATTCTTTGCGGCTGTAAGCTCGACTTATTTGGGCACGCAGAACGGCATCATCCTGTCAGTAATGAATCTTCTGTTCATCTGGCCGATGTACTCTTTTGATCCTGAATTATTCTTTATCAATCTCGTCGGAATCATACTCTGTTCGATCTTTGCGGGCAGAACAGATAAGATCGTAAATAATGCTTCGCTTATTTTCTTCCCGACGCTTGCCACGATCGCCACGAGTGTTGCGTATAATTTCCTCATCGGTAATACGAGAGGCGAATATTTGAATTCCGTTATCTTCACGTTTGTAAGCACTATCGCTTCGCTCGTTGCAGCTATCGGTCTCTCACCGATCTTCGAGCTCGTATGCAATGCTGCTTCACCTGTTAAGCTCATCGCGTTGAGCCAGCCTGGACAGCATATCATGAAGCGGTTGTTCCTTGAAGCTTCAGGTACGCACCAGCATTCGATGATGGTCGCTAACCTCGCAGACTCCGCTGCCGAAGCGATCGGTGCCGACTCACTTCTTTGTAAGGTTGCTGCGTACTATCACGATATCGGTAAGCTCGAGAATCCCGAGTATTTCACTGAGAACCAGCATGGCGGTGAGAATCCCCATGACAAGCTTACTATCATGGAGAGCGTTGCCATCATCACAAAGCATCCTGAAGACGGTGTTAAGCTCGCGAAAAAGGAAAGGCTCCCCAATGCGATCATCAAGATCATCGACGAGCACCACGGAACCACATATCCCTCTTATTTCTATAAGAAGGCTGTAGAGGATGCCAAGGCAAGAGGCTTGGAACCCCCGGATGTTAATAATTTCAGATACAGAGGCCATATACCTTCTTCAAGAGAATCTGCGATCGTAATGCTTGCTGATACCTGTGAAGCAGCAGTTAGGTCCATGAAGACATCTGATGTTGCAGGCGCTGAGCAGCTCATCAGAGTTCTCATTAGAGATAAGATCGATCAGGACCAGCTCATCAATTCCGGACTCTCTTTTGACGATGTTGAGAAGATCATCATTGCTTTCAAGCAGGTATATGCCGGCGTCTTCCACGAAAGGATCAAGTACCCTGAATGAGAATAGATATAGTAAACAACGCAGAAGGTTTTTCTGAAGACAAGCTTAACGGGCTTGATGAATACATCGTAAGCTTAAGTGAAGCCGTATTAAGCGGCGATTATACTTCGCCCCAGGTTACAAGGTCATTAAAGGACGCTTATGCAACATTGACTTTTGTAACTCCTGAAGAGATCAGAGAGATCAACAAAGAGCAAAGAGACATCGATAAAGAGACTGACTGTCTTTCTTTTCCCATGCTGGAATTAAGAGAAGGCGAGTTTATAGAGATCCCTGACAGCGGAGATTTCGAGACTGACGAAGACGGCAATCAGGTCCTCTGCTACGGTGATATCCTTATCAATCCGACGGCATGTGAAGCACAGGCTGAGAGCTACGGTCATTCTTTCGAGCGCGAGGCAACGTTCCTCATCGCTCATTCGCTTCTGCATCTTTTGGGCTACGATCACATTGAATCTGTTGACGAGAAGATCATGATCGACAGGCAGAAGAGACTCATGAGAGATATCGGACTTGCTTTCGATGACGAGATTCAGGACATCTATGAGATGGATAACCACAAAGACCTCATTCAGTCTGAGAACCTGATCCCTGCCGGATCTCCTTGCAAGCACTGCGGTACGGTAGCTTTGCTCGGCCGTCCGAACGTCGGAAAATCAACGCTTTTGAACTATATCACGGGCATGAAGATCGCTATTGTATCTCATAAGCCACAGACTACAAGAACAAACATTAAGACCATCTACAATACCGAAGATACGCAGATCATCTTTACAGATACTCCGGGTATCCATAAGCCTACATCGAAGATGGGCGAGTTCATGGTCGACAGATCCTACAAGGCTGCTCTTGGTGCCGACTGCGTTGTGCTTATCGCAGACGGCAGATTCCCTGAGCCGGGCGCGGTCGAAAAGAAACTCATGGACCTCTTAAGAGAAGAGAATAAGAAGGTCATCCTTGCTATCAACAAATATGATGAAGCAGGCCAGGAAAAGCTCCTGCCGCTTACACAGAAGTATTCCGAACTCTATGACTTTGAGGACATCGTTCCGATAAGTGCCAAGACAGGAAAGAACGTTGAACTTCTGTTGTCTATCATCACGAAGATGCTTCCCGAAGGCCCCAGGCTCTATGACAGCGAATACATGACGGACCAGACAGAGCGTGTTATCGCAGCTGAGCTCATCCGTGAGCAGGTTCTTCATTATACGGATCAGGAGATCCCTCACGGTACTGCCGTCATCATCAATGAATTCAAGGAAAAGAATGACGACGGAGAGATCACTTCAGGCGACGACAGGACTATGGCAGTCATTAAGGCTGACATCATCTGCAACAGGGATTCCCATAAGGCTATCATCATCGGAAAAGACGGTCAGATGATCAAGCGTATCGGTACGGCTGCAAGAAGGAATATCGAGAAGCTTTTAGACTGCAAAGTATATCTTGATCTCTATGTTAAGGTCAGAAATGACTGGCAGAACAACGATGCAATGCTCGGTTCCACGGGCCTTAGCAAAGATATCGACGAATAATGGATCCTTTTAACTGCAGAGGGTTGATAATCCGTTCCAGTGAATACAAGGAAAAGGACAGACTTTTATCTGTACTTACTGCTGACAGGGGGCTTATAACCATCTGTGCAAAGGGCGTTGCAAAGCCCGGAAGTTCTCTTGGCGCGGTATCTATGCCATATATGCTCTGCGATTTTGTCGTCACCATATCACACGGTTATTACTATCTTAAGGACCTTTCCATTATCGAGAGCAATTCCAGGATCATGGACAGCTTAGAGCAGATGACTGTTGCTGCGCATATTTCATCGTGCCTGATGGACTGTACGCTTCAGAGCGAGAACGCCAAGGAAGCGTATGAGCTTGCCGTTTACGCATACTATATGCTCGCAAATAATAAGGGCAAATACCTTCTGATCTATTCGGCATTTAACTGGAGACTTCTAACGATCGCAGGCTTTACAGTGCTTTACGATCTGGAAGATTCACTAGGGAAATCGACACATAAGTACCTGCTTAACATCGCAGGCGGAGAAGGGACGGACGGCAACAACAGAGCATTTAACAGGATGCTCGAAGAGCCTTCTGTTAGAGCTCTGAACTATTTTGCCACATGTGATTTGAAGAAGCTCTTTACGGCAACGGCTGATAAGAAGACTGAGATCGAATTAAAGGAATTTACGACCGACTATCTTTCGATACATTTTGAGAAGACTTACGACTCGTTATCAGTACTAAACAACTTGTAAATTATGGACATCAGTTATTATTATCACATATTAGGAAACGGAATTATTTTCGCAAAGGGCAGCCAGGAAGGCAGACGTTGGAAGTTTGGCGAGCAGAAAAGGCTTAATGACGAGATCGTTTTATGGAACAGCATAATCAGACATATTGATGCTGAGCTTAAAGGCGAAGACAATGCCGAGGAATTCTTTGAAGAGCTTAGAGCCGTTACCTACAAGTACCGGTTACCTTACTATCTGAAGATCTGTAACATGAAAGAAGATCTTATGATCGCTTATCCTTCAACCGAATGCAGAAAAGAAGACATGGATAGAATAAATAAGCTTCTTCTTGATCTATTATCAGACTTGAGCCTTGCCGTTAACGATAAGGGCGGAAAGGATCAGGCATACAGGATCTTAAATGTAATGCATAATCTTCCGAAGGCCTTTTATGGCAAAGATATCTTAGGCGGCACCGGCAGGATCTCGGTACAGGAGGCCGTTGAATACGCAAGTATGAGCATGACTCCTGAGATGAAAGAAAAGTATATCGACTCTACATTTTAAAGGGATATATGACATAGTTATTCAGATGAGTATTCTATAATCAAAGTATCCTGAGGATATAGAAAGGAATAGCTCCATGAATATCATGACCACACCAGCTCACCGTATCGGTGAATCCCTTGTAAGAGTAGTTGATAAGAACGGCAATCCCGTAGCTGATAAAGAACTGGTCTTAAACCAGAAATCCCATCAGTTCCTTTTCGGTTCCGGTGCATTTGATTTCCTTGAATATGAAGGGAAGAGGGGCGATCCGGAAAGACTCGAGAAGTGGCTTAAACTTCTTAACTACGGAACACTGCCTTTCTATTGGGGAAGATATGAACCTCAGGAAGGATATCCTGAATATGAGAGCCGCATGGAAGCTGCAAAGACCCTGCGCGCAAATAACGTTACGATAAAGGGACATCCTCTTTGCTGGCACACGGTATGCGCTGACTGGCTCATGGATTATCCTGACGAAGTCATCATGGATAAGCAGCTGGAAAGGATCAACAGGGAAGTTACGGCCTTTAAGGGTGTTATCGACATCTGGGATGTAATTAATGAAGTTGTAATCATGCCGATCTTCGATAAGTACGATAATGCAGTCACGAGACTTTGCAAGAGATATGGTCAGGTCGGCCTCGTAAAAGAGGTTTTCGCTGCCGCTAAAGCTGCAAATCCTGAAGGAACGTTCCTGATCAATGATTTCAACACATCTCCCAAGTATGAGGAACTTCTTGAAAACTGCCTCGATGCAGGCGTTGAGATCTCTGCCATCGGAATCCAGTCACACCAGCATCAGGGTTACTGGGGAACGGAAAAGCTCTACGACGTATTAAAGAGATTCTCAAGATTCGGACTTCCTATCCACTTTACTGAGAATACTCTGGTATCAGGTTCCTTGATCCCTGAATATATTGAAGACCTCAACGACTGGCAGGTCACTGATTGGCCTACGACTATAGCAGGCGAAGAGAGACAGGCTAAGGAATGGGAAGAGATGTACCGTATCCTTTTCGCTGACCCTAACATCAAGGCAATCACCGGTTGGGATTTTGCTGACGGTGCATGGCTTAATGCCCCGAGCGGTCTTGTTACTGTCGATAACCGCGAAAAGCCCGCTTATAAGAAACTCTTAAGCCTTGTTAAGGGCGAATGGTGGACAAAGAATCAGGTCATCCGCACGAACAGCGACGGTATTGTCAGTGTTAAGGGTACAAAGGGTACATATGAGATCGACGGATGCGAAGGCATTATCACATTAGGCGATGAGCCATCAAATGTAACTGTGATCCTCTAAGATCAGATCTTCCAGTGATCGGGATAAAGCATTAAATATTCAGGCTTTGCGAGTCTTTCATCTATGAGGAGCGCGAAGCCTGTATCTGTTTCCGTACGTATTACTCTTCCTACGGCCTGAAGGACTTTCTGCCAGCCGGGGAATCTGTAAGCAAATGCAAATCCGTCGCCGAACTTCTCCGAATAGTAATTGCTTAAGATCTGGCGTTCGGGCGTGATCTTAGGAAGGCCGACACCGACTATAACTACTCCCGTGAGCTTATCTCCGGTGAGGTCGATCCCTTCGCCGAAATGGCCGCCCAGGACAGCTGCACCGATAAGGAGTCCGTCATAAGGTTCGTTGAAGCTCTTGAGGAATTCTTCTTTGTCGGTATTGGTCATCTCCGAGATCTGAGAGATTATCTTATGCTTTGTCGTGCACTTCTTAGTGAGTTCTTCTTCGATCCTGGGCATGATCTGATTCATGTACTCGAAAGAAGGGAAGAAGATCATGTGATTCCCCGTCCTGCCGTTTAAGCAGTCCGTGATCTTAGATACCAGTTCATCCTGTGTAAGGGCACGGTTCTTATAAGTCGTCGAAATATCCGAATCGATCATGATCTCAAGGTTCTCAGGAGGGAACGGAGACGGGAGTCTTAAGAAAGACGAATAATCGCAGTCCGGTCCGACAAGACAGTTCCTGTAGTATTCGTAAGGCGTGAATGTCGCCGAGAAGAATATGACAGACATCCTGTCCTTGATTATGTAATCGAGCTTTGATGCACAGTCCAGGCAATCCAGCGTAATCGTGATATCACCGTTCTCCCTTGAAGCAGTAGTGATATATGCATTGTCGAAATAGTGTTCAAGGACGGTCAGGAAATATCTGGCTTCGAAGAAGAATTTCATCGAAGTCTTTCTGACCTGTCCCTGCTCCATGTTATCCAGGAGCGGAGAGAGGTTCCTTATCGTAAACCAGAGCTTGGCATAAAGCTGCCTTGGCGGCTGGCGCATGCCTTCCCAGTTCTCGGTCATTAAGACCTTTTTCTCATCTGCTTCTTCCAAGAGCTTGAAGCAAGAACTCGAAGCTTCGAAGCATGTTCCGATATTGGCAAAGTAGTTCCTCAGCTGATGGAGCTGTGCTTCAACCTTTGTATTGCGGCCTTTGAAATCCTTTATCATCTCGTCTATCAGGCTTAAGGAGAATGACGCAGAGAACATCTCTCGTCCTCTGTCTATCATGTTGTGAGCCTCATCAATGAGAACGGCTATCCTCTGATCGCCCGGTTCCTTGGATACAAGCGATACTCTGGGGCTGAACGCATGGTTATAGTCACCTATGACGACTGTGCAGTATTCCATCGTGTCTATCATGAATTCATGAGGGCAGATGTTGTGCTTCAATGCTATCTCGGTAATCTTCTCAGGCGTGATCTCATCCAATACCAGAGATTCTTCCAAAGCGTCTTTGAGCTTGCCATAGTAGTCCTTTGCAAGCGGGCAGTACTTGGCATCGCATTCGGTTCCGAAGGGACACATCTTCTCCTTGGACCTTAAGGTAATGGACCTGATTATGAGACCTGATCTTCTCATAGCATTTAAGGTGGCTTCGGCAACTCCACGGGTCGCTTCCTTTGCAGTCAGATAGAATATCTGGTCATATCTGTTCTTAACAAGGCCTTTGACAGCAGGGTAGAGAACTGATACCGTCTTGCCGATACCAGTCGGTGCTTCAACAAAGAATGCCTCTCTGGAATTAAGCGCAAGAAGGGCTCTCTTCATGAATTCCTTCTGGCCGGGCCTTATCGTGTCGAAAGGGAACTTTATCTGGGAAGCAGAGTCAATGAGGCTGTTGTGATAATCGAGAAGAGTCTTTGCAAAAGTGCAATATTCAGCGCAGATGTCTTCCCAGAACTTCTCGGCTTCCTCATAAGACATCTGGTATGTGTTCTCGAAGCTGTCCAAAGTTGTTATAGAGACATATCTTAAAGTAAGCGAGACGTCCAGCACATCAGAGTTAGTGAGAAGGTACATTGCTCCGTAGAGCTTAAGCTGGGTTACATGCTCCGGCCGTACAAGGGCATCGAAGCTCTCCTTGGTGGAATTAAATGACTTGATCTCAAATATCATCGGAGCCTTGCCGGACTTAAGCATCATGGCATCGTACCTGCCGTTGACTGACAGGGTAAGGCCGGACTGCGAGATGTAGTCGTAAACCAGGGCTTTTTCGGTGACTATGATGTCTCCGTAAGCTTTCTTAAGGTCAGAGAAGACTCTCTGGTGAAGCCTGGTGCCTTCCACGGCGGAAACAGAACCGTAGGAACCGCCGGCGAGATTGCCACGGCGCGAGATATAAGAGGCCAGTTCTGTTACGGAAACACTTACTTTGTTCATAAGGAGATTATAACCCAACTAGAGGGCATAACCTGTATCAAAAATCGAATATCTCTTCGCTTTTGCGGACAATCTTCGTTGGTGTTGTATAATAACGAAGCGACATGTTTATGCGGATGTGAGACAAAATGGGAAAAAACCTTATCAGAAAGAACAGCTTGATTTTGGTGGTTTCAGCCATCCTTTTGTCCATGTTCACAGCTTGTGATGCGAAGCCTTCTGATGTTCCTGTTTCTTCGATAAACATTAATACTGTCTCAACGTCTGATACTTCAGATCCTTCAGTAAGTGTTCCTGATAAGGTAATTACTACAGGCATCGATGTCATCGACATGGAAGATAACACCAAGCAGATAAAGGTTTATGTGGATGAGCGCGAGATCGACGGCGTGCTCTATCTGCCTGAAGGAACCGGACCTTTTCCTGTCTGTTACATTGCTCAGGGGTTAGGCGCTCCTTATTATGCTTATATCGACTTAGCCGAAGCCATGGCAGCAAACGGAATAGCTGCTGTCCTTATTGATTTTGAAGCTGAAAACGGCGAGTATTCCTATGTTGCTGAGGCTGAGGACCTGATCGCAATGTTCGACGGTGTTACTTCTCTGCCTTACATATATTGTCATGATACGTTCTTCTGGGGCCACAGCTTCGGAGCTCTTGTCACGGCTTATGCAGGCTGCGAGTACTATTCGTATTATTCTGAAAAGTTAAAAGGTCTGATCCTTTTGGAGCCTTCCTTCGATTTTTCTGATGATATCTATGATAAGATGCCTGATTTTGGCGGAAAGGTAATGATATTTGCCGGTAAAGCTGAAGGAAGCTCTCCCGACAAGCTCGAAAATGCCAAAAATGCCTTTCAAAACGCCGATATCAGATTTTTCGAAGGCGAGGACCATTATTTCAACGGACCGGACAGAGATGCCATGATCCAGGCCTCGATTGATTTTATCAGGAACAATATGTAGAAGAACTGATATTTTTCCGCTTATTGAAAATTAATCCCTGTTGATATAAAATCTATCCCGCACGCAGATGTGGTGGAATTGGCAGACGCGCTAGCTTCAGGTGCTAGTGGGAGCAATCTCGTGCGGGTTCAAGTCCCGCCATCTGCACCAGATCAATAAACAGGCTGTCTCTTATTCAACGAGACAGCCTTTTTTGTTGGCTTATATTGTATATTGGTATACGGAAATAACACATAAACCACACACGGACCACACAAAGGTCGATTAATATAATTCCCAAAGGAGGTTGTTCTTGAATGGCTAGGATATTGATCGTCGAAGATTCAGCCCAGATAAGGGAAGCGGTTACTGACTTTTTTGTGGAAAGAAGCAATGGGGCATTTTCCGTAGATAACGCAGCGGACGGTATTGAAGGTCTTAAGGCCGTTACTGAGAACGAGTATGACATTGTTATTCTGGATATCATGTTACCCGGTGCCTCAGGCTATGATATCTGCAGGAAACTGCGCGAAAAGAGTGACTGCCCGATCGTCTTTCTGACTGCGTTGGGCACTGAAGACAATATTCTCTTAGGCTACGAGATGGGGGCCGATGAGTATGTTACAAAGCCGTTTTCCATGATGATCCTTTATACCAAGTGTCTTGTTCTTATGGACAGGAAGGTTAAAAGGCAGCAGGACCGGGTCCTGGAATCAGGTGATATCAGGTTATATCCTGCAAGAATGCAGGTTTATGCAGGTTCTAAAGAAGTTGAGCTCGCCTGCAAAGAATACTTTCTCCTTAAAGCCCTGCTCGAGAACAAAGGCCACGTTTTAAGCAGGCAGAAGCTGTTGGATCTGGTATGGGGAACAGATTATTTCGGAAATGACAGGGTAGTTGATACCCATATCAAGAATATCCGTCATAAACTGGGCTCTTCAGGAAATCAGATCAGGACTGTTATAGGCAGCGGATATAAGGCTGTCTGAAGGAGCATCGTATGGGAAATGGGAAAAAGAGAATTAAGAACAGAAAGAAGACAATAAAAAAGCCGAAATTCCTTCCGGAATTATTGAAGTTCTTTGCACTGTTTCTCTCTGTAAGTCTTGTTGCAGCGTTTACTATACTTGCGATGTACAAGAATGATGCTGCAGACATTATGGACAGAAGGGAGTCCGAATTAAGGAAGAATATTAATCAAAGCCTGATCGATTACTTTAATGCCGATGATGCGGAAAAGGAAAAATACTTCAATGTCCTGGAATACAGGATGACTGAATATGCTGTCGTGACCAAAGAATACTGCGCGGTCTATCTTGGCGACGAGAAACTTATTGAGACAGATACCGGATATCTTATGGCTGCAAACATCAGTGAATATCCTGAAAGTCCGTACTATGTCTTCCTCAAAGACGATCTATACCTGACTCCTTTGTCTATATATGAGAACGGTAAATATGATCCGAAGAAAAATGCGGACACTGTCTATTCGCTTGATTGGAAAAATGATCTGGACTATATAGCTTTGAAGCTGGGACTGCTTCCTTCGGCATATGAATGCCTTTATCAAACCATTTATGTGGATTACGACTCTGACAGATTCCTTCCGGGAGAAGTTGAGATCAGCAAGTGGGACCACAGAGAAATTGTCGGATCTGTAGACTGCACACCGCCGATGAGCGATGTCTATGTCAAATTTGATTTTGATGAAAGGCTGATGACTGCGGGCTATAGCGGGAATAAGACTGAAGAGGATATCTTTAACTGGTATTACGAAAATGGGGATACATCCATAGAGATCGGCGCAGTTAATCACACGGATGAGTTCTGGGAATTTCCCTGGAGTATCCGTTCGAGTCATACAGATTACAGCAAAGTGCCCGTTTTTATTTTATTGCCATGGGCAAGCACATTCATAACCGGCGTTGCTGCGGTTTTCGCTTTTATGGTAGCTCTTGTAGCGGCAGCCATAGGTTATAACCATAAGAAAACCGTCTGGGAGATCTTCGATTACAGAACTAAGACGACCGCTGCCATGGCTCATGATCTTAAGACTCCTTTGGCTGCTATGGCCGCATATGCGGAGAATCTCGAATATGATATCAATTCGGAAAAGCGAGCTTACTATTCATCCAGGATACGCGAAAATATAGACTATATGAGTAAGACCGTCGAAGGGATCCTGGATTTTTCGAAGAGTGAGACCGGAGATATGAAGCCGGATATATCAGAGTTCGATGTCAGAGAACTTATTAATGATGAAGTCCAGGCTGCAGATGAACTTTTCGCGCGGTTGGATATAACAGTCGAGATCAGGGGAGAAGGCACTGTAAAGAGCAGCCGGGAACTTGTTGCACAGGCTGTAAGAAACCTTATAGGGAATGTTGCTAAATATGCAAGAGCAGAAACAAAGGTTGATATTAAGATAGACAAAGCGGGCTTTGTGATCACTAACCTGACTGACCAGAAGATCAAGGACGCGTCAAAACTTAAAGAGCCGTTTGTAAAAGGTGAAGAGTCAAGAGGCAGCGTGAACGGCAGCGGATTAGGACTCTCGATTGCGGATAACAGTCTTGCCGCAGCAGGACACAAGTTGGATATTAAAGTCGAAGGCGACAAGTTCATTGCATCTGTCCGCTGGTGAAAGATTATTAAGCATAAAAAAGGAGTTACCGCATATCCCGCGGTAACTCCTCTGTTTTTAACGTAAGTTTATCAGCAGTATTCTTTCGGATCTGCAGGATCGAGCGGTGCTTCTTCTTTCGCGTCATCTAAGAATGTGGGTGAGAAGGGAACGTTGCTGCCGCAGTATAAGCACTTTCCGAGGAGAGGTGCGACAGAGGATTTCTTGACCATCCTTCCGCACTTGGGACAGGGCTTGGAATCCAGTGATACGGGCTTCTTGTTGCCTCTTATCTTCATTACTTCTTCGATCTTATCTTCGAATACCTGAGGGTCGATTCCCTGGTCGAGCATTACCATATACATGGCCTGAAGCTTTATCTGAAGCTCTGCCATCTCGCTCAACATATTGCCGAGCCTGATATTTGCATCAGCTAATGCCTCACTTGAACGGTCGTTGATTATTACCGGCGCTTTTGTCTCATAATCACTATACATTCTTACAAATCCTCCCTAATTATTTTCCAGATATCTTTTATACTTAAAGACAATAGAATTATAACATGTGACGAACATGTTATAATATGCGAATGTGGTTCGGGTAAGCGGCGAAGAGAGTTTTAATTTAGGAAACAACTGTTATGGGCACTAAGACCAAAAGTTATTTCATTGTCGTTGCAGGTGTAGTCATTACACTCAGCGCGTTTTTGGTTGCTGTACTTTATTTCGCTTCTAAGAACGGTGTTAATGCTCCCGTTAAGGTAGCCGAGAATATCAAAGAACCCGATAAGACTGAGCCGGATAACAATTCCGCCGTTATGCCTGACGTAACCGGAATGAACTATGAGGATGCTCAGGATCTTTTAGTTAAATTCCTCGACGAGAACAATCTTAAGGTCAGGATCATCGTCGGCTGGGGATATAATTCCGATCCGGCGAAGAGCCATCTTGTTGCAGTAAGCACTCCCAATGCCGGCAAGACCATTAATTCTTCCACCAAGGAAATAATCCTGATGGTATATGAGGGTTACACACCGCCTACGACAACAACTGAGGAAACCACGATCATTGAAGATGATACAGAGGCTACCGAACCTCCCAAGACAACAAGCGGTACCACTGAGGCCACTGAGCCTTCAAGCACGGAAGCGTCGACTACTGAGTCTGATCCGTCCGAATCATCAGAATCATCTGATCCGTCTGAATCATCAGAGTCTTCAGAATCCTCGGAAGAGACTGAAGCTACGACTTCATCAGAAGAGAAGACTGTTGTCATGCCTGATGTTGTCGGAATGAATTATCACGATGCCATGGATCTTCTCGAAGAGTTCTTCAAGGACAACGATCTCGAGATCAAGATAATCCTCGGCTGGGGCCCCAACTCTGATCCTGATAAGAATCTTTTGGTATCAGTTACTACTCCTAAGGCTGGAACTGTTCTGGATTCCTCCACAAAGGAAATAATCATGATGGTCTATGAGGGCTATAATCCGCCTTCCTAAGGCTTAATATCGCAAGACAATTTTAGGTATAGTTTAATTGACGAACCCGTCGGTATTTTGTATAATACCGACGTTTTATTTATAAAATAAACATATCAGGATAGACGATGTTTTATCAGAGTCTTAGGTGATTTTACGGACCACTCCTTCCGGAGTCGAGGCCATACGGACAGCCGGGTCCACTGCCGATGATCGGTCTTCCGATCTATTGATTGAGTTAAAAGCTCAGTTTTATAAGTTGGTTACTTTATAACCGAAATGCGTAATCTTACGCAGACTTGTGAAATGGTCAATAAGAGTAGTAAAAGTAGTATTGCTATATAGACTCTAATATGTTGGGTATCCGCCATAGAGGTATTATTTGTACACCTGTATGGAGATAAGAGACATAAAGTGAACAAGACGCAAGTTGTGTAACCGCAGCTTGCGTTTTTTATATTGAGGTGAAATGTGGACAGAGAGAAATTAGATCAGACACGTGCGCCCATCTATGAGGCACTTGAAAAGTTCCGTGAGATGAGAGTTGTTCCCTTTGACGTTCCGGGCCATAAGCACGGAAAGGGCAACCCTGAGCTTACTGCATTCCTCGGTGAGAAATGCGTAGGCGTTGACGTAAACAGCATGAAGCCTTTGGATAACTTATGCCACCCGGTATCGGTCATCCATGACGCAGAGCTTCTTGCAGCAGATGCTTTCGGCGCAAAGCATGCTTTCCTTATGGTCGGCGGCACGACGAGTTCGGTTCAGAGCATGGTCCTGTCATGCTGCAAGCAGGGAGATAAGATCATCCTCCCGCGTAACGTGCACAGGAGCGTAATTAACTCGCTGGTCCTCTGCGGCGCGATCCCCGTTTATGTCAATCCTGATGTAGACCACAGACTCGGTATCTCGCTCGGCATGAGCCGTGACAATGTAAAGAAGGCCATAGATGAACATCCTGATGCTGTAGCCGTACTGGTCAACAATCCGACTTATTACGGAATCTGCAGCGACTTAAGAGCGATCGTAAAGATGGCTCACGATGCCGGAATGCTCTGCCTCGCAGATGAAGCTCACGGAACGCATTTCTATTTCGGTGAGAACATGCCTGTGTCAGCAATGCGCGCAGGCGCTGACATGGCAGCCGTTTCCATGCATAAGTCAGGCGGAAGCCTTACGCAGTCGAGCCTTCTTCTCATAGGCGAGAATGTAAGCGAGAGACATGTCCGCCAGATCATTAACCTTACACAGACAACATCAGGCAGCTATCTTTTGATGTCGAGCCTTGATATCAGCAGAAGAAATCTTGCTCTCAGAGGCAAAGACGTATTCCGTAAGGTCGTTCAGATGGCTGAATATGCCAGAGAAGAGATCAATGCAGTAGGCGGTTATTACGCATACGGCCGTGAACTCATCAACGGCGATTCGATCTTCGATTTCGATCCTACTAAGTTAAGTGTACACACAAGAGATATCGGCCTTGCCGGAATCGAAGTCTATGACATCTTAAGAGATGAATACGATATCCAGATCGAGTTCGGCGATATCGGTAATATCCTTGCTTATCTTTCGATCGGTGACAGAATGCAGGAGCTCGAGAGACTCGTCAGTGCTCTGGCTGAGATCAAGAGAAGATACAAGAAGGATCCGGACGGACTTTTGAGTCAGGAATACATTGATCCTGAAGTCGTATGCAGTCCGCAGGAGGCTTTCTATTCGAACAAGAAGAGCATTCCGATCGAGAAGAGCGCCGGCTTCGTATGCAGCGAGTTCGTTATGTGCTATCCGCCGGGAATCCCGATCCTTGCACCGGGTGAGAGGATCACGGAAAGCATCATTGATTACATTCAGTACGCTAAGGCCAAAGGATGCTCAATGACAGGTTCTGAGGATCCGGATATCAATAATATCAACGTTCTGGAATAAGGGGGGGGAAGGCGATGAATTTATGGTTCAGTGAATATCATGCTCCTGATGTCCGTCACAGCCTTCGTGTTACGAGACATCTTTATTCGGGCAAGAGCGACTATCAGCAGATCGATATTTTCGACACGCCTGAGTTCGGAAAGGTCCTGGCTCTTGACGGTGACGTAATGCTTACCGAGCGTGATGAGTTTATCTACAACGAGATGATCACACATATCCCAATGTCTGTTCATCCCAATGTTCAGGATGTCCTTGTGATCGGTGCCGGAGACGGCGGAGTCGTAAAGGAGCTTACAAGATACGAGAGCGTTAAGCGCATCGATCTCGTTGAGATGGATCCCCAGGTTATCGAAGTATGCCGCACATATCTTCCCGAGAACGCCTGTAAGCTTGATGATACCCGCGTGCATATCTTTTTCGACAACGCGCTCAGATTCATAAGGCGTTCAACTGATGAGTACGATCTCATCATCGTAGACTCCAATGATCCTTTCGGACCTTCCGAAGGATACTTCACCAGAGAGTTTTACGGTATCTGCTATAACGCATTAAGAAGCGACGGCATCATGGTAAACCAGCAGGGAAGCCCCTTCTATAAGCATGACGCTGAAGCCATGCAGAGGAGCCACAAGAGGATCGTTAATACTTTCCCCATAAGCCGCGTATATCAGGCTCACATTCCGACATATGCTGCAGGCTACTGGCTGTTCGGTTTTGCGAGCAAGAAGTATCATCCGATCAACGACTTCGATGAAGAGCGCTGGAAAAGCCTGCATCTCAGCACGAAGTACTATACGACCAAGCTGCACATAGGTTCTTTCTATCTGCCGGCTTATCTTGAGAAAATGCTGATGGAGGTTGAATCGTGAAGAAGAATGTAGAGACTTTTATCGGTTGCGACAGCGAATACAATGAAGCTGATATCGTTCTGTTCGGCGCACCGTTCGATTCCACAACGAGCTTCAGGCCCGGTGCGAGATTCGGAAGCGCCGCTATCCGCCACGAGAGCTTTGGATTAGAGACTTACAGCCCTTATCAGGATAAGGATCTCACGGATATCAAGGTGTTTGACTGCGGCGACTTGGAGTTAAGCTTCGGTCTTCCTGAAGAAGCTTTGAAAGACATCGAAGATCAGGCCCGCAAGATCTTAAGCGACGGAAAGCTTCCGATCCTTATCGGCGGCGAGCATCTTGTAACTTTAGGTTCCGTAAAGGCCGTTTTCGAAAAGTATCCTGATCTGCAGATCATTCATTTCGATGCACACTGCGATCTTCGTGATGACTATCTCGGAGCTAAGCTCAGTCACGCATGTGTCTTAAGAAGATGCCATGAACTTGTAGGCGACGGAAAGATCCACCAGTTCTGCATCAGGAGCGGTGACAGGGAGGAGTTCGTTTTCGCAAAAGATCATACGGACATGCATAAGTTTAATTTCGACGGCTTGCAGGAAGTATGCGAGGAGCTTAAGAAGAATAACACTCCGGTGTATTTCACGATCGATCTCGACTGCATGGATCCGTCGGTTTTCTGCGGTACGGGAACACCTGAAGCAGGCGGCGTAAGCTTTAAGGAACTGCTTAATGCGATCCTTATGGTAAGCAGGACAAACATAGTCGGAGCAGACATCAATGAACTTGCACCGATGCTTGATAACAGCGGTGCTTCGACTGCGACAGCATGCAAAGTATTGAGGGAATTGATCCTTTCTATCAATAAATAACAAAGGAGATTAAGAGAATGAGCAGAGTATTGGTTATCGGATGTGGCGGAGTAGCGAATGTAGCTATCAGAAAGTGCTGCCAGGCAGATGATGTATTTACGGAGCTTTGCATTGCAAGCCGTACAAAGTCCAAGTGCGACGCACTTGCAGAAGCGCTTAAGGGCAAGACTAAGACTGTTGTAACGACAGCGCAGGTTGATGCTGACAAGGTCGATGAGCTCGTTGATCTCATTAATTCATACAAGCCTGACCTTGTTATGAACATTGCGCTTCCTTACCAGGATCTTACGATCATGGACGCATGCCTTATCTGCGGCGTCAATTATATGGATACGGCAAATTACGAGCCTGAGGATACAGACGATCCGGAGTGGAGAGCCATCTATGAGAAGAGATGCAAGGAAAAGGGCTTCTCTGCATACTTCGATTACAGCTGGCAGTGGGCTTATAAGGAGAAGTTCGAGCAAGCAGGTCTTACTGCGCTCTTGGGCTGCGGCTTCGATCCCGGTGTTACACAGGCATATTGCGCTTATGCCAAGAAGCATGAATTCGATACGATCGACACGATCGATATCTTGGACTGCAACGGCGGCGACCACGGCTATGCATTCGCTACAAACTTCAATCCTGAAGTTAACCTCCGTGAAGTATCTGCACCGGGCAGCTACATCGAGAACGGCAAGTGGGTTGAGATCCCTGCTATGAGCATCAAGAGAGAATATGATTTCGATAAGGTCGGACAGAAGGATATGTACCTTCTCCACCATGAAGAGCTTGAGTCTCTTGCACTCAACATTCCTGAAGTAAAGAGGATCCGTTTCTTCATGACTTTTGGCCAGAGCTATCTTACACACATGAAGTGTCTCGAAAACGTAGGCATGCTCTCTACAACGCCCGTTAATTTCGAAGGCCACGAGATCGTTCCTATCAAGTTCCTTAAGGCTTTGCTGCCTGATCCTGCAAGCCTCGGTCCCCGCACACACGGCAAGACAAATATCGGCTGCATCTTCACGGGCAAGAAGGACGGCAAGGACAAGACATATTACATCTACAATGTCTGTGACCACCAGGAGTGCTACAAGGAAGTGGAGAGCCAGGCTATCAGCTACACAACAGGCGTTCCTGCTATGTGCGGCGCAATGATGCTCCTTACGGGCAAGTGGACAGAGAAGGGTGTTCACACAGTAGAAGAGTTCGATCCGGATCCGTTCCTCGACGCTCTCGATAAGTATGGCCTTCCCAGAAGCGAGAATTACAATCCTGTATTGGTTGAATAATGACTATGAACGGGATATTCGACGGACTTAAGACTGTAGCAGACGGTGAGAACTTCAAGGGATTAAAAACGCCTTGTTATGTTATCGATGAAAAGAAGCTTTTGCATAACGCGAAGATCTTATCGTCGGTAATCTCCAACACGGGCTGCAAGATCCTTCTGGCGCAGAAGGCTTTCTCGAATTACGATTTCTATCCGCTGCTGGGAGGATATATTTCAGGAACCGAAGCGAGCGGCCTTTTCGAAGCCAGGCTTGGAAAGGAAGAAATGCCTTCCGGTGAAGTGCATGTCTTCTGCGCCGCATATAGAGATGATGAGTTCGATGAGCTCTTAGACTACGCTGACCACATAGTCTTCAACTCAATCAACCAGTTGAAGAAGTTTGGAAAGAAAGCTAAAGAAAACGGTAAGAGTATCGGCATCAGGATCAATCCTGAATGCTCAACGCAGGAAGGTCATGAGATATATGACCCCTGCGCCAAGGGCAGCCGCTTAGGCGTTACCCGCAGCATATGGGACAGGGAAATGACGCCTGAAGTTATTGAAATGCTTGACGGCATTCATTTTCACACGCTCTGCGAACAGAACTCCGATGCGCTGGAGATCACTCTTAAGGCCGTTGAAGATAAGTTCGGTGATATCCTTCCGTCCATGAAATGGATCAATATGGGCGGCGGCCATCACATAACCAAAGATGACTACGATGTCGCAAAACTCGAGGAACTTATCGTTTATGCCAGGGACAAATGGGGCGTAGAGGTCTATCTCGAACCAGGCGAAGCTGTTGCTCTTAATGCCGGGTATCTCTTAAGCCGCGTGCTCGATATCGTTGAGAACGGTGATGATAAGATCGCCATACTTGATGCCAGTGCCGCATGCCATATGCCTGATGTTATTGAGATGCCGTATACGCCGCCGCTTATGAATGCCGTTGCCGGCAACAGTAAGCCTTTCTGCTACAGACTGGCCGGACCCACGTGCCTTTCCGGTGACATAATAGGTGATTACAGTTTTGATTCGGGACTTAAGACCGGCGACATGCTCGTATTCGGTGACATGGCGATATATACGACATGTAAAAATAACACTTTCAACGGAATGCCTCTTCCTGATATATTTAGATTAGGTTCAGACGGGTCAATCGAAAAAATGACCGGTTTTGATTATGGGGATTTTAAAGGAAGGCTTGGAAGCTGATCTTAGTCCCTTGTAAATCTATTAGGGGGACTTATCATGAGCGTAGAAGTCGTAATCAAAAACAAGCAGTTAATCAAGAAGCCTCTTACCATTAAGGATATTACGATGGGCAAATATGCCGCAGGTACTATTGACCAGTACATGCGTAATACCCGTGAAGTCAAAGACGGCGAGCTCGTTGTCTATAATCCTGATAAGATCGGCAGGGGTGTATCTATCATGGGCTGGTCTTCGGCTGTGAAGGACAAGATAGCCATTGTTGCCAACTCATTTTCCACGAAATACGATTACGAGATGTTCTACGACATCATCGGCAATATCATGCGTGTTTGGAAGACTAAGAACTTCGAAGAAGAGGGGATCAAGCATTCTGCTGCCGATCTCGAAAAACTCTGCCTGGAGCAGAAAAATACTGCAATGAGCATGATGGCCGACATCGACAGCTTAGTTAACAGAGAAGACGGCGAGAATCTTACCTTCTTCTCTGCAATGATTCCTCTCGACATAAAGCTCGATCTGATGAAGAAGTTCGGTGAAGCAAAGGATGAGGAAGGCTATGCTGATTATCTTCATGATCTTCAATCGCTGGATGCTTATTTTACAGTTCCGATCTTCTATGGACAGAAGAATAAAGACGCGGTCTTTGGCAATTATGCAGTAACTTCCGGTACGGATACTATCTTTCCCGTAGAGCCGAAGGTCCCGCCGTTTTTCACAGATCCTTCGACAGGCAAGGCTTTGAAATGTTCGCTTTATATCGTAACGCTTGTTTCCTATGCCAAGCAGAAGGTCATCGGCAAAATATCATTTGAAGATTTCGTAAGACTTGCAGATATCGGTAATTGTCCTGAATTCGATGCCACGCATGTCATCTTAAAGGGCCTTTCTGAAGAAAGAATTGCTCAAATAGCAGAGTCCGTTCACGAAGATCCGCTTGAAGGGATCTGATCTGCAAGGAATGACCTGTCGTGATACTTATCTTCGACTATTTCGGGACTCTGCTAAGCAGCAGGAGCATGGATTTTAACCGTGGCCTTAAAGCGTTCTGGGAAACATATTACCGGGATAAGTGTCAGTTTGAAGAGATGAAGGCATACGGAGAGGAATTGTTTGAAGAACTTCTCTTAAGGCATAAGGACGGCTATGAATATCCTTTTGTGGCAGAAGAGCTGCCTTTGTATGCAAAGAAATTCGGCGGCGACGTCGTTCCTCTCAGCGTAGAGGAAGAAGCCGACTTCCTTATGAGATGTAATGACTTCGAATTGGAATCTTCAACAAAAGATCTCCTTGCCAAGTGCAGTGAGAAAGATATCCCGATGTATGTTTTGTCGAACAGCGGTTTCCGTGGCGAGGCGCTTTTGACGATCCTTGAGAGGTTTGGTATCGGCAAGTATTTCATTAAGCTCTGGTCGAGTGCCGAATTCGGTAGGATAAAGCCGTGCAGAGAGTTTTTCGAGCTGGCGATAAGTACGGCTCTGGCTGATAATCCGAAAGAGATAAGAGAAAATATCATTTTTGTCGGTGATATGTACGATACTGATGTTATCGGTGCCCATGCTTCAGGGATCAAGTCTTGCTGGCTGAATAGAAAGGACGGGGAAGATATAGATAAGCTTGCGACATACAGCATCACAACTCTAAGCGGGCTTTCGGATATAATATAGCTGCTTGTTAAAGCAGACAGGGGATAGAAAATGATAGAGAAAATACTTGTAACAGATTCCGGTAATGTTCATTACTGGATAACGGAAAACATCCTTGAAGACAGGAAAACGATATTCTTCTTGCATGGCCTTACGGCATGCCATGATCTGTTCTCTAAGCAGACAGAATACTTTTCAAAAGACTATAACGTTTTGACATGGGACGCGCCCGCTCACGGTTTGTCGCGTCCCTTTATGGATTTCACATATGAGAAAGCCGCCAAAGCCGCTGCCAAGATCCTTAAGGATAACGGTATCAAAGAGGCAGTCTTCGTCGGTCAGTCCATGGGCGGATTCATTACACAGTCCGTGATCAAGAGATATCCGGAAATCGTGAAAGGCTTTGTATCCATAGACAGTACTCCGTTCGGGGAGAAATACTATTCCGGCTCAGACAGGTGGTGGCTCAGGCAGATAGAGTGGATGTCCGCGCTGTATCCTGATAAGTCTCTCAGAAAAGCTGTGGCTAAACAGGTCTCAACTAAGGAAAGATCTTATCAGAACATGTACCGTATGTTGTCTTTCTACGATAAGAAGGAACTCTGTCATCTGATGGGGATAGGCTTTGCGGGGTTCCTCGAGGATAACTGCGACCTTGATATTAAATGTCCCGTAATGCTTATTGTCGGTGAATATGATAAGACGGGAAAGGTTAAGCAGTATAACGAGCAGTGGTCTCGTGATCTTAATGTCCCCATCACATGGATAAGTGATGCAGCTCACAATTCCAACGATGATCAGCCTGAACAGGTCAATGAACATTTAGAGAAGTTTATTGGCATGCTATAATGATCTGGTCAGAAAAGATTATTGCATTTTACCGGAATAAGGGCGATTAGTATGTGGAGTGCAAGACCATTTAATTCAGATGCGCCGAATCCTTTCGGCAGTAAGAAGGACGAGGGACCGCTTTCTGCGGAATCTTCGAAATGTCCTTCGTGCGGTTCAAATATCTTCTATCTTCCTGAGGTTCAGGGCATGGTATGCCGTAACTGCGGCAATATCTATCATCCTGCGACTCTTGAGCTGATGGGGACTTTGGGCTATACGATAGAACACGATTATTCGAGTGATGAAGATATCTCTGACGACGACAGGAAACGTCATGAGATAGTCTGTGACAGCTGCGGTGCCGTCATGATCGCGGACGAGAATATGATGTCGACAATGTGTCCTTTCTGCGGCTCTCCGGCAATAATCTCAAGGCTCTTAACCCGTGAATTCAGACCGGATTATATTATCCCTTTCAAGATCGACAGGGATACTGCCCATAACAATATTAAGAACTGGCTTAAGACCAGAAAGATGACTCCGTGGGGATTTAAATCCAAGAGCAGGCTTACTAAGCTCACTGCCATGTACGTGCCTTTCTGGCTTTTGGACTGCGGCGTGAATTCCGATATGACAGGAACCGGCATAAGAAAGTCCAAAGAATTCTTAGAAAAATACCATGTCGCATCGAAGGCAACTTATTATGTAAAAGATGTTCCTTTCGATGCTTCCATCAAGATCGCTAATAAGCTGATGGAGGCAATAGAGCCTTTCGATTACAGCGGAATGGTCAAGTTCGATAACCGGTATCTTCAGGGCTTCTGCGCTGACAAGTATGACCAGCGCCCGACAGAGATCATGGACAGGTTCATAAAGCGCCTGGACAGATTCTCGGCAGAACTGCAGAAGAACGTTTCGAACAGATTTGATGATTATATTCCCAACCCCGACAAGACTTTTACATGGATGAGCGATCTTAATATCAAGTATTGTCTTTTGCCTGTATGGTTCATGACGGTTGAGTTTGACGGAAGACAATACCAGGTTGCAGTTAACGGCCAGACCGGCGAAGCCGGAGGAATGGCACCGACAACAAGTGCGGCAGATAAATTTGACAGTTTTGTCAGGTTTACAAGGAGCAGATGGATGATCGTGCCGGCAGGACTGGCAGTATTGATCGCGGCGGCGCTTTTTATGATCTCCCTGTCAATGAATATCAGTCCTCCTGTGCGCTTTCTGTTTTATGCTCTGGCTGTCATAGAACTGATCCTCGTCATAGCTTTCGCGGCGATGATTATTGCGAACATTGTCGCTAAGATAGGTTCACATGCGATCCATAAGACGGCTGATGCGGTCAATGACTTTGACAAGGATCCTGGACTTAACGCTTATCTTGATACCTCCAAGCGTACAGATCTTAAGATGGTGGATTTCGTCCTGCGTCACAGGGAATACTATGATGAGAGAAGAGACGATGAAGAAGAGAAGGTCGGTTTTGGGGACTTTTTCGAGACCTACTGAGATTAAATATCCAAAGACTTGTATAATGTAAAAGCATAAGCAGATCCATATTTAGGATCTTCGAAAAAGGCATGACATCAACAGAGAACGGGGTAAACGCATATGGAAAAGTCTAAGGTGTATTTCACTGATTTCAGGACAAGAATGGGAATTCCGCTAACCGAGAAACTGCAAAAGCTCATAAGGCTTGCAGGCATTGAGTCCATCGATTTTGACAACAAGTTCGTTGCCATCAAGATGCATTTCGGTGAGCTCGGCAATCTCGCATACTTAAGGCCTAATTATGCAAAGGCCGTAGCAGATGTAGTCAAGGAATTAGGCGGCATGCCTTTCCTTACCGACTGCAACACCCTTTATCCCGGAAGCAGGAAAAATGCCTTGGAGCATATGGATTGCGCAAATATCAACGGCTTTAATACCGTAACGACAGGATGCCAGATAATCATAGGTGACGGTCTTCGCGGTACAGATGATATCCTTGTACCTGTTCCAAATGGTGAATACTGCAAAGAAGCTTATATCGGCAGGACTGTAATGGATGCTGATATCTTCATCTCGCTTACACACTTTAAAGGCCATGAGCAGGCAGGCTTCGGCGGGACGATCAAGAATATAGGAATGGGATGCGGAAGCCGTGCAGGCAAGATGCACCAGCATCAGAGCGGCCATCCGCATGTTGTTGAAGATCTGTGCAGGGGATGCAGAAGATGCTCTAAGGAGTGCGGTTCAGATGCCATCAGCTATGAGAATAAGAAGGCGTGGATCGATCCTGATAAGTGCAAGGGATGCGGCCGCTGTATCGGTGCCTGCGCATTCGATGCCATCGAGAACGATAACTGGGATGCTCCGCAGCTTTTAGGATGCAGAATGGCCGAATATACGGCAGCAGTTGTAAGCGGAAGACCTAGTTTCCACATAAGCCTTATCACTGACGTATCTCCCAACTGTGACTGCCATGGCGAGAATGATGCTCCGATCCTTCCTGATATAGGCATGCTAGCTTCTTTTGACCCGGTTGCCCTGGATCAGGCCTGCGTAGATCTGTGTTCAAAGGCTGAACCCATCAGAAACAGTCAGCTCGGCGATAACATGGCAAGTCCTCATTTCCACGATCACGGCGATCATTGGCATAACAGCAATCCTAATGTCTCTTGGGCTGAGACTTTAGAACACGCAGAGAAGATCGGCATCGGCACCCGCCAATACGAACTGGTGACGATGAAGTGATCTATCTTGTCTAATCTGACCAAGTAAGTTCATTTATCATAGCTTCCTTTTTAGGTTGCTTAAAAGCCCCGCTAATATATAATACTTACGTCATTTTATGCGAGGCGGAACATGATCTATTTTGATAACAGTGCAACAACCTTTGTATCTGACTCTGTAAGAGCTGCGTTACAGGAACTCACCGAGGACAGCGTATCAGCTAACCCCGGTGCTCTTCATAAGCTCGGAAACAGAGCAATCGAAGTATACGAAGGCATCAGGAAAGAAACTGCTGAACTCTTGGGCGCAAGGCCTGAAGAGATCTTCTTCACGTCCTGTGCAACTGAGAGTGCAAATACTGCGATCAAGGGATACATGAGCCGCAACAAGAGAGCCGGCAATGCCGTCATCTCCACGAGAACAGAGCATAAGGCAACATTGGAATGCCTTGAATATCTGGCTAAGCTCGGCTACGAGATCAGATATCTTAAGGTCGGCATGGACGGCAAGCCTGTGCCCGAGAGCCTTGAAGAGGAGCTCAGCAAGGGCGATGTCGCTCTGGCATGCTTTACTTTGGTCAACAATGAGACCGGCGCGGTTCTGCCTTTCGAGAACATCTCGAAAACGATCAGGGCCAAGTCTCCGTCAACCGTAATATATTTGGACTGCGTTCAGGCATTAGGCAAGATGCCGATCAATCTTTCGACGCTTGGTGCCGACATGTGTTCCTTCTCCGGCCACAAGATCCATTCGATCAAAGGCAACGGCGTTCTTTATGTTAAGAAGGGCGTAAGGATCGATCCCTTGATCCTTGGCGGCGGACAGCAGGACGGCATGCGTTCAGGCACTCAGAGCCCTGTCCTTGCAGGTGCATTTCTTGCAGCTCTGAAGGAAGTAACCACGGGCATTGATGAATCACGCGAAAAGATTGCTGAGATCAATGCTTATCTTCGTAAGGAGCTTTCTTCCAGGGGAGCAAAGATCTTATCACCCGATGATGCGCTTCCTTATGTACTCAATGTTTCTTTCGAAGGCTTTGAATCCGAGACAATGCTTCATTGTCTTGAGATCTACGATATATTTGTTTCCACCGTTTCCGCTTGTTCAGCAAAGCAGAAGAAGGTCTCTTACGTCCTTCTCGAGATGGGCGTGGACAGGAAGACTGCGGCAAATGCGGTAAGGCTCAGCTTCTCCAGACACAATACAATGGATGAAGCCGTTGAGTTTATTAAGTGCGTTGATGAGATCTACGATCAATTTTTGGTGAAGTGAGGATAAAGACATGGGAAATGTCCTTCTGGCAAGAATGGGTGAGATCACCCTCAAAGGGCTTAACAGAGGAGCTTTTGAGATCCAGCTCAAGAGCAATCTTAAGTATAGACTGAAGAAGTTCGGTGATCTGAAGATATATCAGAGCCAGAGCAGGATCTGGATCGAACCCAAGGAAGAAGATAACCCGAACTTTGTGAGCATGGCTTCCGCTGAAGAGATCATGAAGGCCGTATGCCAGGTCTTCGGCATCGTATCAGTCAGCCTTGCAAGAAAGTTCGAAGGAGATTTCGAATCAGTAAAGGAGAATGCTTTTGCGTGCGTAAGAGAGCTCCTTGATGCCAATCCCGGCTATAAGACATTCAAGGTCGAGAGCAAGCGCGGAAACAAGACTTTCCCTATGACTTCACCTGAGATCTGCGAAGAACTGGGGTATCTGATCCTTCAGAACTTCCCGGAACTCACTGTTAAGGTTAAGAATCCGGATTTTATCTTAAATGTTGAGATCCGTGAATCCAACTATATCTATTCAGGCAAAATGATGGCTCACAGAGGCCTTCCTGTCGGAACATGCGCTAAGGGCATGCTCCTTTTGTCAGGCGGTATCGACAGCCCCGTTGCAGGCTTCATGATGGCTTCCCGCGGAATGCCTCTTGATGCAGTATATTTCCATTCGTACCCTTACACGAGCGACCTTGCAAAGCAGAAGGTTATAGACCTCGCGAAGATCGTTTCCGGTTATTCGGGTCGAATGACGCTTCACGTAGTCAACTTCACTCAGATCCAGTTGGACCTCTATAAGCATTCCCCGCAGGACATGCTTACTGTCACAATGCGCCGCGTAATGCTCCAGATCGCTGAGCGTCTTGCTCTTAAGAACGACTGTAAGTGCCTTATCACCGGCGAGAGCTTAGGCCAGGTTGCATCGCAGACGATGGAAGCTATCGCTGCTACGAATGAAGTTGTAAAGATGCCTATCTTAAGACCTCTTATCGGCCTTGATAAGCAGGCTACATGCGATATTTCCCGTGACATCGGTGCTTTCGAGACTTCGATCCTTCCTTATGAGGACTGCTGCACGGTATTTGTTGCAAAGCACCCGAAGACACATCCCCATCCGGAGGATATAATCGAGGCAGAAAAAGACCTTGATATCGAGATGCTCGTAGAATCCGGTGTCGCAGGCACGGAAGATATCGTAATCAATCCTTTTGATTGATCCTTTAAGGAGAACAGGAGCAGGAATTGAGAATAGGAAAGCTTACAGACGAACAGCTTGAATCACTGGTAATATCCAGGCTTCCGAAGCTGTCCAGCAAGACACTTTCAGGTGCCGGGATCGGTGCCGACTGTGCGTGGCTTAAGACAGGGGAGAACCTTCTGGTTACATCTTCTGATCCTATCACTGCCGGAGGAAGCGAGTCCGGAACTCTTGCGATCCATGTATCCTGCAATGATATTGCTGCCTGCGGCGTTCAGCCGACGGGCATCCTTATCGTAATAATCGCACCGCCTTCAGCAACGGAGGAGGATATTGTTTCCATAGTTGACCAGGCGAGCAGGGAAGCGGGCAAGCTCGGCGTAGATATCGTAGGCGGTCACACCGAAGTATCAGACTGTGTTAACCGCTTTGTCGTTATTTCCACTGCATTTGGGGTCGTCGAAAAGGGCACTCCCGTTCCTTTAGGACATGCAAAGCCCGGTGACAAACTGATAATTACCAAGACAGCAGCCATTGAAGGAAGCTTTATAGCGGCTAACGAGCACAGCGATAAACTTGAAGGGAATATCCCTTCTGAATATATTGAAGAAGCAAAGACATATGGCGAGCTTATCTCTGTCGTTAAGGAGGGAACAATTCTCGGTCCTCTTGCTTCTTCTGACAACTCAACGACATTTAACGGGTTCCCGAGATCCTGTGTAAATCTCATGCATGACGTCACTGAGGGCGGTGTTGAGGGCGCAGCCTTCGAAATGGCTGACTTCTCAAAGACCGGCGTAACACTTGATCAGCGTCTGGTTCCTTTTACTGACTGCTCAAAGGCAATCTGCAGTGCATTAGGCCTGGATCCTTTCAGACTCATATCCTCAGGTGCACTCATGATAGCTTCATCTGAACCTGACAAGGTGATCGATGCATTGGCAAAAGAGGGCATTAAGGCAACTGTAATAGGCGAATTCACTGATGTTTCCGAAGGCGCTAAGACAATCGGTCTTGATGGTGTTACAAGGCCCATGCCCGCTCCTTCGGCTGACGAGATCTATAAGATCTGAGATGCTTTTGAGGCGTCTTGCCGGCACGAAGTGATTTTTACCTAAAAACGCTGCTCAATATAGTCAAAATCTATGCACGAAATATACTTCTTTATATCCTTTTTCGGCTTGATTGAAACAGGCCCTTATAATAAAATATTACGCGTTGATTATTACGCTTGAGGAGGATTATATATGTACGACCACATTAAGGCTGAGGATTCTGAAGTCTATTCCGCAATAATGCAGGAGATCGGACGTCAGAGAAACAAGATCGAGCTTATCGCATCTGAGAACATGGTTTCCGAGGCAGTTCTTGAAGCTGCAGGTTCACCTCTCACGAATAAGTATGCAGAGGGTTACCCGGGAAAGCGTTATTACGGCGGATGTGAGTATGTGGACATCGTTGAGCAGCTCGCAATCGACAGAGCTAAGCAGCTCTTTGGCGCTGAACACGTTAACGTACAGCCCCACTCCGGTGCACAGGCTAACACAGCAGTTTATTTTGCTATCCTTGAGCCCGGCGATACTATCCTCGGCTTGGACCTTTCACACGGTGGTCACTTAACACACGGAATGAAAATCAACGTTTCCGGCAGAACATATCACTCTGAGTTCTATCAGGTTGACGAGAAGACACAGATGCTCGACTACGAGGCTATCAGAGCTAAGGCTCTTGAGTGCAAGCCTAAGGTAATCGTTGCAGGTGCTTCCGCTTACCCCAGAATTATCGACTTCAAGAAGTTCAGAGAGATCGCTGACGAAGTAGGCGCATACCTCTTCGTAGATATGGCTCACATTGCAGGTCTCGTTGCTGCAGGACTTCACCCGAATCCGGTTCCGTACGCAGATTTCGTTACAACAACAACTCATAAGACACTCAGAGGTCCCCGTGGCGGTATCATCATGTGCAAAGAGGAATATGCTAAGAAGATCAATTCCGCAGTATTCCCCGGCCAGCAGGGCGGCCCTCTCATGCACATCATCGCTGCTAAGGCTGTTGCTTTCAAGGAAGCACTCTCTCCTGAATTCAGAGCTTATGCAGAGCAGATCGTTAAGAACGCTAAGGCTATGAGCGAAGCGCTTCTCGCAAGAGGCGTTAACCTCGTTTCCGGCGGTACGGACAATCACCTCATGCTCATCGACTTAAGAGGCACAGGCGTTACAGGCGCTATGCTCCAGGAGCGTTTGGATGATGTAAACATCACAGCTAACAAGAACACGATTCCTTTCGATCCCGAGAAGCCGACAGTAACATCAGGCGTACGTATCGGTACACCTGCAGCTACAGCAAGAGGCTTCAAGGAGGAAGACTTCGTTGAGGTTGCAAACATCATTGCAGACTGCATCTTCGATTACGAGGCTAAGAAGGAAGAGTCTATCAAGAGAGTAAAGGCTCTTACAGACAAGTATCCCGTATATCCGGATATCGTTTAATTACCAGGCTTAACAGCTTGTTGCTTCTGACTTATGGATAATAATAAACCGCTAGCATACAGAATGTCCCCGCAGACGTTGGATGACTATGCGGGTCAGGAGCATATCATAGGCAAGGGCAAAATGCTCAGACGAATGATCGAGGCAGACAGACTGTCTTCGATCATTTTGTTTGGTCCTCCGGGAGTCGGAAAGACAGCTCTGGCGCGCGTTATCGCGAATACCACAAGCT
Organism: Clostridiales bacterium Firm_14; assembly: GCA_001604135.1. Classification (GTDB taxonomy): domain Bacteria; phylum Bacillota; class Clostridia; order Saccharofermentanales; family Saccharofermentanaceae; genus Saccharofermentans. Next base: position 90,616 of record LVAT01000013.1, read on the forward strand.
CGAGGTTCGAGCAGCTGAATGCTGTAACGGCGGGCGTCTCGGACATCAAGAAGATCGTATCTGACGCTTCCAATCCGATCCTTTCGGAAGGGCGCAAGACAGTCCTTTTCATCGACGAGATCCACAGGTTCAATAAGCTCCAGCAGGATGCTTTGCTGCCGTTCGTAGAGGACGGTACCGTTATCCTGATCGGAGCCACGACGGAGAACCCGTTCTTTGAAGTAAACAAGGCTCTGGTATCAAGGTCTACCGTATGCCAGTTAAAGCCTTTGGAAGCCAAAGACATCGTTAAGATCCTTAAGAATGCGATAACTGACACGGACAGAGGCTTTGGCACCATGGATGTCCGCATATCAGACGACACTCTTCTTAAGATCGCAGAGACCTCCAATGGAGATGCCAGAACGGCTCTTAACAGTATTGAGCTTGCCGTGATCACTACACCTCCTTCAACTGACGGAGCCATCGTCATTACTGATGAGGTAATGAAGGAGTGCATTCAGACAAAGACCGTTCTTTTTGATAAGGACGGCGAATATCACTATGACAACATAAGTGCCATGATCAAGTCCATGAGAGGTTCTGACCCTAATGCGGCAGTTCTGTATCTGGCAAGGGCGCTGGCAGCAGGTGAGGATATCGAATTCCTCGCCAGGAGAATAATGATCTGCGCTTCCGAAGACGTCGGCATGGCCAATCCCAATGCTCTTCTGGTAGCCGTTGCCGCTTATGAATGTGCAAGGGCGGTAGGCATGCCTGAGGCGAGGATACCTTTGGCTGAAGCAGCCATAATGGTTGCCACATCACCTAAGTCCAATGCCTCTTATCTGGCCATAGGAGACGCATTAAGAGACGTTCAGAATACGGATACCGGCGTGGTTCCGATGCACTTAAGGAACGCTCCCGCAAAGGGCATGGAAGAGCTGGGCTACAGCGTCGGATACAAGTATCCTCATGATTTCCCGGGACATATCACGGAACAGCAGTACATGACCGACAAGACAGTCGGAAAGCAGTATTACAGGCCTACGGATATCGGATACGAGCGTAAGGTCAATGAATATCTGGATTATGTTAAGAAGATGATTGATATAGAAAAGGGAAATGGGAATGCGTAAGATACTGGCTTTGCTCATGACAGCGGTCTTCCTGCTTGCTTTTGCAGGGTGCTCTGAGAAAACTCCGGCTTTCGAATACGAAGATTTCGTTACTATGGAACAGCTCAATACCGAAGGCAAATATGTTGCCAGAGGCTATATCGAATCGTTATTTCTCAATAACAGGGAGATGTTCAATAAATGCTTTCCTGAAGGCTATGTAGATGAACTCGGGAAAGCCGCAGGCGTCGATGTTTTCGAGCAGTTCGCTGGCACGACGATCTTAAGCGGAACATACATAGGCGATGCCTGCAGGGATTATAGAGACGTAACCGTGCAGAACGGATATGACGCTGCCACGTTCAGATCCCGTATCTGCAGGATTGCCGGCTGCCAGTACAGCGATGTCGGAAATATCCAGATCCAGAGAGTCCAGGTATTATACAAGAATGCCAAGGCTGAGAAAGTAGCCGATTTCTATCTGACCGTTTATGAGATAAACGGAACATGGTATATGTACGAATTATGGAGCACAGAGGGTTTCTGATATGAGATTTTGCATTCAGGTCGTAAAGCAGGCATCTGTTGATATTGAAGGGGAGAGAGTAGCTTCTATCGGCCCCGGTATGTTGGTGCTTGCAGGTGTCGGCAAGGAAGACGATGAGAAGGTTGCCGACAAGATGATCGCAAAGCTCCTTAAGATGCGTATTTTCTCAGATTGCGACGGCAAGACAAACTTAAGCCTTGCAGATATTGACGGTGAGATGCTCCTCGTATCCCAGTTCACTTTATATGCTGACTGCAAGCACGGCAACAGGCCGTCATTTACCAACAGCATGGGACCTCAGAGAGCTGAGGAGCTCTACAACTATATTGCTGATTCCATAAGGCCCCAGGTTAAAAAGCTTGGGACGGGCGTTTTCGGCGCAGACATGCAGGTGAGCCTTATCAACGACGGCCCTTTTACCGTCATACTCGATTCTGCGGACATTTAAGGCCTTTTTGACCTAATTGAGCCCAATTTATCACCATTTTGAAATATTTATATATATATTATTTGTTAAAATGACAGGTAGTGTTAAAATACTATGACTAAAAATATCATTTTTAGGAGATTTTTTGATGGCTAATTCAAAGAACGGCAATTATGGCGGCGGTGATTCAAGAGAAGTCTTGAGTTGTTCTTTCTGCGGAAAATCCGAATATGAAGTACCGAGACTCTTTTCCGGTGTTAATTGCTACATCTGTATCGATTGCATCAGAACAGCTTACGGGATCGTAGCTGAAGAAGAGAAGGTCAATAAGAAGCGCAAGATGCGCTCCATCAAGCCCAAGAAGCTTGTTACTCCCCGTGAGATCAAGGAGAAGCTCGACTGGTATGTAATCGGCCAGGATGAAGCTAAGATCGCTCTTTCTGTTGCAGTATATAACCATTACAAGAGAGTTTATTCAGATCTTCCGGCTGATGATACGGAGATCTCCAAGAGCAATATCCTCTTGCTCGGACCTACAGGTTCAGGTAAGACACTTCTCGCACAGACACTTGCAAGGATCCTCAATGTTCCTTTTGCAGTTGCTGATGCCACAAGCCTTACACAGGCAGGTTACGTCGGTGAAGACGTTGAGAATATCCTCTTGAAGCTCATCATCGCAGCTGATTACGATATCGAGCGTGCACAGACAGGCATCGTATATATCGACGAGATCGACAAGATCACAAAGAAGTCCGAGAACGTATCCATTACACGTGACGTAAGCGGTGAGGGCGTTCAGCAGGCACTCCTTAAGATACTTGAGAGCACTATTGCCAATGTTCCCCCTAAGGGCGGCAGAAAGCATCCTAACGAAGAGTGCATCAAGATCGATACGACGAACATCCTCTTCATCGTAGGCGGCGCATTTGACGGCCTTGATGAGATCATTGCGCAGAGAGTTGAGCAGAAGCAGTATGGTTTCGGTGCTGAGGTCCAGTCCAAGAAGGACCGTAACAGCGGCTTCTATTTCCACGATGTAAAGCCTGACGACCTCATGAAGTTCGGTCTTATCCCTGAGTTCATCGGACGTCTTCCTGTTACAGTCGCATTGGACAAGCTTGATACAGAAGCACTTGTTAAGGTCCTCACAGAACCTAAGAACGCTATCATCAAGCAGTATCAGAAGATGCTTAAGATGGATGACGTTGACCTCGTGTTCGAGGAAGATGCGATCAGAGCCATCGCAGAGAAGGCGATCGAGCAGAATACTGGCGCCAGAGGCTTAAGATCCATCATCGAAGCAGCTATGAGAGATGTCATGTATAACATTCCTTCCGAGAAGGATGTTAAGGAGTGCATCATCAAGAAGGAGACCATCGTTGACGGTAAGCAGCCTTTGCTGATCTATAAGAACGGCACACAGGAGCTGGGCTTCGGTGAAGCTAATTCAACAGGCGCAGCATTAGGCGTCAGCTGATAAAGCATAAACTTGAGAATAATTAAAGGAGGATATACTTATGGCAGAATCTTATAATCTTTGTCTTGATATCGGCGGTACCAAGGTTCTTGGCGTTGTGTTCAACTCCAAGAAAGAGATCGTGTACAGACTTAAGAAGAAGACCAAGGCCGGCGGTGATTCCTCCGAGAACGTTGAAGAAGTAATTATCAACGTTGTTAAAGAGCTTATTAATACTTCAGGCATCAAGAAGAGTGACATCCATGCTATTGCCGCAGGCGCTCCCGGTGTTATTAACCAGGAGACCGGTGTAGTCCTTTTCTCACCCAATCTTCCGTGGAGAAATTACAACATCAGAAAGCCTATCGAGAAGGAATTCGGATGCCCTTTCTACATCGGCAATGACGTTAACGTCGGTGTTCTCGGTGAGTACAAGTACGGCGCAGCAAAGGGCTATAAGAATGTTGTAGGTCTTTTCGTCGGAACAGGCATGGGCGGCGGACTTATCCTTAACGGTGAGCTTTTTACAGGCAATGAGTTCAAGGCTGCTGAGTACGGTCACATGATCCTCGATCCTGAGGGACCTTTGTGCAACTGCGGACAGAGAGGATGCCTTGAGGCTTTCTCCAGCAAGCAGGGTATGTCATCATACATCAGACAGCAGGTCTCAAGAGGCAGAAAGTCCTCCATGGCTGAAGCCGTTACTGACGGAGTATTTAAGTCTAAGGCTCTTAAGAATGCTTTGGCAGAGGGCGATACTGTCGCAAGAGAAGCTGTTAACCGTGCATGTCACTATTTGGCAGTAGCATCGGGCAACCTCGTAAACACTTTCAGCCCTGATGTCGTGGTATACGGCGGCGGTGTTATTGAAGCAGTCGGTGATATCTTCATCGAGAAGATCTTGGCAGAGGTAGACAGATACTGTATGCCTTCCATCAGATCTACAGTTGATTTTAAGAAAGCTGCACTTGGAGATGATTCTATTCTCTATGGTGCGCTCTCAATGATAAAGAAGTAAGAGAGGGTTTTAGAAGAAGTTATGGCAAGAATTGATTCAATCAGCAAGGCGTTTGATCCGAATGAAGCTGAAGCAAGGCTTTATACAAAGTGGATGACAAACAATTATTTCCAGCCGAAGGCAGGCAAGACAGGGAAGACATTCTCTATCGTGATGCCTCCGCCGAATATCACGGGTCAGCTCCACATGGGTCACGCTCTGGATAATACACTGCAGGATACCCTCACAAGATATAAGAGAATGGCTGGCTATGAGACACTCTGGCTTCCCGGTACAGACCATGCGTCAATCGCTACAGAGGCCAGGATCGTTGCTACCATGCGTGAGGAAGGCCTTACAAAGGACGATCTCGGACGTGAGAAGTTCCTTGAGAGAGCATGGGAATGGAAAAAACAGTACGGTGGAAGGATCGTAGAGCAGTTAAAGAAGATCGGTTCTTCCTGCGACTGGTCAAAAGAGCGCTTCACTATGGATGAAGGATGCTCTGAAGCAGTTAAGGAAGTTTTCGTAAAGTATTATAATCAGGGCCTCATCTACAGAGGCGAGAGGATCATCAACTGGTGCCCTCACTGCCTTACATCGATCTCCAATGCTGAGGTTGATTATGCTGATCAGGCTGGCCATTTCTGGCATTTGAGATATCCTTTCGAGGATGGTTCAGGATATATCGATCTTGCAACAACAAGACCTGAGACACTCCTTGGTGATACAGCTGTTGCTGTTAACCCTAAGGACGAGCGTTATAAGGATGTTATCGGCAAGATGCTCATCCTGCCTCTCGTAGGCCGTAAGATCCCTGTAATCGCTGATGATTACGTTGATATCGAATTCGGTACTGGTGCCGTTAAGATCACTCCTGCACATGACCCTAATGACTTTGAAGTTGGTCAGCGTCACGGACTTGAGGTAATCACTGTTCTTACAGAAGATGCCAAGATCACTGAGGATTATCCGAAGTATGCCGGCATGGACAGATACGAAGCAAGAGAAGCCATCGTTAAGGATCTTGAAGAGGGCGGATTCCTTACTGAGATCGAAGATTATTCCCACAACGTCGGTACGTGCTACAGATGCGGAACAACGATCGAGCCCCGTGTATCACTTCAGTGGTTCGTTAAGATGGAAGAACTCGCAAAGCCTGCTATCGAGGCAGTAAAAAACGGTTCCATCAGATTTGTACCTGAGAGATTTTCTAAGAACTACTTCAACTGGATGGAAGACATCAGAGACTGGTGTATCTCAAGACAGCTCTGGTGGGGTCACAGGATCCCTGCATTCTATTGTGATGACTGCGGTGAGTTAGTCGTTACAAAGGAAGCAACATGCACATGCCCTAAGTGCGGCAAGGAGATGCGTCAGGATCCTGATACTCTCGATACATGGTTCTCATCAGCACTCTGGCCTTTCTCAACTCTTGGATGGCCCGAAAAGACTGAGGATCTTGCAAAGTTCTATCCTACGGATACTCTCGTTACAGGCTATGACATCATTACATTCTGGGTTTCCAGAATGATCGTTGCAGGTCTTGCACACATGGATGATGTTCCTTTCAGAGACGTTCTCATTCATGGTCTTGTAAGAGACTCACAGGGCAGAAAGATGAGTAAGTCTTTAGGCAACGGAATCGATCCTCTCGAGGTAATCGAGCAGAACGGCTGCGACGCTTTGAGATTTGCTCTCGTTACAGGCAACGCTCCGGGAAATGACCAGAGATTCCAGGAAGATAAGATCCTCATGGGACGTAATCTTTCCAACAAGATCTGGAATGCCATGAGATTCGTTGTCATGAATACTGATGACGAGTTCACTCCTGATATGGTTGATGAGTCCATCTTCACAACAGAAGACAAGTGGATCTTAACTGAGCTCCACGACCTCATCTCTGAAGCAACGGTCAATATCGATAACTACGAGTTCGGCGTTGCTTTGAGCAAGATCGTCGATTTCCTCTGGGATAACTTCTGCGACTGGTATATCGAGATCGCGAAGAGCAGACTCTACGATAAGGACTGCAAGACAAGAAATAACGCTATTTACCTCTTAAACTATGTTCTTGGAGAGGCAATGAAGCTCTTACATCCTTTCATGCCTTTCATCACTGAAGAGGTATATTCCAACCTTGTGGTTGCTGATAAGGCTGAATCCATCATGATCGCTGAGTGGCCTGAGGCAGACAAGGTTCTTTCAAGCAGTGAAGATGCAGAGATGATGAACACCATGATCGATGCGATCAGAGGCATCCGTGCAGTTCGTAAGAACATGGATGTTGCTCCTTCACGTAAGGCTCACATCATCGTAGTTACATCATCTGATAAGATCGCTGATATGTTCACTCAGGGCGAGGGATTCCTTGAAAGACTTGCTTCCGTAAGCAGCCTTGAGACAAGAACTACAAAGGACGGCATCCCGTCAACTGCTGTACAGGCAGTTTTCGGCGGCGGTGAGATCTACATTCCTTTGGAAGACCTTATTGATATAGCAAAAGAGCTTGAAAGACTTGATAAGGAGAAGACAAGGCTTGACGGTGAGATCAAGCGCCTTAACGGCAAGCTCTCCAATGAATCGTTTGTAAGCAAGGCACCTGCTGCGGTTGTTGAGCAGGAGAGAGCAAAGCTTGCAAAATATGAAGAAATGTATGCTAATCTTTCGGATAGAATAGAGGTTTTGAGCAAATAATAAGGAGGAGTTTCTATGACAAATGAACTCGAAAACAAAGAACTGATCGAAAAGCTTCCTAAGGAAGGGGTGCATTGCTATCCTGCCAGCGCTTCTAAGATCACACGTAACAGGATCCTTTCTGTTATCTTCTGTGTAATTGGTGTTTTCCTTGTACTTGTAGGCTTGCTTAAGGTCAGTGACAACATCATTAAGATCGGACTTTTTGTAGTTGGCGGATTAAGTGCTCTTATCAGCATCTTGGTATTTGCTCAGTCTTTCCTCATCGCTAAGTTCCGTGTAGCTGTTGACTACAATGAGAAGAGCGTTGTTTTGAGATACCGCTACAGCAAGATCACCATTCCTTTCGAGAACTTCGACGGAAGAGACGGATCACCTGATCAGGCTGAAGAACTCATCAACAAGAACTTTAAGAAGGATACAACATACTATCTCGTTCTTGATGACGTATTTGAGGATGCGTGCTATCAGACATCTTCCACTGATCTTGAATCTGTAGACGATTTCAAGCAGCTCCGTGACGAGTGCTTCGCTATCGCTGAGGCATACGGTGCAAGGAACAGCAAGGATAAGGTCAAGTTCTACTATGAGAAGGGCGAGACATCCGATACAGGTTCTACAGAGATCGACGCCGTTATCGAAGAGACCAGAGCCGAAAAGAAGGCCGAGGAAGAAGCTGAGGCTAAGAAGAGAGAAGAAGAGCAGGCTGCAGCTGAAGAAGCCGCTAAGGCATCTGAAGAAGCTGAAGCAGAAGAGAAATCTGACGAAGAGTAATCTTTTGCAGTTGGATCAAAAAATTAATAAGGCTGTCTCATTTGAGGCAGCCTATTATATGTCTTTAAGTAATTCCTTTTTCTCGCCCGCGGTCAGATAACGCCATTTCCCGGTCTCCAAGTCACCTAAGGTGATGTTCATGAATCTGATCCTCTTAAGTCTTGTGACCTTATAGCCTAAGTATTCGCACATCCTTCTGATCTGGCGGTTAAGACCCTGATGAAGGATTATCTTAAATGTCTTATCACCGGCGGGTTTGAGCTTGCAGGGAAGCGTAAGCTGCCCCAATACCGGAACGCCTGATTCCATTGATCTTATGAAGTTCTTATCGTAAGGCCTGTTTACGGTTACAAGGTATTCCTTCTCGTGACCGTTCTCGGCTCTTAAGAGCTTATTTACTATGGAACCGTCATTGGTAAGAAGGATAAGTCCTGAGGAGTTCTTATCAAGCCGTCCGACTGGGAATATGCGCTCGTCAAATCCGATGTAATCAATGATGTTGGAAGGATCTCTCTTATCGGTCGTGCATGTGACTCCGAGGGGCTTGTTGAATGCGATATAGACCATATCGTCATCCGGCGTAACCTTCATGCCGTTAACAAGAACAATATCGCCATCCATGACTTTGCTGCCCTGAGCGGCAACTTCGCCGTTTATGGTAACTTTTCCCGATTCGATGAGGGTATCAGCTTCACGCCTGGAACAAAGTCCTGACGAAGCTATGTATTTATTGATCCTTATGCCCCCGTTATCAGTCCCAGGCATCCGGAACCTCGGCTTTGCTCAATGTGAATGTAAAGGTAGAACCTTCCTCGTACTTGCTGTTAACCGTGATCGTCTCACCCATGTAAGTTAGGAGCTCTTTGGCAATAGAGAGGCCAAGGCCTGAACCCTTCTTACCACGGGCACGGTCAGCCTTGAAGAATCTGTCGAAGATATGGCCGATGTCGTACTCGTGGATGCCTTGTCCGGTATCTACTACAGATATGTAAACCTTCTTCTCGTCTTCGATATAATCCGTGACGATAGTGATGCTCTTGCCGTTTGGCGTGTACTTTTTGGCATTGTCCAAAAGGATAACGAGGATCTGCTCAACACGGTCGGGGTTACCGTTAACAGTAGGAAGCACACCGTAGTTATTCTGCACGGAGAACTTGATCCCGGCTTCCTTCATGATGGGCTTAAATCTGATCTCGATATTGGAGATCAAGGTGTTTACGTTGAACGGGAACATCTTAAATGCGAGCGTTCTGGACTGGAGCTTGGAGAGCTCTAACATGTCGTCGATAAGACGGGAAAGTCTCATTGTCTCGTTTAAGATGATCTGGTAGTAACGCTGACGGTCAGATTCTTTCTTTACCATGCCGTCAGACAGAGGCTCGATGAGACCTCTCAATGTCTGAAGAGGAGTACGGAGCTCGTGTGAGATGTTTGCAACGTAGTCCTGACGGAATCTCTCGTTCTTCTGTTCCTCGAAAATATCACGGAAGAAGCCCGTGGCACCTACAACCTTAGTAGGATCGGTGGAGTCGAATTTAGGGATGATCGTACACTGGTAAGCGTAGTCTCTCGTGTCGATCTGTCTTGTCTTTGTCTCGCCTGAAGCGATGCAGTCCTCGAAATCAGTCCATACGTCATCGAAAGGAATGAGCTGGAGTCTTTCCGTAAACATGTTATTCTTCTCGGCACGTTCGAATATCTGGTGAATGGCCTTATTTGTAGTTACAGGAACGGACTTGCTGTTTACAACGACGATACCGTCTGAAATTACGTCGAAGATATCCTGCAGCTGGTTACGCTCGGCGGTAAGATCGCTTATAGACTTTGAGAGCCTGTCAGCGAGGAAGTTAAATGACTGGCCGAGCTCACCGATCTCGCCCTTATGCGATTCGTCAGCCCTGATATTGAAGTTTCCTTTACCGTATTCCATTGCGACTTCATTGATCTTCTGGAGAGGCAATACCATTCGGCTTACGAATGCGTAAGCAGGAACGAGCATAGCGCAGGCAGCCATCAATGTGGCAAGGGACAGGATGTTTAAGTATTTACCGATAAGTCCGTCATACTTATCTAGTGCGGACATTGAATAAAGGTAGAACGGGCTGCCGCCAATAAATACCGTGATCCTGCAGACGAGGATCTGTTCGGTCAAACTCATTTCCTTAATGTAGAAAGCCATTCCATTGATATCTTCGTAGTCGAAGAAAAGCAGTTCTGAATATACTTCTGCGGTGGTGCCCGGCTTCATGTTACGGTGTTCGAGACTTGTACAGTTGACGACATCGCCGTTCATGTTGACGAGGTAATAATCATGCCCGGTGGCATAACTCGATTCAAAGAAATAGCGCCTGAAATCTGCGCTGTCAAAAAGCTCAGGGTTAGCGGAGAAGATCTCATTGTACCTGAGGTCCTGAGCGATGGATGTCTCGACCTCCATCTGCAAAGTCGAACTTCTTCCTGCAACGATAAAGGCAATTGTCGCAATAATGGCGGAAGCCAAAAGTGATAATACGACAAGAGACATTGTTCGCCTGAGAAGCGTACTTTGGAACATTTATGAGACCTCGAATTTATAACCGATGCCGTAGATCGTCTGAATGGACCAGGGTGCGTTGTTATATGTGATCTTCTGTCTGATCCTCTTAATGTGTGTATCTACCGTTCTGGAGTCGCCGTTATAATCGATTCCCCAGACTGCTTCCAATATCTGGTCACGGCCGAAAACCTGTCCCGGATGGGAAGCGAGGAGATAAAGGATCTCAACTTCCTTAGGAGTGCAGGGAACGCTCTCGCCGTTTGATTTAACAGAATAATTGTTGAGATTGATCTCAAGTCCTGTGAAGGAGAGAACCGAAGAGGGCTTGGGCGTGTCGCCGAAACGGCGGAGAACGGCCTTAACTCTTGCGATTACTTCACGGGGAGAGAAGGGCTTTACGATATAGTCATCCGCACCTAATTCCAGACCAACGATCTTATCGATCTCTTCACCCTTAGCGGTAAGCATGATTATGGGAGTAGCCATAGTTTTTCTGATCTCACGGCATACATCAAGGCCGCTCATCTCGGGCATCATTACATCAAGAAGGATGAGGTCGGGCTTGGTTGTCTGAGCCATTTCGAGGGATTCTTTGCCGTCATAAGCATCAGAATGAGTGAAATTATCGTTGTCGAGATATAAGCTTAATGATTCGTGAACGACCGGATCATCGTCGCAGATTAAAATGTTAGGTGCAACTGCCATATTATAGACCCCCTAGTTATAGTAATAATTATATTATTCTTGATTTAAAAAGTGTAATCGTAATTGAAAAATCAAAGAAAAATATTATTTTATTGTCTTTTGAGAATTTTAATTATAGAATTTATTAATACCTTTTAAGGGAGGGTAATACAGGTGAAAAAGATTTTTTGGGAAAAAACTGCATCTGTCGTTATGGCCGGTGCTTTTATATTAAGCCTTACAGGCTGTCTTGATTTTGGAAACAGCAAAAAGGCGATCCTCGAATCCGCTGAGGCTTTTGCAGAGACTGTTGCAAGCGCTGATGCTTCTGCGCTTATCAAGAACTCAGGACTCGATAAGAAGAGCAAGGAAGCAACTGAACTTTCGGATACTTTGTCTTTAGATGGCAAGTCCGATGAGGATAAGGCTTTCTATGAAGCAGTCGAGAAGACGATCGAATACGAGATCGATGAAGAGTCTTACACAAACAAGAAGGGCGAAGCTTCAGTAGACATCATTTTCACGATCGCTGATTATGAGGAAGTACTTAAGACTGAGTATACAAAGATCGATGATCTCACAGCTGCCGTTAAGAAGGCTGACACTGTTGAGATCAAGTTCACTGCCGAATTCGTTAAGAATGACGACAAGGAATGGATCGTTGATAATGTCGGCAGCAAGAAGTTCATGAAGATCTATGAATACAGAAATCAGGAGATAAAGCTCGCTCTTACAGCTGAGATGATCACTGGATTCATTGACAGAAACATGAGCTCCTTCTGGCTTGCTGATGACGGTAAGTACAAGAATACTCTGTTCATTGAGTACAATTACTACTTCAAGTCCGATGTCCTCGAATATAAGGACCGCGGCGTTAAGCTCTATTTCAAGATCCTTAAGGACGGCACTCAGGTATTTACAGGCGCGCAAGAGGATTTCGGCGTATCCACAAATATCAAGTGCAAGGTTTCCAATGAGGATCTCGGACTTAAGAACACTGAATATTTAGAGGCCGGCAAATATGATATCGAGCTCTATATGATCGATTCAGACGGTGAGAAACTTGTCGATACGGTATCGGTTTCTGTCGAGAAGTCTGCTCCTCAGCCTACAACGAAAGTATTGCAGGGCGAAGGTGACTATTTCGTATTCCAGGATCAGGAATTCAAGAAGAAGATCCTCGCATGCGGCTGGCTCAACACAGACAACACATTGAAGAATGCGAAGACATATTCCAAGGATGTTAAGAATATGTGCTTCTCCTTCAAGGTAGATCAGTCCGTAACGGAAGAGCTTGACTATGCTTACTACTATTCAGAGAAGAGCGACAAGGCTTCTCTCGAAGAGGCAATGAAGACAGCCGTATATCATGGCAGCGTTAAGCCTAAGCAGTTTACTGAAGGTTACTTCTATGACTTCCTCTACAAGATGGATCAGGCTAAGACAGGCGTATACATCATCGCCGTATTCGCTCATGGTACAAACAACGTGATCATGATCGGCTACGTTACAGTTTCATAAGATTCTGCCTAATTGTATTGACTGCGTTTTGATATAATAAGCGAAAATAAGGTGGCGCCTTCATAACAGAGGGCGCCACTTAAATGTGAGGTTAATTGCTTAATGCGGGACATTAAGAGGATAGTATCGATACTTTTAGCAGGTTGCATCATCATTACGGCAGCAGGCTGTAATAAGCAGCCTGAAGTTGATGTAAGACCTGTTTGCGAGGCTTTTTTCGCTGACGTAAAGGAAGGAAATGCTTCTAAGCTCATAACCTATTTTGATTCTTCAGACACCACTGTTGAAGACTTAAACAGCATCATCAATCCTTCAGGACTTAATGAAGAGCAAAATGCTTATCTTGATGCGATCAGGAAGACTAATGACTTCACCGTCCAGGATCCCGTTTATGACTATGAAGCCAAGACGGCTACTGTTTTCGTTTCTTTCTATCAGGCCGACTATTTAGCTTCGGAAGTAAAAGCCGCTAAGGACTTTGAATCCTATGAATCTGCGCTGTCTTCAGTCCCGAACAAGATACAGACATTGAATGTTACTGTTGATTTCAGCGGTGAGACTCAGAAGATCGTTGATCCCAAAGTGCTCATAGATACAGTTTATGCGTTTACATCTGCAGAAAACAATGTAATGCCCGGAAAGCTTAAGGATTACTGCAAGAATGCTGAGTTTGTACTTGCTCCCGAGAGGATATATACAAATGCAAAAGAAATCGGCATCAGGGTTACTTTTGATAAGGCTCTCTTTGGCTACAGCTTTGTTCCCGGTATCCGCTACTATGTGCTGAAGGGCAATGACCCCCTCTATACATCTGATGTCATGGAGATAACCGAAGAAGTCGTAAGACTGGATCTGACAAGAGAGATGGCAGGCGATTCTTCTTATAACGAAAACGGATTCCTTACAGAGGGTATCTATACCTTCAAGGTAACTGATGACAGGGATAATGAGATCATTTCCCTGAACTGCAGGGTCCAGACTAAGACCTATGAGAAGGAAACTGTAGCATTTAAGAATCTTAAGAATGACTATTATCTCTCTAACCTCGTATTTGATTTCAAAGATGAGGACATGAAGACGAATGTTTATGAGTATAAGTCCGGCTGGTGGGATTATGACGGCACTTCCATAGGCAAGAGCGCATTCGGTTCCAACACGAAGACGCTCGGATTCTCACTTGCGGTAAACAGCGACATAACAGGCGAGCTGTACTATGATTACTTCTACAGCAAGGATGCCGATTTTAAGGGCATTAATTTGGAGCAGCCGTTAAGCTCTGCTTCATGCAAGCCGTCTGCTTATGAAGACCAGACCTGTTATAATCTCGATTATTCTTCAGAGAAGTTCGAACCGGGCTTCTATGGGATCGTTGTTTACAGTGATGCGTCGAAGACACACATTGTCATGACCGCAGCTTGTATCGTCGTTAAGGAGAGCAGCACGGACATAAAGGGCACTTGAGGCCTGATCACATGAGGTTTTATGGCTTTTAAGAGACCGGGTAAGTTAATAAGAAGCTTGATGGCGGCAGTATTGTCGCTGTCGGTTCTTTTGGCAACCGCTTCATGCTCTTCAATAGTCAAGGAAGTGCTTGAAGCTTATAACTCGGTTGAGGAAGAAAGCACTGATGATACCGATGTTCCTGAAGATACTTATGAGTCGCTTCCTCCGACTGGATCATATACTTCCGGCACGGCTGAGACGATCGAATTGGATTTAAGCTATGTAAAGGAGCATTTTATTTACTCCGTCTGGTATGATGCTACTCTGGATAATCCCGCTGATTATGATTCGATCGCGTCAGAGAAGGCATTTGCCCTTAAGGGTGTTTTCTATTTCTCGGTGCCGCTTACGACGGTATTTGAAGCAAGAATCTTAAAGGGAAGTGAAGTTGTCCTTACAAGAATCGTAAATATGTACGATAATGTAACTGCTGAAGCTGATTTCAGTGCCGGACTAGAGGGCCTCGGGACCTTTGAGCCGGGCGATTACACGGTAGAGTTATACTTTAACGGTGAACTTGTAGCCAAGACAGATATCATGAGGGTCACATAATATGTTCATTTCAGGCAATTGGAAAGATTATGAACTGATGTACGCAGGCGGCGGCGAGAAGTATGAGCGTTGGGGAAACGTTGTATTAAGGCGCCCTGATCCTCAGGCAGTCTGGCCCGTCATAAAAGACGGCAGGGAAGTCTCCATGGACGATCTCGATAAGCCCCATTCATACTACACCAGAAGCGACAAGGGCGGCGGGTCCTGGACCAAGCTCAAGAATTTCCCTCCGACGTGGAAGATCAGCTACGATTCTCTGGGCAAGAAGCTCACGTTCATCATCGAACCTACTGCTTTTAAGCATACAGGCCTTTTCCCTGAACAGGCTTCAAACTGGGATTTCTGCGGAGATCTCATCGAGAAGGCCAAAGCTTCAGGCAAGAAGGATATCAGGATTCTCAATATGTTTGCCTATACCGGTGCCCAGACTCTGGCATGTGCCGCTCATGGCGCTGACGAAGTCGTTCATGTCGATGCCTCGAAAGGCATGATCGCCAGAGCCAAGGAAAACATCAAGGAGTCAGGCCTTGAAGACAGATACGTCAGATTTATCGCGGAAGACTGCATGAAATTCGTAGAGCGCGAGATCAGAAGAGGCAGAAAATACGACGGGATCATCATGGATCCGCCGTCATACGGCAGAGGCCCCAAGGGCGAGTTATGGCAGCTGGAGGACTCATTCTACGATCTGGTCAAGCTCTGCGCTAACCTCATATCCGACGATCCGTTGTTCTTCATCGCAAGTTCTTATGCCACGGGCATTACCGCTCAGTCATCAGGACAGATATTCAAGCTTGCATTGCCCGGCGGAAAGGTGGATGCCGAAGAACTGATGCTTCCGGTATCGAAAATGGGCGTTCTGCTTCCTTGCGGACAGACCGCAAGATGGTCAGCCAAGTGACAGAGATATCCAATGGCGTAAAAGTCCTTTTTGAGGACAATCATATAATCGTTGCAATAAAGCCTGCTGGTGTCTTATCCCAGGGTGACGGCAGCAATGCGCCAGATATGCTCACGATCCTTAAAGCATATATCAAGGAGAAGTACCAAAAGCCAGGTGAAGTCTATTTAGGCCTTGTTCACAGGCTAGACAGGCCTGTATCAGGCGTCATGGTTTTCGCGCGCACGAGCAAAGCCGCATCAAGACTTTCCGAACAGATAAGGAACAGAAGGGTGGAGAAGATCTACCGCTGCGTCGTAACTGGCGTTCTTAAGGGAGAGGGCAGGCTCGAGAATTTCATATCCAAGGACGAATCAAAGAATATCGTCACGGTATCTGACAGCGAAAAGCCGGGATTCAAGGCATCTTACCTTGATTACAGGGCACTGGCCTCTAAAGACGGCATGACTCTGACAGAAGTAAAGCTCGGAACGGGCAGATCCCACCAGATCAGAGCCCAGATGGCGCATGCAGGACACCCTCTTTTGGGGGACCGTAAGTACGGCAAACCCGATGACAGGACAAAAGATGTTGCACTCGAAGCTTACAAATTGTCCTTCGAACACCCTGTAAAGCGCGAATTCATAACATTTGAGGCTCCCATTCCTGAATCTTATCCCTGGAGCTTGTTTGCTTGACTTTGAAGCCCCTTAATATATATAATTTTATCTTGCAAAATTATATATAAAGGAAAAGCAGGTTTATGTACAACAAAGTTTCAAAAGACCTCAATTTCGTAGACAGAGAGAAAAAGGTTCTCGAATTCTGGAAGAACAATGACGTTTATAAGAAGAGCATTGCGCCCAAGGCTGACGGTGCTCCGACTTTTACTCTATATGACGGCCCTCCGACGGCAAACGGAAAGCCTCATATCGGACATATTAAGACCAGAGTCATTAAGGACGTTATCCCGAGATATCATGCAATGAAGGGCGAGTCGATCGTCTTCAAGGCAGGCTGGGATACACACGGACTTCCTGTAGAGCTCGAAGTAGAGAAAGCTCTTGGCATCAATGGCAAGCCCCAGATCGAAGGCTACGGCGTAGAGCCCTTCATCAAGAAGTGTAAGGAATCCGTCTGGACATATAAGGATCAGTGGGAGCACATGAGTGACCGCGTAGGCTTCTGGGCTGACATGGAGAATCCTTACGTAACATACGACAACAACTACATCGAGTCCGAGTGGTGGGCATTGAAGCAGATGTGGGACCAGGGCCTTATCTACAAGGGTCACAAGATCGTTCCTTACTGCCCGAGATGCGGCACTGCTCTGTCTTCACACGAGGTTGCACAGGGATATAAGACGGTTAAGGAGAGATCTGCTGTTGTAAGATTCAAGTGCGTTGATGAGGATGCATATTTCCTCGCATGGACGACAACACCATGGACTCTTCCTTCTAACGTTGCTTTGTGCCTTAACCCCAACGATGAGTATTCCAAGGTAAAGGCTTGCGACGGCTACACATACTACATGGCAACAGCTTTGCTCGATTCCGTATTGGGAAGTCTTGCAAAGGACGGCGAGAAGGCTTATGAGATCCTCGAATCTTACAAGGGTACAGACCTTGCCGGCAGATCCTACGTTGCTCTCTATCAGGGTGCAGCTGACGAAGCAGCAAAGCAGAAGAAAAAGGCTCACTACACAGTATGCGACGAGTACGTAACGATGGAAGACGGTACAGGTATCGTTCACATCGCTCCCGCATTCGGTGAAGACGACGCGAGAGTCGGAAGAGACAATGATCTCCCGATGGTACAGTTCGTTGATACAAGGGGTAACCTTACAGAGGAAACACCTTTTGCAGGCAAGTTCGTTAAGGATGCAGATCCTGAAGTATTGAAGGATCTTGATTCCAGATCACTCCTTTTCTCGGCTCCCAAGTTCGAGCACGAATATCCTTTCTGCTGGAGATGCGACACACCTTTGATCTACTTTGCAAGATCCACATGGTTCATCGCAATGAGCAAGAAGAGAGACGAGCTCTTAAAGTCCAACAACATGGTCAACTGGATGCCTGAGACGATCAGAGACGGCCGTATGGGTGACTTCTTAAGAAACGTTATCGACTGGGGTATCTCCCGTGAGCGTTACTGGGGCACACCTCTTCCGGTATGGGAGTGCGAGTGCGGCCACAGACACTGCATCGGTTCCATCGAAGAGCTCAAGTCCATGTCTGACGACTGTCCGGACGACATCGAGCTTCATAAGCCTTATGTTGATAACGTTCACATCAAGTGCCCCAAGTGCGGCGGCCAGATGAAGAGAGTAACAGAAGTTATCGACTGCTGGTTCGACTCCGGTTCAATGCCTTTTGCCCAGTATCACTATCCTTTCGAGAACAAAGAATTCTTTGATACACACTATCCCTGCCAGTTCATCTCTGAGGGTATCGACCAGACAAGAGGTTGGTTCTACTCGCTTATCGCTATTTCCACAGTTCTCTTCGGAAGAGCACCTTTCGAGAACTGTATCGTAATGGGTATCGTTCAGGATAAGGACGGTATCAAGATGAGTAAGCACTTAGGCAACGTTGTCGATCCCTGGGATGTACTTGATTCTCAGGGCGCTGACGCTGCAAGATGGTATTTCTATACAGCTAACCAGCCCTGGCTTCCTTCAAGATTCTCCAAGGAAGCTGTCAACGACGGCATCAAGAAGTTCATCGGTACATTCTGGAATACATATGCGTTCTACGTAATGTATGCAGACATCGATAACTTCGATCCTACAAAGCACACACTCGATAAGGCTTCTTTGGGCGCTATGGACAGATGGGTACTCTCACGTCTTAACACCCTCATCAAGGTCGTTAACGAGAAGATGGATAACTACGATATCTCCCAGTCTGCAAGACTCATTCAGGACTTCACTGAAGAGCTCTCCAACTGGTACGTAAGACGCTGCCGTGACAGATACTGGGGTGCTGAAGAGACACAGGACAAGGTCAATGCTTACATGACTCTCTATACTGTCCTCGACAACCTCACAAGACTCTGCGCACCCTTCGTTCCGTTCATGACAGAGGAGATCTATCAGAACATCGTATGCTCAGTAGATAAGGAAGCTCCTATTTCAGTACACCTCGCTAAGTACCCGGTAGCAGATGAGAGCCTTATCGACGCCAAGCTCGAAGAAGAGATGGAACTCGTTCAGCAGATCGTTACTTTGGGCCACAGCTGCCGTGAATCCGCTTCTATCAAGAACCGTCAGCCTCTCTCTGAGATCTATGTAGTATCTGAGATCGGTCTTGACGATGAATATAAGCCGATCGTTCTTGATGAGCTTAACATCCGTAAGATCGAAGTCATGAGCGACGCTTCAACGCTTGTTGATTACAGCTTCAAGCCGCAGCTCAGAACTTGCGGAAGAAAGTTCGGCAAGAACTTAAACGATGCCAAGGAAGTTATTGCTAACCTCCCGGGCAAGGAGACTTATAACGCTCTTAAGAACGGTTCAGTTAAGATCACTGTTAACGGTGAAGAGTATGAGATGACGGAAGAAGACTTCCTCATCGAGACAACCCAGCCTGAAGGATTCTCAACACAGACATCCGGCAATCTTACTGTTTCGATCTCCACAGTCCTTACAGAGGAACTCATCGAAGACGGTCTCGTAAGAGAGATGATCTCCAAGATCCAGAATCACCGTAAGGAGACTGAGGGTCTTACAGTATCTGACCGCATCGTTCTCAAGTATGAGGGCAACGATAAGCTTGCTGAAGTAATCGAGAAGAAGAAGGATTACCTTGCTTCCGAAGTGCTTGCAGTAGAGATCTCCAAGGGAACGGGAGACAACTCCAAGGAGTGGAATGTCAACGGAGAGAAGATCACATTCTCTGTCGTTAAGGCATGAGGTGATTTATGATTATTAACCTGTTCTTTAGCGGATACGACATACCGACGATTATCTATTTGCTGATAATCTATGTCATTGCGCTGACGCTGTCTTTCTCAATTCATGAGTTTATGCATGCGGTAGTTGCGGTATGGCTCGGCGATCCGACTCCCAGGAACATGGGCAGAGTTACCCTTAATCCTATTGCACATATGGATCCGGTAGGCACGATCCTGCTTCTTACCGCAGGTTTCGGATGGGGTAAGCCTGTAATGTATAACCCTTCGAATCTTAACAGATTCAAGAACCACCGCTGGATGAACATCATGGTTCATCTGGCAGGTGTAACAGGCAATTTCATGCTCGGAATTGTATCGATGATCTTAGGAAGCCTGTTCGTTCATCTTACCCTGGCATTCGGAGACGGAGGTTTCGGAAACGCGTTGCGGGCACTTTCCGATGTTTTCCTTTATACATATGCTTTTTCGATGATGCTCCTGGCATTTAACCTTTTGCCTATCCCGCCTTTGGACGGTTTCCACGTACTTCAGGAATTGCTGCCTTATAAGGTCAGATATTCTCAGGGATACAGGAATTTTGAAAGATGGTCACCGATGATCATCATTGGCATTTTCTTTCTCGGATATGTCTCCAGGATCTCGATCTTAAGCAAGTTAGTCAGTATTATCGAGTGGCCTTTCGAAAAGATAATCGGTTTCATCATGATTCCTTTCGAAATGTTATTCTCTCTGATTGGAATCTGATACTATGCTTGAGCAAGCGGTAAAGCCTGAGATCAAATTAAGACAATTCGAAGGCCCGTTGGACCTGCTTTTGCATCTTATCGAAAAGAATGATGTCGACATTTACGATATTCCGATAAGCACCATTACGGCTCAGTACATGGATTATATTGAATCCATGAAGGAATTCGATATGGAACTTGCTTCTGATTTCCTTGTAATGGGTGCGACTTTAGTATCAATTAAATCCAGGATGATGCTCCCCGGAATGCAGGCGGCTTTGGGCGGATCAGGCGATGATGTCGTTGACCCCAGAGAAGAACTTGTTATCTCATTGATGAGATATAAGAGATGCCGTGTGTTCGCTCAGGACCTGAAGGAGAGAAGAGACAAGTTTGACGGAGCAAGATTCCGTTATGCTTCAACGGCTAAGCAGCTGGGCATTTCGCTAAAGCCTGCAGAACAGACATTCTCGATCGAAGAATTCAATGATGCCGTAGCTTTAATAAACGAGCGCAATGAGCAGCGATTTACTGATATCTCCGCCAAGATCACGCATATTCTTCAGAGGGATAAGCGTTCCGTCAAGGAGAGGATCAAATCCATCTGGCGTTCCATCACGGGCAAGGGCAAGATATTGTTTTCAAGCCTCTTCGGCAAGAAGGCTGAGAAGATGGACAAGGTCGTCAGTTTCCTTGCTATTCTGGAACTCGTTAGAGACAACAAGGTTACCGTAGAACAGGAAAGAAACTTCGGCGAGATCTCGATCGAAGAGAAAAAGGGTTAAGCAATATGGAAGACGATTTTAAGATAACATCACAGGAATTACCCGCGGCTATCGAATCGATTTTGTTCGTATCCGGAGACCCTGTATCAGCAGATAAACTGGCTGACATCTGCAACTGTTCCAAGAACGCCGTAAATGAAGCATTGAAGTCTCTTACGGACAGATATTCTGGCAATCCCTGGAGTGGCCTGGAGATAAGAAAGACTGAAGATTCTTATGCGATCATGACAAGACCTTCGCAGAAGAAGATCCTGGACAGAATGTTCGGCCCAAGGCAGGTACCGCCGCTCTCACAGGCATCCTATGAGACTCTTGCGGTTATCGCATATAACCAGCCATGCACAAGAGCACAGGTCGAACTCGTAAGAGGCGTATCTTCAGACTCTATTATTTCAAGACTTTTGGACAGAGGCTGGATCGAAGAAGCAGGTAATCTCGATGCTCCTGGAAGACCTTCGCTATTTAAGACAAGCAGAAAGTTCCTGACCGAATTCGGAATTGAATCCGTTAAGGATCTCCCGCCGCTCGAACTCATGAGCTATCAGACGATAAGAGACATGGAAGATTCACTGAAGGAAGCTGCCGGCGGTGAAGATAAGCAGATTTCCATCGAGAGCCTCATGGCACCCAAGCCTGAGAATGAAGAAGGAGAAGAGAATGACGGGGACGCTTGAGCTTATAGAAAGCAGCCTTTCCAATATGAGCAAGGGCCATAAGGCCATTGCGGGTTTCATTCTGGAATCTTATGACAAAGCTGCATACATGACCGCTGCGAGATTAGGCGAGGAAGTAGGCGTATCCGAATCAACAGTCGTCAGATTTACGACTGAACTCGGCTTCGAAGGATATCCTGAATTCCAGAAAGCTTTGCAGGAAGACCTTAAGTCCAAGCTCACATCCGTTCAGAGATTAGGCCTTACGGAGAAGTTCGAGAGCGACAGCGAAGCATTGAGATCTGTCGTTAACCAGGATATTGCCAATCTCAGGGATTCCCTTAATTCGATCGACGAGAAAGAATTCGGCAGCGCCGTGCGTTCCATATTAGGCGCCAGAAAGATATATATCATGGGCATCAGGGCATCTGCGCCTTTGTCGGAGTTCATGCACTTTTACATGACTCTTTTGTTCGATGATGTTGTACTGGTCAGAAGTACCTGTACGAATGAGCTTTTCGAGCAGATCATGCCCATAGGAAAAGGCGATGTCATGATCGGCATCTCATTCCCGAGATATTCGGCAAGAACCATTAACTCAATGGGATACGCAAAGAAAAAGGGCGCAACGATCATTGCGATCACCGATAAGGATGATACGGCAATGACGGAGTATGCGGACATCAAGCTTTTCGCGAAATCATCAATGGCATCTTTCGTTGATTCGCTTACTGCGCCTTTGTCACTTATCAACGCACTGCTCGTATCGCTCGGAATGCACAGAAAAGAGCACATCCAGGCATCACTCGAATCACTTGAGACATTATGGTCCCAGTACCGTGTATATGAGACGGGAAGAGACAGGACCACAGAAGACGGAGACATTTTATAAAGGAGTATTTTATGGGCATTTATCAGATCGCAATAGACGGTCCTTCAGGATCAGGCAAGAGCACACTCGCTAAGGGCATCGCCAAAGAACTCGGTATTATGTATCTTGATACCGGCGCAATGTACAGAACATGCGCTGTTGCGTCCATCAAGAGAGGCATCAATCCCAAGGATGCTGATGCCGTAAAGCAGATGATGGATGACGTTAAGATCGAAGTTAACTTCGTTGACGGCGTCCAGCACATGATCCTTGACGGCGAAGACGTTACCGGAGAACTCAGGACCCCTCAGACATCCATTGCCGCATCTGATATCTCCGCTCTTCCTTTCGTAAGAACTGCTATGGTCTCACTGCAAAGAGAGATTGCAAAGAACCAGACATTCGTACTTGACGGCAGAGACATCGCATCAGTAGTCCTTCCCAATGCCAAGTATAAGTTCTTCGTAGTCTGCGCTCCTGAAGTAAGAGCAAAGAGAAGACTCGCCGAGCTCGAAGCTGCAGGCGACCACTCACAGAATTATGAAGAAGTATTAAGAGATATTAAATATAGGGACGAACAGGATTCCACAAGAGCTACTTCACCTCTTGTTCAGGTACCTGAGGCAATCGTTATCGATACGGGCAAGTACGATATCGAAGGCACAAGAGAATTTCTCTTAAGCCACCTGGAAGAAGAAGATAAATGAACGTAACCGTCGCTAAGTCATCAGGATTCTGTTTTGGCGTCAAAAATGCCGTTACGGCTGCGCAGGATGCAGTCGCTTCAAGTAATGACGGCAAGACGCTTGTGATGCTTGGCGAGATCGTTCATAACAAATATGTAGTAGATGAACTTGTAAAGGGCGGGTTCATAATCTGCGATAAGGCAGAAGACTGCCCTGATAATTCTGTCGTAATAGTAAGAGCCCACGGCGTAACTCCTGATGAAATAGAGATATTGAAGTCAAAAAACTGCGATATCAGGGACATGACATGCCCCTTTGTCTCGAAGATCCATAAGATCGTAAAGGAAAATGCGCAGAAGGGAATGAATATTATAATCGCCGGAACCAAAGGCCATCCTGAGGTAACGGGCATTCTGGGTGAAGCAGAAGAATATGGCGTCAAATGCGCTGTTATCAAGGCTCCGGAGGATCTTGATACCCTTGATTTTCCGCTTGAATCCGCCATTTTGATATCGCAGACGACGTTCTCCAGCGACACTTTTAAAAAAATATGCCAATTTGTTAAAAATAAAATTGAAAAATATAATGTTTTTGATACAATATGTATTACGACTGAAAGTAGGCAAAAGGAAGCCGCTTCGCTCTCTGAGGCATCAGATTCGATGATAGTCATCGGTTCTGCTCACAGTTCGAACACCACTAAGCTTTTGGACATCTGCAAAGGTCGTTGTGCAAGAACATTCCTTGTGAATTCCGGCACAGAGGTTAGAAGCCTTATTCAAAATGGGGACATACTTCCAACTGATAAGATCGGGATCACAGCGGGTGCATCTACACCGGAAGCTATTATTTTGGAGGTTGTTCAACAAATGAACGAAGAAGAGAAGATCACAAATCAGGGCTTTGACACAGAATTTGCCAATGCTGTCGATTTAATTGCGCAGGTTAGAAGAGGTGCTGTAGTAAAGGGCACGATCACATCTGCAGACGACGACTATGTTTATGTAGACGTACACGACAAGTCCGAAGGAAGAATTTCACGTAAGGAGTTTGATTCGGATCCTGAATTCGATCTTGATAAGGCTATTGCCGACCACGTTGAAGTTACCGTTAAGGTCAGAAGCATCAAGAATTCCGATCAGGGCAAGGAAATCATCCTTTCTAAGAACGACGTAGAGTCTGAGAAGGGCAGAGCTGAGATCGAGGAAGCTTATAAGAACAAGACTCCTATCACTGTTAAGATCACACGTACTGTTAAGGACGGCGTTATCGGTTCTTACAAGGGCGTTGACATCTATATCCACAGAACACAGATCAAGACCGGCGAAGTTAAGGATTTAGAGTCTTATGTTGGCCAGACATTAGACATCCTCGTAACTAAGTTCGATACAGAGAAGGGCCGTCTCAGAATCTCCGGAAGCCACAGGATCATCGTTTCCGAAGAGCGCCGCAAGAAGAGCGCTGAGATCTGGGATAACATTGAAGAAGGCAAGCACTACACAGGTGTTGTTAGAAGCCTTGTTGATTTCGGTGCTTTCATCGACATCGGCGGTGTTGACGGACTCGTACACGTTAGTGAGCTCTCATGGAGCCGCAACGCTAAGCCTGCTGACGTATTGAAGGTTGGCGAGGAAGTTGACGTTTACGTTAAGTCTTTCGATAAGGAAACAAAGAAGATCTCTTTGGGCTACAAGAAGCTTGAGGACGATCCTTACTATGCAATCGAAGAGAGAATGCCTGTTGGCTGCGTAGTTCAGGGTACTGTAGTACGTCTCACAAAGTTCGGTGCTTTCGTTCAGCTTGAGCCCGATCTCGACGCTCTCTGCCACGTATCCCAGATCTCTTCCAGAAGACTTGAGAAGCCTGAGGATGCTCTTTCCGTAGGCCAGGTTGTTCAGGCTAAGGTCATCAAGATCGAACCTGAGGAGAGAAGAATCTCTATCTCCATCAAGGAAGTAGCTCCCATCGATCCTGAGATCCCTGAGGAAGAAGCTGCTGAAGAAGCTTCCGAAGAGGCTCCTGCAGAGACAACAGAAGAGTAATTTAGTAATAAATTGACTTCAAAGGCTGTCACATAAGTGGCAGCCTTTATTATTTCAGACGTATGTTTTAAAGGCATTTGCGGGTTTGTAAAAGTATTTTTTCGATATTTGATATTTATATCTTGCATAATTTTATCCGTTGTTATAAAATTTATAGGCTTGTTAGAGGAAATACTCCATCGGGGTGTGGCTCAGGTGGTAGAGTGCCTGCTTCGGGAGCAGGAGGCCGTGGGTTCAAGTCCCGCCACTCCGACCAATATTTTTCCTTAACGAGGCGTGTTCATCGGGGTGTAGCTCAGGTGGCTAGAGTGCTTGCTTAGGGAGCAAGAGGTCGTGGGTTCAAGTCCCGTCACTCCGACCAAAGATAAAGACCTTCGTACTTTTGTGCGAAGGTTTTTTCTTTGCATTGAAATCTAAACATAATGATATAATCGAACTATTCTTACAAAGGCGGTGGATTCCATGAGTCGAGCAGATGATATTTTCGATGAGAACATTAGAACGATACTTAATTCAGGCTATTCAACCATCAATGACAAGGTAAGGCCCCATTGGGCTGATGACGGTGCACCGGCTTATACGTATAAGGCGTTCTGCATCGTAAACCGTTATAACCTTGCCGAGGAATTCCCGATGTTCACACAGCGCTGGATCAATTTCAAGGCAGCTGTTGATGAGCTCCTCTGGATCTGGCAGAAGAAATCCAACAATGTAAATGATCTTAATTCGCATATCTGGGATGCATGGGCTGACGAGACCGGTTCTATCGGCAAGGCTTACGGCTACCAGTTAGGCGTTAAGCATAAGTATAAGGAAGGCGAGTTTGACCAGGTCGACCGCGTGCTTTTCGATCTGAAGAACAATCCTTCTTCACGAAGGATCATGACAAACATCTATGTTCATCAGGATCTTTCCGAGATGCACCTTTATCCCTGCGCTTATTCAATGACATTCAACGTTACAGGCAATAAGCTCAATGCGATCCTTAACCAGAGAAGTAACGACATGCTCGTTGCAAATGCCTGGAACGTATGCCAGTACGCAGTTCTGGTACATCTCATGGCAAGATGCTCCGGCCTTGAAGTAGGCGAGTTCGTTCACGTTATCGCTGACGCGCACATCTATGACAGACACGTTGATATCGTAAAAGAGCTTATCGAGATGCCTAAGTATCCTGCTCCGAAGCTCGTACTTGACGAAGGTATCACTGATTTCTATCAGTTCACAACAGATAACATCAGACTCGAAGGCTATGAGGCCGGCCCCAAGATCAAGGGCATTCCCGTAGCAGTCTGATCCGGCGGTATTAAATGAAGTTAATCTTTATCAGACACGGGGATCCTGATTACGAGAAGGATTCCTTAACAGAAAAGGGCTGGCGCGAGGCTGAGATCCTTGCAAAGCGCGTAGCAACCTGGGACATCAAGCAGATATACTGTTCGCCTTTGGGCAGGGCCAAGGATACCTGCTCCGTATCGCTCAAAGAGACCGGCAGGGAAGCGATTACATGTGAATGGCTCCAAGAGTTCTATTACAGGATCTGGGACGAGCAGGCAGGCGAGTGGACCATTGCCTGGGATTTTTATCCGAGAGACTTTAACCACCGTGATGACTTCCACGATAAGGACCTGTGGTATGAGACCGAGATAATGAAGTCCGGCAATATCAAGGAACACGCTCAGGAAGTCTTTGCAGGCTTTGACGCACTTCTCGAAAAGCACGGCTATAAGAGAAATGACAGAGGCTTTTACGACGTAACAGAGCATAATGATGACAATATCGTATTCTTCAGCCACTTCGGCGTTACGGCGCTTATCATGAGCCATCTTATCGGTGTAGCGGCTCCTGTGATCTGGCAGGGAATGATGATGGCTCCGACTTCGATAACCGTAATGGGTTCAGAGGAAAGGATACAGGGCGAAGCAAGCTTCAGAGTACAGACCTTCGCTGATTCAAGGCATCTTCTTGAAGCCGGAGAACCGATATCACAATCAGGATATTTTACTAAGATATTTGAGGGGTAATGACATGATCGCAATTTCAGCAGTAGACAAGAATTGGGCAATCGGCAACCAGGGACATCTTCTTATCTCGCTCCCTGAGGACCAGAAGGGCGTATTTAAGAAATACACGGCAGGACATACCGTTGTTTACGGAAGAAAGACTCTTGAGACTTTCCCCGGTCAGAGACTTCTGCCTGACAGAGTAAATATCATAATGTCCAGAAGTTTTGAATACGAGAAGGAGGGCGCGATGGTCCTTCATTCCGTATCTGAGCTTGAGGATTTCCTCTCTCTTACGGCTGATGAAGTATATCTTATCGGCGGAGCGTCGCTTTATAACTCGCTTATCGAGCTCTGCGACAAGGCCATCATCACGAGCATAAGAGCTGAATTTGAGGCTGACTGCTGGTTCCCGAATCTCGACGAAGATCCTGATTGGGAGCTTGTAGAGGAAGAGCCTCCCGTAATGAGCGCCAAGGGCGTTGAGTTCACGGTAAAACACTATCAGAGAAAGTGATCTCGCCCTATATATATTAAATATAAAATTAGCCCTTGCACTTGCAGGGGCTATTTGTTAGAATACACGAGCATAAAAATCACGCATACACTCCGACTGTGGCCAATTTGAGCTGAATATTACTTGGTGTATGCGGAAGAAAACAGGAGGATTTATTTTATGCCAGTTATTTTAATGAAGCAGCTTCTTGAAGCAGGTGTACACTTCGGTCACCAGACTCGTCGTTGGAACCCTAAGATGAACGAGTACATCTTCACGGAGCGTAACTCAATCCACATCATCGATTTGCAGAAGACAGTCAAGAAGGTCGACGAGGCCTATGACGCTATGCGCGAGCTCGCTGAGAAGGGTGATATCCTTTTCGTAGGTACAAAGAAGCAGGCTCAGGATTCCATCAAGGAAGAAGCTCAGCGTTGCGGACAGTTCTATGTTAACTATCGTTGGCTTGGTGGTACTCTCACAAACTTCGTAACAATCAAGAAGAGAGTTGCAAGACTCGAAGAGCTCCGCAGAATGGAAGCAGACGGTTCTTTCGAACTCAGAACAAAGAAGGAAGTTGCTAAGCTTAAGCTCGAGATGACAAAGCTCGATCAGAACCTCGGCGGTATCGTTGGTATGGTTAAGCTCCCTGCAGCTCTTTTCATCGTTGACACAAAGAAGGAGCACAATGCAGTTGCAGAAGCTAAGAGACTTGGTATCCCGATCGTTGCTATCGTTGATACAAACTGCGATCCTGATGAAGTTGACTATGTAATCCCCGGTAATGACGACGCTATCCGTGCAGTTAAGCTCATCACAGCTAAGATGGCTGACGCTGTTATCGAAGCTCATCAGGGTGAGGATGCAACATCTGAGGGTATGGATCTTGATTCCGCTGACGCTAAGGCTGCTACAGCAGAAGTTGCTGAAGAGCAGGCTGCCCAGGAAGCTGGCGAGAAGTCCATCGAAGAGATCGCTTCCGAGTCTTAATTTCAATCTTAACTAAAATCGCAAAGGAGAATATATATGGCAGTTACAGCACAACAGGTAAAAGAACTCCGTGAGCTCACAGATTGCGGCATCATGGACTGCAAGAAGGCACTTATCGAGTGCGAAGGTGATATCGAGAAGGCTAAGGCTTGGCTTCGTGAGAAGGGTATGGCTAAGGCTGAGAAGAAGTCCGCCAGAATCGCTGCAGAGGGTGCAGTTGTTTCCAAGATCGCAGACGACAAGAAGTCCGGTGTTCTCGTAGAGATCAACATCGAGACAGACTTCGCTGCTAACACAGATAAGTTCAAGGCTTTCACTGACGCTGTTGCTACACACATCCTTACAAAGAAGCCTGCAAACATCGAAGAGCTCATGGCTCAGCCTCTTTACAATGACGAGTCCAAGACAGTTGAGATCTTCCAGAAGGAAGCTATCGCTGATATCGGTGAGAACACATCCATCAGAAGATTCGTTATCTATGAGGTAGAGGGCAACGGTGCTGTTGCTTCTTACATCCACATGGGTGGTAAGGTAGGCGTTTTCGTTGAGGTTACAACAGACGACGATTCCGTTATCAACAAGCCTGAGTTCGCTGATTTCGCTAAGAACATCGGCATGCAGGTTGCTTCCATGAGACCTAACTGGGTTACAGAGGATGAAGTTCCCCAGGCAGAGCTCGACAAGGAAGTTGACATCATCAAGAACAAGGCTCTCGAAGAGGGTAAGCCTGAGAAGATCATCATGGACAGGATCGTTCCCGGCCAGATCAAGAACTTCTACAAGCTCAACTGCCTCGTTGACCAGGAGTTCTTCAGAGATGACGATCTCACAATCTCCCAGTACATCGATCAGTCAATCAAGGCTATCGGCGCTAACGTTTCCGTTGTACGTTTCACACGTTTCGGTCTTGGCGAAGGTATCGAGAAGAAGGTTGACGATTTCGCTGAGGAAGTCAGAAAGCAGGCTGGTCTCTGATAGACCGTCTGATCTTAAATCAGTCAATAACCCCGCACTTAAACGGTGCGGGGTTTTCTTTTGGTCAGTTTTCGAAAAGTTTGACTTGCCTGTTAGGGCGATTTTGCGGTTGCGCCTATATTTATTAATATAAAGGTTCACCTTGGGACAAATTATTGATAAAATCTATTGAAAGATATTTTCGCGGAGGTAAATACCTTTATGGGTGATACAAAATACAAGCGTATTCTTTTGAAGATATCCGGTGAGGCTTTGGCAGGCGATGCCAAGATCGGTATCAATGACGAAGTTCTTAAAGAAATCTCAACAAGCATCAAAGCAGTTTCTGATCTCGGCGTACAGGTTGCCGTAGTCGTTGGCGGCGGTAACTTCTGGAGAGGAAGATCTTCTGAGCAGATGGACAGAGTTACTGCAGACCACATGGGAATGCTTGCTACTCTTATGAACTCCCTCGCTCTTTCTGACGCTTTGGAGCAGCTTGGTGCAGTTACGAGAGTCTTGTCTGCAATCGAAGTAAGACAGATGGCAGAGCCTTATATCAGAAAGAGAGCTGTAAGACACTTGGAGAAGGGCCGTATCGTAATCTTCGCATGCGGAACCGGCAACCCTTATTTCTCAACTGATTCAGGTGCTGCTTTAAGAGCTACTGAGATTGGTGCTGACGTATTGCTTAAGGCTACAATGGTTGACGGTGTATATGACAAGGATCCCAAGAAGTTCCCTGACGCTGTTAAGTATGAGAAGGTAACTTACGATGAAGTCCTTAAGAATGACCTCAAGGTAATGGATGCTACAGCTGCAGCTCACTGCCGTGATAACCGTACCAAGATGCTTGTTTTCTCTATGGAAGATCCCGAGAACATCGTAAGGATCGTAAAGGGCGAAAACCTCGGAACACTCGTTGTAAAAGAATAAATTTAAATAATAGGAGGCTTGAATTATGGCAATGATCGAGATCACAAAGAAAGATTACGATGATATCGAAGCAAAAATGCAGAAGTGCATCGATAACCTTCAGGAGAACCTCAACACAATCCGTGCCGGACGTGCTAATCCGCACGTTTTGGATAAGATCCAGGTTGAGTATTACGGAGCAATGTCTCCGCTTAATGCCGTAGCCAACATTCAGGTTCCTGAGGCAAGAATGATCACATTATCACCTTGGGATCCGAAGATGCTCAAGGAGATCGAGCATGCCATCCAGGCTTCCGATCTCGGCATCAATCCTACAAACGACGGTAAGATGATTAGACTCGTTTTCCCTATGCTTACAGAGGAAAGACGTAAGGATCTTGTTAAACAGGTTAAGGTATACGGCGACGAGACAAAGGTAGTTGTCCGTAACAACCGCCGTGACGCTATCGACAAGATGCGTGCAGCTAACAAGAAGAAGGAACTTACAGACGATCTTCTTAAGGAATTCGAAGAGAAGGTCCAGAAGATCACAGATAAGTTTACTGCTGAAGTAGACAAGGTCTGCGAGACAAAGAATAAGGAACTGATGGAGATCTGATGGCCTTATTCGGTAATAAACAGGAAAAGACTTATGATACGGGAGACCTTAAGGTCCCCGTATCTTTGGGTGTAATAATGGACGGCAACGGAAGATGGGCTACACAAAGGCATCTTCCGAGATCAGCCGGACACAAGGTTGGCGCGGAGAACCTCAAAGAGCTCTGCAGAAACTGCGTAAGATACGGCGTTAAATATCTTACGGTCTATGCATTCTCCACTGAAAACTGGTCAAGACCCCAGCCGGAAGTCGATTTTCTCATGAAGCTCTTCGTAGAGCTTTTCGACAAGTATGACGCAGAGCTCGCAGAAGAAGGCATCAGAGTAAGATTTACCGGTGATGATTCAGAGCTCCCGCCTAAGGTCAGAGAAGTATGCAAGACTGCCGAGGAGAGATCTAAAGACCGTCCAAACATGCAGCTCATAGTTGCACTTAATTACGGCGGAAGAAGAGAGATCGTAAACAGTTTCCGCCAGCTTGCAGAACAGGTAAAGGCAGGAACACTGGAACCTTCTGATATCACTGAGAAGATGATCTCCGATAATATGTATCTTCCGGACGTTCCTGATCCGGAACTTATCATCAGACCGAGCGGCGAGATGAGACTCTCCAATTTCCTTTTGTGGGAAAGCGCATATTCGGAATTCTGGGTTTCTGATACTTTGTGGCCTGACTTCGGTTATGAAGACCTGACTCAGGCATTCAGGGATTTTGCAGGCAGAGACAGACGCTTCGGCGGATTATCTAAGAAAGACAGTAAGGCTTAAATTGAGACAGAGAGTTATTACAGGCATTATCTTTACGGTTATCGTGCTGTCACTTTTCGTGCCGGCGCTGTTTTTCCCGATTACCGGAGTGGCAATGGCTGTAACGATTGGAGTTTTCGCCTGCATAGAGATGTATAAGGCTCTTAAGCACGGCGGTTATCATCCTTCGACGCTTCTTCTTATCATCGGCATGAGCCTTGCAACGCTCATAGTCATCTGCGGCCTTTTATTTGATCTTAAAGTAGAGAACACGATGGCTTTGTATCTCATCGTAGTATGCATGTACTGCGTGTCCTGCGGAATCAATCTGCCGCTTGTAAGGCCTGACGATGAGAAGTCATTTTTAAACGGCATATTTACCGGCGGAATGATCTTCTATATTTCATTCCCGCTGTTCTGTCTGGTAAGTGCGCTGCTCTTCGTTCCGCACGGCTGGTATTACATGGTCATAGGCCTTTTCGCGCCATGGGGAACGGATACTTTCGCTTACTTTACGGGCGTTACATTGGGAAAGCACAAGATCGTTCCACACATCTCTCCCAAGAAGACATGGGAAGGCTGCATTGGAGGATCCGTTTTCTGTGCCATCTGCGTAACGGTGTATTGCTGCCTTGTTATTTACAGGATAGATGAGATCGAAATAGGCATCGTACCATATGCAGTTCTTACTTTCTTCCTGGGCTTGCTGATCTCAGTCATGTCCCAGCTCGGAGACTGGTTCTGCTCGGTAATAAAGAGAAGGACGGGAATAAAGGATTTCAGCAATCTATTCCCGGGTCACGGCGGAATGCTCGACAGATTCGACAGTACGTTCTTTACGCTTCCGGTGGCACTGCTTCTTGCTTTATTAGCTAATAACCTGTACTGATACCGTTTTTAAGATATAAGGGAATTTGGGAGATTTAAAATGCGCAGATTATCAATATTGGGTTCAACCGGTTCTATCGGAAAACAGACCCTCGAAGTCGCGAGAAAAGCACCTTCTGATTTTACAGTTGAAGCACTCTCTTGCGACAGCGACATTGATACACTTTATGGTCAGATCGAAGAGTTCAGGCCTAAGGTCTGTTCCGTTGTAAATGAGAATAAAGCAAAAGATCTTGCTGAAAGGCTTAAGGCTTCAGGCATCAATACGGAAGTCCTTACAGGCAAAGAAGGAAACATTACGATCGCCACGCTTGACTCTATTGATACAGTTGTCGGCGCGATCGTCGGTTTTGCGGGCCTGGAGCCTGTTTATCACGGGATCCTGAGCGGCAAGGACATAGCTCTTGCCAATAAAGAGACACTCGTTGCAGGCGGCGACATCATCATGCCCCTTATCAGGGAAAAGGGTGTTGCAATGCTCCCGATCGACAGTGAACATTCTGCTATCTGGCAGTGCCTTAAGGGCGAGAAGAGAGCAGACCTGGACAGGATCCTCATTACCGCGTCAGGCGGCCCTTTCAGAGGAATGAAGAGGGAAGACTTAGAAAGCGTAACTCTTGAAGATGCACTTCATCATCCGACATGGAATATGGGCGGAAAGATAACGATCGATTCTGCGACTATGATGAACAAGGGCCTTGAGATCATTGAGGCACATCACCTTTACGGCATCGCTTGCTCTAAGATCGATGTTGTCGTTCATCCGCAGAGCATCATTCATTCGATGATAAGACTTAAGGACGGTTCCGTTCTTGCACAGATGGGCAAGCCTTCAATGGTCCTTCCCATCGAAGTAGCTTTATATTATCCGGACAGAGGCCCGTCCATTGTCACGGAGTTCGATCCGTTCGCCGAAGGCATGTCGAATCTTACTTTCGAGCCCTGCGACACGGAAGTATTCAGACTTGTTAAGCTCGCTTATGAGACGGGTGACAAGGGAGGACTTTATCCTACTGTCATGAATGCCGCAAACGAGTCTGCAGTAAGAAGTTATCTTAAGGGAAAGATAAAGTTCCTTGATATCGAGAGAACCGTATTTGAGACTGTCGAAAAAATGGATCCCAAGATAAAGGATTCATCTCTTACCATAGAAACCATCGAGCAGGCAGATAAGGATGCCAGAATATATGCCGATGAGATAATTGACGGAAAGATCTGATTATGAACATAGCAGCAAGTATTGTAGTTGTTTTGATAATGCTCGGTGTCCTTGCGACACTTCACGAGCTTGGTCATTACTGGATGGCGAGACTTCTTAAGATCAAGGTCTTTGAAGTCTCTATCTTTGTCGGACCCAAGCTCCTCAAGTGGAAGCATAAGGATGTCGATTTCTCGATCAGGATGATACCTATCGGCGCTTACGTAAGGTTCTCCGAGATCGACGAAGAGGGCAAAGCCGTAGAAAGCAAGGAACCGGACCTTCTTCTTAACCAGCCGAGGATCAAGAGGCTTCTGGTAGCGCTCGCAGGACCTGCGATGAACCTGTTCCTGGGCACGCTTATCTTCCTTATCATGTTCTGGACAACGGGCTTTACCAGCACACATATTATCAAGCCTGAAAAGGGTTCTCAGCTCGCGGCTTATTCTGATATGGTGGGTGACGGTGATGAGATCGTTTCCGTAAACGGCGTTAGAGTTTTTTCTTCTTTCGACCTCATCTTCGAGATGGATTCCGCCGATCCTTCAAAGGATATGGACCTTACTATCAGATCGAAAGAGACTGGCAAGAAATATTCTGTCACGCTCAATCCTGTTGTAAGAGCCAGACCGATGCTTCTTATTACCGTTGAGAACAAACAGGCTGATAACGAATATAAAGGCTGGAAAGTCTATTCTGTCAGCGAAGAACAGAATAACGGCAACCCTGTCCTCAAGGAAGGAGACTTTATAACTCACATCAACGGAAAGTCCGTAGATGATGAAGACTTTGAAGACTTCTTATATAACATTACGGATGAAATAGTTTCCGTTACCTACGTAAGGGACGGTGAGACACATACAGACGACCTTGTTCCGAGATATGTCGATACGGTCAATTCCAGAGGAGTCACTTTGCTCCAGTACAAGGTCAATACCGTCGGCCGATTTTTCTCCGCGTTAGGTTATGCGGCCAAAATGCCGGCTTCGATGTTCAATATTTCCGTAAGAGGCATAAAAGATATTATCGCCGGAAAGGTAAAAGCTTATAATTTGGTATCAGGTCCCATAGGAATCACGACTATGGTCAATGACGTGGTAGCGGATGAGCATGATACCTTTGCTGATAAGGTCTATGTTCTCATAATGCTGAGTGCGGTAATTTCCATTGCGCTCGCATTCTCGAACCTTCTTCCGATACCTGGTCTTGACGGCATACAGATCATATTCATTGCCGTTGAGATGGTCATTGGGCGTAAGTTGTCGGAGAAGGCTGAGGCCAGGCTTACTGTGTTCGGTTTTGTGATCATAGTACTGCTTCTCATCCTGGCTTTTGTATCTGATATCCTAAGGATCATATTCGGTTACTGATCTGTTAGATTGGAGTGTGCTTTTATGACGAAGAAAGTCTTTATCGGTAATGTAGAGGTCGGCGGCGGATCTTCTGTTAAGATCCAGTCGATGAATAATACTGATACGAGAGATGCCAAAGCTACTCTTGCTCAGATAAAGGAACTGGCAGACAACGGATGTGATATCACCAGAGTCGCCATTCCCGACATGGAAGCCGCATTGAGCCTTAAGGAGATCACTTCAAAATCTCCGATTCCTGTTGTTGCAGATATTCATTTCGATTACAGACTTGCTCTGGCAGCCGCAGACAACGGTGCGTCAAAGATAAGGATCAACCCCGGAAATATCGGCGGACCTGACAAAGTTAAGCTTGTCGCTGATAAATGTAAAGAGCGGCATATACCGATCAGAGTCGGTGTCAATTCCGGTTCGATATCCAGGGAGATACTTGCCAAATACGGTGAAGTAAACGCTGATGCCATGACGGAGAGCGCTTTAGGCGCAGTAAAGCTTCTTGAAGATCAGGATTTCGACGATATCGTAATATCGATCAAATCATCTTCTCCCAAGCTTACGATCGATACTTACAGGATTTTGGCCAAGTCTTGTGATTATCCTCTTCATGTCGGCGTCACTGAGGCAGGTACAGTCAGAGAAGGCGCGATCAAATCTGCAGTAGGTATCGGCGCGCTTCTTGCTGAAGGAATAGGTGATACCATAAGAGTTTCCTTAACAGGTAATCCTGTTGATGAAGTTATTACAGCTAAGCAGATCCTCAAAGCTCTTGACTTAAGAGACGGAGGCATTACTTTTATATCCTGTCCGACGTGCGGCAGAACCCAGGTTCCGCTTATCGAACTTGCAGGACAGATAGAAGAGAAGGTTTCCAAGCTTCCCTATAACCTTAAAGTTGCTGTCATGGGTTGTGTTGTCAACGGACCCGGAGAGGCACGCGAATGTGATATCGGATTAGCCGGCGGCATCGACGAATTTGTTTTATTTGAAAAAGGTGTGCCGGTCAGGAAGATTCCAGCTTCCGTGGCCGTTGATGAATTTGTAAGGGAAGTGATCAGAGTTGGAGAAGAAAAGTGTAAAGCTACTTGAATTATTCAATGTAGAAGACGACAGATATAAGGATTTAGTTGACCTTACGGTTGTTAAGGTCGATATCTACAAGGCAAAAGCATCGATCAACATTATCCTCGAGGGCATTGAGAACCTTAAGGACAACAGAAGTATTGTTTCTTTTGTAGAAGAGCTTGAACGTGATTTCGGGACGAAGGTCAATTTCGCGTTCAAAGGTATTAACCGTGACAATTTTCCTTATCTCTATGAATCCTTAAGAGGTCTTATTAAGCATTACATCGCACGCGACAGCGCAGGCGGTGTATGTGACATGGTCGATTTCATCAATCTCAGTTTTGACGGTGATTATGAGACCGTAAATATCGATATTCCTACCGGCTGGTCTGCGATGCTGACAGATTTCGACAGGAAGAACCTCAAAGAGTCCGTTGGTGATGCCGTTAATATCTGTGTTGCTGACAGGATAGATTTTAATTATGAGATCGTAAGCAGCGTGCCTGAAGTCGCAGTATCAGATTTTGAGCGTGAAGACGATATCCTTAAAGCGATTGCGGAAGGCAGAGTGGAATTCCCTGCAGAAGAACCTGTAGAAGAGCAGGCCGCGAAGGGAACTAAGAAAAAGAAGTCAGATGATGCGAAGGCTTCTGATGCCAAGCCCGCTTCTAAGGATTCATGGGCAGCCAAGGCTGAGCAGGTAAGAAAAGAAGCAAAGCAGGAAGATAAGCAGTCTTTTTACAGAGCAAAAGAGAATGCCGAGAATCAGTTGTATGGCCGTGTGAAGAAGCAGGCTACATTCATGAAGATCGAGAATCTCACAGTCGGATGCTTTGATGTTAATATTGCCGGTGATATCTCGTTTAATGATGACAGCTTTAAGCTTGCGAAAACAGGCAAGAGCGTTGTCGTTAAGTTTATGTGTTTGGATGATACAGACGGTATATCCTGTATCGCATTCTTAAAGCCCGAGGAGGCTGACAGCTTCCAGAAAGAATACGGCAAAGGCGGCTTTATCGGCATTCAGGGAAATGTTGAGAATGACTCTTTCACAGGCGACAAGATGCTTAAAGTCTCAGGCTTTTTCAGTGTGGAAAAACCGCCCAAGAGAAAGGATAATTCAAAGCGCAAGAGAGTTGAGCTTCACGTCCACACCAAGATGAGTGAGAGTGACGCCACGACTGAACCTGCCGACCTTGTTAAGCTTGCCGCATCTTTTGGCCACAGTGCTGTTGCTGTCACTGACCACGGTGTTGTCCAGGCATTCCCTCATGTTTTCGAGGCTGCCAAAGGAATAAACAAGAAACGCAAGGATACAGGTGAAGAACCGATCAAATGCATTCTCGGATGTGAAGGATATCTTGTTGATG
The DNA here is from genome assembly GCA_001604135.1 of Clostridiales bacterium Firm_14. GTDB lineage: Bacteria > Bacillota > Clostridia > Saccharofermentanales > Saccharofermentanaceae > Saccharofermentans. The sequence continues at coordinate 128,575 of LVAT01000013.1, forward strand.
ACGGTCCGACCGTCTTTTATAACCTTCCTTATGATGTTAAGAACGATAAGATAAAGCCTTCTGATGTCGATGATGATGCTTCCTTAAACTTTATCCAGAAGCCCAAGGCTGTTGGCTCTTTTGTCTCCATCGTAATTAACAGGAATGGTGATGATGCCCTTCGGGATACATTTACGTCTGTATGCGCATCCAAGTTCAGACTTAAGGGTTATAAAGCGGTTAAGCCTGAAGAAGAGGGTGAATCTGATCAGGATGCAATGGACTTTGCATCCCACGATATTGACAAGTCACTCTGGGATCCTGATGAGATACCTGAAGAACTCAGAGACGAGAATATTAATGCTAAGCCTTTGGAGCCGCACGCTCCTTTAGGTGCTGCATGTAATGTCGATCTCGACATTAACGGTGATTATGCTGACGGAAGTGATGAAGTCATCCCGGAAGAACTGGTTTTCGAGCATGTCGCTGATTTCCACGCGGAATTCGGTGATGCTATTTATCCCGGCAAAGGTGAGCCATGCGACTCGTATTTTGCCATGGGAGAACTGTTGGAATTCATCGGTGATTCTTATATTACCGGTCCTGATATATTCACTACTCTGGCATTCCTACGCCGTGCAGGTTACGGAATAAACATCGAAGATCACGTATATTACAGACATAAGTTCCTTATGCCTGCAACTTCAGATGAGGATATTCTTGAGACATTCTATAACGATGAGTACAAGAACATTGATGAAGCATTGAGCAGCAAAGGCGTTGCGTTTGAATATGCACCTGACGGAAGCATCTTCGATAGTATGTTCACCAAGTGCTATAAGTCAGCTTCTCTGCTTGTTGCATGCCTTAAGGATGCAGGGACTGTTGATGCTTTGTCCATCAACTATTCTGTCGGACACTATAAGCCGGAGAGGATTAAGTCCACGAAGAAGATTTCTCCGTCGAGTCCTATTAGGGAAGCACCTACTTACCATATTATTTATCTTGTGCGTTCCAATATGGGACTTTACAACCTGTACCGTATTGTATCTGAATCCCAGATACACTATTTCGCTTTAAGACCCAGAACTCCAAAGAGTCTTTTGAAGTATTTCAAATCTGGAATTATCGTTGGCGGTGCATGCGAGCGCGGTGAGATATACCGTTTTGTAATATCGAAATACAGAGAACTCAATAAGGACAGACAGGCTACAAGAGATTTCCTGAAAGAATCTAAAGAGTTCGCAAAGATATTGAGCCTTTACGACTATGTTGAGATCCAGCCTCTGTGCAACAATATGTTCATCATAAGACAGGATCCTTCAAAATCTGATACGGGAACTACTCCCATGAATGAGGATGACATCCGTATCATTAACGAGCTGCTCGTAGAGACTGCTGACGATCACGGCATGATGTGCTGCGCTACGACTGACTCGCACTTCCTTAATAAAGAAGACGGCCGTTACAGAAAATACATGCTGATTAGCATGGGCTTCAGTGATGCCGAGATGCAAAGTGATCTTTACTTCAGAACGACAGATGAGATGCTCGATGAGTTTAAGTATCTGGGCGAAGAGAAAGCAATGGAGGTCGTTGTCGACAACACTAATAAGATCGCGGATCTTATCGAGTTCGGCATAAAGCCGTTCCCTGACGGCTCTTATCCGCCTCAGATCGCTAGAGCCGCTGCGGATGTAAGAGATATCGCTTATACAAAGGCTAACCGTATGTACCGTCATAACGGTGTCCTCAATGAGGTTGTCAAGGCCAGACTCGACAGAGAGCTTGCATCAATTATCGGTAACGGTTATGCGATCATGTACTACATCGCATACCGACTCGTTAAGAAGTCAAATAACGACGGATATGTTGTAGGTTCAAGAGGTTCAGTCGGTTCTTCATTTGCCGCTACAATGTGCGGTATCTCTGAAGTTAACCCGCTGCCTCCGCATTACAGATGCCCGAAGTGCAACTATGCTGAATTTGATAACACCGGTGTGTACGGATCAGGTTACGATCTTCCTCCGAAGAACTGTCCCGAATGCGGCGAGAAGCTAATTCCTGACGGACAGGATATTCCTTTCGAGACATTCCTCGGATTCAAGGGCGATAAGCAGCCCGATATCGACCTTAACTTCTCCGGTGAATACCAGCCGAGGGCGCATGCATATGTAGGAGTATTGTTCGGAGGAACACATACATTTAAGGCCGGCACGATCGGCGCTTACCAGGATAAGAACGCTTACGGCGTTTGCCGTAAGATCTGTGAAGAGAAGGGAGAACCCTTTACACAGGCGCACCTGGCATTCATGGCACGAGACATTATCGGTGTTAAGAGAACCACATCCCAGCACCCGGGCGGTATCGTCGTTATTGCCAAGGAAATGGATATCTATGAATTTACTCCGATCCAGTTCCCGGCTAACAAGACTGACTGCGGAATCATCACGACGCACTTCGACTTCCGCGCGATGCACGACACGATACTTAAACTCGATATTCTTGGTCACGCTGATCCTACCGTTTTGAGAATGCTCAGCGATATTACAGGCATTAACATCACGGATATCCCAATCCCTGACGAGAAGGTTATGAGCCTTCTTGTCGGCACGGATGCTCTGGGTTTCCCGATAGATGCCACAGATGCGGGTTCCGCAACACTTGGCCTTTCGGAACTTGGTACCAACATGGCGCGAGGCATGATCAAGGAAACAAAACCTACAAGGTTCTACGATCTTGTACAGCTCATGGGCCTTTCGCACGGTACCGACGTTTGGACAGGCAATGCCCAGGATCTTATCAGGAGCGGAACATGCGACCTTAATTCCGTTATCGGATGCCGTGACTCCATCATGACAAGCCTTATCTATTGGGGACTTCCCAACAAAGACGCTTTCGACATCATGGAGGGCGTACGTAAAGGTAAGGTTGCCGCAGGCAAGGTCGAGAAATGGCCTGAATACGTTAAAGAGATGAAAGAATGCGGAGTGCCTGACTGGTATATCGAATCTTGCCAGAAGATCAAGTACATGTTCCCGAAGGCGCACGCCGCAGCTTATGCTATCTCCACTTTGAGAGTTGCATGGTTTAAGGTCTACTATCCTGAAGAGTATTACTGCTCATTCTTTACCCACAGAGGTGAAGGATTATTCGATGCCGAGCAGATGTGCAACGGACCTGAGAGGGTAAAGAAGAGAAGGATCGAGCTTGCAGACGAGATGCATGCAAAAGGCGACCCTAATACAAAGCTTAAGTACTATTTCTATGAGCTCATTGAGGAGATGTATGCAAGAGGCATTACCTTTGCGCCTATCACGCTCAATGATTCTCTCGGAAAGAAGTTTACCAAGGCGGGAGAAAAGCTCATAAGGCCTCCGTTCTGTGCCATTGCAGGCGTATCGGAAGCTAACGGACTTGATATTGAAAATGCCCGTAAAGACGGTGAATTCAAGAACAGGGACGAGTTCATGAAGAGGACAGGCTTAGGCCAGTCCGTTGTTCAGAAACTTTTGGATTATGGAGGTATTCTCAACGATCTTCCCGAGAGTGCCCAGATGAATCTTTTTGATCTGATGTGAGGTAGATAACTTGTATTGCCGCGTTATCTTAAGAAGTGCCGTCAGGCAGACTGATGTCTATTACACATACCGTGTGCCTGAAGCCTTGAGGGCCGATACTTATCCCGGCTCTCTGGTCATGGTGCCTTTCGGTAAGGGTGATGCTTTGAAAGTAGCACTCATAGTGGAGTTAAAAGACACTTCTGAGGTTGAGGACAAATATCTGAAGGCTGTCGCATCACTGGTCTTCAAATATCCCGTCGTAAATCCCGATCAGTTGGAGCTCATCGAAAAGATAAGCGAAAGATTCAACTGCACAAAAGGCGATGTTGTCGAACTGATGGTTCCTTCCTGTGTCGTCAATCACAAGAATCCTACCGAGATGTTTGTTGAGATCGTCTCGAAAGAGACGGCTGAACAAGTTCTGGAGAGCGAGATCTTAAGATCCGCTGCCCATATCAATATCCTTGAGTATCTTTTGGAGCGGGGCAAGTGCACTAGAAAAGAGCTGTTGTCTTCGCTCTCTTGTTCTGCTGCACAGGTTAATGCTCTTGAGCATAAAGGCCTGATCAGACAGGTAAAAGAGACTTCGGACAAAGAAGTTCCCCAGCTTGCAATATCAGATGAAGTCCCTGTGGGAAAGTTCACTGAAGAATATGACTTAAGTGATGAGCAGCAGGAAGCAGTAGAAGAGATCCTTAAGGGCATTGATGAGAAGAAGGATAATACATATCTTCTCTTTGGCATCACCGGCAGCGGCAAGACAGAGGTCTATCTGAACATTGCCAAGAAGGTAATAAGCGAGGGCGGAAGCGTCATCTATATGGTTCCTGAGATATCGCTTACGCCTCAGACCATCAACTGGATAAAAGGAAGATTAGGCGACAGCTGTGCCGTTCTTCACAGCAGGCTTACCGACAAACAGAGATATGAACAGTGGAATAACATAAGGACCGGTAAAGCCAGAGTCATAGTAGGCCCAAGAAGCGGCGTTTTCGCGCCTGCAAAAGACTTGAGGCTCATCATTCTTGATGAGGAGCATGACGGTTCTTATAAGGCTGAATCACATCCGAGATATTCCGCAAGAGATGTCGCGAGAATGAGAGCAAAGGTCACGGGATGCAGTGTCGTACTGGGTTCTGCAACACCTTCCATAGAGAGCTTTTATGCTGCACAGGCCGGAGCTTTTAAGCTGCTCGAGTTAAAGAACAGGGCGAGGTCTGAGGCTACATTGCCGGAGATCATTCCTGTCGACATGAAGGAACAGATAAAGCTCGGCAGCGGAGACATTCTTTCTCTGCCTTTAAGACAGGCTATGTCAGTTGCTTTCTCTGAGAATAAACAGGTTATCCTGCTTCTTAACAGGAGAGGATTTTCGAGAACTCTCGTATGTGAAGACTGCGGCGAACCTTTTACCTGCAAGAACTGTTCTGTTGCCATGACACTTCATAACAACAGGCGTAACGGCACACAGAGCCTTATCTGTCATTACTGCGGTTATACGCTTCCTTCTTATGAGGCGAAATGCTCATTTTGTAACGGCAATCACTTCAAAAAAGCGGGATTCGGAACACAGCAGCTGGAAGAATTGCTTCACAGTGTTTTCCCGCACGAGAAGGTATTAAGGATGGACCAGGATTCCACGATGACTCCGGGTGCCCACAAAGAGATAATCGAGAAGTTTGCTGCTAAAGAAGCTTCAATACTTATCGGCACTCAGATGATAGCGAAGGGTTTGGATTTCCCTGATGTAACCGTCGTCGGTGTTTTGGGGGCAGACCTGATGCTCGCATCGTCTTCTTTCAAGGCTTCGGAGAGAGCTTTCCAGCTCATAACCCAGGCTGCAGGAAGAGCGGGAAGGGGAGAACACCCCGGTAAAGTATTCATCCAGAGCTTCAGGCCCGAACAGCCGCTTTTGCAGTTCGCCTGCACGCAGAATTACAGGGCGTTCTATGAACAGGAGATCGAATACAGGCAGAAACTAAAGCTTCCGCCTTTTAAAGCTTTGGGAGAGATCATACTGTCTTTGTCTGATGAGGATAAGCTTATAAAGAGAGCCAATGACGTTGGCAGGTATCTGAACGCTTTCTTAGGGTTTCAGGATCCGAAATACCAGTTCGAAGTATATGGTCCTATGCCGTGCGTGATATATGAACTCAGAGGCCGTTACAGGATGTCTTTTGTCATCAAGGCGGTGAACAAATCTGCTATCAACGGAGTGTTTAAGAGACTGATCGCTGACTTTGATCACATTAAGTATCCGTTGTCGTTTGACAATGATCCTCAAGAGGGTTAAAAAGCCTTGATTGTACGCTCCTGATGTACATATGTGCACCCCAGAAGTATAAATTGACTATTTATAATATATGGTGATAAAATCCACTAGTCAGAATGCGCTTTCAGGCATTTTAACCACTTTTTTAATATCTATTTGGGAGGCATTTATATGTCCAAGCCTGTTTTTGTTGGTGCTGCTGTAGCTATCGTCACTCCGTTCTATGAAAATGGCGGAATCAATTTCGACGAACTCAAGAAGCTTATCGAATTTCAGATAGCAGAAGGCATCGATTCTATCGTAATCTGCGGTTCTACCGGCGAAGCTGCTACCATGACTGAAGAAGAGCATATAGCTGCTATCAAGTTTGCTGTAGATACTGTTGCAGGCCGTGTCCCCGTTATTGCCGGAACAGGCTCAAACGATACTGCATTCGGTGTAGAGCTTACGAAGAAGGCTTATGAGCTCGGTGCAGATGCTGCATTGCTCGTAACACCTTATTACAACAAGTGCACACAGGAAGGTCTCTTCCGCCACTACGCTAAGATAGCAGAGGCAGTACCTGAGCTTCCTATCATCCTTTATAACGTTCCTTCAAGAACTAACGTTAATATCAGCCCTGAACTCTTAAAGAGACTTGCTGTTTATGAGAACATCATCGGCGTTAAGGAATGCAACTTCGGTCAGGTTCCTGAGATCTACAGCCTTTGCGGTGACAGATATGCTCTTTATTCAGGTGAGGACGGACTTGCTGTTCCCATGGTTTCTCTTGGTGCTAAGGGTGTTATCTCTGTAATCGCAAACATCCTGCCTAAGGAAACCTCAAAGATGATCCACAGCTATATCGACGGAGATACTGAGGCTGCAAGAAACGCTCAGATCGGTTTCATCCCGCTCGTTAAGGCTATGTTCTGTGAAGTTAACCCGATCCCTGTTAAGGAAGCTATGAATATCCTTGGCTGGAACGTAGGACCCTGCAGACTTCCTCTTTGCGAGATGAGCTCTGCAAATCACGACAAGGTAGTAGAAGTCCTTAAGGCTTATGACACTTCTGCTATGAACAGCTATATTGCCAAGTAATCTGAGGAGATAAAGATGGTAAAGATTTTCCTTAACGGTTGTTGCGGCAGAATGGGAAAGGCGATTGCCAACCTTTGTTACAACAATCCTGACTATAAGATCGTTGCAGGCGGAGATATCATCGAGAATAAGAATTATGATTTCCCGGTATATACAAGCCTTAGCGAATGCACTGAAGAGTTTGATGTCATCATCGATTTCTCCAATGCAAAGGCTGTTCCTACGATCCTTGAGTTTGCTCTGAACCGCAAGAAGCCTTTCATCTGCTGCACGACAGCTCTTTCTGATGATACTGTTTCAGCTATTCTTTCAGCTTCAGAGAAGATCGCAGTGTTTAAGTCAGCAAACATGAGCCTCGGCATCAACATGATGGTGGAGCTCTGCAAGCAGGCTACAAGAATCCTTTATCCTGAGTTTGATATCGAGATCGTTGAAGCTCATCACAACAGAAAGCTTGACGCACCTTCCGGCACGGCAATGATGATCGCTTCAGCTATCGATCAGGAGATCCCTGACAACGTAGAATATGTTTATGACAGACACAGCGTTAATAAGGCCAGATCCAAGAATGAAATTGGAATATCTTCGATCAGGGGCGGTAATATCGTAGGTGAACATTCCGCAATGTTCATCAGTGACGAAGAGATCCTTACGATCAGCCACAGCGCTCAGACAAGAGATGTCTTCGCTAAGGGTGCTCTTACAGCTGCCAAGTTCATGGCAGGCAAAGAGAAGGGTTATTTCACAATGTCTGATGTAATAGCCCAATATATTGGTGAATAATTTTTGGAGGAAATATAAATGATCAATTTCACAAACACAACCAATCCTAGCACGATGGGCGGAGATTTAATGGGATCCGTTGCATCTTTTGGTGTGCTCATTTTAATGTTTGTTGTATTTTACTTCATCCTTATCAGACCTCAGCGTAAGAAGGAGAAGGAACTCAAGGAACAGATGAGCAAGCTTTCCGTTGGTGACAGAGTTACAACCATTGGCGGACTTGTAGGTTTCGTTGCTAACATCAAGGATGATCAGGTTACTATCTCAACATCTGCAGCAAACACACTCGTTACTTTCACAAAGAGTGCTATCCAGACGATTGTTAAGCGTGATCAGCTCAATCCTGACGGAACTATCAAGAAGAGCGAAGAGCCTGCTAAGACCGGTTTGTTCGGTGGTAAGAAGAAGGCAAAGAAAGAGGAAGAAGAGTAATTCCTTTACTATTCGGCTATTCTATCAGGCCCGGAACATAACCGGGCCTTTTAATTAAATCAAGAGGCAAATATGGGACTTATACCTGATAATGTAATCGATGAAGTACTTACCAGGGCGGACATAGAATCCGTTGTAGGCCGTTATGTGCTCTTAAAGCGTTCGGGCGGCAATCTCTGGGGATTGTGCCCGTTTCATTCTGAGAAGACCGCGTCTTTCTCTGTAAACCCCGCCAAGAATATTTTCCATTGCTTCGGATGCGGCAAGGGCGGCAATGCCATCAAGTTCATAATGGAGATCGAGCATTTAAGCTATCCTGAAGCCATAAGACATCTGGCAGGCATATATGGTGTTGATATTCCTGAGACCGGTTATTCCGCTGACAACATAAAAAAGGAAGAAAAGGAACGGGTCAAGGACATCCTTAAGGAAGCTGCCAAGTTCTACTATAAGGCGTATAACGATGAGAACATCGGTAAGCCCGCCAGGGATTATGCCGCAAAGAGAGGACTTACCAAGCAGACTCTGGATAATTTCGGCATCGGTTATTCTCCTATCAACTGGTCAGCTTTGTATGACTATCTGAATAAGAAAGGTTATACGGACGAAGAACTCCTTAATTCCGGCATTTTCAAGAAGTCTGATAAGACAAATAAGCCTTATGATCTTTTCCGCGGAAGGCTGATGTTCCCGATCTTTGATCTGTACGGGAATATCGTTGCATTCGGCGGCAGGTCTTTGGGCGATGAAATGCCGAAGTATATTAATTCGCCTGATTCACTCGTATATAACAAGCAAAACCATCTTTATGCTTTGAATTTTGCAAGAAAAGAGCAGTCCAAGCAGCTTATCGTCGTCGAAGGTTACATGGATGCAATAGCAATGCATTCTGCAGGCTTTAAGAATACTGTAGCTGCATTGGGAACTTCCTTTACTGACAGTCAGCTCAAACTTTGTTCCAGATTTGCTGAAGAAGTCATATTCTTCTTTGATGCTGATAATGCAGGACAGAAGGCTGCTTTAAGAGCCATCAGGATGATGATGGATTATCTTAAAAAACTTACGGGTATCAACATCCGTATAAGGATCGCCAAGGTTCCTGACGGTAAGGATCCTGACGAATACATCAAGACTAATGGCGCCGAGAAGTTCAAAGATGTTGTTAAGAATGCTCTTTATGTCGAAGATTATCTGCTCGAAAGAGCTAAGAATGACAATACCGATCCTGAGTCAGGCGAACTCGACAGGGGAAGATACCAGAAGGATATCTGCACATACGGTTCCTGGATGAATGATGAGATCAAGATGAGCAGGATGGCCGGTGTAGCTGCGCCGCTGCTCGGTGCTACTGCCCAGGCCGTAATGAACCAGATGATCAAGTTCCAGCAGGCAGAAGACAAGAAGCAGGAACAGATGGATTCCAGGGCATTAGAGCGCCAAAGAAGGGAAGACATCGACAGAAGGAACGTTGCAGAAGAATTCGAAGATGCTGATAACTCAATGCCTTCTGAGGTAGTTACTGAACGTCCGGCCTTTAAGAAAGTAAACGATTCGGCTACAAAAGAAGAAGTCGATCTTTTCGCTTATGCGTTATCTCTTGGAAGCGCGCTTGCCAAGAATGACCGTATCCAAAAGACCGATATTATCAGACCTGATGATTTCTCAGGCGATACCTTAAGAGAACTCGTTAAGATATTCCTTAACATCTATGACGGCAGGAATGAGACGCTTTTCGCTAAGATGAGCGATTATTTCTCAAGGCTTACTATCAACGGAATGCCCGCTGAAGATATTATCCTTAAAGCTGTTGAGGCTGCAGATAAGTGTGCTGACGTTCATGTTAAGAGCGATATGTATCTGGCTCTCCTGTTAAAGGTAAGGGAGTCGATAATCAACCGCGAAGAAGAACGGCTCATGAATCTCAGAGGCAGTTCGGCACCTGAAGATAAGAAAAAGATCGATGAGATGTTAAGCCGTTTGTCTGATTACAAGCTGTCATTAAGAAACAGGATCGGAGAGCTCTGATGCAGGAACTGACTGAACGACTGACAATGGTTTTGGGTCAGGTAAGATATGCCAGACAGGGATCTGTTCAAGGCAGGATCATTGACGTCGGATCTGACCACGGATATCTTGCGATAAGGTGCCTCGAAGAAGGACTTGCAGTTGAAGCTGTATGTACTGAGATCCACAGGGCACCTGCCCAGAGATCTGAAGACGCACTGATAGAAGCCGGATTCGGAGGTTGTTCCGAAGTTTATATCACTGACGGCCTGAAAGGCGTTCCTCTTAAAGCAGGCGATACAGTAGTTATCGCAGGTATGGGAGGGCTTAATATCGTTGATATAATCTCCAGAGCTCTCAAAGATAACGGTTATCACGTGCTGGAGAATGTCACATTCGTGCTCCAGCCCCAGAAGTCCAATGATATTGTTAGAAAATATCTCTCAAAAGCCGGCTTCGTTTTTGAGGACGAGAGTGTTTGTTATGACAGGGATATATTCTATAATTGTATGCGGGTAGTGTTTAAGGGGATAAGCACTACAATATCAGATTTAGAAGCATGCTACGGCCCCAATCTCCTTTCGAAGTTCAAAAACGGCGACCCTCAGGTAATCGCTTATTTTGATCATTTGGATGAGATCTTCGAGATAAGGCAGAGGAGCAACCCCACGGTCAAGGCTGCTTTGGAAGAGAGGAAGAAAAATGCTGGTAAATGATATTGAGAAATATTTGAGCGAAGTGTTTCCGCCCGAGAACGCCCTTGATTACGATAATGTAGGGCTTATCGCCGGCAACAGGGACAAAGTTGTTTCCGCTATTTTGGTCTCGTTAGATCTTACGAGCAAGGCTATTGACGCAGCAAAAGCTTGCGGAGCCAATCTCATCGTTACACATCATCCGATAATTTTCGGCGGCATTAAGGCCCTGACAATGGATGATTATGTCGGAAGAACATTGGTAGAGCTCGTAAAATCAGGGATTTCAGTGATCAGCTGCCATACGAACTTAGACCTTACTGATGAATTCGGAAATCTTGCGATCGCCGAGATGCTCGGCGTAACGGATGCAAAGCATCTGGACGGTGCTGTCTGCGGCGTTGTTTATGAACTTAATTCAGAAGAGCCTGTAACACTTAAGGAATACTGCAGAAAAGTCGCTAGTGACCTTAAGTGCAGCGGCGTTATCACTATCAACGATCCGCAGAATAAGGTAAATAAGGTCTTCCTTCAGGGAGGCTCCTTCGATGAGGAATCAGTTGATGTAATCCTGAAGAACAACATCGACACCGTTATTTCCGGCGAGATCAAGCACCATATCTGTGTCGGACTTGGTCAGATGGGCGTTAATACTATCATTGCGGGTCATTCTGCGACGGAGCAGGCATATCTTCCCAAGATGGCCAAATTGCTTTCGGAGAAGTATCCGGGAATAGATATTACTGTGAATTATAACAACGAAGTATCATCTATACTTTGATTGATTTTATTTATAGAATTAAGTTGTTTTTCGGGCAGGCCGAGACGATCGCGGGCGCCAAAAGTACGAAAGTACGGCGCATGAGGAAAGTCCGGGCTCCACAGGACAGGGTGCCGGGCAGTTCCCGGTGAAGGCAACTTTAAGGAAAGTGCAACAGAAAAGAAAACCGCCCCAAAAGGGTAAGGATGAAAAGGCGAGGTAAGAGCTCACCGGCGATGTGGAGACATATCGGCCTTGTAAACCCCATCCGGAGCAACGTCGTGGAAAGGCATATCGTGGTCCGCGAGCCTTAGGAGACGGCTTGAACGTATTAGAGATATTACGTCTAGATAGATGATCGTCACATACAGAACCCGGCTTACCGGTCTGCACGGAAAACGTTAACAAAGTATTTTATTAATGGAGGATATAAGCAATGTCAGCAGAATCTTATTTGTCAAGAGGCGTTTCACCTACAAAGGATGATGTAAAGGCAGCTGTTAAGAATCAGTCTAAGGGTGTTTTCCCGGGAGCTTTCTGCAAGCTTATCGAGGATCTCGCAGGTGATCCCGAATACTGTACGGCTATCCATGCTGACGGCGCAGGCACAAAATCCTCCGTTGCTTACCTTATGTATAAAGAGACTGGCAATTACGACTGGTTCAAGGGCCTGGCTCAGGACTCACTCGTTATGAATACAGATGACCTCGCTTGCTGCGGTGTTACTGAGAACCTTATGTTGTCCAACACGATCGGCCGTAATGCTCACAGAGTAGACGGAAAGGCAATCGCCAAGGTCATTGAAGGCTATGACGAGATCATCGCAAAGCTCGCAGGTCAGGGAATCAACATCACGATGTGCGGCGGTGAGACTGCTGATGTAGGTGACCTCGTTAAGACACTTATCGTTGACTCAACACTCGTTGCAAGAGCTAAGAGATCTGAAGTTATCAATGCAGCTAACATCAAGCCCGGCAACGTTATCGTAGGTCTTGCTTCTTTCGGTCAGGCTACATATGAGGATAAGTACAATTCAGGCATGTCTTCAAACGGCCTTACTGCTGCCCGTCACATGCTCCTTAACAAGCATTATTTCGAGAACTACAAGGAATCCTTCTCTGATACATTGGGTGAGGATAAGGCTTACTGCGGCAAGTACAGACTTTCAGATAAGCTCCCAGGTGCTGATTGCACGGTAGGTGAGGCTATCCTTGCTCCTACAAGAACATTCCTTCCTGTTATTTCCAAGGTTCTCGCTTCCTATAGAGAGAACGTTTACGGAATCATTCACTGCACTGGCGGCGGCCAGGCTAAGTGCCGTGACTTCGGTACAGGCGTCAGATATGTTAAGGACAATATGTTTGAGCTTCCTCCGCTTTTCCAGGCTATCTATGAATCCGGTGAGATCCCGATGAAGGAGCTTTATCAGGTATTTAACTGCGGTCACAGGATCGAATTCTACGTTGATGAGTCTGTCGCTTCTAAGATCATTGATATTGCTTCATCTTTCAATATCGAATCGAAGATTATCGGTCATGTCGAAAAGTCTTCAAACGGTAACACAAATGAAGTAATAATTAAATGCAATAACGACGAGTTTGTATATAATTAATTAAGGGCAGGTCCCAAATACCTGCTCAAATAATTAAAGGCAGGTGTTGATATGGACTCGTTCAAAAAATGTATTGCCGAGTTTATCGGTACATTCACGCTCGTACTGGTAGGATGTGGTACTGCTATGCTCGTTGGCTGTGATGCAGTTAACGGAAGCGGTTATATCCTCACAGCTTTTGCTTTTGGTCTCGTTATCGTTGGAATGGCATACTGCGTCGGAAATGTTTCCGGCTGCCACATCAATCCTGCTGTTTCATTAGCAGTTTTGATCTCCGGCAGAATGTCTGTTTCTGACTTTTTCTTCTATATCATTTCACAGATCCTTGGTGCGATCAGCGGTGCTGCTTGCCTTAAGATCATCTTCAGCCTCGGACAGGTTGCTGACAAGACCGGCGGTCTTGGCTCCAACGGTCTTGCCGGTGTAGGCGGTAATGCTGTTGCAGGTCTCATCGTTGAGATACTCTTAACATGCATCTTTGTTCTCGTTATCCTCGGTGTTACGGATTCCAAGTACAACCACGGTTCATTTGGTGGCGTTGTAATCGGTTTCTCTCTCGTTATGGTTCACATCCTCGGCATTGGTCTCACAGGAACATCAGTTAACCCTGCACGTTCGATCGGACCTGCTATCTTCGCAGGCGGCGATGCTCTTGCATCTCTCTGGGTTTTCATCGTTGGACCTTTCGCTGGTGCAGCTATTGCAGCTTTGGTTTATAAGCTCATTGCTAAGAAAGATTAATTAGTAGTACCTTACTGATTCATTATTAACCCGACCGGGTACGAAGGGCTGTCTCATATGAGGCGGCCCTTCAACTTTTTGCAACAAATTTAATGGTTTCTCTGTATGTATAGTAATTAAAAACTTTGAAGGGAATAACGCATATGAGAAAGAAAGCGGTAAGTATCATCCTGATCGTCGCGGACATGATTCTTCTGGTATTGTCTGTGTTTGTTTTAACAGGCTTTTTGAGAAGTGTCGCCGGTTTTGATGTAATCGAATACGAGAATTGGAACGGACAGATCGAAAACCCGTTAGTATTAAGACTTGGTTGCGGATTTTGGGGGTTGATGATCATATTGGTTAGGCTGATCGTTTTCATTATCTGTCAAATAAAACTCTTAAAGGGCAAAAGCATGGGAATGATGGTAATTGCAATAATCTTACATTCGATTATTGGAATACTTGGTTTCATGTATTGGTTAAAATGGGGTGATGGTCCGTATTTTACTTATATGCTTCAATTGTTGTTTGAAAGGATCTCTACCTGAATAATGTTAAGTAATCAAAATAAAAGGGATGTCATTATTAGACATCCCCTTGTTGTTAATACTTGTTGAATCTGTCAGATCTGGTTATCGCAATAGATCTTGTACTTATTCTTAAGCTCGTTCATTGCGTTCTTCATGGCACGCTGATATTCAGATGTCTTCTCCCAGTCACCGGACTTAACCGCGCCCTTGACCCTTGTGAAGATAGAATCCTGAACGTCAGTATCCTTGGCAAGAAGGAGCTTTAAGTCTTCGATGTCGCTCCAGAGCTTCTCGTCGTAATTAGATGTACCGTCATCAGATCTTACAACGCTTCTGATAAGTGAGAGGTTAGCAGGGATGATCTTCTCCATGAGCTCCATCTCCCAGCGAACGAGCATTGCCTGATAGTACGAATCGATGAGCTGTCCGTCAAAAACGCCGCCTCTGCAGAGGATCTCGGCAACGGAAGGATCCTTAAGAGTGGAGAGGGATTCGTAAACCGTTGCTGCCGGAGTTCCGAAGAGTCTGTCTCTCTCGTTGGAGTCCATGTCTTCGAAAATATCATCTTCGCAGCGGTAGAGTTTGTCTGCCTCAAGATAATCGCTGGCCTGGCCGTAAGGCTTAATGAATTCAGCTTCCAGTGACTTGGAATCCTTGCCCGAATCGACTGCATAAGCGATACCGTCGAGCATTGCCTGATATACGGATGCGAGGCAGAGGTATGTATTTGTGTGCGGGTTCGGAGCGCGGAGCTCGAATCTTGTCGCATACTTCGTATCTTCGCTTCTTACGAGGCCCAAGAGTACAGATCTGTTACGTGAAGGCGTGTTTACGTCCATGCCGATGGAAGCTACTGAATGTGTAGGAGCTTCAAATCCGGGTGTGAGACGCTCGAAAGCATCTGTCGTAGCAGAAACGAAAGGATTGATAACGTTGCTGTAGTGCTTCATGATGCCCATAAGGCAGCCCCAGCCGAATCTGCTTAAGAAATCAACTGTTGTGTCTTCGGGTGCAAAGAGGTTGATCTTTTTGCCGGACTTAAGATAAGCAACGGCATTAACGTGAGTGTGCTCACCTGAACCTGCAACGCCGGGAAGGGGCTTTGCATTGAAGCTTACGTCAAGACCATGGAGTCTGAAGATCTCCTTGATAAGGATCCTGGCAATAAGCTCGTAGTCTGCGCCCTGAAGTGCATCGGAATATTTCCAGTCGACTTCGAGCTGCTCCATGATGAAGTGGAACTGACCGGAAGAATTGAGGGATGCCTTAACGCCGCCTACTTCCTTGTGGCCCATCTCAGGGTTGAAGCCGTAGTTATCGAGAAGCAGGATGACCTGCTCTAATGCTGTTCTTACTACGCCCTTGGTGCGCTTCCAGTAAGATTCCTTAAGTTCCTGTGAGATAGAGAGCTGTTCTGTGCTGATGATTTCGTCAGGGGAGTTTACCCAGAATTCAAGCTCAGTTGCCGTAATAAGCGTAATGTGATCAAGTTCATCCGGTGTAAATCCATAATCAGCGCACAATGCGGGATCGTTTAAGAATCTTTCTTTTACGATTTTCTCGAAATGTTCGGTGCTCTTTCTTAAGATGGACCTTGAGCATACAAGATCATTGTTATGTCTGAGGAAAGAAGGGATCCTTAACGTACCGATAGGCTTACCAGTCTCAAAATCCAGGTGCTCGTAGTTATAATCGATATACCAGATGACCTTGCTGTCAGGGATGAGGTCAACTTTACCGTCATTTAATGTGGCAATTCCCGGAAGAACAACTGAGGAACCGTCTGTTTGTACGGCCTTTCCGTCAAGGAAATTCTCGATGTTGTCCATGAAGTCAGATAACGGGATCTTCTCGTCAGTGTCGTTGCCCATGAGGTCAACTGCAGCAAGAGATACGAACTTGACTTCGGGATGTGCGCTTAAGATATTTCTGATATCCTGCGCAGAATGCTTCTCGGCGGGAATTACGTAAAGTAAATCCGGAATTACATGGAAATCAATCATATTTATACGACCTTCTAAAAATATAATAGGGTATTGTAACACAAGTATTACTTTTTGAGTAAAAATTGGTCCAATTTTATCTTCTGACTTTAAAATTCAGCATATTTCCCGTAATATAACGTTAGTTTAGTTTTGAGGTGTACTGATGTTTTTTCCGACTCTGAAAAGCATTTTTAACATTGATGATGTGGGTAACAGGTGGGGAGTAAGGATCCTTTATCTGATTACTATGGTCCTCAATGCGGCTGTACACTTTAATCCCTATGCAGATACTGATTTCACGCCTCTCCAGAGCTGGGCCATGGAAGTTTATAACATGACCGAGTATGATGCGGATCAGTATAATGCCCTGATGAACGCCATCCCGATAAGCAAGGGCAATGTCATCTACATTATCTCGCTTTGTGCCGGTTTCCTGATACTTATGGCCAGCGCTTATATCTATGCGGGCCTTTACGTAAGGCAGTTCCGTAAGGATAAGATAGCTTCTGTTAAGGATGATGATCAGGAAGTCATAAATTATGCCATTGAGCACCTTCCTGATAAGCCGATCAAGCCTTTCGAGCTATTCTTAAGAGTTCTTCTGCTTACTCTGTTCTCGGCGCTTATATCTATACCTTTTGTCCTGATAACTTACAGCTTTATGTTTGTTGCCATCATTGGCCTGCCGTTCGTATTTACGGCACCTGTAGGGTATCTCTCAGGCGATAAGGGGCTTTTCAGTTCGCTTCCTTATTCTGTCAGACTGTCAGCAAAATACTATTTCATCAACATGAGAGGCATCGGACTGATCCTTCTGGCTATCCTTGTCTCTGATTTTACGGTTCCGCTGCTCGTATACGTCTCAACCACGGCATTCTATATCGTTGATGCGGCGGTTACCACATGGATATGGCTGTCCTTTGCAAGGCTTGCCGGTTCGGCATACTGCACGATGAAGGATTTCCCGATAAAGGGCAGCAAGAGGCCTTTCGCGATCTGATACATATTCTTCGGTTTCTGTTTACTGTTCAAAACGACAATAAATAGGCTGATTTGAGTAAAAAATCTTATAATCCCGAGATTGTTTTTGCTATTAAATATATTTATTATTAGTGCGTTAAGATTAAAAACGGAGGTTCATAGGTATGGACGTTAATGAGAAAGCAATTAAGATGCATGAAGAGTGGGCTGGTAAGATCGAAGTTATTGCCACAGCTCCCGTTGGTTCAAAGGAAGAACTCGCAATCGCTTACACACCCGGTGTTGCAGCTCCTT
Organism: Clostridiales bacterium Firm_14; assembly: GCA_001604135.1. Lineage (GTDB taxonomy): Bacteria > Bacillota > Clostridia > Saccharofermentanales > Saccharofermentanaceae > Saccharofermentans. Next base: position 146,268 of record LVAT01000013.1, read on the forward strand.
GTCTTGAGATCCAGAAGGATGTTGACCTCTCTTACAAATATACAAGAAGACACAATCTCGTAGCTGTTGTTACAGACGGTACAGCAGTTTTAGGCTTGGGCGATATCGGACCTGAGGCAGGTATGCCTGTTATGGAAGGAAAGTGCGCTCTCTTTAAGGCATTCGGTGATGTTGACGCATTCCCTCTCTGCATCCGTTCCAAGGATGTAGACGAGATCGTTAATACAGTTGCTCTTCTCGCTGGTTCCTTCGGTGGTGTAAACCTTGAGGATATCTCTGCTCCCAGATGCTTTGAGATCGAGAAGAAGCTCAAGGAAAGATGCGACATCCCGATCTTCCACGATGACCAGCACGGTACAGCAGTTATCACACTTGCAGGTCTTACAAATGCTCTTAAGATCGTCGGCAAGAAGATGGAAGACATCCACGTTGTAGTTAACGGCGCTGGCGCTGCTGCTACAGCTATCACAAAGCTCCTTATCTCCAGAGGCCTTAAGAACGTTATTCTCTGCGACAGAAAGGGTGCTATCTATGAGGGTAGAGAAGGCCTCAACTCCGCTAAGGAAGAGATGGCTAAGATCACTAACCCTGAGAAGAAGGCTGGTTCTCTTGCTGACGTTATCGTTGGCGCTGATGTATTCATCGGCGTTTCCGCTCCCGGCGTTCTTACAGCAGACATGGTAGCTACAATGGCTAAGGATCCTGTTGTTTTCGCTTGCGCTAACCCTGTACCTGAGATCCTTCCTGATGAAGCTAAGAAGGCGGGCGTTGCAGTTATGGCTACAGGTCGTTCCGACTTCCCGAACCAGGTTAACAACGTTCTCGCATTCCCCGGTATCTTCCGTGGTGCATTAGACGTAAGAGCTTCTGACATCAACGATGAGATGAAGATCGCTGCAGCTAACGCTATCGCAGGCATCGTTTCTGATGCTGAGCTCAATCCTGATTACATCCTTCCTGATGCATTCGATGCAAGAGTCGGTAAGGCTGTTGCAGCCGCTGTTGCGCAGGCAGCACGTGATACAGGTGTAGCAAGAATCTGAATAAACTGAATTAAAGCAACAATCTCCCGCAATTTTGTTGCGGGAGATTTTGTAATATATAGAAAAGGAGTTTCCACATGATTGACGATTTAGAGCTTTTAAGACTTATTGAGAACAACGCAAGACTCTCTTCTGAAGAGATAGCCGTTATGCTCGGTACAACCGCCGCGGATGTGGAAGCCGAAATCAAGCGCCTTAAGGATGAGAACATCATCTTAGGCTATAACACGATCATTAACTGGGAAAAGCAGGCACCCGATAACTGCATAGGCATGATCGAAGTAAGGATCACGCCCGTAAAGAATAAGGGTTACGACCACATTGCCCAGATCTTAAGCAAGTATGACAAGGTAACTGCATGCTACCTTATGAGCGGCGGCTTTGACCTCATGATCATCTACGAGGACCGTACATTAAGAGATATCGCTACATTCGTTACTGAGAAGATCGCTACTATGGAAGGCGTTCTTTCCACGACAACACACTTCATCCTTAAGAAGTATAAGGCGAATGGTATAATCTACGATAATCCGAATACTGACGACAGGCAGGCTATCATCTTATGAGTTTTGATTACGATTCCAAGATCTCCAAAGCAGTACAGCAGGTTCCGCCGTCTGCCATAAGGAAGTTCTTTGATCTTGCCAATGAGATGAAGGGCCACGTAATCTCACTTTCCATAGGTGAGCCCGACTTTGTAACTCCCTGGACGATCAGAGAAGCTGCTATTAATTCCATTATCGACGGATATACTCATTATTCACCCAATTCCGGATATATCGATTCCAGAGTTGCCATCGCCGATTATCTTAAGAGAAGATATGGTGTTTCTTATGACGCCAAAACGGAGATCTTTATCACTGTAGGCGGATCTGAAGGTCTTGACCTTGCTGCCAGGGCACTTATCAATCCCGGCGATGAGGTAATAGTTGTTGAGCCTTGTTTCGTTGCTTATAAGGCAACTGTAGAGTTTGCTCACGGTGTTCCTGTAATTGTCGAGACTAAGCCTGAGAATAACTATAAACTGATGCCCGAAGAGCTTGAGGCAGCGATCACCGATAAGACAAAGTATGTCATCGTCGGATATCCCAATAATCCTACAGGTGCCATAATGACACTTGAGGACTGGGCTAAGATCAAGGATGTCCTTATGAGACACCCTGAGATCATCGTTCTTTCCGATGAGCTTTACTGCGAGCTTAACTATCTTGACGGTAAGCCGGCATCACTTACGCAGTTTGCTGAATTAAGAGACAGAGTTGTTATGGTTAACGGCTTTTCGAAGTCATATGCCATGACAGGCTTCAGAGTAGGTTACTTAGCAGGTCCTCATGAGCTTATCGCACCGATGGTTAAGATCCATCAGTACTGCATCATGTGCGCACCTTCTACATCTCAGCTCGCTATTATCGAAGCTGCAATGAATGCAGATGATGAAGTTAAAAAAATGCGTGACGAATATAACCACAGAAGAAGAGTGATCGTTCAGGGCTTAAAGGATGCAGGACTTGAGTGTTTCACGCCATACGGAGCTTTCTATGCTTTCCCTTGCATCAAGTCTACGGGAATGACTTCTGAGGAATTCTGTGAGAAGCTCCTTATCGAAAAGCACGTCGCCATAGTTCCCGGCAACGCTTTCGGCAAGTGCGGTGAAGGCTTTGTACGTATCAGTTATGCAGCTTCTTTGGATGACATCAAGGAAGCGATGAGACTTGTTAAAGAATTTGTTGAAGAACATAAAAAGGGGTAATCAATGCTTGAATTTGACAACATAAGACTCGATCTTGAATCTTACGAAGTGCCTGTAGCAGAGCTTAAGGATGCTCTTCACATTGACCGCGTATCTGACCAGATAAGCGAATACGAGAACCGTATGCAGGAGCCTGATTTCTGGAATAATGTCGACAAGGCCCAGGTGATCCAGCAGACATTGGGAAGACTTAAGAAGAAGGTTGAGAGCTATAACGCTCTTGTAGCTGAACGCGAAGACCTTCTGGCTCTTTGCGAGCTCGCCAATGAGGAAGAGGATCTGGATTCTTTGGAAGAACTTAAGACTTCTTCTGCCAAATTCAAGGAAGACTTCGAAAAGATGCGTCTTGAGACACTTCTTACAGGTCCCTACGATGCTAATAATGCAACGATCACGCTTCACGCAGGTGCCGGCGGAACGGAAGCCATGGACTGGTGCTCAATGCTTTACAGAATGTACACCAGATGGGCAGAGAGCCACGGTTTTGGCGTTGAGGAACTTGATTATGTTGAAGGTGATACGGCAGGTATCCAGTCGGTTTCCGTCATGATCAAGGGTGAATATGCATATGGTTTCTTGAGATCCGAACTCGGTGTTCACCGTCTCGTAAGGATCTCGCCTTTTGATGCGGCTGGAAGAAGACATACATCATTTGCTTCATGCGAAGTAATTCCTGAATTGGACCAGAAGACAGAAGACGATATCAAGATCGATATGGCGGATGTCCGTGTCGATACATACCGTGCTACAGGTAAGGGCGGTCAGCACATCAATAAGACGGATACGGCTGTCCGTATGACTCATAACCCTACAGGAATCGTTGTTTCCTGCCAGGCAGAAAGATCACAGCTCCAGAACAAGGAAACATGCTTGAGAATGCTTAAGGCTAAGCTTTTCGCGCTCGCTAGGGCATCAGAGATGGAGAAGATCGAAGACTTAAAGGGCAACCAGATGGAGATCGCATGGGGTTCACAGATCAGATCCTATGTATTCTGTCCTTACACACTCGTTAAAGACAACAGAACAGGCTACGAGGAAGTAGATGTTGATTCCGTTATGGACGGCAACTTAGACGGCTTCATCAATGCTTTCCTCTCCGGAATGAAGAACGAGAAATAAGCTGAATTAACAGTTGATACTTAATGGCCCGGTTCATGCCGGGCTATATTTTTTGCAATCTGTGAGAGAAACAGTGCAAATCATTCCAAAATCGAGATTTAAAAAAGTTTTTGTTGTATCTTCTATTCAGATGAAAGGAGAGCAGCGGGTGAACATCAAATTAATGCTGGATCCTGAAGATCCGATAAGAAAGAGTCTGGAATCTATGGGGATAATTGACGATCCTGACTCGAAGTATGCACTTATCCGCCGCGGCGGTGAAGTTAATTACATAGCCGGAAAAAGGGAAGACCAGCAGTTCTTCATTGACGTCAATGACATATGTTTTATCGAGAGCATGGGTCACGAAATAATTATCCATGCATCGGATGGTACTTACAATTCAGGGGAAAGGCTTAAAGCGCTTGAGCAGGTTCTGCCGGCAGAACGTTTCTTGAGAGTAAGCAATTCCTCGATCGTAAACCTTAAGAAGATAAAACGCATCGAATCATCCTTGCTCCAGAAATTCATCCTGCATATGACTAACGGATCCAAAGTCGATGTAACCAGAAGTTATTACTACATTTTCAGAGAAAGAATAGGAATTTAAAGGGGAAATAATTATGACAGTAGTTTCAATCGGTGTTTATACAGTTTTATTTCCAATGATAGTGATCATTACTGTAGCGGCTTTCTTTATTTACAAAGCCATATACGACAAGCACACCAACAAAGTCCTGGAATCAGGCGAGGCAGATAAGCGGAAATGGATAGCGCCATGGGGCCTGGCCCTCATAGTTCTGGGCGCTCAATTGATTCTCGCAGCCAGTGTCATGTTACCTGTATCTATGTTAATGGTTGATCCGGAAACACAAGAAACGAATCTTGTATTATCAAGTGACAACCCGGTGCTTTTTGATATAAGTTGCGGGGCAATGTTTCAGCCAGATGAAGATAATTATACTGAGGAGTCAACATTAAACGAAGACGGCATTAAAATTTCTGTTTACCACAATAAGAATGCAAAAGACATCAATAAGTTTATTCTTATTGGTGAAATAGAAAAAGAACCATATGAGCCGGTAGGAATTTACATTTTTTATGAGAATGACAACATAGAGGGTAGTTGCATGAGTGGAATCACGGCGAACGATGATTCTTCAAAAGTATATTTTAAATGTGAAGTGCTGAAAAAACTTGATACTCCGGCTTCTATCAAGGTCGGGATCAAAAATGGACATGCTGACCAAATGTCGAGTGAAGAAAAATATTTTGATAGGGAAGTTAAGCTCGTATTCTGATACTTAATGTTGGGGAAAATAGGAATGGAAAAAGACGTGTACTGCAAATGCAGTACACGTTTTTCATATCTGCAGATCATTTGAAATGTAAAAGATTATAGATATTATATTCCTTTCTTTATATAAAACTGTTATTATCTACTTGGGGATTTAACAAAATCACGAAGGTGTAGTTAGTTTTGATAAGCAAAGCTGCTTATCGCTGACTGCACTTTTTTATGTCTGAAAATCCCAAAAATATTTGGAAGGAGCGTTGACGTGTATGGTTGACAGCACAACTTTTACTGTTGACATTAATAACCTCACAATGAGGATCCAACAGGCTGAAATGTATCTCAAGGAATATGAGAATGAAGTGAAAAGAGCACAAGGCGGAACTCCGATCTTCCGTTCGAGAGAAGACGCGCTATCAAGGATCAAGATCCTTAATGAATTTGCTCCGAACGATCCGCGTGTAATGGATCTTTTCCAGAGGGCGAGAAAATGTCTCGAAAATGCTGCCGGCGATTTTATTGACATTACCGAAGATATGATCGCTTATCTGAAGAATGAGGAAGAATTTGTTAAGGAATTCAGTCAGAAAAGTGAGATGGCTTGGAATGAGCTGGTAAATCAATACAAAGACAGCATGCTTGAAAAGCTTTATCCTGCACCCGACTATAACGAGATATACTTGGATGATATTAAGGATAAACACGTGATAATCGATGATGTTAAGTATCCGTACAATCAATTTACCGGCGTTACAGGTGAATATATCCATGTGGGAAAACGTTCAACCGGAATGTATTTTGTAAAGATCGATACCAGAAAATGGCTGGGACCATACGAAGCTGTTAAGCGCTATAGAAGGCAGGTTGACAGTACCATAGCAGAAGTTACAAACTGGACAATTCTTGGAGTTATCTCGGATTTAACCTTGGAAATGCCTGTTGGTGGTGAAAGTCAGCCGGGTCCCGCGATCATGGCTTGGGTAATAGAACCAATGGCTTTATATGTTCCGGGTCATGTCCTTGGCCTATATTCAGATGAAAAAGAAACCAGTGGTTATTTTGTAGGAGAAGATGAAGTAGCAGCCAGAAAGGAAAGCTGGTATACCGTTAAATCTGTACCTGACGATGTAACACCTGAAAGATTGGTCGAGATATTCCAGCAGGCTATCAAGGAAAAAAACTACGATCTTTACCTTGATTGCATTGACCCTGAAATGAGGAAATCCGACTTTGCAAAAGAGAACTTGAGATATCACTGGGATCTTCATCAGGAGCGTTTCCACGGTGAATATGTTTATGCAAAGGTTAACCCGGAAAAGACAGAGATAGTTGTAGTCAAAGGCTACGATGATACCAACGATCTTAATTCCTATTTCATGACAAAAGAACAGCAAGAAAAGATTGCTTCACATTATGGAGACAAGGTTGAGTACGCGTATGTCACAACGGTAGCTTATGATATACACGGCAAGCAGCTTGGAAGTCCGAATAAGAGGACTTTGCAGAGAACAAACAACGGACGTTGGTATGTTCGTGAATATGATGTCAGATTCTAAAGGAAATTCCCAAAATAATATTAAGGAGAAATAAGATGGACGAAGAGAACTTTGATTATCTTGAGTGGGAGAAAATTGACTTTAAGTTTTTAGAAACAAAAATGACTGAAACGGCTGGTAATTCACTTGATGCAGTTAAAGCCTTGGAAGATGTAGTTAATGGACACGGGGATTTTGATTATGCTTTTGAGTCTACGGATGCCTTTATGGTATGTGATTTCGGGCCCAAGGGATGGTTCTTCAATTTTGTTGCCGTTAATGAAAATGCTTTGGCTCAATTCCACCCGACTACGCAGGAAGATATTCAGAAATACGCTTATTGGGATGATCTGAAGCTGCTCAAATCAATGTGCGAGAAGGCTTATAGCGGTTATGAAAAACTAAACAAAGAATTATTCAAAGCATGTTTTGATTTTTTGCAAACTAAAGCGAATATGGAAGGTGTAAATCTAAATAGGGGTTTATACGATCAAATAGACAGACAAATAAAATCAGTTACAAAACTGGTCAATACTGACTATAAATCTATTCGACTTCCTAATTTTGAAGCATACATTCAGAACAATAAAGATAAAATTGAAAAACTGAAATACAAAAACGATGAAAAATTGAAAAACGAAATAAAGAAAAAATTCGGAGAAGACTTTAACAAATACGTCTTTAACTCTGATATTGGAAGAGATTTAACGCAGAATTCTTCGGGAAAATACCGAGTCACACAAAACATGGAAGGATCATTAAATGCAATTGACTTAAGTACAGCTGCAATTGCAAAAGCTTCAAAGCATAATTGCGATAAGATAAAGGAAGCTTGTCAAGAGTTTGCGGAAGCTAACAGGTATATTTATCCGGAGAGAATGGCGCAATTTAAAACACCTTTATGCAAGCAGTTAGCAGAAAGTCTTTATAAGTTAGTGTGTGCTTTACAGGATTTTACCGGTACAGGACATGACTATTTGCTGAAATTCAAAGAGCATAGTCTTGAACCGTTTATATTTATGAAAAATGTTCCCGGGATAGGAGAAGCTCATGGCGCTGGATTAGAACGCATCAATAAGGCAGAGCCATGGGACAAAGGCGGGACGAATTATCTGGACGTTTATGAGGAAATGTATTATGCAATCTACAGTTATGGTGCAAGCGCGTTTAATGAAATAAAACCATATCCGTAATATCGCAGAGGCTGTCTTTTAATTTAAGACAGCCTCTGATTAATTTGAAGTTATTGATTACAGCGCTTCGAAATACGGTTTATGCTCCTTGAAGTACACGGTTTCCTTAATTCCCAAGGATTTAAGGTATTCCACGGCTTCGTTAAAGCTTACGGCAAATGTGCCTGGGAAGTGGGAATCGGAGCCTAAGGTTATGTATTTGCCGCCCATTTCGATGAATCTGTTGATAATGGCCGCATCGGGCAGGAATCTCGTAAATCCGCCGTCTTTATGCTTTTGAATCGATTTGGTATTGATCTCCAGGGCTTTGTCCTTGGAGATCATTGCTTCGAAAAGCCTGTCGAATTCTTTGGGGCATTCCTCATAAGTAACGAAATCGTTCTTGTTGTCTGCATATCTGTTGATGTAGTCGTAGTGGGCTACAACGTCGAAGTTATTACACTTTTCGCACATCTCGGCCATGATGCTTACATATTCGCTGTGGAGCTCTTTGACAGGCATCTTATAGCAGTCACGGTCAACATAGAAATCCTTGCCTCTGAAGAGGTGAACGCTCATCAGGACCACGTCCAGGGGGATAGAAGCGGCAACTTTGTCAATCTCTTCGGCTACATGCGTCTGATATCCGAATTCGATGCCTTTGAGGAGCTCGAAATCGCCCGCTTTTTTGCGCCATTCTTCAAATGTCTTGTTGTATTCATCAAGGTCGAACATCCAGTTAAGGCCGTCGTCGACATAGTCTATTTCGTAGTGTTCAGTGATTCCAATCCTGTTAAACCCCTTTGATTTTGCCTCATTTATCAGTTCCTCTATGGTCTGTCCTGCATCAACTGAGAAGTGTTTTGTATGATTGTGTCCGTCAGTTATCATTTTGTCCTCTTAATTAAAAGATTTTATTTTACTTTATGGTATCATAAGTTCATTAGAAAGAGGTGATACTTATGCCTAAGAAAAAAGAAACCAAAAAGATCAAGACCAGCGAGCTTTTCGCTGAATTTCCCAACCTTTATGAGGTAGCTTCAGAAGATGATATGACAGCTACTTTTAATTTTGCCGAGGAATATAAGGCATTTTTGGATAATTCCAAGACAGAACGCGAATTTGCCGCAAATGCCATTGCCGCAGCAGAAGACCTGGGTTATGTGGATATCGCTACTAAAGATACCTTAAAGCCCGGTGACAAGGTCTACCAGAGCATTAAGGGCAAGGGCTTTGCAGCTGCAGTTATCGGTAAGAAGAGCCCTGCTGAAGGATTTAACATCCTTGGTGCCCACATTGATTCTCCCAGACTGGACTTAAAGCCCAATCCGATCTATGAGGATAATGACACCGTTTACTTCAAGACCCACTACTATGGCGGCATCAAGAAGTATCAGTGGACAACGATTCCTTTGGCTGTACACGGCGTTGTTTTCACAAATGACGGCAAGGCACATCAGATCGTTGTAGGTGAGAAGGACACTGATCCCGTATTCTACATCACTGACCTTCTTCCTCACCTTGGAAACGAGCAGATGACGAAGAAAGCATCTGATTTCATTCCTGCTGAAGACCTTAACGTAGTCATCGGCGGAATTCCCTGCAAAGATGATAAGAAGTCTTCTGATATCTTCAAGGCAGGCGTTCTGAAGATTCTTTTCGAGCAGTACGGCATCAAGGAGAAGGATTTTGTATCTGCTGAGATCGAGATCGTTCCCGCTACACATGCAAGAGATGTCGGTTTTGACCGTGCTTATATTGCAGCTTACGGCCACGACGATAAGGTCTGCGCTTATCCTGCATTAAGAGCTTTGCTCGCTCAGGAGAAGCCCAAGAAGACATGCGTCTGCCTACTTACAGATAAGGAAGAGATCGGATCTTATTCCAATTCCGGTGCAACATCCAATCTTTATGAGAATTTCCTCATGGAAGTCTTTGCAAAGGCTGAGGGCGGCATAGATAAGTTCAATACGCTTAAGTTCCGCAAGGCTCTTGCAGCTACAAAGATGCTTTCCACAGACGTTACGACAGCATACGATCCCAAGTACTCTTCAGTATTTGAGAAGAACAATACCGCATTCATGTCTCACGGTCTTAAGATCGAGAAGTATACGGGGGCAAGAGGCAAGTCCGGATGCTCAGAAGCTACAGGAGACTTCATTGCTGAGATCACTGACATCTTCGAGAAGAATTCTATCCCGTGGCAGACAGGCGAACTCGGACGTATCGACGCAGGCGGCGGCGGAACTATCGCTGCAATCATGGCTGAGCTCGGTATGGATGTAGTTGATATGGGCGTACCCGTATGGTCCATGCATGCACCTGTTGAGGTCATCTCCAAGATCGACCTTTACTATCTCTATCTCGGATATAAGGCATTCATCGAGAACATTGGCTAATGACTAAGAAAAGAACGGTAGAACGCAAAACTGCTATCAAGAACAGTATCGGAAGAATTATTGTCTTCGGATTGCTTGTAATTGCGCAGTTGGTAGGTTTTATCGTTCTTTTGTATTATCTCGGAAGTTACTTCCCGCCGCTTGATATCGCTGTGAGAGCAATATCTTTGATCGTTGCTCTCGGTATCAACTCAAGGGACCATAACGGCGTATTTAAGCTCATCTGGGTTATCGTGATCCTGATCTTTCCGGTGCCGGGTCTGTTGTTCTATGTCCTGAATAACTTTTCGAGTTCCAAGCATAAGATCAAGAGACGTCTCGAAAAGGTTGACATGATGGTGTTCTCACACCTGAACTATAACGATGATATTTTCGCTGAGTTCAAGGCAGAAGACCCTGCCAGGGCTTCAAATGCGAGGTATCTCAGAGGCTTTGAATTCCCGATCTATGAAGGAACGGATATCAAATACTATCCTGTTGCTTACGACGCTTACAAGGCTCAGATAGAGGACATCAAGAAAGCCAAGGAATACGTTTATCTTGAGTATCATGCTATTGAGACCAAGGAAGCATTCGAGCCTTTGCACGAGGCACTGAAGGAGAGAGCAGCTGCAGGTGTTGACTGCAGAGTCTTATATGATGACGTGGGTTCGTTCCTTTTCATCAATAAGAATTTCGTCAGAGTCCTTGAATCAGAAGGTATCAAGTGCAATGCGTTTAACCCGGCATATCCTGTAGTATCGCTTTTCATGAACAACAGAGACCACAGAAAGATCACTGTTGTTGACGGCAAAGTCGGATATACGGGCGGATATAATATCGCGGACGAGTATTTCAATATCGTTAACCCTTACGGACGCTGGAAGGATAACGGCATCAGGCTTGAAGGTCCTGCAGTCCAGAGCCTTACGGCAATGTTCATTGAGATGTGGAACTTTGCCGATATGAAGAAGAGGGACGACGATATGATGAAGTTCGAGGCGATCCCGCTCGTTCCCGTCGAAGGCGCTGCAGGCTTCTGCGTTCCTTATTGTGACAGCCCTCTCGATAATGAGCCTGTCGGTGAGAATGTTTACCTCAACATGATCAACAATTCTCAGGAATACTGCTGGATCATGTCACCATATCTGGTATTGTCCGACGAGATCGCAAGAGCTTTGCAGATTGCCGCCAAGAGAGGCATAGATGTAAGACTCATGACTCCCGGCATCCCTGATAAGAAGCTTACATACAGCGTTACGAGATCTTATTACAACATGCTTATCACAAGCGGCGTAAGGATCTACGAATATACACCTGGATTTAACCATTCGAAGACTTTCCTTTGTGATGATAAATGTGCCGTAGTAGGAACAATAAACCTTGATTTCAGAAGCCTTTACCATCACTTTGAGAATGCTGTTTACATGTATAGGACAGATTGCCTTAAGGACATTAAGCAGGATTTCATAGATACCTTCGCGGAGTGCCGTGACGTTACCGAGAAATACAGGAAGAAACCAAACGTGTTTGTATGGTTCTTCAAATCAATATTGCGACTTATCGCACCGTTGTTATAACGGGTTAGAAAGGAAAACTATATGTCTGTTCGTTTTTATAATTGCAGGATCCTGAAGATGACCGATGACAAGATCATTGATGGTGAGTTGTGGACTGATAAGGACAGGATCAGTTATATCGGACCTTCTGTCGACGTTTCCGATAAGAAGTTCGACCGTGAGATAGATTGCAAGGGCAATCTCTTAATGCCCGGTCTTAAGAATGCCCATACGCATTCTGCAATGACTTTCTCAAGGTCTCTTGCTGACGAATACTGTCTTAATGACTGGCTTCACAAGGCAATATTCCCCAGGGAAGCAAAGCTTACTCCTGAAGCAGTCTACTGGTTCTCCAAGCTCGCTTATGCCGATTATCTGGCAGGCGGTACAACTGCTTGTTTTGACATGTATTTCCACAGGGAAGAAAATGCAAGGGCTGCAGTCGAGACAGGCTTCAGACACGTATTCTGCGGCGCTGCCAATGATTTCGGCGGTTTTGAAAGTCTCGAAAAATACTATAACGAGCTTAATTCATACGATCCTCTCGTATCCTTCATATTAGGTTTCCACGCCGAATATACGACTTGCGAAGATAATCTTAAGTACATGTCGGAGCTTGCTCATAAATATGAAGCTCCTGTATTTACTCATATCTCCGAATCTTTCGAAGAGGTCGAGGGATGTAAGGAAAGATACGGCGTAACGCCTGCAGTCCTTTTCGACAAGCTCGGGATCTTCGATTTCGGCGGCGGCGGATTCCATTGCGTATGGTTCACCGATGAAGACAGGGATATCTTCAAAAAGCGCGGCCTTTGGTCCGTATTCAATGCATGTTCCAACTTAAAGCTTGCAAGCGGCATCACGCCTGTCTATAAGTTCATCGAAAAAGACATGAAGATCGCAATCGGTACTGACGGTGCCGGTTCTAACAACGCGCTTTCGATGTTCCGTGAGATGTATCTTGATACCGTCCTCTCGAATATTGAGACACATAATGCTGCGGCAGTAGATCCTTATAAGATCCTTAAGGCAGGAACTTCAGGCGGAGCTTTGTGCATGGGCCTTAATGATTCTGACGTTCTTGAAGAAGGAAAGAAAGCTGACATCATAATGATCAACATGAACAAACCTTCGATGCAGCCTGAGAACAATATCGTTAGAAATATAGTCTACAGCGGTGATAACTCCATCGTTAAGATGACCATGATAGACGGTAAGATACTCTATGAGGACGGAAAGTATACGACCATCGATCTTGATGAGGTAATCCGCGAATCCAATAAACTTATGAAGGATCTGTCTGATATCTGATCATGAAACTTCTTTTCGACCACATCGGAAAATACAAAGCTGCTTCGATCTTAAGCCCCGTGTTTAAGCTCCTTGAAGCGTGCTTTGAACTTATCGTGCCGCTTATCGTGGCCGGCGTTATCGATAACGGCATCAGAACGGGCGACATGGGCTATGTATGGTCTCATGTGCCGATCCTTGTATTATTTGCTGTCGTAGGCTTTGCCAGTGCCATTACAGCGCAGTATTTCGCCGCTTATTCTGCGACGGGAATATCTTCAGGGATCAGAAAGAGCCTTCACGATAAGCTCCAGACGTTATCCGTAAGCGATTATGAGAAGATCGGTTCCTCCGGTATGGTTACGCTCCTTACATCTGACGTTAACCAGATCCAGACGGGCATCAATCTTTTCTTGAGACTTCTTCTGAGGTCTCCTTTTATAGTTGTCGGCGCCTGCATTATGGCGGCAACAGTTAAGCCTTCCATAGCTTTGATCCTTGTTGCATGTACGCTCCTTTTGTCTGTCGTTATTGCACTTAACATGAAGTTCTCCATCGTAAGGCACAGGGAATCCAGAGCCGGATTGGACAGTCTTGTAAAAAAGACTTCTAACGGAATCGCAGGCGAGAGGGTAATTAGAGGCTTTAACAAGACTTTAAATGATTACGAGAAGTTTGAACAAAAGAGCAGGAACATAAGGAACTCACAGATCAAGGCAGCTGATTTTGCTGCTTGGCTCAATCCGTTGACTTATGCAGTCGTTAATCTCGGTATCTGCCTTCTGATCTACAGAGGTTCTATACATTTCAACTCAGGAAATCTTACTGACGGACAGGTAGTAGCCCTTTATAACTACATGTCCCAGATCCTTATAGAGCTGGTTAAGCTCGCAAATCTCATTGTATCCGTATCAAGGGCCTATGCCTGCCTTAAGCGTGCGGAAGGCCTGATGGAGATAAAAAGTACCGCTAATAACGGCGCAGAAGAGCTTCCCTCAGGTACTCCTTTGTCCGTATCGATGAAGAAGGTCTCTTTTACATATCAGGGTAATGTCGAAGAGTCTGTTAAGGACTTTTCGATCGACATTAAGCCCGGAGAGACTATCGGCATTATAGGAAGTACAGGCTGCGGTAAATCAACCGCTGCTGCGCTCATTGCCGGTATCTATAACGCCGATGAAGGCGAAGTGGACATAAACGGCAGGAATATTAAGGATATTTCAGTTTCGAGCCTCTCGAAAACAGTGGCTCTGAGCCTTCAAAAGACCAGATTGTTTAAAGGTTCGCTTAAAGATAACATCACTCTCGGAAGAGCTTCTTTGTCGCAGGAAGATATCGAATCTGCATGCAAAGCATCGTGCAGCGATGATGTTATCGCAACAAAGAAGGAAGGCCTGGATTTTGTCATATCTGACGGCGGAGCAGGCCTTTCGGGCGGTCAGAGACAGAGGATTGGAATTGCAAGAGCCTTGGCAGGGAAGCCCGGCCTTGTTATCCTTGATGACTCTACATCAGCATTGGACTGGGGAACTGAGAAGAGGCTTCTTAATAACCTTTCGAACCTTCCCGTAAAGCCTACCACGATCCTTGTATCTCAAAAGGTCAGGACGTGCATGAACTGTGACCGCATTATTCTCATGGATGACGGCAAGATCGAAGCGATCGCTCCTCATGAGGAATTGCTTAAGATCTCCGAGAACTACAGATATATGAATTCTCTTCAGATGAAGGGAGGCGCTGTATCATGAACGGTAAGTCGTTAAAGCGTCTCTTCTCATATCTCAAAGGTTCAACGGGTCTTGTCGTATTGTCCGTGATCATCGGATTATTCTTCGGCGGAGCTACAGTTGCCATTCCTTATTTTGCAGGAAGAGCCATTGATAACCTGAGTGATACTGATCAGCTTATCAAGTGTCTGGTCATTATTGTCGGGCTTATCATAGTTGCGGCCTTGCTCCAGTTCGCGCTGATCAGAATGAATAACCGTATCGCGTTTGCCATCGGTCAGAACTTAAGGAACGCGACTTATTCCAAGATGCACAGGGTAAAGATGTCCTATATCGACAGGACTTCTGCAGGAAAGCTTCAGAGCCTCATTATCAGCGATGTTGAGACCGTATCTGACGGAATGCTCTTATTCCTTAACCAGTTTGCTTCGGGTATTGCGACAATTATCATTACGCTCATTGTAATGTTCTATATCAACTGGAAGATATCGCTCATAGTCGTTATCTTTACGCCTGTATCCATTGCTGTTTCCACGGCTATTGCAAAGGGTGCTTACAAGTCATTTGCCAAGCAGGCTGAGATCAGGTCGAAGCAGACCTCATTTGTTGCTGAGTCAGTCAACAATTTCAGGGAATGTAAGCTCTATAACGTTACTGATACCAGGATCGCAGGCTTTGATGAGATCAACGGTGAATACCGTAAAACATCGACTAAGGCTACATTCTTATCCTCAATAAGCAACCCGTCTTCAAGATTTGTTAATGCCCTTATCTATGCTGGCGTGGTACTTACAGGCTGCATAGCGGGTATCGGCGGAACGATCACTGTAGGTGCCTTAACTTCACTTCTGGCATATGCTAACCAGTTCATGAAGCCATTTAATGATCTGTCAGCAGTTTATACAGAGCTTTCCGACAGCTTTGCCTGCCTTGCCAGAGTTTTCGAGTACTTAGACAGTCCTGAGGTCCCTGACGAACCCGTAAGAGATGACCTTCCTTCTAAGGACGTACAGTTTGATATCGAGTTTAAAAATGTATCTTTCTCTTATGTAGAGGGCAGGCCTGTACTTCAGGATATCTCATTCAAGGTAGGAAGGGGCGAATCCTTCGCGATCGCCGGACCTACCGGCTGCGGCAAGACTACGCTTATAAATCTACTCATGCGTTATTACGAGCCTGATTCGGGCGATATCCTCATAAACGGCAAATCCATAAAGGATATTCCCAGGTCTGAGCTCAGGCACTATATCGGCTTTGTTTCGCAGGATACATGGCTTTCAGACGATACTGTAATGGAGAATATCAGGTTCTCCGGAAGCCACATTACCGAAGAAGAGGCCGTTGAGGCAAGTAAGAAGGCAGGCTGTGACTCTTTTATCAGAAAACTGCCAAAGCGTTATAATGAGATGTTGGATAACGACAGGGATGACATATCCGAAGGCCAGAAACAGCTCCTGACAATAGCCAGGGCAATGGCTTCGGATCCTTCGATCCTCATATTGGACGAAGCTACGTCATCTGTTGACGTTGTGACGGAAGACCGTATCCAGAAAGCAGTAAAAAAGCTTCTGAACGGAAGAACAAGTATTATAATTGCGCACAGGCTCTCGCAGATCACATCCTGTGACAAGATCGTCGTTATTGACGGCGGTAAGGTCTCAGAGATCGGCTCTCACGATGAGCTTATCGCAAACGGCGGATTCTACAGCAGGCTCTATGCCTCGTACATATCCGAATAAGGAGTGACTATGGCTAACTATAAGTTTGACGAGTTCAAGAAATACATAAAGGGCAGGAAAGCTGCCGTTATCGGCATCGGTATCTCGAATACGCCTCTTATCAAGTGGCTTATTTCATTGGGAGCTGATGTTACGGCATGTGACAAGATGACCGAAGAAGACCCGGTATTGAGTAAGAATATCGCAGCACTTAAGGAGATCTCGACTGACATCAAGTGGTCTTTGGGTGAATCTTACTTAACTCATTTAAGAGACGAGCACTATGACATAGTCTTTAAGACTCCGAAGATGCGTTTCGAGACGCCGGAACTTCAGGCTTTGAAAGAAATGGGTTCTATTCTCACTACTGAGATGGAGCTCTTCATGAGCCTTTGTCCTGCCGAGATCTTTGCGATTACGGGTTCTGACGGCAAGACAACGACTACTACGCTTACTGCGGAGATCTTAAAGCATGCAGGCTATAAGGTCTGGATCGGCGGAAATATAGGAACTCCGCTCCTTGACCGCATTGCCGAGATCGAGCCTGAGGATAAGGTCGTTCTGGAATTGTCTTCATTCCAGCTCCTTGGAATGAGCACGCCTGCTGATGTTGCGATCGTAACCAACATCACGCCTAATCACCTGGATTTCCATAAAGATTATGATGAATACATCCAGGCTAAGGTCAATGCCTTCAGGAACCAGGGACCTGTCGGCAAGGTCGTCCTTAATGCCGGCTGTGATTTAACATATGAGATGAAGGACATCGCCAGAGGCAGGGTTAAGTTGTTCTCTGCCAACAAGGGCAAGGTCATGAGGTCCGATTCTCCTTTGTATCCGAGAGCTTATACCGAAGACGGCAGGCTCATCTACGATGAGAATGGCGATAAATACGACATCTGCGGCATGGACGAGATATTTATTCCCGGCGTTCATAATGTCGAGAATTTCCTCGCTGCAACTTGCGCGGTAATCGATTATGTAAAGCCTGAAGACATCGCTTATGTAGCCAGAAACTTCAAGGGAGTGCCGCACAGGATCGAGTTTATCAGAGAGCTTGACGGAGTAAGGTGGTATAACTCATCGATCGATACTTCACCGAACCGTTCCCTTAATACGATGAATGCTCTTGCAGCCAGAAATGAGAAGGGTGTCCTTATCTGCGGCGGTGCTGACAAGAAGTGCCTCTACAGCAAGCTTGGCGACGCCATCCTTAATGTATGCGACAGGATCATTATCTACGGATCAAACGCTGACCTTGTTACTGACATCATTGCAAAGGAAGCACGCGGCCGTAAGTACGAGATCTACAGGATCCCTGATAAGGAAGGCGACGTTTACGAGTTCCCGAAGACACGTGATAATGTTGTTAACGCTTATAAGGAAGCCATCAATAAGGCCAGAGAGTGGGCAAAACCCGGAGAGATTGTTATTATGTCTTCTATAGGTACGTCCTATGACCATTTCAGGCATTTCGAACACAGAGGCGACATGTTCAGAAGCCTCGTAAATGAACTTTAACAGGCTTTAAGCTTCTAGGGTGGAGGAAAGTTTATGGCTGATATGAATTACCGAAAGTATAAGGCTCATCCGACTGTTGATCTGCCGGACAGAAAGTGGCCTTCAAATAAGATAACCAAGGCACCGATCTGGTGTTCTGTTGACTTGAGAGACGGTAATCAGGCCCTTGAAGTTCCCATGACTTTGGAAGAAAAGGTCGAGTTCTTTGAATATTTATGCTCCATCGGTTTCAAAGAGATCGAGATCGGTTTCCCGGCGGCTTCTGACACGGACTATAATTTCTGCAGGCATCTGATCGACAATGATCTGATCCCTTCAGACGTTGCAATCCAGGTATTGACCCAGTCCAGAGAACACATAATCGATAAGACGATGGAAGCCGTAAAGGGCGCTCCCAACGTCATTATCCATCTCTATAATGCGACAAGTACGCTCCACAGGGACGTTGTTTTCGATTTCACATGCGACGAATGCATCAATCTCGCCGTTGAGGGCGCGAAAATGATCATCGACAGGATCAACGAGGATACGAGCGGTACGAACTTCATTCTCGAGTATTCGCCGGAGGCTTTCTCAGATACTGAACTTGATTTCGCGGTTAAGATCTGTGACAGCGTTCTTGAAGTATGGAAGCCGACGCCTGACAAAAAGGCGATCATCAACCTGCCTGAGACAGTAGAGTATCAGACAGCCAATGTATATGCTGACCAGATCGAATATTTCTGCTCGAAAACAAAGTGGAGGGACTCGATTATCGTATCCCTGCATACCCATAATGACAGAGGAACGGCCGTTGCCACGTCGGAATTCGGTCTCATGGCCGGCGGTGACAGGGTAGAAGGTACTTTGTTCGGTAATGGAGAGAGGACCGGAAACGTTGATATCATTACGCTTGCAATCAATATGATGATGCTCGGGATCAATCCGGGCCTGGATTTCTCTAACATCAATAAGACCATCGATATTTATGAAGAGCTGACCGGAATGAAGGTCGAGCCTAGGCACCCATGGGCTGGTAAGCTTGTATTTACTGCATTCTCAGGTTCCCATCAGGATGCAATAAATAAGGGCAGAAAGAAGATGGAAGAAAGGGGAGAGACCATTTGGGCAGTTCCTTACCTTCCTATCGATCCTAAGGATGTCGGCAGAGAGTATGAGCCCATCATCCGTATTAATTCCCAGTCCGGAAGAGGCGGAATTGCTTATGTCATGGAAACTTACTTCGGAGTCCAGCTCCCGAAGGCTTTCCAGCGTGATTTCCTGCCTGTCGTCAAGGCAGCCACCGAAGAGAACGGCACAGAAAATGAACTTACACCCCAGCAGATCTTCGATCTGTTCGATGACAAATATATCAATGTTCTTGAGCCTTACGGCCTGAAGAACTTCTCGGAAACACAGGACAGCGATCAGGTATCCACTGTAGAGGCTCTTATTACTGACCACGGTAAGGAAGTTACCATTAAGGGTAAGGGTAACGGTCTCTTGGATGCTTTTGTCAGAGGTTTCTGTGATTATACGGGCGTCGAGTTCTCGATCTCCAACTATTCCGAGCATGCTATGAAGTCCGGTTCAGACTCTGCGGCTATTACGTATATTGAGATCTCCAATAAATCCAATAAACAGACTTATATTGGTGCCGGCGTATCGAGCTCTGTCACAAAATCTTCCGTTCGTGCCGTAGTTTGCGCATATAACAGAATGATTAATGTGTTATGATTTTGGGGTTTTAAGGAAAAGAGGAGATATTAAATAATGATTTGGGATTATTTTGTTGCTTTTATTTTTGGCGTTGTTGAAGGCATTACCGAGTGGCTTCCCGTAAGTTCCACGGGCCACATGATCATATTAAATGAGTTCTTGAAGCTCAATGTATCGCCTGAATTCTATGACCTTTATCTCGTAGTGATCCAGTTAGGCGCTATACTGGCCGTTATTGTCATATTCTGGAAAGAGATATGGCCTTTCGGGATCAAGAATAACGATCATCCGTTCTCAAAGACCGGCGTCGGCAGATATGTTATGAAGGATAAGATCATCCTTTGGCTTAAGATAGCGCTCGCATGCGTTCCTGCTGCTGTCGTTGGCGTTCTTTTCGACGATTGGCTTGATGAGCACCTTTATAACTATTTCGTTGTTGCCATCGCTCTTATCGTATTCGGCGTTGCATTTATCGTTGTCGAATACCTCATGAAGAACAGAAATCCCATCGTTAAGACCGTAAACCAGCTTAACTGGGGACATGCTCTTGCTATCGGTATTTTCCAGCTCTTTGCAGCTGTTTTCCCGGGCGCTTCCAGATCAGGCTCCACTATCGTAGGTTCTATTGCTATCGGAATCAAAAGGGAAGCGGCAGCAAAGTTTACTTTCTTCCTTGCCATCCCCGTAATGTTCGGTGCGAGCCTTCTTAAGATCGTTAAGTATGACGGAGGCGTAACCGCTCATGAGGTCGGTCTTCTTCTTGTAGGAATGGTTACTGCATTTGGTGTCAGCCTTCTTATCATCAAGCAGCTCATGGCATTCATCAGAAAGCATACATTCTCATGCTTCGGCTGGTATCGTATCGGCCTCGGGATCCTTGTCCTGATCCTTGGTGCAGCAGGCGTAATCGGCGGCGGTACTCCGGCTTAATTTCCGATTGCCAAATAACTCTTTTATTTTTAATAAGTATATTAGCTTGTTTATGCTATAATTCACAATGAATTATTATGCGGACAGGAGATGTCTTTTTGCGCAAATATATCTACAACAGCCGTGACGTAGCGGCTTACTTCAAGTATTTCTCGGTTCCGAGCTACCTTGAAGTGTCATATATGCAGTATATCTTCAATCTCGGCAGTAAGGTTTTGGCTGAGCCCCTTACGCGCGATTTTGAATCTTTTAAGAAGGATGTCTACAGGGAGCTCTATTTCCTGTGGGCTAACGGTTTTGAGAACGAGAAGGCTGATATCTCGAAGATGACCTCTGATGGCGATCTCTCGCTTATCTGCGACCAGGAATGTATCTGCCTCGAGTCTTATATGAAGCTTATCTGCCTTCATTTGATCTTTTCGAGCAATCTGCCTTACATCACGCTGAATTTCACGGGCCTTATGACTCAGCTCGGCATTAAGTGTGACGTATCTCTCTATGAAGCTAACTGTAAGACGGTCTGCGATTCATTGCAGCTTGAGGTGTTCGATGCCTTCGGAAAGCCTTTTGATCTGTCACTCGGCATTCCGGATGAGCTCTTGAGAGTATCTTTGAGCGCCGAATTCAAGCAGGGTCTTGATTCCAGGAACTTCAAGGATGCATTGCGATCTGAGCAGATGAACTGGCTCATGGACCTTAAGGATAAGTCCTTTAAGTTATTCGGTTCCATTCAGCCGCGTAAGAAAACAACAAGGAGCCGCACTTCAGGCTCTTCCAATAAGAACTACAGAAATTCGGGTAATAACGTAGTTCGCAATCAGGCGCAGCCTAAGGGCACGCCCAAGACTAACAGATAAACCACTTGGAGGGTAAGTGATGGGCAAGGTATACAAGCTTGGTCTTGATATCGGATCTACAACGATCAAGGTCGTTCTCTTGGACGGCGAGAAGATAATCCACAGCGATTATCAGAGACACCATTCGGATGTATCAGGTCTTTTAAATGACCTTTTTGAAGATCTGAACAAGAAATTCCCCGGAATCGACGTTGACGTTGTTATCACGGGTTCAGGCGGACTTTCAGTAGCTAACTGGCTCGGCTTTAAGTTCACTCAGGAAGTTATGGCTGAGACTCAGGCGATCAAGACATATCACCCTGAGACAGACGTAATCATCGAGCTCGGCGGTGAGGATGCCAAGATCACATACATGCATCCTGTACTTGAGCAGCGAATGAACGGCACTTGCGCAGGCGGCACCGGTTCGTTCATCGACCAGATGGCTTCTCTTTTGCAGACTGATGCCGACGGCCTTAATAATTTCGCGAAAGATTACAGATCACTTTATACTATCGCAAGCCGCTGCGGCGTTTTCGCAAAGTCCGATCTCCAGCCCCTTATCAATGAGGGAGCGGCGAAAGAAGACCTCGCGGCTTCGATCTACCAGTCCGTTGTAAACCAGACTATCTCCGGCCTTGCATGCGGCAGACCGATCAAGGGCAATGTCACATTCTTAGGCGGTCCTTTGTTCTTTAATTCAGAGCTTAGAAATGCTTTCGAGCGCACCTTGGAAGGCAAGGTCGATTCATTCTGGATGCCTGAAGAGGCCCAGATCTACGTTGCTTTAGGCGCAGCTTTATCAGCTGACGGCAAGAATCCCGTTAACCTTTCCGACCTGCTCGAAAAGCTTAAGAACAGGGAAGGCTTCGTTCCGGATATCATCAGGATCGACCCTATCTTCAAGAGCAAGGAAGACAAGAAGGCTTTTGATGACCGTCACATGAAGGATCAGATCCCTGTCCTTAACATTAAGGACCAGACGGGCGCACTTTTCCTTGGCGTTGATGCAGGTTCCACAACGACTAAAGCAGTTGTTATCAACAGGAAGGGCGATCTTGTTTACACATATTACGCAAGCAATAAGGGTAATCCTGTAATGAGCGCAGTTGCGATCATGAAGGATATCTATTCGAAGATGCCCGACGACTGCTACATTGCTCACTCATGCGTTACAGGTTACGGTGAGAACATCATCAAGGCCGCTTTGAACATCGATGAGGGCGAGATCGAGACTATGGCTCACTTCCAGTCAGCTAAATTCTTCTGCCCGGATGTTGATTTCATCATTGATATCGGCGGTCAGGACATGAAGTGCATGAAGATCAGGAACGGCGTCATCGATTCCATCATGCTCAATGAGGCATGTTCTTCAGGCTGCGGTTCATTCATTCAGACATTTGCGCAGACTTTGGGCCTTACGACGCCTGAGTTTGCTGAAGCTGCTTTATCTTCGACTAAGCCTGTCGATCTCGGAACACGCTGTACCGTATTCATGAACTCCAAGGTTAAGCAGGCGCAGAAGGAAGGTGCTTCCGTAGGCGATATCTCTGCAGGCCTTTCATATTCAGTCGTAAGAAACGCGCTCTATAAGGTTATCAAGATCCGTGATACAGAGCAGCTCGGTAAGAACATCGTCGTTCAGGGCGGTACGTTCCTTAACGATGCTATCTTAAGATGTTTCGAGCTCGTATCCGGAAGAGACGTTATCAGACCTAATGTTGCAGGCCTGATGGGCGCTTTCGGCGCAGCTCTCATCGCAAGGAAGAGAGGCCATGAAGACGGCAGATCTAATGTTCTCGGAAAGGATGAACTGGATTCATTCAAGATGGATACCGAGAATACACAGTGTCAGGGCTGCACAAATCACTGCCGCCTTACCATTGCTACTTTCTCAAACGGCACGAAGTTCGTATCAGGCAACCGCTGCGAGAGAGGCGAGGACTTAGCGCTCGACAGGGAGCCTGCAAGCGATAAGAAGAAGCTCCCTAATCTTTTCGATTACAAGTATTCAAGAACATTCAGCTACTATAAGCCTTTAAAGCTTGAGGATGCTCCCAGAGGAGAGATCGGAATTCCGCGCGTACTTAACCAGTATGAGAATTATCCTTTCTGGTTTACCGTACTTACAAAGCTCGGATTCAGAGTCCTTATCTCCGCAAGATCTTCTCACAAGATCTACGAAGGCGGTATGGAGACGATTCCTTCCGAGTCTGTATGCTATCCTGCAAAGCTTGCTCACGGCCATATCGAGAATCTCATTGACCGCGGCATCACGACGATCTTCTATCCTGATGTTCCTTATGAGAATATCGAGAACCAGAATTCGAATAACCACTACAATTGTCCTATCGTATGTTCTTATCCTGAGGTAATCAGAAACAATGTTGAGAACCTTCTCGAAAAGAACATCAGATACTTAAATCCTTTCATGCCTTTGGACAACCTTGATAACGTAGCGCTCCATCTTACAGAGTGTTTTGATTATCTCGGCGTTTCCGCTGAGGAAGCAAAGCAGGCAGTTCAGGCAGGTTCAGAGGAGTACTTCAAGTACAAGGAAGACATCAGAAATAAGG
The DNA here is from genome assembly GCA_001604135.1 of Clostridiales bacterium Firm_14. GTDB lineage: Bacteria > Bacillota > Clostridia > Saccharofermentanales > Saccharofermentanaceae > Saccharofermentans. Next base: position 170,393 of record LVAT01000013.1, read on the forward strand.
GTCAGGAGATCCTTAAGGAGATGGAAGAAAAGGGCCTTAAGGGAATCGTTCTTGCAGGCAGACCTTATCACTGCGATCCTGAGATCAACCACGGTATCCCTCAGATGATCAATTCTCTTGGTCTTGCAGTACTTACTGAAGATTCAGTTGCAAAGCCCGGTGTATTAAAGCGTCCTATCAGAGTCATCGACCAGTGGATGTATCACACGAGACTTTATGAGGCAGCTGCATTCGTTATTACAAGACCTGACTTAGAGCTTGTACAGCTTACGAGCTTCGGCTGCGGCCTTGATGCCGTTACATCTGACCAGGTTCAGGAGATCCTTGAGACATCAGGCAAGCTCTACACGCTCCTTAAGATCGACGAAGTAAGCAACTTGGGCGCAGCAAGGATCAGAATGAGATCACTTGTAGTTGCAATGAACGAGCGTCAGGAGCTTATCGATAAGGGCGAAGCAAGGGTATTCGTTCCTGAAGAAAACGACAGCGCTCCTTACACATTGCAGCGTGTTGAATTTACTAAGGAACATAAGAAGAATCACACTATCCTGGCCCCCCAGATGGCGCCTGTCCAATTCGAGCTTGTTGAGTCCGTATTCCATAAGCACGGATATAAGTTAAAGCTCTTAAAGCAGGCTACACGTGAGGATATCGAGTGCGGTCTTAAGTTCGTTAATAACGACGCATGCTTCCCGACGATAATCGTTGTCGGACAGATGATAAATGCGATCTTAAAAGGCGAGATCGATCCAGATAATACGACGCTTGCAATAACACAGACGGGCGGCGGTTGCCGTGCTACTAACTATGTAGCGTTCCTGCGTAAGGCTTTGAAGGAAGCAGGTTATCCGCAGATCCCTGTCATCACGATCTCTGCTCAGAGATTCGAAAAGAATGAAGGTTTTGAATACACGATCTCATTCGCGCTCGATGCAATCAAGGCACTCTGCGCAGGCGATATGCTCTCTACATTGCTCTTGAGAGTAAGGCCTTACGAGAAGGTTCCGGGTTCTGCTAATGCCCTGTATTCCTACATAAACAGGATCGGCAGAAAGCTTTTCAATCCCAAGAACTTAAATGACGACCTTACCGAGAGATATGATGTCATGATGCCTAACAGTTACTTTTCCAAGTCCATCGAGGAGAAGAAGGAGATCCTGGATTGCCTCTCACAGATCGGTGTTGATTTCGATAATCCTCCGGTAATAACGAAGTATAAGGAATTCGTTAAGTTCGCAGTATCCAAGTTCGATGCGCTTCCTCTGGCAGATATTCCGAGAAAGCCTCGTGTCGGTCTTGTTGGCGAGATCTTAGTAAAGTTCCAGCCTGATGCAAATAACAATGCAATTGATGTTATCGAAGCAGAAGGCTGCGAAGCAGTGCTTCCGGGCGTATTGGACTTCTTCCTGTACTGCGCTTATAACCCTGTATGGCAGGCACAGAACCTCGGCAAGAGCAAGAAGACCGGTTATATCATGAAGACTGCAATAAGATTCCTTGAGTCTTTGAGAAAGCCTATAAATAAGGAGTTTGCAAAGACAAACGGCAAGTTCATGCTGACAGAGAGGATTCAGGAACTGGCTGAGAAATCTTCTACCGTATTAAGCTGCGGCAACTCCTGCGGTGAGGGCTGGTTCCTTACAGCTGAGATGATCGAGCTTATCCAGGACGGCGTTCCGAACATCATCTGCGCACAGCCTTTCGCGTGCCTCCCTAACCATGTAACAGGCAAGGGCATGATCAAGGAATTGAGAAGACAGTATCCTAAGTCAAATATCGTTCCGATCGACTACGATCCGGGCGCATCTGAAGCTAACCAGCTTAACCGTATCAAGCTCATGATCAGCACAGCGCGTGCCGTAAGAGAGCAGGAAATTGAAGATGAGAAGAAAGCGAACGGGGGCAACTGATGAGCACACTCCTTCTTGTTGACGGCAACTCAATAATCAACAGAGCATACTATGCCGTAATCGGCAGAGCTCCAATGACAGCGCCTGACGGTACACCGACCGGTGCCGTAAACGGATTCTTTAATTCCGTACTTGGCGTCATGAAGGAATATAACCCTGATTACATGTGTGTTCTTTTCGACAGGAGAGAACCCACATTCAGACATAAGATGAGCACGGATTATAAGGCTAACCGTAAGGGTATGCCTGATGACCTCGCTGCCCAGATGCCAGTAGTTAAGAATATGCTCGATCTCTACGGCATCAAGCGCATGGAGCTTGCAGGATATGAAGCTGACGACCTTATCGGCACTTTGTCAAAACAGGGCGAGGCAGAAGGTATGGACGTTTATATCTTCAGCGGCGACCACGACGATTTCCAGCTGATCTCAGATAAGGTCTCAGTCATAATGCCGCAGTCGGGCAAGGGGAAAGAACCCAGAGTCTTATTCGACCGTAAGATGTTCGAAGAGACTTACGGCGTTAAGCCTGAAGTATTCGTTCAGGTAAAAGCTCTCATGGGTGATAATTCCGATAACATCAAGGGCGTCGAGAAGGTAGGAGAGAAGACTGCTTTTAAGCTGATAGCAGACTACGGTTCATGCGAAGAAGTTTTCAATAACGCAGATAAATTGTCTCCTGCTTTGGGCGAGAGGATAAAGAATTCCAAAGAACTCTTAGAGCTTAATATCAAGCTCTGCACGATCGACCGCGAATCTCCCGTTGAGGAAGGCGCTAAGGACTGCACATATCCTTCAGCGACAAGAGATTTTCCTGCATTGTCCGGCGTTCTTAACCGCCTCGCGTTAAGGTCGCTCATTAAGAAACTCGATCTCGAAGACATTAAGCCTTCAGGCTTTGAGACTACTGAAGAAGTTGATGATTTCACTTCTGGCATTTCCAAAGAAGTTGAGACATGCCTTAAGTCAGCGCTTAACATCAGGTATGAAGTGCCTTCATCATTTGATTTTGATGATCTTAACTGCGGTATCGATTTTGTCGATATCATGTCAGGCAACAAGGTCATACTTCTTGACTGGAAAGCCAAGACCTTCTATGTGACAGATCCTGAAGATTTCGCCAAGTTGTCTTCTAGCAAGAAGGTAATGCCCGTATCCTACGAGTATAAGGACAGATCGAAGATAATTAGAGAGCCTTTGGCTTCCGTTGATTCCGTTTTCGATTGCGCGATCGCAGGATATGTTCTTAATATCCTTTCAGGCAAGCCTGATCTTCAGAGATTATATGAGAGCGTATTGAAATCCGCTTATCCCGTTGAGGACAAGAAGGGCCCTGTAAAGCAGCTTTCCTTATTCGATGAGATCACTGAAGATGACGGTTCATCGAAGGTTGAAGAGACCTGTTCAAAGCTCCTTGCTGTTACGGCTATCGCGAAAGTGATGTCCCGTGACATCGAAAACGATAAGGACCTTAAGAGCCTGTTGTACGATATTGAATTCCCGCTCGTAATAACTCTTGATAAGATCGAGAGAAACGGTATGCACGTATCAGGCGAAAGGCTTTCAGAGCTTCACAGCGAGTATACAAAGCGTCTGGAAGATATCAGTGCCAGGGTTTTTGATGCGTGCGGCACGGAGTTTAATATTGGTTCTCCCAAGCAGCTTGCAGAGGTCCTGTTCGGCGAAAAGCACCTTAACCTGCCTTCTGGAAAGAAAGGCAAGAGCGGTGATTTCTCGACAGGTATCGATGAACTTAAGAGATTAAGACCTTATTTTCCGGAGATCGATTACATCATCGAATACAGAGAGCTTTCAAAACTTGATTCCACATATGCCGTAGGCCTTGCAAGATCCATTAAGAGCGACAACAGGATCCATACGACATTTACTCAGGCAATGACAAATACGGGAAGATTATCTTCAACAGAACCTAATCTCCAGAACATTCCGGTAAGGACAGAAGAGGGATCCAGACTCCGTGAAGCCTTTACTGCAGAGGAAGGCAAGATCTTAGTCGATGCCGACTATTCGCAGATCGAGTTAAGGCTTCTTGCTGCATTAAGCGGCGATGAAGTAATGTGCTCTGCGTTCTTAGACGGCGAAGACATCCATAAGAGAACTGCCGCTAAAGTCTACGGCGTAACTGAAGACATGGTTACGCATAAGATGAGAGCGACTGCAAAGACAGTAAACTTCAGTATCATTTACGGTATCTCTGATTACGGCCTTGCGACTGATCTCGGTATCAGCTATAAGGAAGCTTCGGACCTTATCAAGGAATACAACAACCAGTTCCCGGGCGTAACTTCTTACCTCGAGTCTTTGCGCAAGTCAGGTGAAGAGAAGGGCTATGCGGTAACGATGTATGGACGTAAGAGGATCTTAAACGAGCTTAAGAGCCAGAACAGGAACATTAAGAATTTCGGTTACAGGGCAGCAATGAATACGCCGATACAGGGCACAGCCGCTGACATAATCAAGATCGCCATGAACCGCGTATCCAAGGCATTATCAGAAAAGCTTCCTTCAGCAAAGCTCGTAATGCAGGTACACGACGAACTTATATGCGAATGTGATATTGAAGATAAGGATCTTTGCGCATCAATCCTTAAGGAAGAGATGGAAACGGCAGCTAAACTGAGCGTTCCGCTCCTTGCAGAAGTGGGATTTGGAAAAGACTGGCTGGAGGCTAAATAATGTTTGTATTAGGTATTACCGGTGGTATCGGCAGCGGCAAGAGCACTGTAAGTTCACTTCTTGCAGAAAGGGGACTTCCGGTCCTTGATGCGGATGAGATCTCCAGAAGCGTTACAGGTCCCATGGGCAGGGCAATGCCTGAGATTGCTGAGACTTTCGGAAAGAAAGTCGTTGCCGCAAACGGTGCTTTGAACCGCCGCGTTATGTCTGATATTGCTTTCGGAGACAAGAAGAAGCTAGATGATCTCAGCACGATCATTCACCGTCATGTTTTCGAGCAGATTGAAGAGACATTGAGCAAGGAAAAAGAGAAGGGCACCAAGTGCGTTGTCCTTGATGTTCCGATCCCGGTCAATAAGTTCCGTGAGCTCTGCAACCAGATCTGGGTAGTTACATGCGATAAGGATGTCAGACTTGCAAGACTTCAGAAGCGCGGAATGGAAAAGGAAGAAGCCGAGAGGCGCATAGCTGTCCAGATGACAGATGATGAATACTGTGAGCTTGGTGATCACTCGATCGATAATTCCTGGGATCTTGACGATCTGAAGGATAAGGTCGAAGTTCTGATCCGTGAGCAGCTTTACGAGAGAGGTATCAGGATATGAACATCGCTGCAGTAATAACGGCATGCATATTCCTTTTGGTCTCCATCTTGGCGCTGATATTCATGTTTGTCGGGAAGGCACCTTTTTGCAGGGGAAAGTATAAGGGTTTTTATCTTGGCTCATGCGGCGTATACATAAGCGGTGTTATTCTCGTCTTGATCTTTACGCTCATAATGAAGGGCCTTCCTGTCGCATACGTTCTGATATCTGATATTACGATCACCGTTGTTTTTTGTTTTACTGTAGGTCTTATCTATTTCATGACAAGATCCATAGTGGAAGCAGCTTCCAAAGCTGAAGCAAAGGAAATCGATGACAAGAGCAAAGACTGACATAAACAGGAAGAAGATAATCCTTAAGGTCTTTCTTATATTAGTCATTCTTGGCCTGCTCGGTATTTTTGGCCTGTCGCTCTTAAATCTCCATGTGATCGGCGATACTGATACCCAGGTGTATTCTCTTGCCGATTTCGAAAACACTAACGATAAACATTATGAAGCTGTGATCGTTCTGGGCTGCGCAGTATGGGATAACGGCCCGAGTCCGATGCTTGCTGACAGACTCCGCACGGCTGCTGCAGTCTATAAGACTGGCTGTGCCGATTATATCCTTGTTACAGGCGACAGCGAGCATCCTGAGAAATACGATGAGACCGGTGCGATGCGCGATTTTCTGATCGATGAAGGCATTCCTGCTGACAAGATCGTTTGTGATCCGCTGGGCCTTTCGACATATGAGTCGATGATAAGGGCGAAGAAGGAATTTAATATCGTAAGCGCAGTGGTTGTTACTACTGAATTTCATGTGCCGAGGTCTGTTTATGACTGCAAGGCTTTTGGTATAGTATCTGTAGGAGTTGAAGCGATCAATTCCGGTTATGTGATCAAGCCGCATAATTATGTCAGAGAGTTTATCGCGCGCGGTAAGGATTTTGTTTTTGCGGGTATCAAGCCCGGATGGTGAAGATCATGACTGCTAATACTACAAAAAGACTACCTAGTTATATCGGCGGTATCTTTGCGATAATCGCAGGATTCTTCTTTATAACGCTGCCCGAGATCTCATCAGGCGTTATCGGCATCCTTTTTGGCGTCGTACTCTTTATAGCAGGATTTACTGAAGTCATTGGTTATTTCCTGACGATCAAGCAGTTCAGGGAGGAGAATTACGGAAAGGCTGCAGGTGCCGAGATCGTTCTTGTTTATTCGATCATCCTCATGGCACTGGGACTGTTCTTTGTCATTCATGCCGATATTGTTTTGCAGCTCCTGTCCACGATCTTAGGATTGTTCTTCCTTGTTGACGGAATAATAAAGCTCAGACAGGAGATCTTCCTTTTTACGAAGAAAGACGTTTACAGCTGGGTGCTCTTGATCATGGCAATCGTTTTGATTGTTGCAGGCGTGGTACTTCTGGCTAATGCATTTAAGGGTACAAGGAACATCATAGTCTTCTCCGGAATTGCTTTTGTCATCAGCGGAGTCGAGACATGCGTCATGAGCTTTGCCAGAAAGATCGATAATAAAACCCGCAAGAGCTGAGCTGTTGCGGGCTTGTTGTTTAATTTGAATTCTCGAGATTAATCAGACGTTGAATCTGAATACTACGACGTCGCCGTCCTTCATGACGTATTCCTTGCCTTCGGATCTTACAAGACCCTTTTCCTTGGCAGCATTGTAAGTGCCGTTAGCAATGAGGTCGTCGTAAGCAACGACTTCTGCTCTGATGAAGCCTCTTTCGAAGTCCGAATGGATCTTGCCGGCAGCCTGAGGTGCCTTTGTTCCTTGCTTGATCGTCCATGCACGGACTTCCTTGGGGCCTGCGGTAAGGAAAGAAATAAGGCCTAAGAGGGAATAGGATGCGTTGATCATCTTATCAAGACCTGCGCTCTCGATGCCGAGATCTTCTAGGAACATCTCGCGGTCTTCAGGTGAGAGCTCGCCCAATTCTTCCTCGATCTTAGCTGAGATTACGACTACGCCGGAACCTTCTTTTGCTGCGATCTCCTTAACTACGTTTACGTAAGGAATGTCGTCTTTCTTGATATCATCTTCAGAGATGTTTGCGCAGTAGAGAACAGGCTTCATTGAGATCAGCTGAAGATCCTTTGTGTATTCCTGTTCGTCTTCTTCGAAAGTAAGAGTTCTTGCAGATTTGCCTTCTGCAAGGCAGTCGTAGATCCTCTCGTAAACTGCGAGTTCCTTTGCGAAAGCTTTATCGCCGCCCTTCATCATCTTCTTGGTGCGGTCGATCCTCTTTTCCATGATCTCCAAGTCGGAAAGAATGAGCTCGACATCGATAGTAGCGATATCGCCTGCGGGGTCAGCGTGACCGTTAACGTGGATGACATCAGGATCGTCGAAGCATCTTACAACGTGAACGATAGCATCGCACTCTCTAATGTTGGACAGGAACTTGTTGCCCAGACCTTCGCCCTTGGAAGCGCCTGCAACAAGGCCTGCGATGTCGACGAATTCGACAACTGCGGGAGTATATTTCTCAGGATTATAGATCTCGGCAAGCTTATCTAATCTCTTGTCGGGAACGGATACGACGCCAACGTTAGGTTCGATCGTGCAGAAAGGATAGTTTGCGGATTCTGCACCGGCTCTTGTGATCGCGTTAAAAAGCGTGCTCTTACCGACATTAGGAAGTCCTACGATACCAAGCTTCATATATTTACCTCATAAAATCATATTTTTGCCTCATAATTGTAGCACATTCACATCATAATACTTTGTAGGTTGTTTGTCGGTATTTGTCTGGTAGTTATAGGCTCTTTTGTAGGTTTTTGTAAGAAAAGGTTCGCTTTTGCAGGTTTTTGTCGCAAACCGTGTCGGTTTTGAGCCTCATCTTTGCGATGTTTTTGTACTGATAATTAGGATTTCAAAAGCGTATTCTCCAATCAGAAGGAGGATATGCTCATGGCTTCAAAACCTAATGTTGTACATATTTATTCCTGCTTTACGACAGGCTCGGATTCGACGGTATCACTGATAGAAGTTTCCATATCGCCGGGAATCCCTACTTTTTCTGTGATCGGACTTTGCGACTCTTCAATAAGGGAATCGCAAGGAAGGATCAGATCGGCATTTAAGTCTTCCGGGTTTTCGATGCCGAAAGGACACATAACCATCGGCATAAGCCCTGCTTATATGCGGAAGGCAGGTTCTGGTTTTGATCTTCCGATGGCCATGGGGATACTGTTTTGCTCAGGTCAGCTTTATCTTCCTCCGAACAGCAAGATATATGCTGAAGGAGAGCTTTCTTTGGGCGGTGATATCATCGGGACGCCGGGTTCCTGCCTGAGGCTTAAGACTGTCCGTGATATGGATTTTGATTATAAGCTCATTCCTGAGAGTGAAGCTACAAGTGCAGGTATTTCCTGTTTTACCGGACAGGCTGTAAGCAGGCTTACTGATCTTAACGCACTGTTCGAAGGCGGGCAGTATAAAGAAGCTTCCTTCGGATATCAGAAACAGGATTCGGAAAACGATTATATCGACATCTCAAATCTGAAAGGTCAGGAGAAGGCGAAAAGGGCTCTTCTTATCAGCGCGGCGGGATTTCACAATCTGATGCTGATGGGAAGCCCCGGCTGCGGCAAGACACTGGCCGGAAAAATGCTTGCAGGGATCCTGCCTGAATTGTCGCCCGAAGAATTGTCAGATGTCTATTCGATAACCGAATTGTTGGAAGGCGAGGAAGCTAAGCTCTGCGGTGAGCGGCCAGTAAGGCTGATAGGTCCTAATATAACGGTTGGAAAACTTGTAGGGAATTCGGCAAGCCTGACGCCTGGCGAACTGGCACTGGCAAATCACGGGATATTGTTTGCTGATGAGCTTCCTTTATACAGTTCCGAAGTGATCGATTTTCTTCGAAAACCTCTTGAAGAACGTAAAGTCCACATGATGAGACGCGGGCAGCTTTATTCATTCGATGCGAACTTTATATTCTTGGGCACGGGCAATCCTTGTAAATGCGGACTCTTTTATGAGAGCGGAGACAGGTGCAGGTGTACTGCAAATGATATCAACCGTTATATGGCAAAGATCTCCGGGCCTTTTCTGGAGAGGATAGATCTCTATAGTGAGATGAGGTCTATCTCCGGTAAGGATATGAGCATCATCTATGCTAACGATAAGGAGAGCGAGAGTCCTGCTTATAAGGAAACTGTTCAGAGGTGCTGGGACATCGCGCATAAGCGTTACGGCGCAGGTTACCTCAACGGAACTTTTCCTGACGGAGATATCAGAGATGCGTTAAGGGTTCCTGAGAAGGCCATAAAGTATGCTTCCGATACCTGCGATAAAGGGTTCTTCTCGGCGAGAGGATTTACAAGGATCTTAAGGGTGGCAAGAACGATTGCCGACATTAAGGGCACGGAAGACATATCGGTAGAAGACATCGCAGAAGCGGTGCAGTACAGGAAGAGAGGCTTCTGAAATGGATTATACGGAGCAACAGTTAAGGCGGATGGACTTTTTCTATTCTGCCGTAATGCTTAATACGGATGTTAATTACAGGACTTTAAATGATCTTATAGATAATAATGTTTTCGCAAATTACAGAGACTTTTACGATAAGGAACTTCTAGGCCGCATCGCGAAAGGAGAATTCAAATTAAGGTCTGATACGGTTCACAAGATAAAAAAGCTCCTTGATTCATATGGCGAGATAACTAAGACCGTAAATAGATATGAGAAGATCGCGACAGAGAACAGGATCAGGGTCATATCGTCTCTGGATAAGAGATATCCCTATAACTGGCAAGTCTTAAGCGGAATGCCGAAAGTGTTCTATGTGAGGGGAAACTATGAGATGCTGGACAGGATGACTCTTCAGGGAGCAGTTGCAGTCGTAGGTTCCAGGAACCCGAGTAAATATTCACTTTATGCTACTGACCAGATATGCAGAGAGCTCGGAAACAAAGGAATTACGATAGTATCCGGCATGGCCTGCGGCATAGACAGGCAGGCGCATATCTCATCCGTCAACACTTCCGGAGGCACGATTGCCGTATTGGCAGGCGGTGTCGACAACATCTATCCGCCGGCAAATAAAGATCTGTATGATCTTATCGGCACTAACGGACTCCTTGTATCTGAGATGCCGCCCGGGCAGATGCCTTTAAGACAATATTTCCCGTCCAGGAACAGGCTTATCGCCGGGTTATCCGATACAACGCTTGTAATGGAAGCCGGAGTATGTTCCGGAACGCTTCATACTGCTTCTTTTGCCGCCAATCAGGGAAAAGAGGTTTTCGTGCTTCCAAATAACATTTACTACGATAATGCCAAGGGCGGCTTGAAGCTCCTTGAAGACGGCGGCAATGTGCTTTTGGGATCTGAGAGCGTGATCGACAGCATTACGAGGGCAATTATGTTTAAGCATATGGGAATGGGATGTCCGTCGGAACTCAAGTTTAAGGATGACAAGGATGACTTTACGGATAAGATCGATATTGATGCATTAAGAGAACTGGCTAAGGTTAAGCCTGAAATGCTGACAGATGACAATTGGAAGGTGATAATAACAGACGCGCTTACATTAAAACCTCTATGTGCAGATGAGCTCTGTTCTGTTACAATGCTTCCGTTTTATAAGATTTCGATACTTTTGACCGAGCTTGAACTTAATGGGACAGTTTGTCAGGAGAAGGGTAAGTACTCGTTGACATTTGTATAATGATGATATATTTTTAATTAAAAATATAGAGGGGTACTTATGAGCAAGAAATTAGTCATTGTTGAGTCTCCTGCCAAGTCAAAGACAATTGGCAGATACCTTGGAAGCGATTATATCATTTCCGCATCTTTAGGACATATCAGGGATCTTCCTTCAGGAAATCTCGGTGTTGATGTTAAGAATAACTTCAGACCTTTGTACATAACCATGAAGGGAAAGGAGAAGGTCGTAAGAGACTTAAAGCTCTTGGCTGCTGATTGCGACGAGATACTGCTCGCAACGGACCCTGACCGCGAGGGTGAAGCTATTGCTTGGCACTTGGCCAAGGTCCTTAAGATCGATCCTGATTCAAAGTGCAGGATCACTTTTAACGAGATCACAAAGTCAGCAGTTCAGGAAGCCATTAAGAATCCCAGAACGATCAACATGAATCTTGCCAATGCACAGCAGGCAAGAAGAATTCTGGACAGACTCGTAGGTTATGAATTGAGCCCGCTTCTCTGGAAGAAGATTAGAAAGGGCTTATCTGCCGGACGTGTTCAGTCCGTTGCAACTAAGATCGTAATGGACAGAGATGCTGAGATCGACGCATTTAAGCCTGAAGAATACTGGCTCATCAAGGCTCTCGTAACGCCCGGAAAGAATTCCGACAAGTTCTTGCTCGGTTACTATGGAATCGCTGACGGCGACAAGGTTAAGAAGGACGACCTCAAGTGCATCGAGGATGCACAGGAAGTGCTTGATGCCGTTGGCAGTGGTCCGCTTGTAGTTGATTCCGTTAAGAAGGGCAAGAAGGAGAGGAATCCCTATCCTCCGTTTACGACATCAACATTGCAGCAGGAAGCTTCCAAGAGATTAGGATTCTCTTCCAAGAAGACAATGTCTATTGCCCAGCAGCTTTATGAAGGTGTTGAGGTCGCAGGACAGGGCCAGACAGCGCTCGTATCCTATATCAGAACAGACTCAGTACGTATCTCCGAAGAGGCTGTTGCAGCTGCTAATAAGCTCATCAAGGAGAGATTCGGAAAAGAATATTGTGCTCCTTATAAGAGACAATATAAGAATAAGAATTCCGCTCAGGATGCTCACGAAGCTATCAGACCTACGCATTTTGATCTCGATCCGAGAGACATCAGGTCATCACTTACAAATGACCAGTATAAGCTCTATCAGCTCATCTGGGACAGATTCTTAGCTACACAGATGGCTTCATGCAAGCTTGATACTGTTACATGTCAGGCTACATGCAATAATAGAGTGTTCAGGGCAACAGGCGAGACCGTTACATTCAAGGGATTCCTTGTACTCTACGATGATATTGCTGAAGATCAGAACAAGAGTGACGATGCTGACGGCAAGGCGATCATTCCGCCTCTTGAAGACGGCATGAAGCTCGAACTCTTAGACCTTAAGTCTTTGCAGAAGTTCACGACTCCGCCGCCGCATTATACGGAAGCTACGCTTATCAAGGCTCTGGAAGAATACGGTATCGGAAGACCTTCCACATATGCTCCTACGATCTCTACTATCCTTGACCGTAAGTACATCGAGAAGAACGGCAGACTCCTTCAGATCACCGATCTCGGTAAGATCGTAACCAACATGCTCTCCGAGAATTTCAGCGAGATCGTTGACCTCTCATTTACGGCTGACATGGAGACAAAGCTCGACGAGGTTGAAGAGGGCAAGGAAAAGTGGGAAGAAGTACTTAATGCTTTCTATCCTGAATTCAATACACAGATCAAGGCTGCCCAGGAGTCGATCGATAAGATCACATTTGAGCCTGAGAAGACCGGTGAGGTATGCCCCCAGTGCGGTGCAGAGCTCGTTTATAAGGAAGGCAGATACGGCAAGTTTATTGCTTGCTCCAACTTCCCTGAGTGCAATTACACAAAGAACATCGTTGTTTATGCTAAAGGTGTCTGCCCTAAGTGCGGTTCAGGACTTCTCGTTCATAAGTCTAAGAAGTACAGGAACAAGTCTTTCTATACATGTGACAAGCAGGGATCTGATCCGAATTGCGACTTTATCTCTTGGGATCTTCCTATTGAAGGCAAGTTCTGTCCTGAATGCGGCAGTTACATGATCCTAAAGCACTTCGGCAAGAAGGCTTACCCCAGATGCTCTAACAAGGATTGCCCGACAAACGCGAGAAAGAGCAGAAAATCTTCAGATAAGAAGAATGAAGATGAAGAATAATCCTACAGTTACCATAATCGGTGCAGGTCTGGCGGGCTCTGAGGCCGCTAATATCTGTGCCCGCGCAGGAGTTCACGTAAAGCTTTATGAGATGAAGCCCGTGAAGTACAGCCCTGCACATCATTCGGAGAATTTCGCCGAACTCGTTTGCAGCAACTCTTTAAGGGCAGCTGCAAGGGAGAATGCCATCGGCCTTCTTAAGGAAGAGCTCAGGCACTTAGGGTCGCTCATCATGGAAGCAGCTGATAAGAGTGCCATTCCTGCAGGCGGCGCTTTGGCTGTAGACAGAGATGAGTTCTCCGGATATATAACCGAATCAATCAGGAATAATCCTCTTATCGAGGTCATTCCGGGTGAAGTTACAAAGATCCCTGAAGAGGGAATCGTAATCGTTGCTACAGGTCCTCTTACCGAAGGTGAACTTTTCGAGGACATCCTTCGAGTAACAGGTGACACATCAGGTCTTCATTTCTTTGACAGTGCGGCGCCTATAGTAACGGGTGATTCCATTGATATGACAAAGGCTTTCAGAGCTTCAAGATACGGCAAGGGCGGAGATGATTACATCAACTGCCCCATGACAAAGGAGCAGTATCTGGCATTCAGGGAAGAGCTCGTTAATGCCGAGAGGGCAGAGGTCAAGAACTTTGACAGGGAGATAGTTTTCGAGGGCTGCATGCCCATAGAAGTAATGGCGCAAAGAGGCGTGGATACAATGAGATTCGGACCTTTGAAGGGTGTCGGACTTATCGATCCTGCAACGGGAAAAGAACCTTATGCCAATCTCCAGTTAAGACAGGACGACCGTGCGAAGACCATGTATAATCTTGTAGGTTTCCAGACAAGACTTAAGTGGCCGGAGCAGAAGCGTGTATTCGGCATGATCCCGGGTCTCGAGAACGCTGAGTATACGCGTTACGGCGTTATGCACCGCAATACATTCCTTAATTCGCCACTGTACCTGTCGTCGCATTACAGCTTAAGGGCTAAGCCTGATATCTTCTTCGCCGGACAGATAACCGGCGTGGAAGGATATATCGAATCTACGGCTTCTGGCTTTATGGCAGGATTTTATGCTGCACAGAGAGCGCTTGGCATAGAGCCCTCTTATGAGCCTGATGCATGCACAGTCATCGGTTCGATGGCTCTCTATGTTTCAGATCCTCATATCAAGAAGTTCCAGCCGATGAATGCGAACTTCGGTATCGTAAGTCCCATCGAAGGAAGATTTAAGGGCAAGACCGCCAAGAAGGATAAGAACAATGCTTTGGCTGACAGGGCATTAGAGCACCTTAAGGCATTTGAAGAAAGCGTTGAGAACCTTACCACATAATGGCTCAGGATATTAAGGACAACAAAGAAACGGAAGCAAGAGCAAAAGGACCTTTTGCTCATTTCTTTATTTCCGGTTGGAATAACTTAGTAAGGCTCATGGGCGTAAATGTCCTTTTCTTACTGTTTAATATTCCCTCTTTGGCGATAGCCTTCGGATTTGCGTTATTGTTTGTACCGGGCCTTGTTTCTGCGTTTGATCTTCATAAATTCATTTCCGTTCCCGATAATCAGGGTTCGATCACTCCGGCAGTCACTACTGTTGTTTCATATCAGCTCTTATCTTTTCTGTTCTTATTCTTTATTGTTTCTGTGGTAGCAAGCCTTCTTATATGCATCGGACCTTTCCAGACAGGCTTTGCACAGGTATATAAAGACATCAGGAACGGTACGTCTGTGTCCATGTTTGGCAGCTTTAAGGTCGGATTGAAGGAGAACTGGAAGAAAGCTCTGGTATCGACTTTCATCGGCATAGTTTTTACTGCGATCATCGTTCTTGCAGTAAGTTTCTACCTCAACATGGATACTGATGTCGGCATCGTAATAGGTACTGTTTTCTGCGTTTTATTCATCGCATTTATCCTCATACAGAATTTTGCTTATAACCTGATGGTTACAACTGATCTTAAGCTCGGACAGATCTATAAGAATGCGATGCTTTTCATTCTTATCAGATTCGGTCATTGCTTGGGATTGGGAATCGTAGCGGCACTTTTCTTTATCATCATTCCGTTTGTTCTCCTGATGTCTGCATCCTATACGACTCTCGGATTATTCATTTTCCTGTATTCGTTTGTTGTAATCTCCTGGGTGCAGTACGGCCTTGCTTACTTTACGGGAAGCCTTGTAGACAGGTATGTTGCCTCTGACGAAGAAGTTGCCGAAGAAAACAGTGAAGAATCTTAAGCAAATTGAGTTAGAATAATATAGTAGTTCTGATAGGCTGTTTTTAAGAGGATAGAATTAAGTCTCAGCATGTACGATTTTGATCTGTTGCCTGATGATACTGTATTTGCTCTTTATGTTGCATTGGTGCTCTTTGCCATTGCATTTGTTTCGTTTGTAGCAATTTCCCTATATACGCTTATCAAGATGACCGTGTATAGCAAGAAGCACGAGGATAAGCTTAAGCTCACGCCTGATGTCGCGTTTTTTCATGAACGCGGAAAGCGCGGAAACCAGGAAGACTCTGTTTATATCTCGCCGCTCGAAAAGATCGAAGATTCAGGTCTTGTAGCTGCCTGTTCCGACGGTATGGGCGGTCTTCTTAACGGTGAAGTCGTATCGAAATATGTTACCGATTCTCTTAAAGAGAATTATCCTTTCAAATTCGATGCTCAGGCTGATAATGCGAAGATAATTTCCGGAATATCTGACAAGGTTTATGAGGACTTCCATTTGAGTGCCGGAGCAACGCTCGTCATGGTCCATATTTCCGATGACCTGCTGAATTTCTACAGCTTAGGTGACAGCAACATCATCCTTATCCGCAATAACCGTGCGACGCTCCTTAATAACAAACAGAATTATGCGTCGATTATGATCAAGAAGTTCTCTGAAGGCGGTATCGATACGGTAGATGCGTATAAGGATCCCAGAGCCAGAGGCCTTACTGATTTTGTCGGCAACTTCAAATGCAATGTCCAGATGACTTCCAAGCCCATGAAACTCAGGGATAATGATATTATTATCGTAGGTTCTGACGGTGTTACGGATTCAATGCCGCTGAACCGCATCGCCGGACATATCCATTCAGATCAGAATGCCCCCGGAATCGCCAGAATGATCAAGTATGGCGTAAAGTCCAGTAAGAATCCCAGACAGGATAATTACTCGGCGATAATCATAAAGATGCGCAGGAGCATAGTGTGATAGAGTATTACACATTTAAGCACAGGGGAGATGCCCTTGATTTCTCGGATGAAGTCTTCTTAAGACTTGTCCCTAATCTTACTGTTGCGCTTTTTTTCGGAAGCAACCTGAAGATCGCTCCTAAGAGCCAGGCGCTTCTTTTCTCTGAGATATTGAACAGTGAAGAAGGCTGCAAGAGTATCGAATACTTATCTTCGGTATTTGATGAGTGCCTTGATGAAGAATCTGAATATCTCATTTTGCGCGTGCTTAAGAACGGCGTCGAATGCTACAGAAGAGGCGGCGTTTTCGCGAAGATCGTAAAGGACGGGCAGATACACGTCCTGCCCAACGGCTTCTTCGGACTTAATGTCGGCGACAGCATAGTCTGCGCTACTTCGAACTTCTATAAATACTTGACCGATGAAGGGATACTTGCTGACGCGCTCGTCTCTGGTTCTTGCAGCGATTGGATGAACATGCTGATAAGAAGGATCTCTGACCAGTGTCAGCTTAAGTGCGGAAATCTGTCCGCAGTAACGCTCAAGTTGAACGAGTAAGGTGGCTCTTTAAAGCTAGCTTTATTATCCTTCTTGCAGATCTCTCGATATCATCTTTTGAGATAAGACCTTTCTTACAGGCCTTCATGATCTTTGCCGGAATAGTGGGAAGACCGGGCATTATAAGGTCAGTTCCTGCCTTGCAGCAGAGCTCGTCCAGACTCTCGTGGTGACCTGTTGCAAACCAGTCGGTCATGACGATTCCGTCAAAGCCCCATTCGTTCCTTAATATGCTGGTCTGAAGATCGTAGTTAAGGGCTGCATAGACACCGTTTATCTTGTTGTAGCTGCACATGACGGCTTCAAGAGGCTGATCCTCAATTGCAGTCCTGAACGCCTTAAGATAAATCTCTCGCAAAGTCCGCTCGTCCATGTTGGAAGATGATACATTGCGCCTTGTCTCAAGGTTATTTGCCGCGAAATGCTTTATCGTCGGGAAACAGCCGCCTTCGTCGTGGACGCCACTGATAACGCTCTTTGCCATAAGGCCAGTAAGGAGCGGATCTTCGGAATAGTATTCGTAGTTTCTGCCGCACAAAGGATTCCTGTGGATATTAACAGCAGGCGCGAGCCAGAATACTACGCCGTATTCCTTCATCTCGACAGCCGTAGCATGTCCCAGCAATCTTGCATGATTCGTATCCCATGTCTGGGCAACAACGGTCTCTGAGGGCCATGAGGTGCAATACTGGTAGTAAAGATCTTTATTCTTGCCGGCTGTTGAA
This sequence comes from Clostridiales bacterium Firm_14, assembly GCA_001604135.1. GTDB lineage: Bacteria > Bacillota > Clostridia > Saccharofermentanales > Saccharofermentanaceae > Saccharofermentans. Next base: position 187,959 of record LVAT01000013.1, read on the forward strand.
GTTCCGAGCTTCGAGATAATGTGACTGCTACGTAATGCTTCAGGCAGGGTAGGAACCGCGAAAAGATTATGAAGCGGCTTTGTTGAGATTTGAGTCAGATTAATGCCCTGAGGACCGTCAGCCATCGGCATCTGGTCGATTCCTTTGCGGAAGAGCTTGGCCGTAGTATATCCGACAGCGCCGAAAACCCTGTGCCTGAAAGGTCCTAAGTAAGTCCTTCCGACAAGAAGTTTGCTCATGTCTTTTAATGTCAGGTTAGATACGATCCTGTCTATCTCTGAATTGCTTTCAAATTCAGGCGTCTTATATTTATGCGTGACAGTTTTGATATCTGATGAGAAGATCTGAGATCTTCTGATATCAGACGGAATCTCACGTGAATTCTTCTCGTGGATCATGAAATCGATCTTACGGTCTGGTATTGAGATTGCTTCCGTCTTTTCCGTAACGGCATCTTTATCAAGTTCAACGGCTAATAAGGGAGTGTCATTTAAGTAGACAACATATTCGCCTTGCTCTAAGACAAACTGATGCTTGTCGTTATCGAAAGCTGCGAAGTCCTTAAGATCAAAATCAAGAGATATGTATTCTTTCTTGCCGGGTTCGATCTCCATGGTTTTTGCGAAGGCGGCAAGGATTCTTGCTTCTCTTATCAGAGTGTTTTCGGGGCATGACAAGAAGAGCTTAACGACTTCACGGCCTGCCTTATCTCCGGTATTTCTGACCTTGGCATTTACAGAGATCTTCGTGCCGCGGTTAACACAATAATCCGCCTCCGTCTCAAAGGTGGTATAGCTTAAGCCGTAACCGAATCCGTATCTTGGTTTGATCTTTTTCTTTTCGAACCATCTGTAACCGACGAAGATGCCTTCTCTGTAGTCTTCCTGATGCATCTCAGGATTTCTTTCAGAGAAAGTATCAGAAGAAGGGTAGTCTTCGTATTTATATCCCCAGGTGTCTGCAAGCCTTCCTGAAGGATTGACTTTTCCTGTCAGGACATCAGCAAGCGCATTTCCTGATTCCATGCCGCCCTGCATTAGAAGCACTACGGCAGAGAACTTGATATCGTCTAAGAAAGAAAGATCGATCACAGCACCGACATTCAATACGAGGATCGAATCTTTGTGGTTCTCAGTGATGGAACGCATGAGAGTAATCTCATCTTCGGTGGCATAATAATCGCCCGGAATATCTTTTCTGTCAGCACCTTCACCGGCCTGCCTCGCGAGTACAAAGATCGCAACTTCAGAATCTTTGCAGTCATCTTTTGTAACTGATCTTCCGGCAGGCAGATAGAAAGGATTATCTGCAGCATAATCCATGTGCTCTCTTACAGAGATCTTTCGAAGAGCCTTCTTAAGGTTTTGCTTATAAGCCTGAAGTTCAGTATCAAAGAGAATGTCATATTCATCGAGCCAGCTGCCGCTCGTGACAGTTATATTCGCGTTTTTTAAGCCTTCTTCAACATTAACGCTGTATCTGGGATTGTTTTCGCCTGATCCTGTGCCTCCGAAAACCGTATGTCTGGCACCAGCACCGTAAAGAGCAATGCTCTTTGTGTTAAGCGGAAGTATGCCGTTGTTCTCAAGCAGGACTATGCCGTCAGCACAGATCTTCCTAGCGAGATCACGGTGCTCTTTCTCTCGGTCTGAAACGGAAGGATCCTTTTGTGCATAGAATACAGGCTTCATATCAACCCAATCTCTCGTAGAATTCTTTTCTGAAATCTCCAAGCCTGTCTTCAGCTATAGCCTGACGGATGCGCTCCATAAGAACGAGCAGGAAGTGGATGTTGTGATAGGTGCAGAGCCTTAAGCCGAACATCTCGTTAGCTTTGATAAGATGTCTTACGTAAGCTGCGGAGAAATTAGTGCATGCATAGCAGTCGCAGTCAGGATCCATGGGACCGAAGTCTTCAGCGAATTTCTTGTCTCTGATGATCTTCTTGCCGTAGTCGGTGAGGATGGTTCCGTGCCTGCCCATTCTTGTGGGAAGAACGCAGTCGAACATGTCGACGCCTCTGCAGGCACCTTCAATAAGGTAATCGGGAGTTCCGACACCCATCAGATAACGGGGCTTTTCTTCCGGCATAAGAGGGACTGTGCAGTCGATCATGTCGAGAAAGAGATTCTTGGGCTCGCCGACGGAGATGCCTCCGATAGCAAATCCGGGAAGATCGAAAGATGTGATCGCATCGGCGCTCTTCTTACGGAGATCAGGATACATGGAGCCCTGGATGATACCGAAAAGCGCCTGCTCATCAGGTCTCTTATGAGCTTCGATGCAGCGCTCGAGCCATCTTGTCGTCTTAGCCTGTGATCTGTCTGCGTAAGCGTGATCGCAAGGGTAGGGGCAGCATTCATCGAATGCCATGATGATGTCAGCGCCCAGGTCATTTTGTACCTGCATGGATATCTCAGGTGTTAAGAAGAGTTTTCTGCCGTCGATGTGCGAACTGAACTTAACGCCGTCTTCCTTTACATCCTTAGGCTTTGCAAGAGAGAATACCTGGAATCCGCCGCTGTCTGTAAGGATCGCGCCTTTCCAGTTCATGAACTTGTGAAGGCCGCCTGCCTTGGCAACTATGTCGCTTCCGGGTCTGAGCCATAAGTGATATGTGTTGGAGAGCATTATTCCTGCGCCCATTCCGTAAACTTCTTCAGGGCTCATACCCTTAACGGACGCTTGCGTTCCTACAGGCATAAAGGCAGGCGTCATGAAGGTTCCGTGAGGTGTGTGGACCTTACCTAATCTTGCGCCTGTCTGAGCGCATGTGTGGATGTGTTCGTACCATACGGGGTAGTTGGACATATCAGTTCTCCAAATCTGTAATGAACATTGCGTCGCCGAACGAGAAGAATCTGTATTCCTCTTCAACGGCATGCTTATAAGCGTTTAAAACGTTCTCTCTTCCTGCAAGTGCCGATACAAGCATTATCAGTGTTGATTCAGGCAAATGGAAGTTCGTGATAAGTGAATCTACGCACTTGAATTCGTAACCGGGATAGATGAATATCTGAGTATAACCTGATGCGGGCATCATCTCGGGATCGTTCGATGCTACTGTCTCAAGCGTTCTGGTAGATGTTGTGCCCACGGAAATGATCCTTCTTCCTTCGCTTCTGGCTTTCCTTATTATGTCAGAAGCTTCCTTGGGGAAGTCATACCATTCAGAATGCATCTCATGATCTTCAATTGTTTCAGCCTTAACGGGTCTGAACGTGCCGAGGCCTACATGAAGAGTAAGCTCTGCGATCTCAATTCCCATATCCTGTAATTCGGCAAGCAGTTCCTTTGTGAAGTGAAGGCCTGCCGTAGGAGCAGCGGCAGAGCCGGAATCTTTGGAATAGACAGTCTGATAACGCTCAGGGTCGTCCAATTTCTCGTGGATATAAGGCGGGAGGGGAATAGTTCCTGCTTTGTCGAGAACTTCTTCCCAGACACCTTTGAATTCGAATCTGATGATCCTGTTGCCGCTCTCAAGCACCTGTTCGCATTCGGCCTCAAGTTCTCCGGGAATGAATGTCATTCGTTTTCCTTCTCTGACCTTTTTGCCGGGGCGTGCCAATGTTTCCCAGTGATTGTCGTCGATCCTCTTTAAGAGAAGAAGTTCAACAGGGCTCTGGGTATCAGAACGTACACCCAATAATCTGGCCGGAATGACTCTGGTGTTATTGATAACAAGAACATCGCCTTTCTTCAGGAATTTCTTGATATCAGGGAAGTGGCCGTCAATTACCTTGCCGGTCTTCTTGTCGAGCACCAGAAGACGTGAAGCCAGACGGTCCTTTGTGGGAACCTGGGCAATGAGTCTCTCGGGCAGATCATAATAAAAATCAGAAGTCTTCATATTCCATGCCTTATAAAATAAATATAACGACAGAAGTTTATCACAAAATACAAGAAAATGCGGATTGAGATATGGGTATTTGATATCGCGCGTTTTTTTAGTCTGCTAAAATCATTTTGACGCCCGTCAGAAACCATTTTAAAGGAGAATCGATATGAGAGCATTATTCATCGGCGGAACAGGCACCATCAGCAGTGCGATCACAAGAAGATTGGCCAAAGATCCTTCGTGGGAATTGTGGCTTATTAACCGCGGAAACAGGGCAGATACTGTTCCTGAGAATGTTCATCAGATCGCATGTGACATAAACGATGAAGAGGCCGTAAAAAAGGCTCTGGAAGGCATGACTTTTGACTGTATAGGAGAATTCATCGGTTTTACGGTTGACCAGGTAGAGCGCGACTACAGGCTTTTCAAGGACATCACAAGGCAGTATATCTATATCAGTTCAGCATCAGCATACAATAAGCCTGCTGCAAGCTATATCATTACTGAAGGAACAACACTTGCTAACCCTCATTGGGAATATTCGAGAAATAAGATCGCATGCGAGCAGTTCCTTATGGAAAAGTACAGAGAGGAAGGATTCCCTGTAACTATCGTTAGACCCAGTCATACATATGACGAGAGATCGATCCCACTCGGTGTTCACGGCAAGAACGGCTCCTGGCAGGTCATTAAGCGCATGATGGACGGCAGACCGGTAATCATCCACGGTGACGGAGAGTCTTTATGGCATCTGACGTTCAATGAAGATTTTGCTGTCGGTTACACGGCGCTTATGGGTAACCGTCACGCGATCGGCGAAGCTTTCCAGTTAACAGGCGATGAGGTCCTTACATGGAATCAGATCTATCAGACAATCGCTGACGCTCTTGGCGTTGAGCTTAAGGCATATCATGTATCATCTGAACTCCTGACCGCTTTAGGACCAGATTATGACTTCGAAGGAAGCCTTACGGGTGATAAGGCTGTATCTGTAGCTTTCGATAACAGCAAGATCAAGAGACTTGCACCTGATCTTAAGACTAATGTTCCTCTGCATAAAGGCGTAAGGATCGCTCTGAATTACATTCTGGACCATGAGGAGTGCAGGAAAGAGGACCCGGAATTTGATAAGTGGTGTGACAAAGTCATCGAAAAGATCAACGAACTAAAAGCATCATTCTGATTATTTACAGATTAAAACCACTGATCTGATATGTTTATTGTGCAAATATCAGACTTTTGTTGTAAAATGAATTAGTTTTTTCGAAGGGAGACTATATATGTCCGAAATTCCTTACAAGATCTATTTATCCGAGAACGAGATTCCTTCAGCATGGTATAACGTCCGCGCTGACATGAAGAACAAACCCGCTCCGCTTCTTAATCCCGGAACAGGTGAGCCTTTAAAGGCTGAGGATCTTTATCCCATCTTCTGTGAAGAGCTTTCAAAGCAGGAAATGAACAATACCGATGCATATATCGATATTCCGGGTGAAGTTCTCGATTTCTATAAGATGTACAGACCTTCTCCGCTCGTAAGAGCATATTGCCTTGAGAAGGCTTTGGGCACACCTGCTCATATCTACTATAAATTCGAAGGTAACAATACTTCCGGTTCACACAAGCTCAATTCAGCTATCGCTCAGGCATATTACGCTAAGAAGCAGGGCCTCAAGGGTGTTACGACAGAGACAGGCGCAGGCCAGTGGGGTACAGCACTTTCAATGGCTACGGCTTACTTCGGACTCGACTGCCAGGTTTACATGGTTAAGGTCTCCTATGAGCAGAAGCCTTTCAGAAGAGAGGTCATGAGAACATACGGCGCTACCGTCACACCTTCTCCTTCAATGCTCACTAACGTCGGCCGCAGGATCAACGAGGAATTCCCCGGAACAAACGGCTCTCTTGGATGCGCTATTTCTGAGGCTGTTGAGGCAGCTACAACTCAGGAAGGCTACAGATATGTTCTTGGTTCAGTTCTTAACCAGGTATTGCTCCATCAGTCAGTTATCGGTCTTGAGACAAAGGCTGCACTTGATAAGATCGGCGTTAAGGCTGACATGATCATCGGCTGTGCAGGCGGCGGTTCCAACTTGGGCGGTCTTATCTCACCTTTCGTAGGCGAGATGTTAAGAGGCGAGAACCAGTATGAGATCATCGCTGTTGAGCCTGCTTCCTGTCCTTCATTCACAAGAGGCTCCTTCGTTTACGATTTCTGCGATACAGGACGTGTTTGCCCTCTTGCTAAGATGTACACATTGGGCTCCAACTTCATGCCCGCACCTAACCATGCAGGCGGCTTAAGATATCACGGCATGAGCACGATCCTTTCACAGCTCTATGCTGACGGTTACATGAAGGCTACATCTGCAAAGCAGACTGATGTATTTGCAGCTGCTGAGCAGTTCGCAAGAGTCGAGGGAATCCTTCCTGCACCTGAGAGCTCACACGCAATCAAGGTTGCTATCGACGAAGCTCTTAAGTGCAAAGAGACAGGCGAAGCTAAGAACATCGTATTCGGTCTCACAGGAACAGGTTACTTCGACCTCGTTGCTTACCAGAAGTACAACGACGGCGTTATGGATGACTACATTCCTACAGATGACGAGATCGCTGCTTCTTTGGCTCAGTGTCCTAAGCTCGGCTGATACAGGAAATAAATCTGTAATTCACGGGGTCGCTATATGGCGGCCCCGTTTGTTTTTCGAATAATATTGAAAAATATGGCTCTGTAGTAATAAAATTGGATTTAGCTTAAGGGAATAAGGGAGATCATTCATGGCTGATTTCGATACAGATTGGAAGATAACGGGCTCGCCGGATCCTGCTACACCGGATCCCCAGCCTCATCAGGCACCGGTTCAGGCTCCTGTTCAGACGCTGCCTCAGATGCCGGTTTATCAGGCTCCTGTTCAGCAGGCGCCAACGACTGTCCCCGGTTTTGCTCCGCCTGCTCAGCAGGCTCCTGCTACAGTGCCCGGCTTTGCACCGCCGCCTGTTCAGCAGGTACAGCCTCAGCAACCCATGGCTCAGCCTGTAGTCATCGGATATAACGTAAACGGTCCTGTTTACCGTAATGCCAGCGGCTTTGTTGCGCCGGCGCCTGCTGTCGATCACACGGAAGAGAGGGAAGTGAACCTTGCTGAGATCCAGAAGATGATCAATCATTTTTCTCCTAAGGTCGATGTCTATCAGGAGTATGAGACCTGCCAGAAGGATATCATCAAGTTCTCGAAAACCAGTGTAGCTCCTTTAGTGTGGGGCATCTTGATCATTCTTCATGGTGTTGTAAGCGCAATTATGTCTGCTACATCCAAATCGAAGAATAACATCATGATCTATGCGATCGTTACTGCTGCATTTGTAGTCATTGGTGCAGGTTTTATTGCTCTTTATATCTGGAAGAAAAAGAGACACAAGAAAAAGATCGAAGCTCTTCTTACGAAGTTTGAGGACCTTTCGGGCCAGCTTAAGATCATCTATAACGGCTACAGCGGCTGCGTATTGCCCGCCGAATATACCGATCCCAGGCTTCTTCATAAGTTCCAGACACTGATCTATCAGGGAAGGGTATTCTCGATCGGAAGTGCGCTTAACAGCCAGCTGGCATTGCCCGGTGTATATCAGCGCATCATGAATGCGAAGAGGCAGTTTGATCTGAATACTGCTGCAAGATTTAACGGAACACCGGCGTTCTTCAATGCCTTCCGTTATTTTCCTCATTAAGTAGCGCTGTCGTTATTCATCTTTGACAGCTGGTCACGGCGCTTGACGCAAGGGATCTTGATCTCAAAGCAGGCACCGCCAGTTTCTTTGTTGTGTGCTTTTACCGTGCCGCCGTGCTCTTCAGCGATCGCAAGTGCCAGTGCAAGACCGATTCCGTGTTTACCGTCTGAGCCCTTTGAGAAACGCTCGAAAAGGTGATCAGCAACTTCAGGCGCGATACCCGGACCGTCATCTGAGATCTCAAATACAACGGAATCATCTTCCTTGTAGCATCTTAAGGTAACTGCGGTCTTGCAGTATCTCAGGCAGTTGGAGAAGATGTTTTCGAGACATCTGATGAGATCGTTCTCATTGCCGTAGATATAAGCGTTCCTGATCTTGATATCGTTGATGATAGCTTTGTCTTCGTGAATGAAGTTGCCTCTGACGCGGTCGATGATCGTATCACAGATCTTTCTGGCATTGATGGTCTGCTTCTTAACTTCGTAGTTGCCGGACTTGCTCATGTCCATCTTGGAGATGGAAAGGAGGTTCTCAACAAGGCCTGATAAACGTCCCGTCTCATCGATGATGACGTCTATGGCGTTATTTCTGTCTTCGTCGCTCTCGAAAACCCCGTATTTCAAGCCTTCCGCATAACCCTGGATAGACATCAGAGGCGTTCTTAATTCGTGTGAAGCATTCTGGAAGAAAGTCTTCTGTTCAATATCGGATTCTTCGAGCTTATAAGCCATCTGGTTCATTACGTCGCCCAATTCGGAGAGCTCTTTACTGACAATATGACCCTTGAGGGGCTTAAAGTCACTTTTTGCGATCCTTTTTGCAAATCTCGAGAGCCTCTGGGTAGAGAAGATGAGAGGATAGGTCATGACGATACTTAAGACGCCGGCAATGATGATGGCAAGTAATGCGGCCTGGATCAACGCAAGTGAGTTGGTCGCCATGAATGAATAATATGAGGCTGAGTTTACATAGACGCAAAGATAGTAATTCGAGAAAAGATCCTCGATATTTGCTTCAGAATTAGGATCTGATAACTGAATATCGGGATTGTTGGGATCCTGCGGCTCAGTCTCTTTCTTTGGTGCAAAACCGACGGTTCTGTAATAGACGATGCTTCCGTCGAGATCGATCGTCTGGGTCTTGTTAAAGCTCTCATAGCCGCCTTCCTCGATGACCTTATTGATTACTCTCATGGAAGTATTCGTGTAAGAGACAGAGTAATAAGCGTTCGGCCATAAAACGGTGAACTTGCCGGTCTTCTTGTCCAATGTATAGAGTGCGATGTTTGCCTGGTTCGAGAGGTTATCTGAAGTGGCGATCGAGTTTAAGAGGTAGGCTCTGATGCTGTCATCGGCATTCTCATATGTATTGTCGAGCTGAAGGGCAAATGCGCTGGTAAGGTTCACGGTGGATTCAACCGCATTATCGAGACGGCTGTTGCACTGGTCATCAATATAATCCTTGAAGATTGATTGGATATAGATGTTGATGATAAAAACGGCCAAAATGATAATAACGATCTCGACCGCAAAAAAGTGCAGCGAGATCGGTATTCTTATGGCCGATTTATTCTTGGATGGCTTTTTAGGTTTTAACCGTGCCTTATCAGGCTTTTCAGTCATTAGTCCTGATTGTCTCCGTCGTCTTCGTCATCTGCTTCTTCTGTTGTTCTGTCTACGAGTCTGAAGCCGTAACCCCAGATAGTAGATATTTTAGCATCTGACTTGGAAATTTTCTTCCTTAATCTTTTGACGGTGTCATCAGCAACTCTGGTCTCGACCTGAGTCTCATAACCCCAGATCTTGTCCAGTAATTCAGCTCTGGATACGGCTCTGTCCCTGTTTGAGATGAGATATGTTAAGAGCTGGTATTCGTTAGGAGTAAGCGGGAGAGGCTTACCCTGCATGGTTGTTTCCTTAGTCTTTCTGTTGATGATGATGTCGGCAAATTCATAAACCGCATCATTATCAGGCTTATCACCTGTCTTGCCCGTGATCTCTTCCTGTCTCTTAAGGATGGACTTAACCTTGGATACGAGCTTGATAGGGGAGAACGGCTTTGTGAAATAGTCGTCGCTGCCCATGTCGAGACCCTGAATATAGTCGGTGTCGCTGTCCTTTGCCGTGAGCATGATGATCGGCACGTTGGAAGTCTTACGGATCTCCTTAAGAATGAAGAAACCGTCGTGTCCGGGCATCATTACGTCCAATATGATCAGATCAGCAGGTGAATTGGAAAATACTTCAAAAAGCTTGTCGCCTGTAGGGAATCCTGTTACGTGGAAGCCCTCTCTCTCGAGGAATGTCTTAAGCAGGTTTCTGATGTTATCGTCATCGTCGGCGATATAAATAAGTTTGTTCATTATTATCTCCATCTTCTCAAAATGAATTTACCCGCTTATTTTATATGAAAAAGAATTGTTATTAGGTCACAAAATGGTGCAAATGTGCGGAAATAGTGCAAATAACTTTAGTTTTGTCTATGTTTATGGTTAAATGTGTGTGCTTAAAAACGAAAGTCGAGGAGATATTATGTCAACAGTACTTGTTACCGGCGGTAATGGTTATATTGGTTCACATACAGTCATTTCTTTATTCGAGAACGGCTACGATGTTGTGATCGCTGACAATCTTTCTAACAGTAAGATGGAAGTTCAGAACCGTCTCGAAAAGATCACCGGTAAGAGATTTAAGTTTTACAATGTCGATTGCTGCGATATTGATGCTTTAAGAAAAGTTTTCGAAGAGAACAAGATCGACGCGATCATTCATTTCGCAGGCCTCAAAGCAGTAGGCGAATCCGTTAAGATCCCTTTGGATTATTACTCCAACAACATCGATAGTATGATCAATGTATGCCGCCTCATGACTGAGTTCGGCGTTGATAAGCTCGTTTTCAGTTCTTCCGCTACAGTCTATGGCGAGAGCGAGGATGTTCCTTTTACTGAGGAGAGCCCTCTCGGAACATGCACAAATCCTTACGGCTGGACAAAGTGGATGCTCGAACAGATCCTGAAGGATTACGCTAAATCAGAGCCTTCCAAGAGGATCTGTCTCTTAAGATATTTCAACCCCGTTGGTGCTCATGAGAGCGGTCTCATCGGCGAAGATCCCAGAGGAATTCCCAACAACCTTTTCCCTTACATTTCCAAGGTTGCCGGCGGCACATTGGACTGCCTCACGATCTTCGGTGACGATTACGACACACCGGACGGAACATGTCTTCGTGACTACATTCACGTAGTTGACCTTGCTGACGGTCACGTCAAGGCCATCCGTTATCTCGAGAAGACTGATGAATCCGTAAGCATCTTTAATATCGGTACCGGCAAGGGTACATCAGTAATCGAAGCTGTTAACGCATTTGAGAAAGCATGCGGTCACGAGATCAATCACAAGATCGGTCCCAGAAGACCCGGCGATATTGCAGTCTGCTATGCATCCACTAAGAAAGCAGAAGAAGTGCTTGGCTTTAAGGCTAAGTACGGAATTGATGAGATGTGCTCATCCTGCTGGAAGTGGCAGACTATGAATCCGGAAGGTCTTAAGGACTAAGGGTTCATTTTTAGGAGATTTATGGATAACAGAAACAGAAGTGTAAAGAATCATTCTGACGAAGAGGCTTCTTACTACGGTTTTTCGAAGGACGTAACCAAGAGAGCTTCCAAGGCTAAGCGTAAAGTCAAAAAACTTAACCACTTAAAACTTCGTCTGATCTTCGGTACATTGGCTGCGCTCTTAGGTGTTGTCATAGGACTTGCTCTCTTCGGTGTCTGGTACAAGGATTATCTCTTAAACCAGATTACTTATGAGACATCTTCGCCCGATGAAGTTGCTACGATCATTGATGAATACGGTGATACCGTTTTGTTGGGCGATCTGACTGAAAGCACGCAGTTTAGTGTGTTCCAGGATGAGCCGATCAAGAATTTCCTTCTTATAGGTATCGACAGCAGATCCAAGAAATACAGCAGCGACGGTAAGGGCGACAGATCAGATGTCATCGTTGTAATGTCAGTTGATTCCAACAAGGGAACCATCAAGCTCGTGTCGATTGCAAGAGACTCGTATGCTTATTTCCCGGGCTATTCAAAGCCCCATAAGATCAATGCGGCGATGTCTTACGGCGGACCTGCTCTTCTTCAGGCAACTGTCGAAAGTTGTTTAAGGATCAAGATCGACGGCTATGCATATGTTAACTTCAGCAACATGGCTCAGATAATCGACGCCGTTGGCGGCGTATACGTAAACATGACTTCAGGTGAGAAGAAGGTCGCAAACCAGTATATCCGCGAGCTTTCCAAGAGCGCTGCCCTGATCACCGATACCGGTGACGGCACCTGGCTTAACGGTACCCAGGCAGTAGCTTACGCGAGAGTCAGATATGTAGGTAACGGCGACTACGAGCGTATGGAAAGACAGATCGAAGTATTAAGAAGCCTCATGACCCAGTATATGAAGCTGTCGGCTACCAAAAAGCTCGCCTGCATGGATGACGTTCTCGGTTCCATCGTTACCAATATCGATAAGAAAGATATCGAGAAATACGCATTCGACTTCCTTCCTTCGCTTAAGAAGGCCGAGATGCAGTACATCCAGCTTCCGATCGACGGATGCCTTAACCAGGGTACATACGGCGGCGAGTGGAGTATGCGTGTCAACTGGAACGCAATGATCCCTTATATTCAGCAATTCTTCTATGGCAAGAAGTATGATTTCGATCCTGTGAAAATTCCGCCTAAAGCACCGGAATTAAGTGATTGTAAGACTGATATACCTCTCGAAAAACTCATTCATTAGAGTTTTTGACTTTTTTTGATTTTCGTATTGACAGTCTCGGTTTAAAGAATTATATTTTGTTGTGGTTAGCACTTAAGGGTTAAGAGTGCTAACCGCAATTTCATTGTATTGGAGGTCTTTTTTATGACAATTAAGCCCTTAGCAGATAAGGTAGTAGTAAAGAAACTTCAGGCTGAAGAGACAACAAAGAGCGGCATTATCCTGTCCTCAGGTGCTCAGCAGAAGCCTCAGATCGCAGAGATCATCGCAGTCGGTCCCGGCGGAATCGTAGACGGCAATGAGATAAAGATGGAAGTTCAGGTTGGCCAGAAGGTCATCATCCGTGACTATGCCGGCACAAACGTAAAGCTCGACGGTGAGGAATACATTATCGTTCGTCAGGACGACATCGCTGCTATCGTTGAAGATTGATAATAAATATGGAGGCGAATATATATGGCAAAAGACATTAAGTACGCTGAGGACGCAAGAAAGTCCTTAGAAGCAGGCGTAAATAAGGTAGCCAATACAGTTAAGGTTACTTTGGGACCTAAGGGTAGAAACGTAGTACTCGACAAGAAGTACGGCGCACCTCTCATCACAAATGACGGTGTTACGATCGCAAAAGAGATCGAGCTTGAAGACCGTTATGAGAACGCAGGTGCTCAGCTCGTTAAGGAAGTTGCATCCAAGACAAATGACGTTGCAGGTGACGGTACCACAACGGCTACGCTCCTGGCTCAGGCTATCATCCGTGAAGGCATGAAGAACGTTGCAGCAGGCGCTAACCCGATCATCCTGAGAAAGGGTATCGCCAAGGCTGTAGATACAGCAGTTTCCGAGATCTTAGGCAAGGCTAAGCAGGTTGACGGTTCCAAGGATATCGCACGTGTTGCTGCAATCTCCGCCGGTGACGAGGAAGTCGGCAAGATGATCGCTGAAGCTATGGAAAAGGTTACAGCTGACGGCGTTATCACTGTTGAAGAGAGCAAGTCAATGCTCACAGAGCTCTCTGTTGTTGAAGGTATGCAGTTCGACAGAGGTTATATCTCACCTTACATGGCAACAGATACAGATAAGATGGAGACTGTTTTCGACGAGCCTTACATCCTTATCACAGACAAGAAGATCTCCAACATTCAGGATATCCTTCCTGTAATCGAGCCTCTCGCTCAGTCCGGCAAGCAGCTCGTTATCATCGCTGAAGACATCGAGGGTGACGCTCTTGCAACACTCATCGTTAACAAGCTCAGAGGCGTATTCACATGCGTTGGTGTTAAGGCACCTGGCTTCGGCGACAGAAGAAAGGCTATGCTCGAAGATATCGCTATCCTTACAGGCGGCCAGGTAATCACATCTGATCTCGGCTTAGAGCTCAAGGATACAACACTCGACCAGCTCGGCCGTGCTCACCAGGTTAAGGTAAATAAGGACAACACCATCATCGTAGACGGTGAGGGTGAAGAGGGTGCAGTTAAGTCCCGTGTTGCCCAGATCAAGGCTCAGATCGAAGAGACAAAGTCCGATTATGATCGTGAAAAGCTCCAGGAGCGTCTTGCTAAGCTTTCCGGCGGTGTTGCAGTTATTAAGGTTGGTGCTGCCACAGAGACAGAGATGAAGGAAAGAAAGCTCCGTATTGAGGATGCCCTCAATGCTACAAAAGCTGCAGTTGAAGAAGGTATCGTTCCTGGCGGCGGAACAGCATATGTTAACGCTCTTCCTGCAATCGCAAAGCTCCTTGATGAGACAGAAGGCGATGTAAAGACAGGCGTTAAGATCGTTCTCCGTGCTCTTGAAGAGCCTGTACGCCAGATCGCTGCAAATGCCGGCCTTGACGGAAGCGTTATCTGCGAGAAGATCAAGAATTCCACACCCGGCACAGGTTACGATGCTCTGAACGACAAGTATGTCGACATGTTCGAAGCAGGTATCGTTGACCCTGCAAAGGTTACACGTTCTGCTCTCCAGAATGCCGCATCCGTATCTTCCACAGTACTTACAACAGAAGCTGTAGTAACAGATATTCCTGAGAAGGAAGCACCTGCTATGCCTCAGCAGCCGATGTATTAATCGTTCGCAATACTAATTTTCGCGAGCGGGGCTTCCGCGCTACGCTTGTGCAGAAGCTCGCGAAAATTATATTGCTCACTTACAGAAGTATTAATTTTTTGGACCGCTCCGGGTTGGGGCGGTTCTTTTTTGTAGATTTTCTGTTTGCCGGTTTTCTATGGACGCAAAATGAGACAGAAATGAATAAAACCGTCTCTAAAATCGTCCATGAGGCCTCTGATAGACGAAGATTGGGACGAATTTAGCCAAAACCGTCTCAGTTTCCGTCCATGATCTATGCGATGAACAGCCTTACCGATTTATCTTTTTACTAAAATCTCCCAGTTGTGTATAATTACTCTGTTTGAGGTGAATCATGCTACAGGACAGTTTTATTGAGACAAGCGTTACGCGCAAGACAGGCTTTACAGAGGTTATATTCAACACCTTCCTTATTACGGCCTGCATTATCACGGTTTTCTTCGTTAATTTCATTCCACTCTCATTGGGATATAATGCCTGGTTTATCACGGGTATCATTTCATTTGGCATTGTTGCGGGTGTTGTTATCCTCATCAAGCGCGAAAAGAAGATCTATGAGATAGAGATGTCCAATGACCTTGTAGACTGTGCTGTCATCAACGGCGATAACAAGCGTGATGACCTTATAAGCTTTTCAATCAAGGATTGCGATTATATCGGACCTGTTACTTCTGACAGGTTTGAATCAGACAGGGCAAATGCCTACTATGTGGTCAGGATGACCGATTTCAAGAATTTCGATATCGAAGATACATACTGGTATTTCCTTGTTACTCAGGAAGGCGCCTCCATAATGGTCGTTTTCCACTATAAGGATGAGATGTACCAGGTGTTCAGAAGATATAATCCGAGGAATACCATCCCCATGAATAAGCTGCCTAAGAAGGCAACTAAGGAAGAAGAAAATGTCTGAATTTCTAACATATACGGATATGGAAGTCTATTGCAAGGCGACTGAATGCGGCATAGGCGATAAATTGTACTGCTCCACATTGATAGGCGATCTTCAGGAAGCTGCGGAGAGGGGCTCCAATGCGATGGGATTCGGCACTGATTTCCTTAAGGAAAATGAGATCTGCTGGATAATCCTTAAGATGAGGCTTCAGTTTACCGAGCTTCCTTCCTGGCATGACACTTTCAAGATCAGGACATGGGGCAGTTATATCGATAAGTTCTATTTCGGCCGTGAATTTGAGATCTTTAGCTCAGATAACAGGCAGATAGGCAAGGCAACATCTGTATGGATCCTTGCAGACTGGAATACCCACAGGCCGGTAATTCCGCAGAAAAGGTCCGAATTGCCTCTCCCGGTCGTTCAGAATCCTGTTCTTGTATTTGATGAGAAAGCTCCTAAGATCCGTTTCCCGGAACGTAATGAGATTGCAGGTGATATCGAAAAGCCTGTAATTATCAAATATGCTGATTATAACGAGCTCGACCGTAACAGGCATGTCAATAATTCACGTTATACCGCATGGGCTTATGATGCCCTGTTTAAGTGCGGTTATGACGTCACGAAGATCGAAGACCTCGTGATCAACTATAACAGTGAAGTTAAGGCAGGGGAGAAGGTCGAGCTGTTTATATCCAAAAATGAGGACAAGGTTACTGTTTTCGGCTACAAAAACATCGATACGAAGGTTTTTGCCGTTGAAATGACCATGAGAAACGCCTGAGTTCTCAATAACTTTTGCTTTTTTGCTCCTTTTTACGCTTTTTTGTTTTTCTTACTTTGTTATAATAGAGAGTTGTATCAGACTTTCTGGAGGTAGCAATGATCGAGATTAATAATCTTGTGAAGAGATATGGCGACAAAAAAGCCGTAAAAGGTATCTCGTTCACAGTCAATGACGGTGAAGTCCTCGGTTTTCTGGGTCCTAATGGTGCCGGCAAGACCACAACTATGAACATCATTACCGGATATCTTTCTTCAACATCCGGAACAGTTAAGGTAAACGGCCACGATATCCTTGAGGAACCTGAACTTGCCAAGAAAGAGATCGGCTATCTCCCTGAGAATCCGCCTCTCTATAATGATATGACCGTAAAGGATTATCTGAACTTTATCTGCGATCTTAAGGGCGTAGCTAAGGAAAAGCGTAAGAGCCAGCTTGAGAGCATCGTTGCAATGGTCAAGATCTCCGATGTCTATTACAGACTCATCGGGAATCTCTCCAAGGGATATAAGCAGAGAGTCGGTATTGCACAGGCATTGGTCGGTAATCCTTCCATCCTGATTCTTGATGAGCCCACTGTCGGTCTTGACCCGAGTCAGATCATTGAGATCAGAAGGCTCATAAAAGCACTTTCGAAGAATCACTCGGTCATCATCAGTTCTCACATTCTTTCAGAAATTCAGGAGATCGCAGACAGGGTAGTAATCATAAACAGAGGAAAGATCGCAGCCATCGATACGATCACTGACCTTTCCAAGAGATTGTCCGGACAGTCGAAGGTACTTCTTACATTTATAGGTCCTGTCAATGATGCCGTTGCAAAGATAAGAACGGTGAAGGGCGTCAGTTCAGCGATCTCACGTGTTGCTAACAACAAGTTCTCACAGATGGAGATCACGATTCCCGCAAACGATACAGCTGAGACGAGGATCGCAATATTCAACCTGATGGCAAGGGAAGGCTGGCCAATCTTAGAGCTCAGATCGCTCGATCCGTCACTTGAAGAGATATTCTTGAACATTACTTCCGGAAAAGGAGGCGTTAAATCATGACGGCTTTTTTCAAGAGGGAATTCTTATCTTATTTCCGTTCACCTGTAGGTTATGTTGCAATTGCTTTGTTCTCATTCCTTTCAGGCTTTATCTTTTATTCCCAGTTCGCTTCCGGTTCCGTAGACATCGCAAGTGAAGTAATCTCGCTCAGATCATTCTTCGTTATCATCGTTCCTATCATCACGATGGGACTTCTTTCAGAAGATAAGAAGAGAGGCACAGACATCTTGTATTACACAACGCCTGTAAGTCTCTTTAACGTTGTAATCGGCAAGGCATTGGCAGCTTTCGCTTTATATGCTGTCATGTTTGTCAACGTTATCATCCACATAATCGTTACTTTGATCTGCGGCGGTAAGTTCGGCGTCGGATCAGTAGGTGCCGTAATAGTTTTCTTCTTTATGGCATTCATGTTTATCTCGATCGGTCTGTTCGCATCTGCGATCACTGATAACCAGATCATTTCCGCAATTGTAGCGTTTATCTTCATCCTGATCTCGCAGTTATTGAGCACTATAGCTCAATACGTTGGCACTGCGGTCATTTCTATCCTCGGGATCATGAAGATCAAGAGCGCAGAGACTGTCGGCAGAGCTTTCAACAGTGCGATCAGCTGGCTGGATCCTTTTGAGAAGACAAAGGATTTCCGTCTTGGCTTATTCTCGGTTTCGGCTTTGTTTTTCCTCTTTTCGATAGGCTTACTGTTCCTTTACTTTACGTTCAGGATCCTCGAAAAGAAGCGCTGGAGCCAGGCTTGATTGAGGGGTGTTGATAATATGGACAAGACGATAAATAGCGAAAATAAAAAGCATCAGGATATCCGCTCTCTCAAGCTGAAACAGTATTCCATCGGTTCTGTTATCCTGCTTGTGTGCATTGTTTTAGTTGTAAATTTCCTTTTGGACAGGATCTTCGGCAAGGCTCTGACTTTCGATTTCTCTGATTATAATCAGAACTCGATCTCCAAGGAGACAGAGGATTATCTGGATTCGCTGCCTGCTGATACAAAGATCAGGGTAATCGGTCTTTTTGACCGTCCCGATAATGTATCCGGCACTCCGTATCAGTATATCCTGCCTTTGCTTGATGATTATGTACGTAAGTCTGACGGCAAGGTGTCTGTTGAATTTATTAATCCGTTGACACATCCTACGATCATCTCAGAACTTGATCCTTCGAATGCGCATGACCTTTCTTCGCACACTGATTCACTGGTTGTTGAGTATAACGGAAAGATCAAGGTCATTTCGCCGATCGACTGTTATTCATTCAATGTCGAATATTTTTACCAGACCGGTGATTATCTTGTAACAGGCAACAATACTGAGTATGTCTTCACGAATACGATGAACACACTTACTCAAGGATTTTCCTGCAAAGCATACTTTGTTACCGGCCTTAAAGAGGACGGCAGCGTTTATCTCAAACAGATCTTAGAATCAATGTCTTTCGACTGCGGAGAGATCCCTGTATCCGATAACTTCGCAGTACCTGAAGACTGCGATCTTTTGATCTTAAATGGTCCCAATAGCGACATTCCCGAGAAGGTCTATGTTGCTTTGACCGAATATGTTAAGAACGGCGGAAAGCTTTTGGTTTCCATCAATTTCAGCATGAAGAACGTTTCTGACGGTTTTGAGAGACTTAATAAGCTCCTTAACCAGATGAATGTAAATATCGATCCTGCTCTTATCTCTGAGAATAATCCCGGATATCAGTTAAATGGTTATTCTCAGGATTCTGCAGTCATCATTACTGATGCATTTAAGGATTTCTCGAATATCTCACTCCTGCACAGCACAAATGCCAGATCTGTAAGGGCCATAAGCAATCCTGAATCGGCTTATAAGATCTATCCTGTACTTGTAACGAGCCCTAATGCTTCAACATATGATATCGATAAGACCGGTAATGCCATTGAAAACAGCCTGGTTGAGAACAAGCAGTTTAATGTAGCTGTTCTTACTGAAAATGAAGAAACGGGTTCTGCCGCATACATTTTCGGTACGCTTAACTTTACGTCTGATGAATATATTTCCTCATACGGCCTTAACGATTCCAATGTTGATTTCCTTAAGTCCTGTGTAAGGGATCTCACAAGTTCAAAGCAGTTAAATGTTTTGAATATTGCCACTAAGAACGTCGACGATTTCTCGATCAAAACCGCACATGCCACAAGTTCTTCGGCAACAGCTGTTCTTGTCGCTTTCATGATCGTTGTTCCTGTCGCCTTTGTAGCTCTGGCTGTCATTGTTTATACAAAGAGGAAGAACCTTTGATATGAAGACCGTAAAGAATCTTATTGTTCCGGCAATAGTACTCTTTGCAATGATTGTTTTTGCAGTCATTTATTTTTCTGTTGAAAGCTTCCGAAATAAAAATGCAAATAATTCACCGGCCGATACTGAAGTAGAGGTCTTGAATCTTTCAGCCGCAGATATCTCTTCGGTTTCCGTATATAACAAAGCGAAAAACAGTGAGACTGTTGTATCCTGCGCTTCCGGCAGTACAGGGGAGATCATCTATGAGTTAAAGGGCAGTGATGTTGATGCAGGTGAGACTTATTCCCAGGAAAAACTTGCTGATTATGTCGGCGGCCTGATCTATTACGTCAGCAGTGTAACGGCTTCAACGACAGCTGATTATTCTGAATACGGTCTGGATGATCCATGCTATAAGATTACGATCTCGAAAAGAGACGGCAATACAACAACTGTTTGTTTAGGCAATATATCGCCTGATGGTATGTATTGTTATATGTGCTTTCAGGGAGCATCTGAGATATATTGCGTTAATTCAATGAAGCTCTCGCTTGCAGAGAAAACATTTATTGATTTCCTTGAAGCGTTCGCTCTGAACATTGATTATAGTGATGTGAAATCTGTCCATTTTGACAGGAAGACTGACGGCCTTGCGCTCGATGCTTATGTTAAGAAAAACGGTTCAGGCATAGCGGATTTTGAGATTTATTCTCCCGTAAAACACAATGCAAGCGGTTACTTCGGCAATATGATCGATTCTGTTGCTACCCTCACTATTTCCGAGTTTGTCTCTAATAATCTTGCTGATCTGTCAAAATACGGTTTGGATAAACCCGTTTACAGCTTTTCTTTTACTCATGTGGACGGCTCGAAAGACGAGGTTTATTTCAGCAAAGTCGTTGATGATTACTGCTACGGATATATTAAGAACGTAAACAGGATCTTTTCCCTGTATGAGAGTCAGATTGAAGGCATAAATCTTCAGGATACTGTTCTGATCGATCCTTATATCTGTTATTGCTATGCGAAGAATATCTCTTCAATAACAGGCGTTTATGGCAGTAAGTCTTTTAAGTTCGAGATTCAGGTTTCTGACAGTGACAGCATAATATCAGATAATTCCGTTGTTACTCTTGACGGCAGAAATGCCAAGATATCAGACTCTTCCGGCAGATCTTACTGCTCGCTTCTTTTCGAGAGCATAGCGTGCATTAAGATCGGAGGTATTGAGATTGCCGATAAGGCAAAGCCTTCTTCTGCGGCAGAGCTCTCGCTTACTTTTATCGATAAGAGTTATTCAACTACCGTATACGAGTTCTACAGAAGAGATCTCGACACATACTACGTTTTTAAAGACGGGGAATACATGAACTTCTATGTGTACGCCACAGAGATATTCAATGATGGCGGCACGGATACATACAGCTATGGTTATTGGAGAGCTTACGAGCTTTTGAACCTGGCTATTTCAGAAAACATGAACGGAATTTACGATTTGCAAAGTGATGAATAGGGAAATGGATAACAAAGAAAAGGTTAAAGCAAAAAAGAAAACAACAAATAAGCCTGCCGCGAAGAAAAATAACGGAAGCGTATCTCAGGCTGCGATAAGAAAAGCACTGACGATCGCAGTAATGATCTTCTCGCTTGTTCTCATCATCAGCATTGCGCTGATCTTTGTTGTGTCCAAGAAGATCGAATCGCTTGCCGGTGCAGACGCACAGATCAAGCTCTCGGCTCAGGGCGGTTTCGAATGCGAGTATTCTGAAGCACAGAAACTCTATCCGTATGGAGACGGCTGTATCAAGGTCACTTCAGAGCGTATCGCATATCTTAACCTTACCGGTAATGAGATATTTTCCACGATGGTCTCATACCAGAACCCCCAGTGCGTGATCTTCGGTGATACGGTTACTGTCTTTGACCGTGACGGTTACAGCTTTACGGTGCTTGATAAGGACGGCGTATGGTACAGCAAGCCGATGGCAAATCCCATTAAGTCCGTTCAGATGTCGGATGCGGGATTTATCGCTGTAATCACAGGCGGCGAGGATTCTTATGGCGACGTTACGCTATTCGACAATTCAGGAAACCAGCTTGCCGTATGGACATCATATAACTCAGGTTTCCCGATCTGCTGCGCATTTAACGGCGATTCATCGCTCCTTGCCGTATCCACGATCAACACGAGTGGTGCCGTTATCGTTCCTTATATCAGAGTTTTCTCGATCTATAAGAACGACAAGGTCTATGAAGTATTTGATAATGCTGTCTATACGACGGATGACAGCGTCATATTCGCTTCGATCTGCTATGTCGGAAATAAGCTTTGCTGCTTTACTTCCAATTCTTTGTATGAGGTCAAGGATAACAACCTCGCAAAGATGAATTACGATTTCTCTGCGATCAGCTATGTAAAGACCGTAAACGGGAACCTTTTCGTTACCTATTCCGACGGTATAAGCCAGTTAAATAAGCTTGCTGTCATCGATTCCAAAGACGCGATCCTTTATAACTCCAATATCGGAACGAACATCATCTGCGTTGCGCAGAACAAGACCAGCTATGCGATAAGCGTTGATAAGAGAGTCTTCATTATCAACTCGAACGGCGTAATCACCAACGACTATTCAGTCGATGAGGATATCATCAGAATGAACTTCATCTCCGGCAATAAGCTCTGCGTAGTATCTGCGAGCGGTGTTCATACGATCAATTAAGGTGTTCATATGGAAACTGAAGTCAAGCTCAGCTTTAATAATTTCGACAGCCTCTTAAGCGTTGCAGCTTCGGAACTTTTCTCGGAGTTTATGACAGGTGGCGGTCCCAAGTCCATGGCGCTCGAGAACTATTACCTTGATACTCCCGACAT
Organism: Clostridiales bacterium Firm_14; assembly: GCA_001604135.1. Lineage (GTDB taxonomy): Bacteria > Bacillota > Clostridia > Saccharofermentanales > Saccharofermentanaceae > Saccharofermentans. The sequence continues at coordinate 210,256 of LVAT01000013.1, forward strand.
GAAGATCTTAAACCGTTATGGTTCAGTAAGGAAAAGGATCGTAAGCGGAGAAGCATCTTATATCGAAGGCACTGTCAAATACGGCGGCGGTGCAGCTTCAGGTCTGCACAAGCGTTACGAATGGAATGTCAGACTTGATGGTGACTTCTCCATCGAAGAATTTAAGAAGAACGTGCCTTCTGACGGCGATCCGGTTGAGCTTCTTGATGAGGTTTTCGAGGACGTTACGACATCAGATCTTAAGCTCCTCTGTTTTAATTCTTTCGAGAGGACCATTTATGAATTGGATTATTTCGGAAGCAGGATAGAGGCATGCTTTGACAGCGGCGTTATCTATAACTCCGATAAGAGCGAATCTGAAGATATATGCGAGCTTGAGCTCGAATTAATCGATGGCGGCGAAGACGATCTGATGGATCTTACCGAACGGATCAAGTCTGAGTTTGTCTGCGTTCCATTAGATAAAAGCAAGTTTCAAAGAACTCTTGAATTGGCGAAAAGGGGATAATAGCTTATGAAGAGTACAGTTTACGATTGTTTGATTGTAGGTGGCGGCGCAGCAGGCCTTTATTGTGCTGCGCAGCTCGCAAGGACTGCCTTTTATTCGGGTAAGAAGATCCTGATCCTGGAAGGCGGAAGCCGCGTAGGAAATAAGCTTGCGCTGACCGGCAGCGGCAGATGCAATCTTACTAATACCGAGATCGATCTTACTAAATACAATACGGATGATGCTGTAAGGCTCGCATCCTGTTTTGACAGATACGGTGAGACAGATACCAGCTATTTCTATGAGAATGTATTGGGCGTCGTTCTGGAGCAGAAAGGAACTCTCGTTTATCCTTCAACATTTAAGAGCTCTACTGTTGTCGATGCTTTGAGATTCTATCTTGCCGACAATAACGTTGAGACTGTCTTGAAAGAGCGCGTTGAAGAGATCAAAAAGATCGACAATATCTATGAGCTTAAGACTGACAGCGGCAAGACATACATAACAAAGAAACTCGTCATTGCAACTGGCGGCATCACATATCCTTCTACGGGTTCTACCGGTGATGTCTTAAAGCTCGTCGAAGGCCTTACTGATAAGACCTGCTTTGTCCCGTTCAGACCTGCTCTCACTTCGCTTACAGCTAACATGCCCGGCATTAAGGGTATGGCCGGAATTAAGTGCAGAGGCGATGTTAAGATCGTCGGCGGCGACGGAAATATCAAGGCAAGATCTGAAGGCGAGATCCTTTTTACCAAAGAAGGCGGCATCTCCGGAATCTGCGTAATGGATGTATCCGATGCCGTTGTTAGACTTTTCGAAGAGGGCGACGAGGGCATAAAGGCAGTCTTGAATCTTACCGGCAAGACAGGCGGCGAGATCTTGCAGATGATCTACATCAGAAGACAGATGTATCCCCACAGAAACTGCGCGGATGCCTTATCCGGCATGCTCCTCAGAAATGTTACTGATTTCGTTATGAAGAAGATGGGGCTTAAGGCTGACAAGATGACTTTAAGGGATCTGGACGATGCCAAGCTTGTCGAATTAACTAATCTCCTGTGTGCTTTCCCTATCAAGATCACAGGTTACGGCGGAGAAGACAAGGCTCAGGTATCCTCAGGCGGATTCAAGCTCTCCAAACTTGACGACAACATGCAGGTAAAGTACTGCAACGGCCTTTATATCATTGGCGAGGCTGTAAACGTTAACGGCATCTGCGGCGGTTACAATCTGCAGTGGGCCTGGACTTCTGCAGCTCTTGCAGCGGAAGGAATATCTCAAAATGTTTGAGATAAGAGTTGTCCCAAGAGTCAATAAAGATATAGCAGTAAACAAGATACCTGATTCGGTTCTAATCATCGGACAAATAAAGAGATCAGGTAATAAAGCAATGCGCAAGGGCCTTGAAGACTTGGAAGAAGGCAATTGCATATTGGATATTTCCAAGAAATTCATCGACGCCAGGCACGGAAAGGTCGTTATCAATTACAGGTTTGACTTCATAACTCCCGAAGCAAGAGACATTCTCGAAAAGGACTCTGTTGCAAATGCCATGCCTTATCTGTCGGATTTTGAAGGCGAAAAGGAATATAAGCGGCCTGTTGTCGTAGGCACGGGTCCTGCCGGACTATATGCTGCACTTATCCTTGCAAAATACGGACTAAGACCCATCGTACTTGAGAGAGGGCCGGAAATGTCCCGGCGTATCGCTGATACTGAGGATTTCAAGCAGGGCAGGGCGAAGATCAAACCCAATTCCAACATTCAGTTTGGAGAGGGAGGAGCCGGAACCTTTTCTGACGGCAAGCTCTATTCAGGAATCAGTTCCGGCCTTAAGGATTATGTCTTAAGGTCCATGATCGCCCACGGTGCGCCTTCCGACATCCTTTACGACGCTCATCCCCATATCGGTACAGACCGTCTGAGAAAAGTCGTTACGGGCGTCAGGGAAGAGATAATCTCACTTGGCGGCGAAGTCAGATTTAACACGACTTTTCTGGGCTGCAAGACAGAAAAGGGCGCACTTAAGACCATTACAGTTGCTGATTCTACCTGCACTTATGAGATTCAGACAGACCGCTTGATCTTAGCCATCGGGCATTCAAGCAGAGATACTTTCAGAGCCTTGAACAGGCTCGGCATAGAAATGCAGTCAAAGCCTTTTTCCGTCGGCGTCCGCATCGAGCATCTTAAGAAAGATATCGATACCTCTCAATACGGATTTGATTCTGATTATTCTTCAGACATAACGCCTGCTATCTATAAGCTTTCGTGTGATACCAAGACCGGTAGAAAGCTCTATACATTCTGCATGTGCCCGGGCGGCGAAGTTGTTGCCGCGCAGTCTGATGAGAACAGCGTATGCACTAACGGAATGAGCCTCCGCGCCAGAAATAACACGAATTCCAACAGCGCGATCCTTGTTCCTGTTGATCTTAATGATTACGGTGACGGCGTTCTTGACGGCATAAGATTCCAGGAAGAGCTGGAACATAAGGCATTTTTGGCCGGCGGTTCGACAGGTAGGGCGCCTTCCGTAAGATATGGTGATCTCATAAAAGGTCAGAAGACCACTGAATTCGGCAAGGTCAAGCCTTCATTCATGCCGGGTGTAACATGTTCTGATCTGTCTGAAGTGTTCCCGGAGGCCATTTTAGAGACCATCAAGGACGGCGTAGGGATCATGGGCAGGAGGATCAAGGGATTTGATGATCCGGACAGCGTTCTTACCGCGGTCGAAGCCAGGAGTTCTTCTCCTGTAAGGATCGTTAGAGATCCCGAGACTTATCAGAGTACGACGGTTAAGGGCATTTTCCCGTGTGGAGAAGGAGCCGGATATGCCGGAGGCATTATGTCTTCTGCGATAGACGGTATAAAATGCGCCAATAAACTTGCCGTTTCTTTGCTCGATAAATGATTGGCGCTTTAATTTCGGTATTTTCGAGTTATTATATCGATAGATAAAGAAAGCTTTGGGAGGAATAAATATGAACAGTGAGAAGAACACAGCCGTAGTAACAGTTTTGGGCAAGGACAGAGTCGGCATTATCGCTGATGTTTCAAGACTTCTTGCAGATTACGGCATTAACATCAATGACATTTCCCAGACGATCCTTGATGATATCTTCACAATGGTCATGATGGTTGACCTTAAGGATCTGGTTATCGAAGAATCCGATATCTCAGACAAACTTTCAGAACTTGGTAAGAAGCTTGGCGTACAGATCACGATCCAGCACACAGGCCTTTTCAACGCCATGCACACCATCTGATATTCGGAATTTAGCGAGGCTATTATGATTAACGAACACGAAATAATCGAAACGATGCAGATGTTCAACAGCCAGCATCTGGATATCCGTACGATCACTATGGGTATCTCGCTTATGGACTGCGCTGCTCCCACTGTTGAAGAATCATGCAACAGGATCTACGACAAGATCTGCAGATATGCGGGAAAGCTCGTTGAGACGGGCGAACTTATCAGCAAGAAGTACGGAATTCCGATCATTCACAAGAGAATTTCCGTAACACCTATATCTATTGTAGCCGCTGCATGCGGAGCATCTGATTACACTCCTTTTGCAAAGGTTCTGGACAAGGCGGCAAGGACTTGCGGAGTTAACTTCATCGGCGGTTTCTCGGCTCTTGTACAGAAGGGCTATACGAATTCCGATAAGGTATTGATCAATTCCATTCCTGAAGCGCTCGCTTCAACTGAATTTGTCTGCTCCAGCATTAACCTGGCGTCCACAAGGACCGGTATCAACATGGATGCCGTAAGAGACATGGGCGTCATCATCAAGAAGACTGCTGAAGCTACCAAGGACAAGGGTGCTCTTGGCTGCGCAAAGCTCGTTGTTTTCGCTAATGCGCCTGAGGATAATCCGTTCATGGCCGGTGCTTTCTTAGGACCCGGCGAGCCTGAATGCGTTATCAATGTCGGTATTTCCGGTCCCGGCGTCGTTAAGCACGCGTTAGAAGGCGTTAAAGGCAAGGACCTGGGCGTCGTAGCTGAGACTATTAAGAAAGCTGCATTTAAGATCACGCGTGTCGGTGAGCTCGTTGCCAGGGAAGCATCTGAGAGACTTAAAGTTCCTTTCGGAATCATTGACTTGTCTCTTGCTCCGACACCTGCAGTAGGTGACTCCGTAGCAAGGCTTTTGGAAGAATTCGGTCTTGAGACATGCGGTACATGGGGCACAACGGCTGCTCTTGCTATGCTCAATGACGCTGTAAAGAAGGGCGGCATCATGGCGTCTTCTTATGTAGGCGGCCTCTCCGGAGCTTTCATTCCGGTATCTGAAGATGAAGGAATGATCGCTGCGGCAAGATCCGGTTCCTTAAAGCTCGAGAAGCTCGAAGCTATGACATGCGTATGCTCAGTAGGTCTTGATATGATCGCCATTCCCGGTGATACGACAGCTGAGACTATCTCAGGCATCATCGCAGATGAGATGGCTTTAGGTACGTTTAATAACAAGACTACTGCAGTAAGACTCATTCCCGTACCGGGTAAGACGGTAGGTGACAGTGTTGAGTTCGGCGGACTCCTCGGAACTGCGCCGATCATGGATGTCAACAGAGCTTCATGCGCTGACTTCATCCACAGAGGCGGAAGGATCCCTGCTCCTATCCATTCAATGCGTAACTGATAGCCTATGAAAAAGGAGAAGCCGGTCATTACGGAAAGTCAGGAATTACCGGTTGCAGAAGCCGGTGAGGCTAATCCTGAAGTCAAGAAGACCAAGACCAAGCGTTTTTGGGAATATGTTACTGACTATAAGCGTACGACTGTCGCTCTGACTTTGCCTTCGGCTGTCTTCGACATCTCGTATTCCGGTTTTCTCTTCGCGATGTCGATCATCTTCATGTCGTACTGGCTCTTTATGATGTCGGTATATACATTCCTGCTTTTCTGTATACGCATCAATGTGCTTTACAGAGCAGGAAGAGGAGCTGTGTTTAAGAAGAACAAGAAATTCAGCGAGAGAAATAATTACAGGAAGTTTTCCTGGAAACTCATCTTCCTAGACGCGGTTATCGCATTCAATATGTTTGTGATAGTCAGGTTCAATGTGCTTCACAACTATGCAGGCTTCCTGATATATCTTTTCGGAATCTATGTAATCTATAAAGTGTCTTTGGCCGTTATAAATCTCTTTAGGGCTCACAAGTCAAGATCTCTTACGGCATTGTCATTAAGAAAGATCGGCATAACTGATGCCCTTGTATCAAGTCTCGCCCTTGAATGGGCATTATCTCACAGAGAGATCGGTGATCTTTCTGTTCTTATTTCGCAGATCGAAAAGTACATCGGCATCCTTGTTGTTGCTGTTATTTTTCTGATGGGACTTGGCGGACTTATTACCTGTGCAAGATTAAAGGCCAAAGAAAAGAAAGAAGGAACAGTTTAAATGTGGTATGAAGAGGCAGTGTTCTATCAGATATATCCTTTGGGTTTCTGCGGAGCACCATTTGAGAATGACGGCAAACCCGAGAAGAGAATACTTAAGGTCCTTGACTGGATCCCTCACATGAAGAAACTCGGTATCAACGCCATCTATTTCTCGCCTGTATTCGAATCTGATACTCACGGCTACAATACAAGAGATTACGGCCTTATCGACACTAGACTCGGTACAAATGATGACTTCAAAAAAGTCGTGGACGCTCTTCATAAAGAGAATATCAGAGTTGTCTTGGACGGTGTCTTCAATCACGTTGGAAGAGGCTTCTGGGCTTTTAAGGATGTTCGGGAAAAGCGCTGGGATTCTCCTTACAAGGACTGGTTCCATATCTCTTTCGAGGGCAACTCCAACTATAATGACGGGTTCTGGTACGAAGGCTGGGAGGGCAATTACGATCTCGTAAAACTTAATCTTAGGAATCCTGCGGTCATCGATCACATCTTGGATAAGGTCAACTATTGGATCGATTTCTTTGATATCGACGGATTGAGGCTTGATGTCGCATACTGCCTGGATCACGAGTTCTTAAGAAGACTTCGTGAATTTACTGATTCTAAGAAGAATGATTTCTTCCTCCTTGGAGAAGTCCTTCACGGCGAATACGGCAGGATGCTTAACGACATGCATCTGCATTCTCTTACTAACTATCAGTGCTATAAGGGAATCTATTCTTCGTTTAATTCTGCAAACATGTTCGAGATAATGCATTCTCTGATGAGACTCTTCGGACCTGAGGACTGGACTGTTTGCAGGGGAGCGCATCTCTTATCTTTTGCGGATAACCATGATGTAACCCGTATTGCTTCTATCTTAAGCGATGAGAGAAATCTTCCTCTGGTCTATACTCTTGTATTCACAATGCCCGGAATCCCCTGTGTTTATTACGGTTCCGAGTGGGGAACGAAGGCCAGGAAAGAAGAGGGTGATCCTGCTTTAAGAGTATCTTTTGATAAGCCTGAATGGAACAGCTTAACAGATCACATCTCGAGATTATCCGATATTAAGAAGTCCAGCAATGCGCTTAATTACGGCGGTCTCAGGATCGTTGTCCTTACGAATAAGCAGGTCATCTTCGAGCGTAATTCCGGTGACCAGAGGATAATGGTTGCCATAAACATGGATGATAATCCGTATACAGCTCATTTCGATGCAGGCTGCGGCCAGGCCAATGAGCTTATCTCAGGCACGATCCACGATTTTGGCGGCGGTTCAACATTGCAGCCGAAGTCATCTGAGATCTGGCTTATGGAAAGATAATGAGCACTGCAACATTTTAATTCTCTTAACTGTATTTATAGCAAATGCTTAGGGATTATTATGTCCGTTCACGGAGGTTATTCATGAGAAAGACTGCTTTGTTATTAACCACAGTAATGATGGCTGCTACGCTTTTTACGGGATGCAATATCAATCCGGAAAATCCGAAAGAAACAAGCAAAACAACTTTTGACAGTGCGCTTGATTCTGAGATTCAAAAGCAATTGGATGCTGACGGACCGCACTACGAATCAATGGCAATTGATTTTAATCCCAAAGACTACGGACGCATCATTCCTAACATCACTGCGTATACAGAGGATATGTGGGCTAAAGAGAATGATTCAGCCCTTTATGCATTTATCGATCTTAACGGCGAGATGATATGCGGCCCGCTTTTCGATTACGTCTCATATGACAAGAACTCCGATTCATATATCGTAAGAAGAACAGAGAACGGCGTCAGCAAATACGGTTTCTTATCTTCCAACGGTGCTGTGTTTACAGGTCTTTTTTTCGACGGAGCAGCTGCAGCGCAGAACACTGATGATGACGAGTTATGCTTCTTCGGTTCTATCTATGAGGACGGCAAGCTTTGGGTCTGTCCGATCAATATCGATCTTGAGATCCTTCTGCCTACAGCAGTCACAATCGATGAAGGCGAACTTTCTTTAACTGCTTCTGATTCACAGCTTTCAGTTCTCTATATGAATGATGAGAGCGCTGTCATGATCAACCGCAAGGAATTCTATTATTCGACCTTCCTGGTTGATATCAAGAGCGGCAACGTGCTTCAGAAATTTGGTTTTGGTGGCTCTGAGTCTTGCAATATCTTCGGTAACGTTATCGTTAAGCAGGATATCAGAGGGCAGGGAATTACAGTATACGGTATGAACGGAAGCGTTCTTGTAGAAGATCCCAAGGCCTATTCCGGCAGATTAAGCAGAGATCTTTATATGGTCGCAAATGACGGCGAACTTAAGATCTATGACGGCGATTGGAATAAGGTCGACTCAATGACAATATCTTCGGATGATCTTGTAATGACTTCATTCGGAAGGATCGCAGTTGTCGGAGATCACGACACAAAGGTATATGACAAGACCTTAAAACTCATAAACACTTTGGATTATGCATTGGAAGGCGGAACGTATTTCAGGGACTGGTATGATTTCGGCGAAGGCAATATGTTCTACGATTCCATATCAGCAACAAATGAGATCATTAACCTTAATAACGGCAACAAGCTCTCGAAAGAAGACGGATTCTTTTATGAATTTTCCAACGGATACATTCTGGCGGATAATGAGAGCAACGGTAACGATCCGGTAAAGAAGTTCAGAGTATACGACAGGGAATTCAAAGAGATCATCTCCGGTGAAGGCTCTGCATATATTGCAGCTGACAGATTAACAAATGACCTTTACCTGATAATCTTGAATGATGGTGCGTTCACTGTCTATTCAATGCCTTCGATGGATGTTAAGTTCAGGCTCAAGGCATTCTGTTACAGCCTTAATCCCATCGGCGGAAAGTTCTACGGTAATGACAAACAGCACTTTGTCTTCGTAGACGGCAAGGGAAATGAAATTCTCTGCTACGAACTCGATTATAAAAAGGTGAACGAGATCTAATTTAAATATCGTATTTAACTAAAATAATTCCTGCTATTTGTATGATTTTATCCCGTTAAAGAGGATGAACTGTCATATATAATTTAGATATTACGAAATAGGGGGTGCATTATGAAGAGATTTCAGAAGACCGTAGCCGCTTTAATGGTTTTATCAATGCTTCTTTCGCTTGGTTCCTGTGCGAATCAGAGAAGAAAAGGCATTGAGCGAGAAACAAGTCCTGACGCTTCCAAAAGGGAATACCTTGAGACTGAACCGGTTGTTACTCCTACAGATCCGATAGTTACCGACGGACCCGCACCGACGGATGCTCCTCCGGGCGAGATCGTTGATTTTACAATGTTTACCGGCATGGCCGGCAAGGATATTGATCCGAATAATGAGATCCGACAACTGATCGCGGAGGAGACCGGTGTCCGTGTTACTGAAGCATGGTTAAGTAATCAGTCAGAACAGGAGGCCGTTGCCAGCTTAATGGCTTCCGGTAATTTGCCTGATTTCATTGATGTAAGTGAGATGTCGAAGCTTTATGAAGGCGACTATCTTATTGCCTGGGATCAATATATAGAGAAATATCCGAACATCAAGGAACTCTATTCTGAGAAGGAATGGGACAGCTTCAGACAGAGTGACGGTCATATCTATTGGGCAAATGTCTTTGACCGCTTCTATCAGAAAGATACTACGACACTTTCAACAGGACAGGCGTTCTGGATCCAGGCAAGGGTTCTTGAAGCTTATGGTTATCCTAAGATCGAGACACTTGACCAGTATTTCGAGATCATCGAAAAGTATGCAAAAGAGCATCCTGAGCTTCCCAACGGCACTAAGGTAATCCCTTATACATGCCTTTGCGAAGACTGGAAGTATTTCTGCCTTGAAGCTCCTCCGATGTATCTGGACGGATATCCCAATAACGGTTGTGTTGGTGTTGATATCAGCGGCGGCATAAATAATCCCAAAGTCGTTGACTATAACATGACTGATACGGCCAAGGCTTATTTCAAGAAGCTTAACGAGGAATATCAGAAGGGCATCGTAGATCCAGAATTTGCTGACCAGAATTACGACAAATATATTGAGAAGTTATGTACCGGTGCTGTTCTCGGAATGTGCGACGATTACTGGAATTTCGGTTATTCCATCATGGGTTCTTTCAGCGTTGAACAGAAGGGCCCTAAGGGTTCTGTCGTTCCGAGCGAGATCGGCTGCGATTATGTTCCTTTGGGCTTGGTAATGAAGTCCGGCACAAAGAATCAATGGTATTCTACTGATTACACTATCAATACGGCTTCAGGAATCGGTGTTACTACAAGCTGTATTAATCCGGAACTCGCATTCAAGTTCTTAAATGACATGCTTTCACAGGAGATCCACGACCTCCGCTTCTGGGGTGTTGAAGGTGAGGATTATCTTGTTGACGACAAAGGCATGTACTACAGAACTCAGGAGATGAGAGATCAGTGGAACAATCCGTCTTACAGGGCAAAACATGTATGTGAATACTCTTACATGCCGCAGTGGAGAGGCATAAGCAGAGACGGCAAGAACTGCATGATGCCCAGGGATCAGGGTTCCGAGTATAAGGCTACTCTGCCTGAACCTGTCGCTAAGTGCTTTGAGGCATACGGTGCAAACAATTATGTTGAGATGATCGGTTCTGACATGTCAGACAGAGGTCCGTGGTTCGCACTCTGGAGCTGGTCAAATGGTCTGTTTGGTGATGAACCTGCAGGAAAAGCATGGAGTGACATGGGTAAGTGCAAGCATAAATGGCTGCCTGAATTAGTTAAGACCGGCGATTTTGAAAAGACCTGGAATAACTATGTTGCTGAATATAAGGAATGCAATCCTCAGGTCTTCTTAGATGAAGCTCAGGCTGAAATTAAGAGAAGAATGGGTTAAGGAGGTTTTTATGAAGTACGTTAAGAATGTTTTATGCACAGCTTTGATCTTTGTAATGCTGTTAAGTTTGACCGGGTGCGGAACAGGAAAGCTCTCTCACAAGAAGATGGCCCAGTTCCTTGAAAAGCAGGATCTTGAAGAATGTGAAGATTTTGACGATTATACAAAGATCTACGGCAAGATGAAGAAGGGCAACGAAGGATTTATCTCTTCTGAAGGCAAAGAAGCCCAGAAGATCTATAACAAAGTGTTCAACCGCCTAAACCAGTATTCAAAATACGATGTAACCGCTGCTACGTCAGCTTTCATTTATGATTCAGACGGTCTGAATTATCTTTTTATGTTCACTTTCGAGGACGAAAAAGACGCTGAAAAGTTCTATAAGAAACTTTCCAAGTCAATTGACGATCCCGATGATGAAGGCGAAGAAAAGGGCTTGAGATTCACTTTATTAAATCAGAAGAAGAACACAAAGAAGAGTTATATCACAGGTATCTATCTTGAGAAGAACACAGTACTGTTCTTAAGAGGCCAGACAACTGACGAAGATTTCGCAGATGACCTCTGCGCAGAATTCAAGATCCCGTCTCCGTTTGACACGTAAGGTTATTGTGTAACCGTTTAATCAAACATCCTAATTTATGAGGGCTTTCAATCGAAAGCCCTTAATTATTTTCTTACTGTTCGTCCAAGTATTTCTTAACCGTATCAGGTGCAGGTCCGCCCGTAAGGCTTCTGCCTTCAACGCATGTTTTCAAAGAGATTGCATCGTAAACATCTTCTTCGAAAGCAGGAGAGAATTCCTTAAGCTTTTCGAGCTTAACATCAAGAAGAGAAATATTATTCTCGATGCAGTAATGTACGAGCTTTCCTGAGATAGCATGAGTCTCGCGGAAGGGAAGACCTTTCTTTACAAGATAATCTGCGAGGTCAGTAGCGTTTGTAAATCCGCCAAGAGCTGCAGCTTCCATGTTGTCCTTGCGGATCGTCATTGTCTTGATCATGCCGGTGAAGGGAGGAAGAACTGCCTTGATCGTCTCGATGCAGTCAAACATTGCTTCCTGAACCTCCTGCATATCCTTGTTATATGTAAGAGGCAATCCCTTCATGATTACGAGCAATGAGATAAGGTCACCGTAAACGCGTCCTGTCTTACCACGTGTAAGCTCTGCAACGTCAGGATTCTTCTTCTGGGGCATCATGGAAGAGCCTGTAGAATAAGCATCGTCCAATTCATAGAACTTGAATTCCTGTGAAGCATAGAGGATGATCTCTTCGCTCATTCTTGATAAGTGCATCATGAGGATAGAGCATGCAGATGCGAACTCGATCGCAAAGTCTCTGTCAGCTACGCCGTCAAGAGAGCAGAGCGTAACGCCGTTCATACCGAGCTGTTCTGCAACGAACTCACGGTCAAGAGGATATGTTGTTCCTGCAAGAGCGCCGGAACCTAAAGGAGAGATGTTAGCACGGTCCTTTGCAGCGTTGATCCTGTCGATATCACGCTTGAACATCTCGATATAAGCCGATAGATAGTGAGCATATGTGATGGGCTGAGCTCTCTGAAGATGAGTGTAACCGGGCATGTAAGTCTCAGTGTTAGCCTTCGCGATATCAACCAAAGTATCGATCAGGTCATCTAAGAGCTCAACGATCTCGCCGGCTTCGTCAACCATATAAAGGCGCTGGTCAAGAGCAACCTGGTCATTTCTTGATCTTCCGGTGTGAAGGCGCTTGCCGGCATCACCGATTCGGTTAGTAAGCTCTTCTTCAATGAACATATGAATGTCTTCTGCATCTGAATCGAAAGTAAGCTTGCCGGATTCGATGTCTTCCTTGATCGAGAGAAGTCCGCTCTTTATGTCTTCAGCGTCCTTTTGAGAGATGACACCCTGCTTTGCGAGCATCTGGGAATGAGCTATTGAACCCTCAATGTCCTGACTGTACATCTTGCAGTCAAAGGGAAGGGAAGAGTTGTAATCGTTTACTTCTTTGTCAGTAGCCTTCTCGAAGCGTCCTGCCCACATTTTCTTTGCCATAAGTTACTCCTTTACATAATCAGGATCTATTCTGATGAGATCAGTAAGAGCCTTGTTTCTGTAGTTAAGATCTTCACGAAGCGTAAAGCCCAGTGACTCCCAGAAAGCGTTTCCGCCTTCATTCTTCTTAAAAGCGACGAGAAGGACTTTTGTGATCCCTTCTTCGTCAAGCGCATTCAGTGCGAGCTCTACTAATTGGGCGCCGATTCCTTCGCGTCTGTGATCCGGAGAAACACACGCATGCTGTATGATCCCGCGCCTGCCGTCGTGTCCACATAATATTACACCAACAACCTTTTGCTCACAAACGGCAACAAAAGAGGTGCTGGGGTTACGCTTCAGGTATTTTTCGATCCCTTCTCTTGAATCGTCCTTGTTGTTAAGTCCGTTACCGCACTTGATCCAAAGCTCGTATGCCTGTTCGTAATCTTCGATCGTCATAAGCCTGTATGTGATCTGCATAATTTACCTCTTTTCTTGATTTATCGAAAACGCCTGCGAAAGGCCTCATTCCGATAATTTCACCAAACAGCCGCCAAAAACAAAGACGCGCAACTCAATCAAAGTAAAAAAGAGGGGATCGGCTGACCGACCCCCTCCAGAATAATCACTTAATAGAATCAGAGAAGTCCGTTCTTCTGCTTCATCTTTGCGTTGACTTTCATAGGGAGACCGAAGCAGTTGATGAATCCGCCTGCATCAGCCTGGTTGTAAACATCATCAGCCTCGAAAGTAGCGATCTCAGGATCGTAGAGAGAGAAGGGTGATGTTGTGCCTGCAGGTGTGCAGTTGCCCTTGTAGAGCTTCATCTTAACTTCACCTGTAACAACTTCCTGTGTCTTGTCTACGAATGCAGAGAGTGCTTCTCTGAGAGGGTGGAACCACTGACCATAGTAAACGAGTTCGGAGAACTTCTGTGCTACGAGATCCTTGTAGTGGATCGTGTCACGCTCAACTGTGAGGAGCTCGAGCTCTCTGTGAGCAGCGAAAAGAAGTGTTCCGCCGGGAGTCTCATAAACGCCACGGCTCTTCATGCCTACGAGACGGTTCTCAACGATGTCTGCGATACCAACGCCGTTAGCTGCAGCAACCTTGTTGCAGTATCTGAGGAGGTCAGCAGGAGAGAGCTTCTGTCCGTCAACTTCTACAGGGATACCCTTCTCGAACTTGATAGTTACATATGTGGGAGTATCAGGTGCCTTCTCAGGAGATACCATGAGCTCAAGGATCTTGTCGAGGTTAGGCTCATTTGCAGGATCTTCGAGATCCATACCTTCGTGAGAGAGGTGCCAGAGGTTCTCGTCCTTGGAATAGTTGTTTTCCTTTGTAACAGGAACGTCGATTCCACGAGCCTGAGCGTAGTCGATCTCTTCGTCACGAGACTTGATGTCCCAGATTCTCCAGGGAGCCAGGATCTTCATGTCAGGATCAAGAGCCTTGATAGAGAGCTCGAATCTTACCTGGTCGTTGCCCTTACCGGTGCAGCCGTGAACGATAGTTGTGCATCCGTTAGCGTGAGCAGCTTCAACGAAGTGCTTAGCGATGACCGGACGTGCCATGGATGTACCGAGAAGGTACTTGCCCTCATAAACTGCATTAGCCTTGAGAGTAGGGAAGACGAAGTCAGAAACGAATTCCTCAGAAATGTCTTCGATAATGCACTTGATAGCGCCGCACTTAAGTGCCTTCTTCTCGAGATAGTCGTGATCAACACCAACGCCGACCTCGCCGCAGTAAGCTACGACTTCGCAGTCATAGTGCTCAAGGAGCCACGGGATGATGATAGAAGTATCAAGTCCGCCTGAATAAGCCAGTAAGAATTTTTCTTTTGCCATAAGGCACCTCCGATTTATGAATATTTATGCATAACTTTGTATAAACTTCGCATATCATACACTTGAGTTCTTTACAAGTCAACACACAAATTTTAATCTTGGGCTTTTATAAAAGCAAATAAGAATAAAGAATTATTTTTTGTGCATGTTTTCATTATTACCGTTTTGTAAAAAGCCCTGATTATGTATACAATCTTATGTGGCATAATATGCAATTATATTTTCGAGGGGACCTCATACTCAAATGGCTTATCCGTTGATGGAACATCTTATCGGTAAAGGCTTTCTTTATTGCGGCAAGTATTACAGAGTCAGTTCCGAACTGACTGAATCACTTCAAAAACCAGTAGATATCAGGATCTATTATGAGACCATCAGGGTAAAAGACGGTGTTCTTTTATTCGTTGAAGATCATCTTCAAAGACTCGTAAATTCCGTTAAGGGCCTGGAGAACTTTCCGGTCGACACCTCCAAGATCTTGGCTGAAAGCTACAGCTTCATCGATCTGGACGGTATCAGGGACGGCTCTGTCAGAATAGTTCTTACAAAAGAAACATTACTTATTCATCAGGCTGATATTACGATACCTTCTTCTGAGCAGTTCGAAAAAGGCATCAATACGAGCATTCTCAACTGGGAGCGTAAGACTCCGAACCTTAAGATATTCAGGGGCGATTATAAGACTACTGTTAATGAGAAGTTTAAGGTGGAGAACAGCCACGGACTTCCTTTCGAGCTCGTATTAACGGACAACGAGGGCAAACTCTATGAGGGCTCCATGTCCAATCTCTTTGTCATCAGGGACGGCAAGGTCTATTCCGCACCAGATAATAAGATCCTTATAGGTATTACCAGGAAGAGGGTCATGACTGCTCTTGAGCGTTCGGGCTTAAAGCTTGAGATCGGAACATTCGCTCCTGAAGAGCTGGATCCTAAGGCTGATGCGGTATTTGTAAGCAGCACGCCTTTCGACATCCTGCCTGTAAGGTATATGGATGATTATGAGTTTGACTCTGCGAATAATGAGATCCTTAAGATGATCTCTAAGATGTATCAGGAATATACATCTGAATATATCGACGCTGCGAAGCGTGCTTTGAACGGATAATTATTTGGAGGTGGTATAAATGGAGGCTAAATCAGGAAAGATATCGGTTACTACCGAGAATATTTTCCCGGTTATCAGACAATGGCTCTATGAAGATAAGGATATCTTTGTAAGAGAATTAGTATCGAACTGTGCGGATGCAATTGCAAAGCACAGAAGGCTCGTGGAACTCGGCAAGGCTGAGAAAGAGCCCGGCAATGCCGATTACAAGATCACTGTTACTTACGATGACGATAACAAGACTATCTCATTCGAAGATAACGGCATCGGCATGACAGAGAATGAGGTTGAGAAGTATATCAACCAGATCGCTTTCTCCGGCGCGCTTGATTTCGTAACCAAGTATCAGCAGGAATCAACAGATAAGACCGGCATCATCGGTCACTTCGGTCTTGGTTTCTATTCCGCATTCATGGTAGCTGACGAAGTAACCATCGATACTAAGAGCTTCATTGAAGATTCCGAGCCTGTCATCTGGAAGTCCAATGACGGTATGGATTATGAGATCCTGCCTTCAGAGAAGAAGGGCAGAGGTACCATCATCACTTTGAAGCTTTCTGAAGATGCAATTAAGATCTTCGATTCTGCAACGCTCAGAATGACGATCCGTAAGTATTGCTATTTCGCACCAGCAGACATCTACTTCGTTGATACAAAGTCTGACAGACTCCACGAGGAAGCAGAGCAGAAGCGCAAGAAGGAAGCAGAAGAGAAGGGCGAGACATTTACGCCTTCTCCGGTATCTTATGTTCCGGTAAACAACAAATCGCCTCTCTGGACAAAGAAGCCCTCTGAGTGCACCGAATCCGAATATAAGCAGTTCTATCATTCAGTATTTAACGACGGCCGTGATCCCTTATTCTGGATCCACCTCAACATGGATTATCCCTTCACACTTCAGGGTATCCTTTATTTCCCTAAGACTGACAACATCTACCAGTCTCTTGAGGGCCGTATCAAGATCTATAATCACCAGATCTTTGTAGCAGACAACATCGAAGAGATCATTCCTGATTTCCTGTTCCTCTTACAGGGATGCCTTGACTGCTCTGATCTCCCTTTGAACGTTTCACGTTCCGCATTGCAGCAGGATGAATACGTAAAGAAGCTTTCAGGCCACATCATTAAGAAGGTTTCCGATAAGCTTAACGACCTCTTCAAGAAGCAGAGAGAAGATTTCGAGAAATACTGGTCCGACATCTCCGTATTCGTTAAGTACGGCATGATGAAGGAAGAGAAGTTCTATGAGAAGGTTGAATCAATCTGCCTCTTTGAGACCGTTGACGGTACCTTCAAGACCATCGAAGAGCTTACTTCCGAAGATAAGAAGACCATAAGATATACGACTGATCCCAAGGCTCAGGCAGCTTATGTCGAGATGAGCAAGAATGACGGCTTTGAAGTAGTCGTAATGGATCAGGAGATCGATAATAACTTCATGTCCTATATGGAAATGAAGAAGCCTGATTACAAGTTCAAGCGTGTTGACTCTGAGCTTTCCGGTAAGGAATCCGATGAAGAGACGAAGAATAAGCTTAAGGACTTCTTCAGAAGCGCAGTGGGTGATGAGAAGCTCATCGTTTTCGCGCAGGAGATGGGAAAAGACAATCTCCCTGCATTGATACGTGAAGCTGAACATAACAGAAGAATGAAGGAAATGCGCGCACAGTATGAGAGAATGATGTCAGCAATGGGCAATATGTCCGAAGAAGAACTCGCAGACATGTTCCCTGAGACAGAAGAGCTCGTCGTTAATACCGACAGCCCTCTCATTACCAAGCTTGAGGCTCTTGAGTCCATGGGCACCAAGAAGGAAGAAGCTGACCGCCTGGCACAGCATATCTACGATCAGGCTAAGCTTGCACACGGATCCCTTGACAGCGCAGGCCTCGAGAGATTCCTTAAGTACAACACCGAATTGCTCTCCAAGAGCGCTGATAATCTGTAATTTATTTCACAAGGAGAACCTTATGAACGAGAATGATGTAAGACGAGTACTGTCAGAGAAAAAAGAAGGCTTTAACGTTGAAGCAGGCGGAATCCTTCATGATGTTAAATACGATCTTAACGTATCAGGCATCACAAAGGTCCGTGTCGTAAACCGTTATGACGTGTCAGGCGTTACTGATGAAGAGTTCGAGAACGCTAAGCCTGTCGTATTCAGTGAACCGCCGGTAGATATCCTCTACGATGAGACTGTAGATCTTTCAGATGCAGCATATGTTCTCATCATCGAGTCTTTGCCCGGCCAGTACGACCAGAGAGCAGATTCAGCAGCTCAGTGTATCCAGTTTATGACCGCTAAGGAAAGACCAATCGTAAAGTGCGCTAAGATCGTTGCTTTCTACGGATCTGTTTCAGATGAAGAGAAGGATAAGATCAAGAGTTATCTCATTAACCCCGTTGAAGCACGTGAAGCTTCTGCTGATAAGCCTGCAACACTCGTAGATAAGTATGATATTCCTACAACGGTTCCAAGTGTCGACGGTTTCCTCGAAATGACTGACGAGGATCTCGAGAACTTAAGAAAATCCATGGGACTTGCTATGAGCTTTGCAGACATCAAGTTCGTTCAGGATTTCTTCAGAGAGCAGGGAAGAGTACCCACAGTTACTGAGATCCGTGTTCTTGATACATACTGGTCTGACCACTGCCGTCACACAACATTCCTTACAAACCTCACAGACATCAAGTTTGAAGGCGATGACGAGCTCACGGCGGAGATCAAGGAAACATATAAAGATTACCTTGCAACACGAGAAGATGTTTACGGCGACAGAATCTCCAAGAAGCCTATCTGCCTTATGGATATCGGTACCATCGCAGGAAAGAAGCTTAAGAAGGACGGCAAGCTTGCTGACCTTGATGAGTCCGAAGAGATAAATGCTTGCTCCATCAAGGTAAGGATCGAAGTAGACGGAAAGCCTGAAGATTACATCTTCATGTTCAAGAACGAGACACATAACCATCCTACAGAGATCGAACCTTTCGGTGGTGCTGCAACATGCCTGGGCGGTGCTATCAGAGACCCTCTCTCAGGAAGATCTTATGTATATCAGGCAATGAGAGTTACCGGCGCAGGCGATCCTACGGTACCTGTTGAACTCACACTTAAGGGTAAGCTCTCACAGAAGAAGCTCTGTCGCACGGCTGCTGCAGGCTATTCTTCCTATGGTAACCAGATCGGACTTGCAACAGGACTGGTCGATGAAGTTTACCATCCCGGTTATATCGCAAAGAGAATGGAGATCGGTGCCGTTGTAGGCGCTGCTCCTGCTTCAAATATCGTAAGAGAAAGACCTCAGGCAGGAGACATCGTTGTACTCCTTGGCGGCAGAACAGGCCGTGACGGTATCGGCGGAGCTACAGGTTCATCCAAGGCTCACGATACACAGTCCGTTGTAACATGCGGTTCTGAGGTTCAGAAGGGTAATCCTCCTACTGAGAGAAAGCTCCAGAGACTCTTCAGAGATCCTGAGGTTACAAGACTCATCATCAGATGTAATGACTTCGGTGCAGGCGGCGTTTCTGTTGCTATCGGCGAGCTCGCAGAAGGCCTTTCTATCAATCTTGATGCAGTTCCGAAGAAGTACGACGGCCTTGACGGTACAGAGATCGCAATCTCCGAGTCACAGGAGAGAATGGCTGTTGTAGTACATCCTGCTGATCTTGATAAGTTCATGGCTGCTGCAGCAAAGGAGAACCTTGAAGCTACAGTAGTTGCAGAGGTTACGGAAGAACCCATCATGAAGATGGTATGGAACGGCAACACTATTGTTGATCTTCCAAGATCGTTCATCGATACGAACGGTGCTACACAGTATGCAGAAGCTGACGTTGTACCTCAGGGCAAGGGTGAATTCCTTGATACACCTGCAAACGGTTTTGTAGAAGGCAACTTCGCAGAGAGCCTTAAGGGAACACTTAATTCTTTGGAAGGCGCTTCCAGAAAGGGTCTTATCGAGAGATTCGACTCTTCTATCGGAGCTGCTACAGTCGTATGGCCTTACGGCGGTAAGATGCAGAATTCACCTGAGGAAGGTATGGCTGCAAAGATCCCGCTCGATCACGGCACAACACATGACTGTTCCGTTATGACATACGGTTTTGATCCTTACTACATGGAATGGAATCCTTATGCAGGCGCTTACCATTCAGTAGTTGAGTCACTTCTTAAGCTCCTTGCAATGGGCGTTGATCCTTCAAAGGCTAGACTCACATTCCAGGAATATTTCGAGAGAATGGGCAGCAGCGAATCATGGGGCAAGCCTCTTTCCGCACTCCTCGGTGCTTACAAGGCCCAGCTCGATTACGGTACAGCTGCGATCGGCGGTAAGGACTCTATGTCCGGTACATTTAACGATATCCACGTACCTCCGACGCTCGTAAGCTTTGCAGTTGGTATGTCCACAACTGATAAGATCATCACATCCACACTTACAGGCAAGGGCCAGAAGCTCTACCTCATCAAGTGTGCACGTGACGGCAAGGGTTCTTACAAGAAGGATCATGTATTAAGAGTCTTCAAGGCTGTAAAAGAGCTCCTCGACAGAGGCGAGATCAAGAATGCATCTGTTGTTAAGAGCGCAGGCGTTGCAGCAAGAGTTGCACAGATGTGCTTCGGTAATAAGTTGGGCTTCGATTTCTCTGATAAGCTTGACGAGCGCGATCTCTTCTCCAAGACATTGGCTTCCATCATCGTAGCGATCCCTTCAGACGGCAACGCCGTAGATAAGGTTGAGATGGCAGGCGGCAAGTTCCTCGGTACGACGAATGATACCGGCGACTTCACATATGCAGGCGCAACTCTTTCCGGCAAGGATGCATTAGAGGCATTTGAAGGAAAGCTCGAAAGGATCTTCCCGACAGTTGCAAAGTCTGCTGACATGCCTTTCGCTATCGACGTATATACAGCAGGAGAGCCTAAGAAAGCTGCTCCCGGCGTGCTCAAGGGCGCTAAGCCGAAGGTAATCATCCCCGTATTCCCGGGCAACAACTGCGAGATCGACTCTGCAAGAGCTTTCGAGAGAGCAGGCGCTGATGCTGAAGTATTCGTTATAAGGAACAGGAACCAGAATGATATCAACGAATCATTCGCTGAATTGGCTGCTAAGATCCGTGAAGCAAACATCATGATGATCCCTGGCGGCTTCTCGGCAGGCGACGAGCCTGAGGGTTCCGGTAAGTTCATTACTGCATCCTTAAGAAACAGCGGCATCGCTGATGCTATCGCTGATCTCCTCGACAACAGAGACGGTCTTGCGCTCGGTATCTGCAACGGCTTCCAGGCACTCATTAAGTTAGGACTTGTACCTTTCGGCAAGATCTGCGACATGACACCTGACAGCCCTACGCTTACTTTCAATAACATCGGCAGACACCAGAATAAGTATGCAAGGACCAAGATCATGACCAACAAGTCACCTTGGCTCTCACTCTGCACACCCGGTGAGATCTACGATATCCCGCTCTCACACGGTGAAGGCAAGTTCGTAGCATCTGAAGACCTGGTAAGAAAGCTTGCTGCTAACGGCCAGATTGCAACATGCTATGTCGATCTCGACGGCAACTACGCAGCTGACACGGATTTCAATGCCAACGGTTCCATCTGTGCTATCGAAGGTATCACTTCACCCGACGGACGCGTATTGGGTAAGATGGGTCATACCGAAAGATATGAATCCGACCTTACAAAGAACATTCCCGGCAACAAGTATCAGAAGATATTCGAATCAGGTGTAGCATATTTCCTGTAATTTAAGATGAACAGAGATTCTATAAGAGACATTTTGCAATCTGAAGGACTTCTGCCCCAGAGCAAATTCGGGCAGAACTTCCTTTGTGATGAAGTAATAATCCAGAAAATAGTAGATCTCTGTGAGATCAAAAGGGAAGACATGGTCTTGGAAGTCGGCCCTGGCTTAGGAAGCTTAACGTTCCCTTTGTCTTTGAAGACTGATAACTTAGGCTGTGTTGAGATCGATAAGGGTCTTGCAGATCACTTAAGCGATACCATCACCAATGCCACGATCTTCCACCAGGATTTCCTTAAATATGAACGCCCTGAGAATATAAATATCGATGTCGTCGTAAGTAATATCCCTTATTACATCATGACGGACATTATGAAGAAGTTGTTCGGCGAGTATTCCGATGCCAGGAAAATGGTGTTCATGGTAGAGGATGAAGCGATCGCCAGGATCGACTGCAGGCCGGGAAGCAAACAGTACGGACCTTTGGCCGTGCTTGCAAGCCTCTATGGCGATTACAAGTATGAGATCAAGGTGCCTTCGACCGCATTCATTCCACAGCCCAGAACGACATCGGCAGTAATAAGCTTTACAAGGACAAAGACTGCTGATTATCTGACTCCCGAGTTTGTTAAGTTCCTTAACACGTGCTTTTCGATGAGAAGGAAGATGCTTAAGAAGAACCTCGCAGGCTTTGCATCATCCGAAGCGATCGAGAATGCGATACTTCATATGGGACTAAAGGCAACCTGCAGGGCAGAGGAGCTGAAACCGGGCGAATTCGTAAGACTCTTTAAGGTCTTATGCTGAAAAATACACACAAAGCGGCGTTTACTTATAAATATAGCAAAGTGTTATAATTATATATCTTCTAATTTAGCGGAGGTCTTTTATGAAAAAATCCAATGCCAGTTTGCTTGGCAAATATTCTGACGGCTCTTACAAACGTAAGGGTAAAAAAGATCAGCCCGCTATCGTAGAGTATAAGCAGCTCTACAAAGGGGAGATAAAGGCCAAGACCGTTACAGAGAAGAAGTATATTACGCTGGATGAGAAGATCAAATTGCGTACCAAGCCCAAGGATCAGGAAGAGTCCAAGGAAGAGAGTGCACAGATCACTATAGGCGGCGTACAGTATCTCGTAAGAAGCGGTGATGCGGGCTACGATCACATGATGAAGGTAGGCGCCCTTGCTGACGAGATCTACACAGAAACAAAGAAGAATAACCCTTATATCGCAACGAATAAGACCGCTATCATGTCTCTTTTCGAAGCCTGCGACCAGCTCATCGCATTGAGAGCCGAGATCAGCACTCTTAAGACTGAGCTTACATATTACAAAGTCAAAGCCAACGAATATGCTAAAGAGAGAAGACCTGATATCAAGCCTACTCCCATGGAGGAGCTTGCCGATAAGGTCAGCGAAGGATTATTCGAGCATTTAAAGAAGACTGATGACAAATAATCGAATTGAACTTTTAGCTCCGGCTGGCAACCTTGAGATCCTTAAAGTTGCCATCGACAGCGGAGCAGATTCCGTATATCTCGGACTCAAAGAATATTCCGCAAGAGCGGGAGCTGATAACTTTACCCTTGATGACTTAGAGCAGGGCGTAGACTACGCTCATTTAAGGTCGTCCAAGGTTTTTCTTGCCGTAAACACTCTGATGTCGGATCAGGAGTTCGAACTCTTTTATCCTACGATTGCAGAAGCGGTAAATATCGGTGTTGACGGACTTATCGTTCAGGATCTGGCGGTCCTTCATAAGCTCGCCCAGGATTTTCCGGACGTAATCATCAATGCCAGCACTCAGATGAATGTCTATTCAGCAGATGAGTTTAAGAAGCTCTCTGAGATCGGCGTTAACAGAGTAGTTCTCCCAAGAGAATTATCCTGCGATGAGATCGAGACTCGTACGAAGATCGCGAAAGGATATAACTTGGAGACCGAAGTCTTTGCTCACGGCGCAGTCTGCGTATGTGCATCAGGTCTCTGCCTTTTCTCTGCGATGAACCGCAGCGGCACGAGATCCGGCAACAGAGGATCCTGCGCGCAGCCTTGCAGGGAAGAGTACGGCCTTTATAACAACGGATTAAGACTTAAGGAAGGACATCTCTTGTCACCTAAGGACAGGGATGTTTCCGAATACTTGGAACGTCTTATCAGGAGCGGCGTAAAGAGCCTCAAGATCGAAGGCCGCATGAGAGATGCAAACTATGTAAGGTCTGCAGTTTATTGCTACAGACGCATGATAGACGCATATTACGAAGGCGATCTCAATAAGGATCTCATTAAGGATATCAGATATGACCTTCTTATCAATTTCAACAGGGGAGGAGCTTTTACTTCCCAGTATTTGAGCGGCAGCAAGGATGACCATCTGTTATCCGGCGAATATCCCGGCAAGTATGGCGTCAGGATCGGCCGTATAAGCCGCCTGGACGCAGGAGCAGGAAATGTAACCGTCGGCATCAAGAACGGCGCGTTAGAGCCTCAGAAGGGCGATTTCATATCCATCAGGGAGAATGCCAGAGAGATCTGTTCTTTCCCGGTAGGCAAGACTAATACCGATCTTAACGGTCTTGCGCTTAAGGGCTTACATCCTGACATGATCAAGAAGCTTAAGCCCGGCATGGAAGTCTTCCTCATGAACCATGAGATCTTCATTGCCAAGCAGGACTTAAGAAGAACACCTGTGACGATTAGCATTTCGAGCACAGACACAGAGATCACCGCTACTGCAACCATTATTTCCGGTCTTGCTCAGGGAATATCTGCTGAATCCAAAGTCGTCATTCCTGATGATTTTGAAGGCAGGCCGATTGAGAAGGACAGGATCACAGAGCAGCTTTCAAAGACTCTGGATACACCTTTTACGGTTGATTCCGTAGAGTTCGAAGATACCGATAAGATCTATTGCCCCGTGAGCGTAATCAACTATTTAAGGCGTGATCTTCTTACCGTTCTTGAAGTAAACGTAGTCAATTCATTTAAGAAGACTTACGGTACTGATTATGTTGAAGATTCCGAGTATTTCGGAGAGCAGGAGCCTACTCCCGGCACGGTCAGGAACATGTACTCATATCCTGTATTAAGGCTTAATGAGGATATTTTGGAAGAAGGCGCTGATATCTATGCTTTCAGCATCTATGACCTTGCTGATCCTGATATCTACAGCGTTGCGATAGATTTCGTAAGAGACCAGGGCGCATCTCTTGTTCTGATGCTTCCTGATTTCTATCACGATAAGCTTAACAAGATCATCGATTACGTTATCTCACTGCTTAAGGTAGATCTCGAAGATGCCTTTGTGGCTGTCATGTCTTCGAAAATATTTACTGACCGCAAGTTCTTGAAAGATAATCTTGAGTTCTATGCATCTGCAGGTTCCAACATCTACAGCGCGAAGTCATTGTCACATGCTTTTGGTCTTGCCGATGCCGTCATGCCTTCACATGAGATCACACCCGATGATCTTATCCTTAACTTAAGGCATCTGACTGAATCTTTCGAGATAGGGGAGAAAAAGCCTAAGATCATTATTCATTCAGAAGGCCTTATTCCCTGGATGCAGTCTGATTTCTGTGCAGCAGGAAGGAACCAGAGGCCCTGTTCTTTCTGCAGAGGCAATGCCTTCTATGACATGAAGGCAAAGAGAGAAAACGACGGAACATGCCTTAAGGTTGTACCTCATCCTTTGGATTGTTCATGCACTATATACGGCAGAGCCAAGAACCCTGTAGATCAGGATTACGCTGATGCGATCGCTGATCTCGGATTCGACGTCATCTGTAATTACACGATATTACCCGGAGGTGCGATAAATGACTGACATATATATTGAAAAGTGCAGGAAAGATGCCAAGCTTCCTTCTTATGCTCATGACGGCGATGCCGGCATGGATCTCTATGCAGCTGAAGACGTAATAATCGAGCCCGGCAAGTCAGCACTTGTACCGATTGGCATCAAGATGGCCATTCCTTACGGCTATGAAGTACAGATAAGACCCAGGAGCGGCGTTTCATTGAAGACACCTTTAAGGATCCCCAACGCTCCCGGCACGATCGATTGCGGCTACAGGGATGAAGTAAACGTAATTATCTATAACGATTCATTCTTCCAGGATGAAGGCATTAATGAGCCTTTAACCATCGACATGAAGGGCTGCGTCCACGGCACATACAAGATCAGAAAAGGCGACAGGATCGCCCAGATGGTCGTTGCAAAAGTCGAATATGCAAGCTTTGTTGAGACTGATAATGTTAAGGCAATAGGCGAAGACCGCGGCGGCGGATTTGGCTCTTCTGGAGTTAACTGATGAGCAGAGTTTCAAGCGGATTTGTCAGCTTTTCGAGCGGCGGTACAAAGCGCAGAAGCCCCTTTATTACAAGGCTTGCGCTTGTACTAAGCTTTTTTGCCGTAGTACTCATCTTATTTCTTGCACTGACGGTTTTCTCATCCAACAGATTGATGAACGTTAAGGGCAATATCGTTACCAACGTTCCGTCTAATATCCTGCCTTCATACAGCACTACGAGCTTCCAGTCAGCTGATGGCCAGACATCTTTGCAGGGATGGTTCTTTAAGACCAAGAATCCTACATCGACGATCATCGT
This sequence comes from Clostridiales bacterium Firm_14, assembly GCA_001604135.1. Lineage (GTDB taxonomy): Bacteria > Bacillota > Clostridia > Saccharofermentanales > Saccharofermentanaceae > Saccharofermentans. Next base: position 236,363 of record LVAT01000013.1, read on the forward strand.
AGTACATGATTCAGGATCCAACCGACTTCCGTTCGGCGTCGAAATGATCGATATGTTAGAGAGCTGGCTCGAGAACGGATACAACGTATTCTTATTTGATCAGAGGAACTGCGGTACGTCAGGCGGTGACTGCTGCACATACGGTTATCTCGAATGGCAGGACGTTTTAGGCGCCATCGGCATCGTTAAGCAGATATCCGTAACCACGGACGTAATCTTATTTGGTATCGGCACGGGATGCACATCTTCGCTTCTTGCTTACGCGAACCTTCCGCCGGCAGGCGCAAGCGAACAGGACCTTGCAGCTTACGATAAGAACATCAGGAATCTTGATTTCGATAAGACATACATCGCAGGCATGATCCTTGATTCTCCCGCCAAGGAGACGGACGACTACATTAAGCCTGTAGTAAGAAGAAGTGAACCTTTGGGATTCATAACACAGTTTTCGATCCCTTATGCGATCAGAGTATCTTCGGGCGGAACAAATATCAGCCTTGCGGCCGAGATCGCGAGACTTCCTATACCGTTGCTTATCATATACGGCGGTCACGACACATTCATCGGCGCTGATAAGATAGACCAGATAATTACCGAGCGAAGCAGACTTAACTCCAGTATCACAAGGAGCGTAATGGTCTCAGGCGCCGGCTATCTGGAGGAATACGGCATCAATAAGAATCTTTACATCAAGACAGTCAATAACTTCTTGAACGAATACTATCTGGTAGACGAGACAACATGAGCGAAAAGGACGTTTTGATCTTAGGAATAGAGAGCTCCTGTGATGAGACAGCCGCATCCGTCGTTAAGAACGGACGCGTTATCTTAAGCAACGTTATTGCTTCACAGGCAGATTTCCACGAAGAATACGGCGGCGTTGTGCCTGAACTCGCATCCAGAATGCACGTTGATGCAGTCTATCCTACGGTACAGAAGGCTCTGGCAGAAGCAGGCGTAACGCTTGATGAAATCGACGCTGTAGCAGTCACTTACGGCCCCGGACTTGTAGGCGCTTTGCTCGTCGGCCTATCCTGTGCCAAAGGTTTATGCGAAGTTTCCGGTAAGCCCTTAGTTGGCGTAAATCACTTAAAAGGCCATATTGCAGCTAATTATCTCAGCTTCGAAGAATTAGAGCCTCCGTTCCTTTGTCTGTGCGTCAGCGGCGGCAATTCCATGATCGTCAGAGTAGATGATTATACAGACATGAAAGTCCTTGGCAGGACCAGAGACGATGCTGCAGGTGAAGCGATCGATAAGATCGCTCGTATTGTGGGCCTTGGTTATCCTGGCGGCCCCAAGATGGACAAGGCAGGGCAGGGGGGCGACACCACCAAATACGTCTTCTCCAAGACGCATATGGGTGATACGCTTGATTTCTCGTTCTCCGGTCTTAAGACTTCTGCGCTTAATCTCATCAACGGATTGAGACAGAAGGGCGAAGAGATCGATCTTAAGGATTTCACGGCATCCTACCAACAGGCTATAGCTGATGCTCTGTTGAAGAATACAATGACGGCAGTGGAGCAGACAGGAATAAAGAAGCTTTGCCTCGCAGGCGGCGTTTCCGCGAACTCATTCTTAAGAAACACTTTCGATAAGGCAGCCAAAAAGAAGGGGATTAAGCTCTATTATCCTGAATTGAAGTATTGTACCGACAATGCCGCAATGATCGCATCCTGCGGCTACTACGAATACATGAACGGTAAGCGCGATTCATTGGACCTCAACGCTTATCCGTCACTGCAAATGCAGTAAATTAAGGCTTTTCGAGCTTTTTAGTTGCAAAAATAGCTTTTGCATATAAAATATACGATTATGGCAATCAAAAAAGGTATAAAAATAATAGCAGAGAACAGAAAAGCCTATCACGATTACTATATCGATGAGAGGTATGAGGCAGGCGTAGCTTTATCCGGCACTGAGGTTAAGAGCCTTCGTGCGGGCAAGGTCAACCTTAAGGACTCTTATGTTCAGGTAAAAGACGGGGAGATGTGGCTTATAGGTGTTCATATAAGTCCTTACGAGAACGGAAACAGATTTAATCTCGATCCTGAACGCAACAGAAAGCTTCTCATGCATAAGAAAGAGATAATCCGCCTGTATTCCACAGTCAAGCAGGACGGTCTTACGTTGGTGCCCACAAAATGCTATTTCAAGGACAGCAAAGTTAAGTTTGAGATCGGTCTTGCGAGAGGTAAGAAGGATTACGACAAGCGTGAAGACCTTGCAAAGAAACAGGCAAACAGAGATATCGACCGTGCCATGAAGAATATCAAAAAATATAATGATTGATATATAATTACTGTATCAAACTAAAAGGGAAGACCTATGACGACCGAAAGAATCAGAAATGCAGCACACGAGAAGGAGATATCTATAAGATATATCCTACTTGCTGTGATCTTTTGGATCATTACGGTTGCATTGATCGTCATGATCTTCCATTTTTCCGGCCAGTCAGCAACACAGTCATCCAACACATCTAACATGGTAGTCAATATCATCAATGAGGTATTAGGCGTAGATATTGAGGATGATACCGTAATAAGAAAGGTAGCTCACGCTACTGAATTCGCCATCCTGACGGCCTTTACATTTGCAGCTCTGTCATCGACAAATAAGATCTCCAATAAGACATCCTATGCCGAGAGCCCCGTAAAGCTCATGAGATCCGATAACGAGATGAATATCGTTTTTACATTATGGTTTACGATCCTTAATGCGATCTTCGACGAATATCATCAGTTATTCGTTGACGGCCGCGACGGTTCGATCCGAGATGTTCTTATCGATCTCATCGGCATCGTCATCGTGCTTATAATCATTCGTGTTGCATTCACGATCTACCTGAAGACGAAGGGTAAGTCTGAGATCGTATACACCTGATCCCACAAAATCATTTATAAAGAAGAATACCCCTTTTTCTGAATTTTATTCTATATCTAATTCGGTATAATTACAATTTTGGTGAATTGGGAAGAGGTAAAAAATAAGTATATGATGAAATACCTACTTAGAATGCGATTATTAAGTCTAAGTTGGTATCAAAATCTGAGTTCTGGATTGTGATTAAATCTTTATACCTACCTGCGTGTCTATTTCATATTCTAAGTTGGTATTTGTTTTCTGTTGATCAAAAATTCATACCAACTTGAAATTCGTTTTTGGTCTTTTAGTATGTATTTTCGTAATCCTGGTTTCTGGCGTTCTGTTTCTATGATTTCTTACTGATCATTAACCGCCATTTATTCATAATTTGTTTTTTGGCGGTTCTCGAAAATTCTTACTGAGCCTGATTTACCGTCATTTTTCGAATTCTGTTTTTTTTGACAGCAGAACAGTTGTTCGTTTTTGGGCAGGAGGGGACTGAACAACCGCCAAATCCTTATTTCCAACGTTTTGGCGGTAATCAGTATATTAATTTTCGTTTTCTGCTTTAGAATCCTCAGGTCTCTTCCCTTCAGCCTTGATCAATTTATTGATATATCTGAAGAAGAATAACGGTTCTGCGACTTCGAACGGTATTAATACGATGATATTGGCCAGAACTACGCCTATCATGCCGCCAGTGAGCTTTACGAAGACCCAGGCAAGCGGAATATCGATTACTGCTGCGATCGTCATTAAGACCATCTGCGGCTTGAAATACGAGAAGCCGTTGCCGATGCTCGTATTGACGTTGTGTACCAGGAATATGAATCCTGAGAGCGCGAAAATAACAGCGTACACGTAATTAACGTCGATCGCTTTGTCCTTAAGCCAGATGTTTACGATCGGCTGCAATACGATAACGATCAGTAATAAAACGATCAATGCAAGCACGCTAAAGCCCAGGAGCAGCATGTATGTTTTCTTGATCCAAGTGTAGCGTTTCTCGACCTTTGCCTTGGTTACGGCTGACCAGATCGGAATCAAAACGAGCGAACAGATCGCTGCTACGGAGTTAAATATCTTGAAATAAACCTGGTAAATGACTACGTCTGAAGGTCCGCAGAATGCTGAGATCAGGAATTCGTTGGTCGATGAAATGACCATGAATATCAGCTGGAGCCATAATAATGTCAGGCCGATCTTAAGAAGTGATTTAGCCGAATCTTTGGACCAGAATTTGATCGAAGGTCTGATATTTCTGAATTTGCCGCAGAAAAGGATCAGACTTACAACGATCAATGGCAGATTTACAGCCAGAATATTGAAATACGAGATCGCAATGATCGATGAAGACGTATCCCCTGCCGGCAGCAGATTTATTACTATAAAGATGATTACATTAGATAATAATGCCAGAAGATTAACGAGTCCGGACTTCTGGATCGCGTAAAGTATCGACGTTACGAGCTTTAAAACGAACTGTATCAGAACGCCGATGAACGCTATCTGTATCGCATATCTTAATACCGGCAAAGCCAGATCTTCTTCATTGATATTAAGGATTGCATTCCAGTTCAGAAGCTGAATTACAATGCTTCCGATTATGCCGAGAACAACTACTAAAGCAGCAGAAGCGATATAGGTAGAGGAGACTAGCGTCCTCCCTCCTTTTGTGTCGTTCTCAGCCAGTGCTTTGGGAAGCTTATTACGAAGGCCGTTGCCGATGCCGAGATCGAAGATCAATACCCAGTTAATGATCGATAATATTGTGTACCAGACGCCCAGTACATTGTCATTTCCGAAGAATCTGATGTATGCAGGCAGCAAAAACAACGTGAGCAACATCGATCCGCCCTTTACCAGGAACGCACCCAAGATGTTGATAAAGATATTCTTGTTGTTCTTTACAGCGCCGAAAACACTGTCCTTGCTGATCTTCACGATATTCCCTTTCATCAAAACAGGGGAGCTCCCCTCCCCTATCTTATCAGAGTTGTAATTATCCGATTTTATTTAATTCACGTCAATATAAGCCTAGTAGTTAAGTTGTAGGATTATTCTTCCATTGCCATGCATTCAACTATACATGTTGAAATAGCACCTGCCTGACCGTCCGTCAAGGGACGGCAAGCCTCATCTAGCGACGCCCTTGACTGCCGCTCAGTACGCAGGTGCTTGTTTTGTGGTTAAGAGGCTGGAAGCCCAGCCTCGCATCGAACGATGCCGGTCGTAACCGATAATTTGATTACGATTTCAACCGATTTCCAATATTTCCAGACCGACAAAACATTTCAAATCTACATGCGTTAGCAGACAAGTTTTCGCTGAAAAACCTGCAAATCAGAGCTGAATCTTACAAAAACCTGCAGATATGTGGACAAAAACATCTGAAAAGCCCCAAAAAAACCTACAAAGAATTATATGTTCAGGCATACCTTATTCTTGCTTTTAATATATATAGTCAGAAATCGAATTACGAATATAATATCTATGGGATAATAGCACTACTTCGGAGGTTATTTATGAAGCTTAATAACAGAATCATATCTGCGGTTCTTACTGTCATTCTTATCTTCTCGGTTGCTTCATGCTACAAGGTAAAACCTGAAGACATAGCGGCGACTGCCGATACTTACGCAAAGTGCGTCCAGTATCTGGATGCCGAGAGGATCCTTGATAACACTGAAGCTATTGATGAAGCTGCTTCAGAGGCTTTTAGGAAGAAGCTCACGCTCGCTGATTACGAATACGATCAGGCCGACATTAAGTCCATCATTGCCCAGACGATCCAGTACACGGTAAATAATGAATCCGTTACTGTTAATGGCAAGTCTGCAACATGCGATGTTACTTTCACAAGACTCAAATATGAGGCTGCATTTAACAATCTCGTAGGACTTAAGGATGCTCATCTCAAGGCACTTCACGAGTGCCAAGAGACATTCAGCACTACGATCACCATAACTTTTAATAAACAGGAAGACGGCCGCTGGATAGCTGCAACGGATACTGTTGCAAAGCTTAATGAGCTCTATTCTTTCCTGGATGCCAAATTTGATTTCTCGCCTGATACTCCGGACATCTTTGACAGCACTTCATGGCTCTTCAGCAAGGACGGAAAATACGAGAACACAAAGTGCATCGAGCTCGATATCTGGTTCAAGTACGATCCTGAAAAAGAGTTCTACTATACAGTTTCCAAGGACAATACAGAGCTTTATAAGAGCGAGCCTGAGGCTACGACGGATATCTTCTTCAGAGCAAAATTCGATAAGTCTCTTGGAGCAAAGACGACAAGCACGGGTTACATCAACCAGGGAATCTATAACATCAAGATCTACAGAAAAGACGGCCTCCTTATGGCTGATGAGACAACAACTGTTATCGTTAACGGCGCAAAGCCTGCACCTGAGATAACATCAGCACCTAAGGGCGCTTCTTATTCGATCAAGGATCCTTCTTTCGCTTCTATCAAGAGCCTTGGCTGGTGGGATTATTCAGGTACGCTTTTATCTGACGGCATCTACTGCTTTAATACAAAGACACTGGCATTCTCGATCGAGCTATTAAGCGATGCTAAGCCTGTTTATTACGCTTATTATTTCGTGCCCGGCGAGAACGCCAATACAAAGAATATCGACTATTCCAAGCCAGTTTATTCAAATACGATCGAGCAGTTCATCTATATCGACGGTACGACATTCTTCAACTTCGATTATAGTCCGGCAACGATCGAAGTCGGCACCTATGTCCTTGTCATCGCGAAAGATGCATTCAGCCTTGATAAGCCCTATGTAACGGCTACATGTAAGATAATTCCTCAGTCTTCTGAAGAATTCCTCTGATAAGAAAATCAAGCAAAAAAGAGGGCCTTATTTATTAAGGCCCTTTTCTAATGCGGGATTAATGATGTCCTTGATGATGAACTCTGCTGTCGCATCGATGTTATCGTAAGGAACGATCTTAGGAAGCGTTACGCCGAAGGCTTTCTCGGACTTCTTTATAAGATCGTCTGTATAGATCAGGCACCCGTTCTTAATGTCTTCAACGCCGTCTAAAGCAAGAGACTGACGGTTCTTGGTTATCATGTCATCAAGCGCAAATACGCTCTCATCAATATATGCTGTAGGCTCTTCGGAGGTTCCGTCCACGATTACCGGGAAGCCGCCGATATTGCCGAATACGCCCGGTGAGAAGAACTTCATCTTTGTATTTCTGCGCAAAGCAGTCAAAATGCAGTTGATGATGTCGAAATTAGAAGAAGCGTTCATCATGTTGCGCTTGGAATCCGTAGGCATCGTTATTACGCACTTCTTAAGGATGTCATCCTGATCGAGCTTGATTTCCTCGCCCTTGTAAGATGCCTTAAGAAGCTGCTCCAGACCTTCATTCTGGCCTTCCTTGCTGATAACGACGTCGTGGAAATGCGCTGTGGCGATATCAACGTCGATGTTCCAGAAATCAGCTACGCCTATCTCATTTGCGATCGCGAACTTAAGGCGCGGCAGCAGGTGATTTAAGTTGCCTGAGCCGAAATCAGGATAAGCAACGCCGCTGGATTTGAGCCACGGGATAGTGCCGTCTGAATAGGAAGTATTGATAACAATGCCCTTCCCTTCAGCCTTCGTATATCCGAGCATGATGTTCCTGATGTATTTGATCGCAAGAGGCGTCCAGATGCCGTAAGCGCGGATATTCTTCCATGAGATCGATCCGTACTTAAGGCCGGGATAAACTCTGCTGGAATTTACTATGAAGTCAGGCTGATACTTAGAAATGAGTGCAGCGATTGAATCAACGTCATCGAGATTGCAGGTGCCGTCGACAATGACATTTGACTTGTTCTGGCGTCTGATCAAGGCCGCAACGCGGGCGATATTGACGTCGCACTGGAGCTTGTCGGCATTTCTGCCTGCAACAATGATCTCCAGATTCTCGTCATTTGAAGAGAGAAGATAACTCAAAAGATAATTTCCGACACTACCAAGGCCAATTATCATGACCTTGATGCGTCCTTCCTGATCGTGCTTTCTGATAAGCTTTAACTTCTCTTCTAACATAACGGTTTTCCTTTCTATTAGAGGCCTGCAGTAATAAAATCATTTACCGTATTGCAGTTGATCCACGTCTTCATTGTTACTATGTCTATCATCTCGCCGTTTTTGGCAAGATTCTGGAAATATTCATTTATCAGTACCAGATTAGTGCAAGTAAAACGCTCAGGATCGCTTTCTGTAACGAGCTTTGTAAGAAGCGGAATATCCGTGAACTTCCATATCTGTCCTGAGTTATAGATGGCCGTAAAAGGCTCATCGATCTTAAGCTGGCCGTGTGCTGTGTCGTAGATGTAATGCGGTACATTTTCGAGATCGTAGTAAAGCGCAACAGCCTTATTGGCTTTAATAGCTTCGCTGTTTATAGTGATCACGCTGTTCTTTGATTCGGCAACGCACGAAAAGCTCCCGTCATCCACAAACAGGTCGCCTTCAGCAAACAATACCTCAGTGATGTCCTTGCCGTAGATCTTAAGCGCTGCATCAAGGCCGAGATAAAGGCTCCAGCCGGAACCGTATTCTGCATACTGCTCATTATTTACGAGCATGACCTTCTCGCTTACTTCGGAAGGAAGAACGCTGTTGATATAATCTTCGAGTTCATTTATAAGAAAGCCGCCTACAACCACAAAAAGGTCGTAGGAAGCGGCCTGCGTCAGCATGTGATTAAGAAGAGTCTTAAGAGGGTCTTCTCTGTTGTAAATGCACTTAACGGTGGGCTTTCCGATGCTCTCGGAAAACCTTGTTGCCGAACCTGCTACTGTTGTAAGAAATTCTCTCATCCGTTCTTCCTAAAATCGATTATCATGTCGATTCCTTCTTCTAATGTTATCTTAGGAGCCCAGCCTGTTCTTGTTCTGAGCTTCTCTGTGGAGAGCACGCGTCTTACAGGGTCTGATTCCCTGTAGCCTTCAAAAGTGATCTCAGGATTCTCGATTCCGAGCTTGCCTGCGATAAGAGCAACAAGATCAAGGATAGAGATCTCCTCTTCTGTTGCAACGTTGTAAACGCTTCCGTCCATTGCATCCGGGTGCTCAAGAAGGTGAAGAACGGCATCGCACGAGTCGATGTTATGAAGGAACGTTCTCTTGTTAACCTTGGAATTTTCGAGCAATACGACCTTGCCGTCATTGATAAGGCTGTTAACGATATGAGGCAGGATGTGCTTTGCAAAGCGCTCATTCTTGCTGTAGACGTTGGCAAATCTTAAGGATGCGCCACGGATCTTGCCTGTATCAACGGCATCCTTCATGAAGAACTCAGTAAGTAGCTTGCCTGTTGCATAAGATGTTCTCTGGCTGTGCTCTGCATCAGACATGAGAAGATAATCGGATTCCTTAACTCCGCCCTCCTTGAAGGACTGCATGGAATATACTTCGGAGGTTGAGCAGTTGATATAAGCATCAGCGCCTACTGAGATAGCCTGCTCAAGGAATGCCTTCATTCCAAGAAGGTTCGTGTCGAATGTCGTATATACGTGATAGAAATATTCTGTATGAACAACGGCTGCGCAGTTGATGTAGAAGACCTTGTCGAAGTCCTTTTTCTTAGATACTACGAGATATTCGATCTCAGCCATCTGGGCCGCATTGTTGATGTCATACTGGAAGAAAGTAAATCTGTCGTCGTCGATAACGTCTGAGACTGTATCGATCGATGAACAGAAGAAGTTATCGAACCCGATGACACTTCCCTTGTTGCCGTTAAGGATCTGTCTTACCAATTCATTACCGGTCATGCCGGTTACGCCGCTGATCACATAAAGATTATTCATATTGATCACACTCCGTTTGTTAATCTCTCGCTATAAAAAGGATCTACCTGATCGTTATACAGGCTCTGCTCAAATTTTACATCATAAGGCACCGAAATGAGACTTACTCCCTTCTCTGTATCAAGGATAGCATACTGAGCCTTGGGATTATGGTTTCTGGGCTGCCCTACACTGCCAGGATTGATGAACACGACCTTTTTCTTATTGCGCATCGAAGGATTATCGCACTTATAGAACTTGTCGAAAACATGTGTATAGTGGCTGTGTCCGGATAAGACATAATCGTATACTTCATAGCCCTCCCAGGCCCCGTCAGAGCCGTTTGCGGAGTCGACATGGATAGATTTCCAATAAGGGTCTAAAAGGCTTCCGTGGACAGCCAGGAACTTCTTCCCTTCAAGCTCAAATTCGGCCTTGCCTGACTTGCCGTCCATTGCGTTAAGGAAAGCTATAGATTCATCTGTGAGCTGGGATTTGGTGTATTTTGCGGACAAAATGCCACGCTCAGTTGAGAAATGCGCATAATCGTCTTCCATAATGGACTGCTCGTGGTTGCCCCAGATATTGCAGATTACGGGAATATCCAGCCTCTTAATGATCGAAATGACTTCATTTGAGCGCATTCCGTAGTTAATAAGATCGCCCAAAAGCGCAATATAATCAGGCGTACCATTCGCCCTGATATTATTTAAGACGCTCTCCAAAGCGGATACATTTCCATGTATATCCGATAGAATTGCAATTCTCATAAAACCAAATACACCACCATTTCTAATTGATTAATAATAATATAAAAAGGCGAAATCTCAAAATGGCAGGTGTGGCAATATAAAGTTTCTGTAATCAAAAATAAGAGGTGCCTTTCAGCACCTCTATTCATTAACTTCCGTGCTGAAAGTTAAGGCATGCTCTCTCAAATTCGACGTTATTGTATGCCGGACTGTCTTTTAACAATTTCTGATAATCATCCTCTTCGGCGGCAGGTATGCATAAGACATACTGACCTCTGACATAAAGAACCATACAGTCAATATATGTTTCTGCATCCGTAAGGAATGAGATCTTGCTGCCTGTTTCGAGGTGTTTGTAATGATAGATATCCATATCAAGTTCAATGATATAGACATTGTATTTGTACCAAGGTTCTTCCTTTTCATCAGAAGGAGCTTCGGAATAATCGTAATTGATCCTGAAATAGTCTTTGATACCTGAGAGTGCATTCTTAGACGCAAGTTCAGGATCCATCTGGGTTTTAAGGAGCTTGTGTCCGTCGTGCTTAGGATCAAATTCCGTTGTATAGAATTTATTTGTAATCTCGTCCAAGGTTTGTTTGATCATCCCATCGTACTTAAGTTCCACAGTTGTTTCGACCGGTTCTGTGGTTTCTTCAGTAGCTTCAGTAGTTTCTTCTGTAGTTTCTGTAACTGTTGTCTCTTCTGAAGTTGTTGTTACGCTTGTCTCAGTTGTATTGCAAGCAGCAAAACCAAATAAAACTGTGCATGCTAATACTGTTGATATAACCTTTTTCATTATTAATTACCCCTCAGATTTATTATGTCATTCCAATAAAGGCTTCATATCCCTTTTGAGCATTACCTAATGTAAACTCAGGCATAGTCTCCTCAATGGTCTTATCATCTTTTATATAATCACTCGCATGAATGCATAATACATATTGCTTATTAATGGCTGTTACTACAGCAGCATTAGTAGAGTATCCATCGAAGAATGTTATCATGCCGCCAGTCTTTAGATTCTTATACATATCTGAAGTCGTATCGACTTCGAAAATGTAAATTTCAACTTTCAATTCTCTGATGGTTGTATTTCCGTCTGTTTGGATATCATATCGATCTATATAAGCATAATTATTGATTCCCTTTGCCTGGTTCTTCTCAGCAGTAGAAGAATCCATATACTTCAGGTTCAGATAGTTTTTATAATCACTGCCAAGACCTGTTACCGTTATAGCGACAACCTCATCAAGATTTAGAAGGAGATCGCCTTCGTTCTTAGCGAATGTAGGAACAGTCGTTGTCTCTACAACATATTCTGTAGATGCTGTTTCTGATTCGCTTGTTGTAGTTGTTTCAGTCTCTTCAATCTCATTTTCAGACTTAATATCATCTGATTTTTCCCTGTCGCCTTTTCTTTTGTTATCGCTGAGATCACATGAAGCAAAGCATACTAACATCGCGCAGGCTAATAAGCCACTTACTAATTTTTTCATTTCTACTTCCCCCAAAAAATCAAATAGCGGACACTCAGTCCGCTATCATTTTACATTATCAAGTATGTCAAGAATATGTTAAAAATGTAAGATTCCTGATTGTGACTAAAATGTCACTTTGAGCTGAATATAAAGGCTTATGAAGCTGAATCGACTTGGCTATTTACCAGCTTGTGACTGATATTTTTAAATCTCCGAAATGAATAGTATCATATCGGCTCTTTAATGGCACTAGCCTGATGCCTCTACCTGATCTAATTCAGGCTGCTTTTATCTTGATTATCTGTTCTCCTGTCTTGATGGGAATTGCTCTTGTGTCGCCCAGTTTCATCATCTGATATGCCGCATTTATATCTGCATTTATCAATATCCCGGTGTTGCTTTTGAATAATCCGCGTTCTATCCTGCGCGTTTTGTCATAGTAAGTTCTGGTTGGTTCTTCTCCATCAAGATAACTTGTTCCGCTCGTGTAGCTTTCACTTACAGTCTTTACCTCAATACCTTCAAGTCTTGCTTTGTACACAATCATGTCAGTAAGGGTCTTATATGGTATGGATACAAAGTTCTGGTTTGTTATGTTTCCCATGTGTACTTCCTGTTTCCATCCGTGATTGGATCCAATCACTATGAGTCCGACTCCTGACGAGACAGCCATGTCTACGATCTTCCTGCTTGCTTTGTGCATGTAGTCTTTTATCTTGCGATTCCTTTTTGCCGTAAGTTTATTCATTCTTTTGGTACTGTTCTTTCCGTTATATATCTTCGCCTCCTTTTGCATATGCGCTTTTGCCTTGTTGTAGTATTGGTTTATCGATTTCAGCGGTTTCCCATTGATTATCACGGGCCTGTCTTCAGAATCCCATGCGGCTGCTATAAGATTGTTTACTCCCAAGTCTATCCCCATGACCTTTGTCCCACATATCTGCTTTTCTTCTTTCTCATACATCAGACTGATAAGTATGGAGTTCTTAAAAATCTTTATGCGTATCTGCCTTACGTTTCCGTGTCTTGCACGGATGTGTATGCCGCTAAGAAACTTGGGCATAGTAACATTACCAGCCTCATCCACTTTGAAGTTCTGACTGGTGATCACAAGAGAACTTCTTCCTGTCTTCGGGTCGAGATATCCCGGTACATGCGGATGTTCCTTAAACTTCTTCTGATCTTTCCCATATTCTGCTGTCGCCCTGTAGAAAGACTTCCACTCTCTGCACTTCTCCTGTATGCATATCTGGCTGCATGTCGCATACGGAACGTCTTTATATACTTCCGTTCCTTTCAGATACCAGCTGAGGAAATATGCATCGGCTATGTATCCGTTATTAGCATTGATATAACGTAGCCGCTTACTTTCAGAACGGCCGGCATTGTATTCCTCGAGCGCTTTGTTTATTTCTTGGATTAATTCTTTTTCCCAATCCTCAAGTGCTTTTCCGTTCACGATCTTCTTATGGATGCGGTAGCACTGTTTTATCAGGTAGTTGACGCTGTTGGAAAGATTCTTCACTTTATAGCAGTAACTGTCTATCTCGTGAAGAAGCTTCTTATTGTTATGTTTCTTTATTCTGTGTTCTTCCGAGAGTATCATGTTACATACCTCTTATCTCTATGTGACAAATGAAAGGTGCGGTCTTGCCGATATATTGCTGTTATGTACTGTTATTTCCTTCAAAGAATCGAGTTTTTATGACGCCAGTAAAATACAGTGGTAACCGAGACAGAACATTCTTCTGCTGTTTCTTTGTGATTCTTTATCTAACAAGAAATACAAATACTGAGTACAATCTATACACTTTCCGTTCTTAACGACATAAGAGCCTTCGCAATAGATACATGCATTACTATCGGCAATACATATTTCGACAAGAAAGACCTTAAATTGTCATTATGTACATTTACATTGTTGGAAAGGGGCGTTTAAAACACAATATGATCAGTGAAGGATAATTTCTTATATGCAGCAATGATTTCATTCAATTCTGAAATCTTTCTGGCTCCCTATACAACAAACAAATGTTCTATTTATATGATAGAACCAGATCGATTATTTGTCAACTATGAAGTTTAAAAGAGCTATCGACTTTATCTGGATCAACAAATTCAATCTTTAATGTTTTCCCCATAGCTGAAGCCAATTGACGTTCTTGCATCAAACATAGCTTTCATAATTGTATATTCAGGTTCAAGAGCTTCCCATTCTTTTCGAAACTCTTTGTCCTTAAGTTGTTCTTCTAAATATTTCTCAAAGTCATCCTTCATTACAAACTACCCCTACCCTATTTACTCTGACATTGCTATATATACAATTAGTCTCGTATACTTATGCTCCCCATTCTAAGATCTTACGGTCATTCCAAGTAATATACTTATCTTTTGCAAGCCTGCTCTTAACAATGAAATCAGGAACATTCTGCTTCTTGGCAAACCGCTCAATTTCAATAGTCCGCTCATATTTTTTGGAAGAAACAAATTCAATATAATCCTGATGTTTTATCAAAAGGTTTTCTGCTTTAATATCTGCTTTGAGATCAATATCTTCAGTGCTATTTTCAAAATCAATAAATGTATGTTTGACATCACCATCGATCAAATGCGAAAGCTCATGGAAAATGTTAAACCAAAACTCATCGGCATACTTCTGATTACCCGGTACACATAATAGAACAGGTCCGGAATCTGTCTTTTTTATATAGCCTTGAGCCGAAACACCCTTGATTTGAGGAACAATACTGAAAGCAATACCACATTTTGAAAAGATATCAGATAAATACATTTGTAGCATATTCGGCTTTTCAGACATTACTTTTTTTATATCAGGAATACTATCCACAAGTCTATCAATATCAATATCACACGAAATATCTATATCTTTATTAAATAATTCACATAGTTTTTGCCATGCAAACAGAGCATACATCTCAGCATTTGAATTAGCAGGTAAATAATATGTATTCAAAGCTGATAACTTGGGAATATTTGTAAGATCACTTATTCCCAGAAATTTGCGATAGTTTAATACCATCTCAATTTTATTATCCGTAACCTGTAGTAAATCACAATCTGCAAATGTATTCGCGGCACCGTCTAAATGATCCAGGATGCTGAATTCTTCATCAGAAATTGCATGAATCTCTTCATACTCTATAATCTCTTCATCATAATTCCTCTGAAGATTCATCCAAAATGAAGCATCAATCCCCAATGCATATTCAAGTCTACGTGCAAATAAAGGTGAGATATTCTTTTGCCCGCTAATAACAGTACTGATATGCTTTTCGGTCATACCCGTCCTAATAGCAAGTTCTCTTTGAGACATGCCTCTATCCTCAATTAATTCAGCTATAGTTTCCCCTGGATGAATAATAAGATCATGGGATAAGCCAATTTGTTTTATTCCCTGTGCCATGGTAATCAATAACCCCCTTAATAATATCCGTATCGCAATTGTTTAAGCTCTCTGCTGAAAGATCGTATGATTTAGGTTCTATAACTAGCCTGAAATTTGCATTTAATCTTATCGAAAAACACCCCTTAAGATTTCCTGATAAAGATTCTATCTTTCCCGGTCCTTGCTTCAATTTAGAAAAATCACTATGAGCTTCAATCTCGTTATATCTTTTCTTAACAGTTCTAGTCAGTTCAGCTCCAATTTGTCTGCGCATTAAATTTCTTGAACAACGTATGTCATTCAAATCGTAAAATAATTCTTTAATCCTTTCATCTTCATACTCAAACTTAATGACGTTCATTCCTTTCAACTTACCTTTTAGGTAAGTTTAATCTTTGTGTGTTAGAAAGTCAAGAAAACATAGTAAAAATGAAACCGGAATATGATCAAATTAAAAGGGTTACCTCATTATTGAGATAACCCAGTAAATATTTAATGTAATCGATCTATCTGATTATTTGATCCACTCTACAGTGATTTCCTTAGCGTCCAGACCGTCTCTCTTCTTGATGAATTCCGGAGCGACCTGAGGGAACATTGCGCATGAGAGAACGTCTTCTTCACTCTTGGCGATGTCCTTGTACTGTTCCTTGATCGAATCAAGTTCAGGCTTCAGAAGATCTGCCGGACGGCATGTGATGACCTCATCAGAGCCGATCGCAGCCTTGCGGATATCTTCATTTACTTCGCCCGGAAGCTGGCCGTATTCGCCGCGGAGCAAGCCCTTGGATTCTTTTGTGAATGTCTTATAGCGTCCCATGAGAACGTTAAATACTGCCTGAGATCCGACAATCTGGCTGGTAGGAGTTACGAGCGGAGGATAACCGAAGTCCTTTCTTACGCGGGGAACTTCCTGCAATACCTCTTCCATTCTGTTCTCGGCATTTGCCTGCTTAAGCTGTGACAAGAGGTTTGAGAGCATTCCGCCCGGTACCTGGTAGAGCAAAGTATTGGGATCTACACGGAGCACCTTAGAGCTGATAGTTCCAGCAGCTTCCATCTTTGCAGCAACACCCTTAAAGTGAACAGCAGCCTGATTAAGCTTAACGAGGTCTAAGCCTGTATCACGCTCAGTGCCACGAAGAGTAGCAACCAAAGACTCTGTAGCAGGCTGTGATGTGCCGTTTGCGAAAGGAGACAGCGCGGTATCAACGATATCAACGCCTGCCTGAGCAGCCATCAAGTAAACCATGGCGCCTGTGCCTGTCGTGTTATGTGTATGGAGATGGATCGGAATTGAAACCTTCTCCTTGAGTTTCTTGACCAGAGAATATGCATCAGCGGGAAGCAAAAGATTTGCCATGTCCTTGATGCAGATCGTGTCAGCGCCCATCTGCTCTAAGATAACAGCCTTATCAACGAAGTAATCTTCGTTGTGTACAGGGCTTGTCGTGTAGCTCATTGCAGCCTCGACGATGCCGCCGTACTTCTTTACAGCCTTGATCGATGCTTCCATGTTTCTGATATCGTTCAGGGCGTCGAAAATACGTACTATATCGATACCGTTTTCGATCGACTTGGCGCAGAAAGCTTCGACCATATCATCTGCATAGTGGCGGTAACCCAAAAGGTTCTGGCCGCGCAAAAGCATCTGAAGCTTAGTGTTGGGAAGAGCCTTACGAAGAGTACGAAGTCTCTCCCAGGGATCTTCATTCAAAAATCTCATGCAGGAGTCGAAAGTAGCTCCGCCCCAGCATTCGATCGAATAATAACCGATAGAATCAAGGATCTCGCAAGCAGGAAGCATATCCTCAAGCTTCATTCTTGTAGCAGCCTGGCTCTGATGCGCGTCCCTTAAGATAGTATCTGTTATGAGAAGTTTCTTGTTTGTACTAAAAAGTTCAGACATTAAATGACCTCACTTAACATCGAAGAGCAAGTCGCCGCCTGCAACTGTAGAACCTTCGTTAAGGCTGAGAGATTCAATAGTACCGTCAACGGGTGCAGTGATCTCATTTTCCATCTTCATTGCTTCAAGGATAAGAACAACTTCACCGGCCTTAACGCTGTCCCCTGTTGCCTTTAACACCTTAAGGATCGTGCCAGGCATAGGTGCAACAACTGACCCTGAACCAACCTCAGCAGGCTTAGCTGCTACGGGTGCGGGTGCTGCCTTGGGTGCGCTTACTGCGGGAGCGGGCGTTGCAGCCTTAGCAACGGGCTGTACAGCTGCGCCGTTTGCTCCGATAAGCTCTACATCCATCTCATATGTCTTACCTTCAACTGTAATACGATACTTGCTCATATTTATTCTCCTAATTGATATTTATGATAAGAAATGCCGTTATCGGCGATAAACTGCTCAAGGCTTGTTTTCTGCACTTCCCTGAAGTTACGGACTACGACATTCTTGGTATCTACGCCGTTCTCTTCAGCGATACATGCGACAGCCATTGCAACGATCAAAGATTCATCCACGTATCATTTCCTCCTTAGAGCGGGATATTGCCGTGCTTCTTAAGGGGCAATGTGCGGTCTTTTGTCTCAAGCATCTTGAATGCTTCAGCGATCTTGGATCTTGTCTCAGCAGGCAGGATTACTTCATCGACATAGCCGTGCTCTGCTGCGATATAAGGATTCATGAACTTATCGTTATATTCAGCAAGGAGCTCTGCCCTCTTAGCAGCAGGATCTTCAGCAGCTTCGATTGCTTTCTTGCCGATGATGCTTACGGCACCTGAGCCGCCCATAACAGCGATCTCAGCGATAGGCCAAGCATAAACGATATCAGCGCCTGTGCCCTTAGAGTTCATTGCGATGTAAGCGCCGCCGTAAGCTTTTCTCATGATGAGGCTTACCTTCGGAACCGTAGCTTCTGAATAAGCATAAAGCAATTTAGCGCCGTGACGGATGATGCCGCCGTGCTCCTGCTGTGAACCCGGTAAGAATGCCGGAACATCAACCAATGTAAGGAGCGGGATATCGAAGCAGTCGCAGAAACGGATAAAGCGAGAAGCCTTATCAGATGCATTGATCTCAAGAGATCCGGCCATGTAAAGCGCCTGGTTAGCGATAACGCCGATCGACTGGCCGTCGAGTCTTGCAAAACCAACTACGATATTTCTTGCAAATGATTCCTGAACTTCAAAGAAGCTTCCTGCATCAACAATGGAATTGATAACGTTTCTTACGTCATAAGCCTTCTTGGAATCTGCCGGAACGATATCAGACAAAGCTGCACTGTTATCAACAGGTGTGCCGGGAACGTTAAGGCTCAAGTCCTCATTGCTCTGCGGGAGATATCCCAAGAGCTGACGAACGCCGTTAAGGCATGAGAGATCATCAGGATATACGAAGTGTGCAACACCAGATGTTGAGCTGTGAACTGAAGCACCGCCGAGATCAGCAGATGTGATGACCTCACCTGTTACGGACTTAACGACTGCAGGACCTGTGATATACATCTGGGCGTAGTCGGTCATGAAGATATAGTCAGTGATCGCGGGTGAATAGCAAGCGCCGCCTGCGCAAGGTCCCATGATGACTGAGATCTGAGGAATAACGCCTGAAGCGATAGTATTTCTGTAGAAGATATCAGCGTAACCGGTGAGCGAATCGATACCTTCTTCAATTCTTGCTCCGCCGGAATCGTTAATGGAAATAAAAGGTGTCTTCATCTCCATAGCCTTATCCATGGCCTTGCAGATCTTCATAGCCTGGGCTTCTCCCAAAGATCCGCCGCCTACCGTGAAATCCTGTGAGGAAGCGAAAGCAACACGGCCGTGAATATATCCGTAGCCTGTTACGACGCCGTCACCGGGCTTTTTCTTCTTATCCATGCCGAAATCAGAGCATCTTGAAGTGATCTGATCGTTTAATTCAACGAATGTACCGTCATCAAAGAGAGCTTCCATCCTCTCACGTGCAGTGAGCTTGCCTGAAGCGTGTTGCTTAGCGATACGCTCAGCGCCGCCTGCCGCAAGGACAGCTTCCCTTCTGGATTCAAGACGGTCAATACTGTTTTTCCATAATTCATCCATATGTATCAGCCTCATATAACCATAGTTTTGATTTAATAATGCGTATTATAGCAAAAATAGTTTGATAGTCAAACTATTTAAATGTAAGAAATCTAAATGATAGGAATCAACCGAAATCATATCCCCGCGGGTTGCAAATAAAACGTGCCGGGAACAGCTCCTGGCACGACAAAGATAATACCACAGTATTTGTTTGATTAACCAGCGATACACTAAAGATCTTTGCATTCGGTTTTATTAATACGAGATAATTGACAAAATCTCATTCTTATTCGATAATGGTATCAGTTGATACCATTGGAGTGAATTACTTGTCAGACATCAAAACAAGAATTGAAAGCAAATTAGAAATTCAATCCTATCTTCAGAACCTAAGCTATGCACTTGATCACGGAGCGGAAATCACTTTTCAGATAGATCGGCAAATCGACAAAAGCAGAGATATTAAATACACTAACAAATTTACAATAGCTGACCTCTTCCCTAACACTAATCCTGTAGATGCTCTTGAACGTGAATTAAGAAAGCTGACGATTGAAGACTATATACGTACGGTCAAAGATACAAGATTTAAGAACAAAAGCGAGATGCGTGAGTTTGGTAAAGTGTATGAAGGCAATAAAGATGTTTATATTAAGATTCGTGTTGAACTTTTATCCGATTTTGGAGATCACACTATATTCGTAATGTCATTCCATTATGCAGAAAAATCATTTAAAGAAAACATGTTCCCTTATAGGAAGAAATGAGGATTAATATGAATAACGCATCCTATATTTGTCCATGCTGCATGGAGAATCACGTCAAGAAGATAATCAAAGTTAAAGAAAGCAACATTTTCAAAGGTGTTTCCGTTGATTATGAAGCTGAATACACTTATTGCAGTGTTGCCGATGAGACCTACGCTGATGAACAACAGTTATCTTCTAATGATATTGCTATGAAGAATGCTTATCGTTTAAAGACCGGATTGCTAACCTCAGAGCAGATTGCGGATATTCGTTCTAAATATGATATTAGTCAAGCTGATCTCTGTTTATTGCTTGGCTGGGGACTTAAAACAATTACTCGCTATGAAAGCCACCAGGTACAAGATATAGCTCATGACACCATTCTTAGAAAACTCGACAATGATCCGGAATGGTTCCTGGAATTACTAAAAACTTCCAAAGATTCCATATCCGTTTCAGCTTATGCTAAATATCTTGAGGCTGGTACTCTTTATTTTGAGAAGGATCATGATAACTATCTCAAAAGCGCTATTATGTCGAAATATGCACGTTTTCAAAACAGGTCAGACGTCAACGGCAATAAAGAGCTTTCCATAGATGTTGTTATCGACATGATCCACTACTATGCCAATTCTCCCAAAGTTTCTAATCTTTTCCTCGTAAAACTCTTAAAGATGCTATGGTATGCAGATGCTCTTTCGTATAAAAGATATGGCCATGCAATATCAGGTCTTGTTTACCGCTGCATTCAAATGGGTGCAGCACCTGTAGCTTATGAAACGATCATCGACCTGAGTTCTATTAAGATCGAAGAAATAGATTTTGGCGATGGTATAGGACAAAAGATCTTGCCTTCAAAGAACAAGGATTATCCTAATCTGTCTGCTGAAGATAAAAAAGTACTTGATTCTATAATTATGCAATTCGGCAAGGCATCGAAAAAAGAGCTTGTAGAAACAATGCATAATGAGGATGCCTATAAGAAAACGAAACCCAAAGAAAACATAGTGTTTGAATATGCTAAATCTTTGAGCGTATCCTGATCAACGTAATACCCATTATTCTCCTGAACAGAACACCCAATTTACACTCTCGGAAGTTCCCAGTCGTGGCTCTCCGAAGTGTAAGGCGTTATAGTAGGCTTAGGTGTATTTGTGACCGGACTTAACGTTGCTACAGGCGTTGCCTTAACCGTCTCTTTGGTTTTATTTGTCGGTCGTTCAGTAGGCCTGGTCGTTTCTTTGGTAGATTTAGTATGCGTAGGCTCTGTGCGCCTGCCGGACTGTCTTGGATCTTCACGGGTGGGCTTTGTCGGCTTTCTGCCGGCAGGATCATTTGAATCCTTTGAGTTCTTCGTCTCATTCCCTGAGCCATTCCCTGCATTCGAGAATTCTGATCCTTCTTCAGTATCTGTCGGGTCACTCGAAAAAACAGAGACTCCGGCTGAACTTCCGGAAGTCTCTGTTATCTGAGAATTCTTATTTAATAATCCGATTGCCAAAAGGATACCTGTCAAAGCAACAACAAGAACGATTACTATGATTATGGTTATCTTTTGATTCTTATGCATTGGCCTAAATTAATTCCTGGGCAACTCCCATGTACAATCAGGGTCAGTTGTAGGGCTGCAAACAATAACATCTTCTGAATCGAAAGATATCATTTCAATCTCAAGTGCCTCATACTCGTCTTTTTTCATTCTCCAAACTCCCATAACAAATTATAACTATTTAAGATTAGTTCTTAATAAAAGTCAATTTATATGACTTAAATATTAATTGCCTACTTTTTCTACACTCGCAGAAGTTCCTACGCTAGAAGTTCCTTCACTAGTGGTTCCTTCACCGGAAGTTACTGCACCGGTAGATTCTTCTTTAGGCTGTTCTCCGGCAGAAGAGCTGCTTCCCGGATCAGCTTCAGAGTCGGCTAATTCATCATCCATACAAGGAGATGTGGGTTCATCTTCTACCGGTTCATTAGAGTCTTCCTGATTCTCATTTCCAGCACTGGCAGGTGCAGCATCCTGACCGGGCGTTTGTTCTGCAACTGAAGCGTCCTCTTCCTCACCGGTTCTTACTCCCGCTACTCCGGAACCGGGGGTGCCGGAAGTTGGAACAGTAGCGGCTGATGCACTATCCGTGACAGCTGCAGTTCCTTCTTCAGGCGGTACTGAACCTTCGTCGACACCGGCTCCTTCAGGCGGTACATCGCCTACATCACCTACATCTACATCATGAGGACCATCGTCTTCAGGATCTTGTTCCGTTACATGGAAATACTGCATTGCGGCTCTGTTATACAGATACATAGCCTTCATTAGCGTAACCAGTTTTGAATACCTGCTGTTATAGGATACATTCGCCTCAGCCTTGAAAAGCACAGTATATGCATAGCTCAAAGCACTGAAGTTCTTGATCTCGAGAACCGTCATATGATCGAGATCTGAGACTGAAACCCTGTATGAATTCTGTAATTCAGCAGCGGCAATATTATTAATGCTAAGAACAACCTCAGAAGTGCTGCTGTTGTACTTAAGAGTGTACTTACCAGTCGAAGCCGTATTAACAGGATCGGCGTTAACAGTGAACTTGAAATCATTTACAGTCTTGCCGGGCGCCAACTTAAAGTAATGCCTGATAACAGTAGCCGTATCAAGTGACAACGAAGAACCTGCACTGGAGATTCCTGCATCAACGTTCATAATGACAACAGAACTTATATATCTGTTGAGATCTGATGACGTTACAACGGAAATATCTGATGCACTATAAGAGAATGAGCCCAGAGCAGTATTATAACCGAAGTGATCCTGTGCAGACTTACCGAAATCATTAGTGCGGTCCAGGAGCAACATCAATTTCTGATCGTTACCGGATGCCTTTGACTCAGCGATATATGCAGCGACAGAATATGTATAACCGCTTGCGGTGACATCATTGCCATCCTTATCGCAAAGCGAATATACACCGCCCTCTCCGTTGCAGATCCACAAATGAAGCTCATCATTCATCTCAGCAACAGCTACACTTGCTCTAACAGGATATAATCCGTCAGAATTCTTGGCTCCGATCTCATATCTTACGTTGTTTACCTGAGCGTAAGCGTTTTCGTCATTAGCGACCTCATCAGGCAGATTGAGATAATAATTGATTCCAATCCTGTCATTTAATGCAATACTTGTCGCAACAACTTGAGAAGGAAGCTCTTCGCTAGTAAATGCGCATTCAATAAAGTAATGAACTTGATCATCATCAAACTCACTTATCCTGTATGTCCAGATGCCGTCCTCCTTAACAAAATTCGGATTGGATGACATAAGGAGCGCATCCGGATAGCAATCATTATAACTTTCAACATATTGAACGCCGTCGATAGTTACACAAGCAACATCATTATTCGCATAAGGAACAAATGAGAATTTTGCATATCCGCCGTTATCAAGCATAGACCTGTAGAACAGATACTTATGTTCGTGATCATTAGTGGGATCTTCAACGGATCTGTATGCATTATCGACTCTTATAGATCCTCTATCATAAGCATTAGTCTGTACCCAGAAATTACTTCCGTCAGCGAAAGGCCAGAATTCATCATATTCACACCAAGCGATATTTACTTTAAATCCGTTAGCTGAAGTTGGTGTGAATTTAAACTCATCGTTGATCACTTCAATCCAATTTTCGGGACCTACATGACTCTCGTTAGAATAATTGAATGTGCCGTCGTCGAAAATCCTTACGATCCTTGTAAGCCCTTGTCTATTTGCAGGAGCATGAAGTTTGAAAGTTATTTCTTTACCGACTTCAAAATCCTTTATTTCATCATTTTCAACAATGCTGCCATTTGCTTCAACATAAGCAACTAGTGTATCACCATCATATTTTTGATCATATATAACCTGATACTTGCCGTCATCAACTCCGAAAGGATTTTCATAATCTTTATAGTAAAAATGGAAATCATAAGAAGCGGACTCTGCCGGGATCTTCAGATAAAGCTTCCCATCGATAACAGTAAACAGATCAGAGTCTGAGAAATGTCTCTTATTATCAATGCCTTCAATATTTTCATCATCACAGACATAGTAAATATCAGAAGCATAATCTAAGACAGACCTGATCGTGTGACCATCATTTTCAAGTCTAATCAATATACCGTTTTGAGGAATATTGCTGCCGTAATACAAATATCTCTTCGATGTGGCATTTCCCGGTGCACTAGCAGACATATCCGGCTGGGTCATAAATGAATATGCATTATACTCATCCGAATCAATATTGATTAAAGTGTTTCCTTCTGTCCACCTTATCCTTTCGTAATCACTCCAATAGATATTTGCTGTGAATCCTTCTGAGGATGTAGGAGTAAAGATGCATGAGAACGTGTAATCTCTACCTGATACAGGCGATATATTGATCTTACTTGTTCCCAAAGCCTCGGTCGAATAGATCTTATTGCCTTGTTTGATCTCAACGACCGGTGTTACTCCACCATACTGATCATACTCCGGCAGAGTTATCTCGAATCTTACAGGAGAATTAACTGCAAACGGATAGACTTTTTCCTCATTAGTCTGAACAACATTATTAACTGCAACAGTACCATTGAGACTGCCATCAGAATATGCAGATATATCGGCCCTTGTCTTAAAATGACAATCATTTATATGATCTTCTGAATCATCAGCATAAAAAGAAACATAATTCCAAGGCCAAATTTTATCCTTAGCAATCGTGTATTTATAAACATTATTATTTACTTTCACAAAAGCCGGATCATTGGCCATTGCCTCTTCAACTGAATTGAAGTAATCATCAACTAAACTTACACCGGTAAGATAATGACCATCTTCAAGTGTAATCGTGACTACTAAGTCACTATTGGCTAAAACACTCTTTTCAAATAAATAATTCTTTTCTTTAGAATTCGCCGGATTTGTAAATACTTCACCTGAAGGAGTGATTGAGCAAGAGACAGAACCACGGGTATCAATTCCAATCATGAAATGATCATCATCAACTTTTATCCTGTCAAACTCACTCCATGAAACAAAAATATCAAAACCGATATTATCATTAGGAGTATAAGAGAATGAGTAGCCGGAAGATGTTTTAGTCAGATCAAGTACAATCGTCTCTTCGTCATCGCGAACAATAGAAACAACCGGAATTTGATCTGCTGTAGAATTAGATGGATGAAGAGTGAAACTCAACGTCTCGTTAGCAGAAAAAGAAATATTACTGTCAGGTAATACTACTTTGCCATTCATTTTAACTGTAGCTTCAGGAACACTTCCCCATTCATATGAAAATTCATTGTATGATACAGAACAATAACCGGCTGTATAGGCGTTAAACCATTTTCCTTCATCTGCACAATAATAAGCAAAATGAGCATCAGTTAACTCATTACCATTCTCTGTTTTTTTATAAAAATCTATTCCGGGATGCGAAGATGAAATAATACAAGCTCCATTTGCCGGTATTATTGCGCCGCCATTTTCAATAGTAATAGATCCTTCCTGAACCCAAAGGGTGTTTTCGCCGGAAATAACATCACCCATCTCTCCAAATTTGAGATTGCCTTTAATGATAATATTGTTATTTACAAAAAGTTCAGAGCTTGACTTGTGCTCGTATCCCCAGTCAGTGGTATCTTTGAATCGCTCAATAGAAAAAGTTGTTCCCTGATCGATAATTACACTATTAGTATTCAGATCTCCATCCAAAACAAAATCATCGGTAAACTCATAATCATAGCTTCTTTCTGTATATCCGAAGTGATCATAAAGCTCTTCTAAATCAGCATTACCTTCAAATGCATCAGTATCAGAAGTAACAATAGCATTATCAGTAATAAGCTTACTCTTACCGGCAAGCCCGTATTCAATCCTATCTTCTTTAAATGAATTGAATAAAGGATTATTTGAAACGTTAACCGTGGCATTATTAAGATAAATAATACGGTCATCTGCCGAAGCAGTATAACTTCCGCCATCAACATAAACGCCCAAACGGGTCGCACCTTGAGGTATAGAAGTGCTTAATCCGTCTACATTCACATTATAAATAAGTGTCTTATCCAGATAGTCATCATCATAACCCTGCATATACTTATAAAAGTAATACACATTACCCGTATCTGCTTTTACAAGTGACTTAAATGGAAGAAAAGAAACAACTAAAACTGCTGCAATTAAAGCAGACAGCAAGCGGCAAAGCTTACGACTCATACACCCTCCAAATAGAAAAAAAACAAAAAAAACCGCGCAACAAAATTATTTTATCATTAAATAAATAATTTACGAGGACTATGAAACTATTGTTTAAGATGTCGAACTAATCAAATGTGATTCGCCTAAATACTCAGTCTCTTAATCTGCTCATCAGTATCAACGCACCTGAATTCGCGGCAGTATTCGAACCAGTCAGGACATCCTTGCCTTAAGAAAGGCGTGCATTCAGGAAGGAAAGGACATTCCCTGCACTTCTCATCAGCTTCAAGCAAAGCTCTGGGATCGCTTGCAAGCTTGATATCTTCATCAAAGATTCTCGCACACGAAGTGTTTCCGGGCAGATGCTCGCAGTTATAAAGATTGCCGTCAGGTCCTATTACAATACATTTACCGTCAGAATCAGCCATGCAGAAATTGGTCTTCATCTTATATTTGCCGGGTTTGGACCGAAGGAACTTCATACCATTGCCGGCCGCTTTACTCCGAAGTTCCAGATATCGCTTCTGAAGATCTATGCAGCTCTCGTCCTTCTGAGCCTGGAAAAGCATGGAGCTGTAAATCCTCAGATTGTCTGATTCGCCGTACAGTCTAGCTATGTCTTCCCAGAAAGAATACATTCCTTCTATATTTCCCTGATCGAAATTGCATCTTAGAGTAACTTCCAAGCCTGCTCCAAGCATAAGTCCGATAGTCATAAGAAGATATTCGTAGTTATGGGCAGAAGGACTGCAGAAGAGTTTTCTGGCCTCATAATCGGATTTAGCTCCGTCAACTGAGACCTGTGCCCGTTTCAGATGCCAGACATTTACGGCCGTATCAAGCAACTCAGGTGTAAAGAGCGACGCATTGGTAACTATCTTGGAATTGAAAAGAACGCCTTTTTCGTTCAAACCAGTGCAGATCCTGTTGATGATATTCGATGCTACCAGCGGCTCACCGCCAAACCAGCTTATAGTTATTTCTTCAGAGCTTTTTGTATTAAGAATAAACTCCAAGACCTTGTCAGCCGTAGCTTCGCTCATTGTGGAGACCTTCATGCCCTGCTCATAGCAATAGACGCACCTGGCGTTGCATGCGGTCGTAGGCAGTATCGTGTATGTCTTAACTCCCCTGCTCCTGTCCATCGCTTTGAGAGCCGTAACTGCAAACCTGTAGCGAGAGTAATCGTCATCTGAGTAATATACAAGCACGCAGCCTGAGACAAGATCAGTTAATCCGGCTGATTCGACTACATAACCTGATATAACAGGATTTATCGAAGGATCAACAGCATCCCATTCCTCATCAGAAAGCTCAAATATTCCGCCCGTCATTGTGGACTTAATAAGATGGCGCTCTCCTAAAGAGGAACAATACGCATAAGCAGACAACCGGTATTCCCTGTCCGGTTCAACACGGGATCTTCCTAAGATCTTGATTATTCGGCTGTCAGGCGTATTTAGTAGGCGCATGTTCTATCCTGTTCTACTGAATTTCTTTTATAAATATACCATTTCAGGCTTCAAAGAGAAATCTGAACAATCAGGTTCTTTTGTTAATTTGTCACAAAACAAGCAAACATATTTTACTTTTTGCTATTCAACATACACAAAACAATGCATTATACTGAAGATATCAGTTAAGACCTATGTCATACAGGAATCACATAAAGGACTCTATATGGACGTTTATCTCGGAAAGGCTTTATCTCTTGTTACATTGGATGCGGTTATCGTATGGATGATCCCTGCTCTGATATGCTTTTCCATAAGTTATTTGAGATTCCGCAAGGGAAAGATGAGATTAAGATCATGCCTCGCGCTCTCCATACTCGTCTTCTACCTTGGATTTGTCGCAAGCCTTACTTTGATATCCAGGACAGCATCACCTAATGCAATGATGGAACTTGAATTGTTCTGGTCTTACAGATTGATTCACAGCGGCAACAGGAACATGTTCTTTGAGGTTTTCTGGAACGTGGTCCTCTTCATCCCCTACGGTTTCCTTGCATCTATCATCTCAAAGAG
The DNA here is from genome assembly GCA_001604135.1 of Clostridiales bacterium Firm_14. GTDB lineage: Bacteria > Bacillota > Clostridia > Saccharofermentanales > Saccharofermentanaceae > Saccharofermentans. The sequence continues at coordinate 264,695 of LVAT01000013.1, forward strand.
CAAAACAAAATGGACAGTTCTCATGTCCGGCGCTCTCCTGACTGTTGCAATAGAGCTTACTCAGTTATTCACCCACAGGGGACTCTTCGAATACGACGATATCATTCACAATACACTGGGAACAGTCATAGGCATCGCACTGTGCCTGATCACCTATAAGATCATCATCAGACTTGAGCGAAAATATAATATCCAGTTAACCTGATCAATCGCAATAATTACTGCTTGTTTTAGTCGACCGGGGCAGGAGCGTTGGATTGCTTGCTCCTGCCCGGACGACCGAGTTTAATATGACCGAGGAAGGTTGTTAAAAGTTATTGTCCAGAAGAGTATTTGATCTGTGTTCGATATCAGAATAGATAAAGCCCTCAGAGATGCCGATATTGGCAAGGTCCTTTCTGATCTGGGCCTTCTTGTCTCCGGGAATTCTGATAACGCTGACAGATTTTCCTTCCGGCGTAAAGAGATTTACTGATAAAGTGCTTACAGAACGGTCGATCTCTTTCTGGATGCTATCCATTGACTTACCGTCTGTATTCACATATTTAGGCATGATGAATGCGCCCTGATGCAGCTTGATCCTGTCAGAGCAGTTTGAAGGGATAATGATATGTGACAGCTGAAGATCCTCAAAGATACTGAAAGGATATACGAGATCAACGCTTGTCTTAGCTCTCTGGTTAAGAAGATCCATAAATGTCTGGATCTTAATATATTCATCGCTGTTAATCTGAAGCGATGTTAAGTCCTTGAAGCTTAACTGATTCTGGTTGTTCTCATCATTGTGCAGCGGCAAAAGACCGATATCCTTGAATCTTAACTGATTCCAGTCATTTCTGGATGTACGGGCATAAATGGAATTGCATGTAGTCAGGAATTCATTGATCTTATCCTGAGGAATAAGGCTCAAAGCCGTCTTCACCGCTACCGTATACTCTACGTCAAACTGCTCAGCGTTGCTGTCCGGACGGTCATCCTTATGGAAAGAGCTGAACGTATAAACGTATCCGTAGTCAGAAGGATCTTTACAGTCCTCGACTGCAAAATACAGAGCGATCAAAGGATTTGCAGAAATGTCTATTAATCTGGTCTTGGCACCGTGGTGCTGGAAATCGACCATATGTCTGAACAGATCAGCGTTTTTGGAATAATCAGCACAGCCGATCTGGCTTAAGAGAACACGGTAATAATACTCACTGGATTTCTTTGTAAGACCTTCGTCAAGATAAAGGTTCGGAACAATATACTGGTTGTATTTGCTCTCGCCCCTGAAATACAGATGTGTCACTTCTCGGACAGCATCATTCTTCGCATTGAGAATCATATGAAGAAATGATTCCAGCGATTCACATGTAATACTGTTGTCATCCGAGACGAACATCGCACTTACCTTCCAATTAGTCTTAACCCATACTTTATAATGCTTCAAGCATTAATTTCAAGATAGAATAATAACAGTTTGTTGTATTTTTGTATACTAGTTAGGCCAAATGTTCGAAAAAATTGATATGTGTCAATAATAACAATCTATACTGTACTTGTCGTTATAGACGTTCAGGGCTTCGTTGTCAGCAGTTAAGCCTACAATTCCGTAGTAGTACTTCCCTTCAGATACGTTATTATCCTGGAAATGAGTATTGGTCGAAGATCCGATGCGGGTCCAGTTGCCGTTCTCATAGCGTCTGTATATCTCATAGTGATCAGCGCCTGATACTACATTCCAGTTCAGATCCACAACCTTTCGTGAATAGTTCAGATAGATTGCAGGAGCATCTACAAAGGCAGTGTCACTGAGATCCAGCGCCGCATCACGAAATATATCCATCACGTAATCGTAGTAAGTATATTGGATCGTGATACCGTTAACCTTATATCTGTAGATATTCGAACTGGGATTCGAATCGTATTTCTTGAACATCAGGCTGTCGTAATAACCGAGGCTTCCGTTATCGCAGTTAGTAACGTCGACCATATATTTCATTCCGTATCCCAAAGAAACGATATTCCACATATGCCCGCAGTCAGAACCGTTGGTCGTGAAGAAATTACCCGAAGCCGTGATACATGTTACGTCATTATCGAATTCACTAAGGTCACAAAGATACTTAAACGCCTTGGAATAGCCTTCGCAAACTACATTTGTTTTTTCATCGCCGTCGAAAACATAGACTATATTCCACGGATCGCCATATGGAGTGTCTTCATTAACAACTGACTGATCGTTATAGTCGACAAGATCACATATTACATCCCTGTACTTCATGAGCTTTCCGTAATCAGAGAGATCGCAATACTCATTAACGATTGCCTTAGCTCTTCCGGAAGCATATAAAGCACGCTGAACACTTGCTGTTGAGACATAATACTCATTGCTACCGGCATAAGAAGCTACTATCGGAAAACGGAATGTAAGACCATCACCGACATAATGCAAAGTTACGGAATCGCCGATCTTGGTGGCGCCGACGCTGTAATCCTCTGCCATTATTAAGGCGGTCTTATCGAACCAGTAGCAGTCAAAAGGAAGATCGACCAGTACTTTATTAACGATATCCTGCATATTGAATACGGTCTTTTGAGACATTGCATTCGCGGCTTCATCAGTGATCGTACCGTCAGCAATAATAGAGACGACGCCGAGTTCTTCAGCGGTATATTCGTGGTGGTCGCCAAGCCCAAGTTCAGCAAAAGTAACAGTAAACTTCGTGCATGCGCTTGTGCCGTTAGCAACATCGATTATGCAATTCCTGATCTTCTCATAAGCGATCTTTTGATTACCGATCATCTGATAACGGTAGATTCCGGATTCAGCATTAACACGATTAGCAGAACCTTGATCAGGCTTTTTAGAGGCAGGATTTACATCATCGACCATAATGGTCCTAAAGTAATACTTGGGAGCTTCCTCATTAACCTTCTCTGCGGCTGTTCCGGAACCATCAGCCTCATCGGAGGTATTGGAAGTTGCCTTATCAGTAGAATCAACAGATTCCTTATCGTCCTGTGTGTCAGAAACATCCGGTGCAGATGTTATTTCACGTACGAATGGATCTTCAAGCTTATCTGCCGCGCAGACAAGGCCCAAAGAACAGATAACGAGAATACTCTGGACGAGTACGGTCACTATTATAGTGAGGGCTCTTCTCATACGCGCATCCTACGTAAATATCATCTCAGAAGCACTTCTGATCGTGCAGCTGCCTGCAGTCAGCGATCTTACCGCACTTATAGCAGACCTCATTCAGGCATCTTCCTGAGCCGGTGAACTCTCTGATATTCGCAAGCGTGGTATCCGCAATATTGGCAAGCGCCTCCCTGGTAAGGAATGCCTGGTGCGATGTAACGATAACATTAGGCATGGATATAAGCCTTGCAAGGATATCGTCATTTACTATGTGGTTGGAATAGTCGTGGAAGAAGATATTTGACTCTTCTTCATATACATCAAGGCAGGCAGCACCGATCTTACGGTCCTTAATGCCCTCTACAAGCGCCTCAGTGCTTATTAGAGCGCCTCTGGAAGTGTTGATGATGACTACGCCTTTCTTCATCTTAGCAATCGAATCTGCGTTTATCATGTGCCTGTTCTCATCAGTCAGCGGGCAATGGAGTGAAATGATGTCAGCTCTCTCCCACAGCTCATCCAACGAGACATATTCGATACCTGAATCAGCAGCCGGGAACTTATCGTAAGCAATGACATTCATGCCAAAACCACGGCAGATATCAATAAAGATACGTCCGATCTTACCGGTACCGATAACTCCTACCGTCTTGCCGTGAAGATCAAAGCCCGTCATGCCCTCAAGGCTGAAATTAAAGTCCTTTGTACGGATATAAGCCTTATGGATACGGCGAATCGATGTAAGGAGCAGTGCCATAGCGTGCTCAGCTACCGCATAGGGAGAATAAGCAGGTACACGTACAACATGAACCTTGCCGTAAGCATACTCTACATCGACATTGTTATAGCCGGCGCAGCGGAGCGCAATGAGCCTGATGCCCATCTCATAAAGCTTATCTATAACAAACGAATTTATATCGTCATTTACGAAAACACAGACAACATTGCATCCTTCAGCAAGCTTATATGTATCGGGAGTAAGTCTGGTCTCAAAGAACCTGATATCAAACTCTCCGTCTTTATTAGCCGCCTCGAAAGACTGCCTGTCATATTCCTTGGAATCGAAAAAAGCTATCTTCAACATATTGATCACCCATTTCCAGTTAGATAATCAATATATAACGCACTTTGAGGGTTTTTGTATACTAGAAATCGGGGTAAAAAATCAAGAGCCGGCCTTGAATTCCCTCAGATTCTTCGCAAGGCTATAGGGTATTATTTCATCAGCTTCAGTCATGCTATATGCTTTTTCTTTATGCATATACTCAATTATCTGTTTGGTCTGATACCTTTTAAACTTCCTAATTACAGTGTCAAGGATTTCGATCTCATCATCCATTAATACAGAATAATCGATTGTTTCCAACGGATAGAAATGTATCAGAAGGTCGTAATTTGCACTGGTTTCTTCCTGAACATTGATTCGTTCAAGACTAAGAAGTTTGTTGTGACCAACAGGCAAAGCACCCATTTCCTTATGAAGATATACAAGCCCGGTCATAGAAGAGCCACTCTTCATATAACTGATAGCATCTGCATACCAAAGCATCTTCATGAGTTTGACTTTATACAGATCCTTTATTTTCTTAGCATAATACGAGACAATTGCCTCGATCTTATCAATATCAAGGATCCTATTGCCGTTAAGATCAGACGGAGTATCGAATTGGACATATTCAGACATTAAGGCCTGTCTCGCTGTTACTTCACGGCCATAAGAATCCATCTTCTCATCGATTTTATTCTTGATCTCACTCTGCTTATCCAAACTAAAAGAAGACTGATTTCTTTTGAAGAATTCGAAAACAATATACGGGCTTTCCTTTATTTGTCTCAAAGTATTATCGTACGCTTCATCCTGAATGGCCTTGCTCTCATATCGTGAAATAGTTGCTTCGCCCCATCCTAATAACCTGGCTAAATCAACCTGAGATAAAGAATAGTCTTTTCTGATTGAAACAATCTCATCAGATGTAAGAAGATTATTCTGTTTACGATAAGCGTTTAGTGCACTTAGAAGATTAATATTTAATAAAGCACCGGACTCAAATTCATTTTCATCTCCAGAAGCATTAGAGCAAAAATAGTACTTCTGATCATAGCAAACAGACTGACCTTTAATAACAGTCTCAGCTCTTCGGCATCTTTCTTCTATAAAATGGGTCTTACCGCAAATGGGACAAACCTTTTTTTCTTTAGTAACTACTATCGCCTTGTTCATTATTAATCCTCCAACTCAACGATACGGAAACACCATATTATTCTTAGCGTAATGAAATAAAACACAGATAATACACTTGCTGTCAGCTTCTCTAATTTTCAGTTTAATATACACAAGCTTTTTATTTATTTCTTTACCAAACACATGCAGCCAAACCGGATTACTGTCATTGTTATCAAATACAGATTCTGAATATTCTTCAACGACCAAGCCGGATAAAACTCTGATAACATCCTGAGCATCATATTCCAAATCCAGTAAAGTAAATATAGTGGAATAATTGTGGTCGTCCCCTTCCTTATCTTTCCTTATAAATATAAAATCGGTATCAGCATTAAAACTTTCATCTTCAATTGTACTTTTTAAATCATCTATGAATTCTTTAACATTGCGTTTACTAATTCTAGCCTGATTCTTAATACTATCACCTCCAGAACACTATCAATTGATAGTATATAACTGGCGATATAATTGTCAATGGTTAAAATAGAATCCGTCAGAAATGTTATTAATTCACCCTACATAAGGATAACGGAACAACATTTGTCGGCACATTCTGTTCTACAAGCCAGCGTGTAAGCTTCTGCTGCATATTCATCCAGCTTTCAGCAGATGTCCCGGTTGCAATGCTGATCCTTAAGGCCATATCAGGACTTAAGGAAGATTTCTCATTGATAAACTCAGAAAGTGCCTTTCTGCTTACACCAAGCAACTGTGCAGTCTTGGTTACAGAAAGATTCAAAGGTTTCATTATATCCTCAAGAAACACTGTTCCGGGATGTGTAGGTTTTCTTGTAATCTTATTCATAATTCAATTATTAATGCCGCAGTACTCTCATCAACGCAGGACATACTTTAATCACGAAATAGTAAATCTTTGCCTTAGGCTCAAGTGTTTTAATCCCCACTTCCCTCTTAGTCTTTAATATCAGTGCCCTTAATTCGCGCTCCAGCGCTTTATCTCTAGTACCGCTCTTGATCAGCTTAATGTAGCTTAAGATCAGGAACGTCACGATTTTCTGGTGTTTCTTCAGATATAGCGATTCAGGAATTATGTCGCTCCATTTTTGCCTTATCAAATCAGAGACACAGTTGTGCGCCAATAAGCAGTCGTTGATATTATTCATGCTTACTGAAGCAGTTATGCTGTCCGGTCTACGCCTGTAGTTATACAGAGATTCATCGACTAAGACTACCCGTTCAGCCTTATCAAAGAGTTTAAAACAAGGAAAGGCATCCTCATAAACGTGTCCTTCAGCAAATCTTACATCTGAAAACAATTCTCTTCTGAATAGTTTATTGCAAACATTAACGCTCATCGTCTCTTCGACCAAAAGCCTTAAAGCATCTGCGCGTTCATAAGCACCTTTTGATATCGTCGGAAAAACAGAAGATGAAGCAACACCCTTCATGCTTCCGTTAGAATAAATAATGGAACATCTGCATACTCCAATTGGTGAATCTGAAGAGATCATCGCACTAACGAGCAATTCAACAAACAATGGAGATATTGAATCATCGGAATCAACAAAAGCAACCAGATCGCCTGTTGCTATTTCCAATCCGGTATTTCTTGCTCCGCTTAAGCCCTTGTTTGGCTGTTTTATCAGCTTAATGCGGGTATCTGAATCAGCATATTCTTCACATATATCCGCCGACCCGTCAGTAGATCCGTCATCAACGATAATGATCTCAAGGTCCTTATATGTCTGGTTAACAACACTATCCAACGCTTCGCGAAGATATGGAGCAACATTATAAACCGGAACGATTACACTAACGAGCAAAATAAATCACCTCAACTAATCCGCAATGGCGGTAGCCATTTGCGCCTATAACCGTTTACCCATAATCTTACAACAGATATCAAATAAGTGAATGTTCTTACGATAGAAAATTTAAGCTAATTGCTTTTCTAACACCGGAAGAACTTCTGAAGAATCATACATTCCATATTCTTTTTGACCATTCCGGCCAATATTAATCAACTCGTCTATGTTTTTAGTAGCATAAATAATCGTGTCAACAAGTGAATCAACATTAAGAAAATCATATCCTAAGGCTGTTTTATGGTCTTCAAATATCTCATCAAAATATAACCATTTTGATGAGATTATCGGGATACCGGCAGCAAATGCATCAATTATAGTTCCAGGAATACCTTCATCAGGGTAGCGAGTCGGGAACAATAAAACATCATGCTTCTGCAAAGTCAACACTGCGTCTTCAGCATTTACACTGCCTTCATATTTAACAAATGAATAATCATTAAGCAGTGATACAAATTCCTCTTTATAATTTGGATCTATTCCACCATAAATATGCAATTCAAATCGCTTGTTTGAAACCAATTCTTGAGCTCTCGAAATCGCCAATACAGCGTCAGTTATTCCCTTCTCTTTTGTTACTCTCGAGAAAGTACAAAAAGAAATAACAGTCATATTGTTATGAAGTGACTTATAACTACATCCCAATTCCTTCACAGATTTAAAATTCCTAAACAAATGCACTTCAGGAAAACCTAAGTCTTTCAAAACTTTACAATTATGTTCGCTTTCAGGTAAAAATGCTGAACAAAAACTTAATCTTTTCTTGGCTTTTAAATCACAGGCGATTCTTCCACCAATTCTCACTCCAATAGGAATATAAACAACGTTACGTTTAATGATTTTTGAAAGAAGTCGCAAATAAAATATAAAAGGACCTTTGATAGCAGAATTTACAAGAATAACATTCTCACATTTTGAAAAAGCCCTAAACACTTCAACAAGAACAGCTGCAGTACGTTTTTTACCGCCCCATATATCAACATACGAAATAATACTATCACCGTATTTTTCAACTAATCCATAGTATATATTTCTTGTTTTTACAACAGCTCCTATCATATCGTTTTTCTTAAAATGGAGCTGACCTATAACAACTGTATTCTTCAAACAAATTCCCCCTATAAATCAGCTCGACTTTTTTCGATTTAACTTATTAAAAACAGACCCAATAAGGTGATTGGGATAACGTTTTGAAACAATTGCAGAGGCTAAAACATAAAAAGAACCACCCACAAGAATATCAATTGCAAGTCCAATCAAATTTTCGGAATGTAAAAATTGAACCAATTTGACGATTATAAACATCAATATTCCTATCAAAATAAAGGGAATATTGTTTTTAAAGTAAGTTTTTAAAGGTAAATCTTTCCTTGAATAAACAGTAAAAACTAATGTTACAACTATCTGTGCAATGATCGTTCCAATCGCAGCACCGACTGAACCATATGGAGGTATAAAAATAAAATTAATAATGAGATTCACAATAGCACCTGCAAGTGTTGCTTTTATATAAATTGAATCCAACCCTCTTGGAATTACATATTGCATTCTAAGCACATTAGCCCACCCATTCAAAAATATAACCGGAGTAAGCATTAACATTATTAAACCGGATGAATGAAATCCATCACCATAATACACATCAACTAATTCTACTGATACAGAGGCTAAACCAAAAGCAAATATGGATGCCAGCACCATAGATAGATCCATCGACATGCTCAACAACCCTGCTTCACTATCATCGGCTTTAGCACGTACATTTGACATGCGCGACAACATAACTGTTCCCATTGCGCCAAAAATCAACAATGGTACCTGAATAATCTTATCTGCATATTCATAATAAGCCAGATCAACCTTAGAACTGATCGCCCCTATCATAATTTTGTCCATTACCTGATATACAGTCGCTGCAATTGTTGGCAAAAACAAAAGAAAATTAGGTTTAAATCTAGGCCATACTTCTGAGAACTTTGGCAGAGAAATCTTAACATCCTTTATAACAACAAATGAGATAATAATTTGTGACAAAAGCTGACACCCTGCCATAATTATCGTGTATATATTTAGATCCGAATAAGCTCTGACAAGTGACAATATTAGGACAATATTTAAAGTCTTAATAACAATATTGCGCTTAACAATTGTCCTAAACTGCTCCATACCGGTACAATACCAACCAACATCAAGCAAATTAGATGCAGTCCATATGATCATTAGTTTTGTAATCAATTGATATTCTGTATGTGAGAGAAAAGCATAAATTACATAAACAATCACTGACACACCTGCAGTAAGTACCTGCATTGCATAGATTTCACAAAATACTTTACTTCGTGCATTTTTATCATCACGCACTTTTGCAATTTCCCTGCTGCCATAATTCATTATTCCAAGCATAGCAAAATGGGAAAAATAACTAACTATCGAATGGACAAATGTATATGTACCAATTTGATCAGCTTTCAAAATACGGCCTAAATATGGTGCCGTAATTAAAGGTACAAATATAGCAAGTATTTGATACAACGAATTTAATATTAAATTCTCTCTCAGTTTTTTGTCCATAAATTGTTCCGTAATCACTGGGCAGTCAGTATGCTCTCCAATCGAAGAGCTTCATGATTAATGTCAAAACCCGAATCTTTCAACTTTTCGCTCATTAATTCCCTATTTGTATTCTTATTTTTCAGTTTTTCACAAATAACTTCGCCCCATATACTTGCGTCATTAATTGGTAAAAAAGTAACATTGCCACTTATGTTTGCCTCAGAAGTAATAACATCAGAAACAACACAAGGAAGACCGGACACCTGTGCCTCTACCATAACTATAGGCAAACCCTCATACAGGGATGGAAGTACAAAAACATCAAAAGCGTTATAGTATCTGCTTACATCAGCACGATCTCCAAGCATAAGAATATCATTTTGCAGTTTCAACTGTTCGATCTTATCGGTTAATAGCTTTCTCTGATTTCCTTCGCCAATAACGATCATTACGACATTGGAATCACTATCAGTTTTTACTTTGGCAAGAATTTCAGGAAGGAATAACACGTTTTTCTGATCGCATAGTCTTCCGACAAAGCCAATTATCTTCGTGTTATCAGATATATTCAGTTCTTTCCTGATCTGCTGACAGTCAACCGGATTGAATCTGAATGTATCGATATCAACCGCATTATGAATAAACTCAACAGTATTATCCGGAAAATACATATACTCCGTAGCTTTCTTAGAGCAGGACAAACGGGTTGCATTGATATGTGATACGCGTCCTTTATTGATCTTATAAACAAACCTGTGCTTAAAATCTTCAACCAACACTCTGGAATTATGTGAGTGAAGAACTACGTGATAGTCCAATTTAACAGCCATCTTGATCGGTTCGATCCAACCTAATGTTGAGAGATTGAAATAAACAGTATCGTGAGTCTTACGCAACTCTTTTAATACCCTCTTGTTCTCCTGAAGATTCTTTATAGGACTCTTTACTCTATTTGAAATGTAATAGATCTTACCGCCTGCTGCCTCGATCCTGTCCTGAATGGAGCATTCAGAGCCTTCAATGACATAATCGAAAATAGTGTTTCCGGACATATGGCGATTCATCTCAGTCAGAAATGAACCTATTCCTCCAAATGTCTTCGAAGCGACCAATCCATATACAAGGACACGTTTAACACTATTGCTCATTTATCTGCCCCAACTCTGTAGATTCTCTTTATGTATGACTTCTGATCATCTGTGAGTTCGTTATCCGCGCCAAGTTCTATCTCAAAACCGTCACCTGTATGCACTCTGTCTTTAATCTGATTCGGATAAGATATACTGCTGCAATTCCCCAAAAATCTTGCCCAGAGCGAGAAAGACGAACCGGAAGATATCATTACAGGAAACTTAGATAAACCAACGATGTCACCTATGCTGTTTCCAAAGGTTAAACGGCTAACTTCAGGAAGGGATGTAAGATCAGCAAGTTCATCATCTGTTCCATCAGAAAAGACACAAACAGGAACAGTCCAACCGGCGGCTTCACGAAGCTTATTCACCATAGCAACATACCAGCTGATCTGAATTCTCATGTTATTCTTGCCGGAATCAAGAGCAGCCGTTGTCTTGGAAAAATCTCCAAGCCTGACGTGCACGCCGATAGCTCCGGAAGCGTCAAAGCCAAGAGCCTTCTTCCCTTTTCTACCTAGATTTGCGTATATGATCTCAGCTATTTTATCTCTATATTCTCTTGTGCCATTGAAATCCATCTGGAATTCACCGGGAGCTAATTTGAAATCGTCGTAAACAACTATGTCATTCTCACCCAGCTTATTCCAATCGATATCTTCAAGATTTCTTGTATGAATCTTTCTTCCAAAGCAGAGCTTTAAGTATTTCTTAAGTCCTCCGCACATGCCGGTTTTATTTGAGAATAAATCGATATAAGAGCGCTTATCCTTCTCGTGCCTGAGCCAGGGACCGACCTTAATTGAGGGCCAAGTCGGCCATATGAGCTTTGCATTATGTTTCTCTGAAGCGGCGATGACTCTGGACCAGGTAAACAGCAGGTTGCCAAGTCCGGCACCGCCTAACCTGATTCCTATGAGTTCATATTTAGAGAATTTTGGATATATGTAAGCCATCTTAACTTCCTTTATGCCTGTTACTTTGCCCGTTACTTAGCCCGCTTAACCTTATTAACAATACCTTGAACAAGAACTCCTGTCAGATTCCTCTTGCTGTATAGCCCGTAGATGAATAACAGGATTCCGTATGTTACTGCACCAATGATGATATCAATTATCAACCATGTCAGCGAGACCGGATGGAACTGCTGAACGGCCTTGATCACACAAAACATTGCCAATCCGATCAAACATACGACGATATTATTGCGCAAGTAAGAACTGAACGGAAGGCGTTTGTTTATGGAGAAGGTATAGAACAATGCGACTGTCAACTGAGCTGCTATAGTTCCGATGGCTGCGCCTAATGCCTGGAACTTAGCTATGAATATCAAATTGCAGATTAAGTTCACGCCTGCACCGGCAAAAGTAGATTTGATGTAGATCATATCAAGATTATTCGGAATAATGTATTGCATTCTGAGCACGTTGGCCCATCCATACATAATGATGCAAGGAGCAAGTGCCATCAAGATAGGACCGCTCTTTATGAATTCTTCGCCGTAATAGATAAACACGAATTCATTTGCTATGGCAAGAATGCCGAACATGCAGGAAGTGCTTATCAGGAATGTGAGATCCATTGAAGATCCGATAAGCTTAACCGCCTTCTCTTCTTCGTTGGTATAAACATAAGACATTTTGGACAGCATTACAGCACCTATCGCAGTAAAAATGAGTCCGGGTATCTGAGTGATCTTATCAGCATATTCGTAATATGCAAGTTCAGTCTCGCTTGCGATAGCACCAATCATTATCTTATCCATTGTCTGATAAACGCTGACGGCAATGGTAGGGATAAACAAAAGGAATGTCGGTTTAAGGTGTGGCTTAATATCTTTCCATTTGCAGAATTTGAATTTTACTTTCTTTAATACGCTCGGCCACAACATGATCTCTGCGATCAGATACAGAGCAGACATCAACAGACAGTAAATGACCACATCATTCTCATCACGGACAAAGATAAAGACCGTTACAAGATTTACGAGCTTTATTATCAGATTCCTTAAGGCCAGAGTCGAGAACTGCTCCATTCCCTCTAAGAACCATACAACCGTGAATAAAGAAGTCATTACATACAAGCCGACGATCAAAGCCATCAACTGATGGATCCTGCATAACACGATAAGGTAGAAAACATAAGCAATGCAGGATATTCCGCCGGTCAGAAGCTGAAGTGAGAAAACTTGTGAGAACGCTTTGCTTCTTTCTTCGTAATTGTCTCTGACCCTGGCAATCGTTCTGTTACCGTAATTTCTGAAGCCCAGCATTCCGAACATAACAAAATATGCAGATATGGAATGGACATATGTGTAACTGCCGACATTTTCAGCACCAAGAACCCTGCCCAAATAAGGCGCGGTGATGAAAGGCACAATCATTGTTAAGAGATTGTACCCTATGCTCATAACAAGGTTCTTGCCGAGCTTCTTATCCATCGTTCTCACCTTTTAACAGAGGGGCGTCATCTGGAATATCTGCTTCAGTCTGAGGCTCCTCGTCTGGAACAATATCATCTGACTCAAATGTGTTGATCACATTGTGCTCGAATTCATTCTTATGAATTGTAAGAGCAACAGCTATAGGAAGCCAAAGATGCTGATTATTCCAAAAATAACCACTGAACATATTTAAGGTAAATCCGCATATAAACATGATAGTCAAGAATCTGAACAATGAACCTTGACGGTAAAACATGGAAATCTTCTTGATAAAGACAATTAAGACAAACAGGAAGATCAATAATCCCACAATACCCGTTTCAGACAATACATCCAGGAAAAGATTATGAGAATAACTTTTCAGATAATAGAAAATGGAACCTATGCCATGGCCAAATACAGGACTATCGCCGAACACTCCTAAGGACTCTAAATACAAGCTCATACGTCCATCATCTAAAAGGCCGCCATTGAAAAAGTCCATAACTCGTTCAATGCCCTTAACATTTATGCCCAGTAGATTGATTACGAACGGGAAAGCATATCGGAGAAAAATCAGAATGATAACGGCAGGAACAACGATCCTGTAAGCTTTCTTGCCCCAATACATAAAAACACTTGCGACAAATAAAACAACAAGCAAAACCAGACCGCCTCTTCCTCCGGCCAGGAAACAAGTTGCCGCCTGTATTGCCAAAAAGACAAAATAAATAAGCTTGTTAAACCATGATAATGGTCTGATCTTTACAGTTTCAGTTATATGGAACAATGTCAATCCGAACGCGTAAGCAGAGAAATAAGAAACGTTTTGGTAAGTCAAACCGCTTGAATCACGGATATAACCCGCAATATCGCTGTCGTGGCGGAATAAAGACACAAAGCTGATCACAGTTAAGATGATTACGGCCGCGAATATAACCTTAAGATTAATGTCTCTTTTCTTCTTCCACGCGATCAATAACGTAAGGAATATAATGCAAACGGCCATAGCCAGATATGACTTTAATTCAGAATAGTATTTAGTGTAATGGAAATCACGGCTAAGACCGGTAATTACAAAAGAAACACCTATAGCCACAAACAGGATAATTACGCTAAGGAATCCATGCTGTATCATCCTGGAGAAATGTCTGAAACAAAGGCAGGCAGAAATAACTGCAACAATAATATACATTATTGCAAGCTGACCGGATTCTGACTGAATATTGAGGAAATACAACACAAATTTTAATATTGCGTTGGCAAACATCATCAATATTATCAGAACATCAAGCATATCAGCTTTAATGCCGTTATTATTCAATTGCTCTTTTTGAGATATCTGCATATGAAAATATCTGCATACCTTTCTCTTGTGCAATTTTAGTCATCTCTGACAGCTTTGAGGGCTCAGACAAAAGCGATTCGATCTTTTCCTGAATCTCCCCTACTGAGTCCTCAGTTAAGAATAATACATTTCCTCCCAGATCAACATGATGCGTACCGGGCCAGTCTTTTACGATCATGGGCTTGCCCTGCCCTGTTACCTGCTCCCACATCACGCTGTGCCTTCCGGGGAAGACCACTAAGTCAGAAGCCTCGAAATAATCATAAGTATCTTCAGAGCTGATCCACCCGATATATTGTACTTTGACAGAATCTGACAGATTCTTAACCTGTTCCTTTAATTCATCCGTAACAGAACCAAATACAATAAGACGGACAGAAGGATTGCTTATATTCTGAACGGCCTGCATTAGCAGTAATGTCTGAGTCTTCCACTGATCGATCTTACCGCCGGTTACGATCAAGAAATCACTATCACTGATGCCATATTGCTTTCTGATACGGTCACGTGCACCGCTGGTCTTGGCTCTCTCTACAAGCTCATCGTCAGCTCCCATAACCAGAAGCTCACATTTATCAGCAGGCAACCCATAGATATCTTTAAGGAAATCCACACGAACCGGAAGCACACCATAAAACTTTTTGGCATATGGTTCAATCTGATGTTCTGTATGTTTCCAAACGATCTTATGCAGGATATTCTTAGAGAACCAATTGGTCGCACTGTTTGAGAAATCGGCGTGATTATCAACGAATACAGTAACGTCTTTATGATCCTTCAAGAACTTAACGACCTGATCGATATCAAGGAACTGTCCGCCATGAATGAATAAAATGTCCGGATCAGCCTTGCTGATGGCATCGAAAACACCGATATAGCGCTTCAGTCTCTTCCAAATCTTGCCGTTACTCTTATATGGTAACCTTGTTACCTTTATGTCGTACTCATTCTGATATGTACCGACATTATCGAGATAACAAGGCTTTCCCTGTTCATCAAAACTTCTGGTTGAAGCGATAACTTCAACATCATACCCAAGCTTTTTATGATACTTGGGAAGTAAGTTTTCCTGGTAAGAATAATTATCAGGAAAGAATGAACAGAGACACAAATGAACTATTTTCATCTATTTAAGCCTTATCCGGATCAATCGCACTTAGAAGCTTTACGGGATTGTCGAAAAACTCAGCAAATTTCTTGATCTTATCATCAGGCCAATCCCACCATTTAAGCTCCAACAACCGTTCAATAGTCTCATTGTCAAAGCGTTTTCTGATCTCCTTTGCAGGCACACCGGCAACTATTGAATAAGGTTCAACATCATGAGTAACAACGGCATTCGCACCGATTATCGCGCCTGAACCGATCTTTACTCCGGCTTTAACAAAAACGCCGGAACCTATCCATACATCATTTCCAATGATAACTGTCTCAGAAGGAGAAAACTTGATGGAACCAAAATTGTATCCAACTGCACTTTTACCCTCAAGGAATACAGGAGAAGTAGAAACCATATCCGTCGGATGAAGGCCCCCGCCTATCTGGCATCTTCCGCCAATAGAACAGAACGAACCGATCTTCGCATCAGTAATATTGGTATTCTTTGCGATATATGAATAACTTCCGAGCTTTACTCTGGATAAAGTGCACTTCTCATATACTTTAGAAGTGCGGTCGATCTCAGAATCCTTAATAGAAGCTATCTGCATTTTAGACATCAATTTAGCGAAATAAAAAGATAAACCCATATCAATTACCTCTCACTGCATCTTCGAGAATCTTCACATATAGTTTAGCATTCTCAACCGGTCCTAATTCAGATAAGAATTCAGCTGCATTATCAGACTTGCGGCTGCCGTTCTTATATACCTTCAAGATCTCTTCCGCCATAGCATCCGAATCACCGGGAGCTACAACACTCCACTGGTCAACTTTGCTTAAACGCTTAGCCATATCAGAATCAAGATCCATGGATACAACAGTAGGGTTCTCAGATAGCAGACAGGTTGCGGTCTTACTCGGCATACAAGTATAAATTACGCCTTTGGGTACCGGATTAATATTGACGTCGGCAGCACAATAGTTATCCTGTGCATATTCCATAGGCTGACGGCCATAAAAACGTACATTCTTAAGGCCGAGTTCCTCAGTTCTTGCCTTTAATCTGTTTAAGCCGCTTCCTTCTCCGATAACATAAAATACAATATCCTTATAGCTTTCAAGCTTCTTTGCTGTCTGTACAAGCATCTCAGCATCCATCATCTGGCCGACATTACCGGCATATACAACACGGAAACCGTCGTTTCTTTGTATGTTATTACTGATCAGGAAGTGATTCTTCTCATCAGGAATATCATAGGCTTCATTCTGATAACTCCAGTTGTAAATGACATCAACGTCTTCTCTGCCCTCATTTTGGATTGTCTTCTTAAGATCTTCGCTGATGGTTACTACTCTAGTAGCCTTCTTGTAAGCTTTAGATTGAAGCGACTTTGCGATGATAAATGCAGGATTCGACTTAGACAGCTTCCCTATTACCATCGCATCTATGGGAAAAATATCCTGGACATTATAAACGACCGGTATATGCAGTTTATTTGCGATCTTTACCGGAATATAAGCATTATTATTTGATTGAAGGAATATGACATCTATATCAGATAAGGATTTAACAACCTTGCCGGATTCTGAATAATACTGAAAGCCTTTAATATATCTGAAGACGAAATTACTCTTAGCCGCAGGCTTCTGAATAACATTGTAGACTTTAAGCAGTGGTTCATCCTTAAGGTCATCGGGTAATCTGCCGTCACTTTTTTGCACCTGAACGAGAGATACATTATGTCCGGCATTTATCATCTCTCTGATAAGTCTATGCATGAGATGATAAGAAGAATACCATTCTTCAAAACTAGCTCCGGACCATAGACAAATATTCATCAATATTCCTCATTCCGCAAATAATGCCTTGACACAAGCTTTTGTAGCACCAACACCATACTGAATGAACTCGTCACGGAATCGCTTGGTATTGGCACACTCGGCAT
This sequence comes from Clostridiales bacterium Firm_14, assembly GCA_001604135.1. Classification (GTDB taxonomy): domain Bacteria; phylum Bacillota; class Clostridia; order Saccharofermentanales; family Saccharofermentanaceae; genus Saccharofermentans. The sequence continues at coordinate 282,372 of LVAT01000013.1, forward strand.
TGTAGTCAATGTTCTTTATTCGGCTTAATAACTCGTCCTCTGTGCGGCATGACTTATTGGGATATTTCTTATCAATATCGAAATATGTTCCGCGGTCAGCTAAGTAAGTCTCATAATCATAAGCATAACAGAATATAGGCTTGCAAAGAACGGAATAATCAAAAGAAATTGCGCTATAATCCGTTATCAGCAAGTCAGATACGATCATAAGATCGTTTACATTGTTATATTCAGAGTAATCTCTGACAAATTCATCGAACTGTACACCAAGGACCTTGGTCGTCAGGTGATGCGCTCTGAACAGAACGATATATTCTGAACCAAGCTCTTTCTTCCAATTATCGAAGTGGATCGGAGGCTTGATCTCATAATTCTTGCCACCGTCCGTACTGTCTCTCCAGGTAGGCGCATAGAGGATTATCTTCTTATCAGAAGGAAGTCCAAGCTTTGACCTTATCTCTTCCCTCTTATTCTCTGTTGCATGCCAGAGTTCCTCATTTCTGGGCATTCCGCATCTTAGATAAGTACTCTCATTGGCATTAAAGGCACTCTTCCAAACCTTCTCATCGTGACTGCCGGATACCACAAGATGATCTACTGTATCGAAGTTATAGTCATTTCTTCCGGGACAATCATTACCGATATGCTTCAAAGCAATACCGTGCCAAGTATTAAGATATACCTGTTTTTTCTTCTTAAACTTAAGTCCGCGCTCAATATTGGTGTTTGTTACCCAGTATTTCGCCTTAAGTGCTGTTCTGAAGTATTTAGCAGAATCTATCATGACTGTATCAAGTTCCGGATGCTCTTCTGGATGCTCAAATGCCCATACGCAGCGATATTTGCTATATTCCGGATGAGACTTCATATAATCATAGATTGCTTTGGGGCTGTCATTGAATCCCAATCCCATAAAAGAAACGAACAGAACCAGATTATCGTCAATCTTAATGAAAAATCCTAAAAAGCGGAACACAAAGCTCATTATTACGCAGTAGAGCTTCTGTAAAGCAGTATTATGCTTAAGTATAAATATTACTCTTTGTCTCATATATCAAATAAATACGGTCATAATAAAGACTGTCCCTGGACAGCCTTAGGAATTCTATCACAAACTCTTATATAAAATAAGAATAAAGCGGAAGAATCAGATTTATTTAATATCTTTTGTCCTTAACCGAACCGTCTTACGTATCTGTGTGCTGTTCGTGGTTTCTGTATAAGGGAAATATACGATCTCAACGTTCTTGTCCTTAAAGAACTCCTCATAACGCTTAAAACGTTCACTTCCCTTGTAATCAGAACCAACAAAAAGCTTATTAAAGTGATATATAGCCCAAGCATCAGAATCTTCCGTGCATGACTTGACTACTTTATCGACATATCTGCAGCTGGCAACAGTCTCACATCTCTCTTCAAAAGGTATAAATGTTTCCTTACCCTTCCAAGCACCGCTCTCATGAACACCGACGATCAGATAATCACACTCAGCTTTTGCTCTGCGCAGAATATTAATATGTCCTACATGGAAAAGGTCAAATGTTCCTGACAAATAACCGATCTTAACTCTCTTATGATTGTCGACTCTTCCTGAATCCTTCTTATACTGATAACTATGGAATCCGTATTCGTGAGGATCGGCCTGATAGCTCTCAATAACCTCTTTAAATGTCTCTTTATACTGAGGAATATAGAGTTCAGTTGACGAGAAAAGCTTGGAAACGATCTTAGAAGCCAAAGGTTCAAGAAGTTCTAATCTGTTATCTCCGCCATAAAACTTGGAACCTTTGAATGTTGACGGAGATACATTAAGAATACGGTTCGAAGTACCGGAAGCCTCTAATTCAATGTTTACGCTCTCAATGAATCTGCATACTGCAGCCTTAGATGCGGAATATACAGAAGCCTCCGGTGAAGATAATAAACCGGCAATTGAACCCATAACACCGCAATAGAACTTATCATTAGACTTTATGCGGCCATAAAACAAACGAAGAATCTCAATAGTTGATGTGGCATTTACAGTCATCATGTTCTTGATCTCTGCCGTATGCATATACTCAAATTCGCATATACGGCCAAAACCGGCAGTAATCATAAGAACCTCAACATTCTTATCAGATGCTATTGAGGAAATATATTCTTCATTCAAATAAAGGAGATCACAGAAATGATACTCATAAGAACCTGCAGGTATCAATCCTTCATCAGGTTCTTCCCTGTCCAGGATCTCTACAAAATATCCTTCAGAGACAAGTTTTATAACTATTGCTAGGCCGATTCCGTTACTTCCGCCAATTACTACGGCCTTCTTCGATATATCAGATGACATGCAGAACTGTTCCTGTATAGCTTTCTACTCGTTTTCGTCAGAAATTATACAATAAAAAAAAAGCAAGTAAAGTTAACCTTTGTAAAACCAAACAACATTTCGTCTTTGGCTTGTTGGTTTGAAAAAAATGATATTAAAACACTTATATTGAAATTTTGGTTTTACAATCCCATAGCTTTCAACAATTTATCATACTTTTCCACTTCAGTTTTATCTATTGAATTTGCTTGTTTAAACTCGGAAAAATAAGCTTTAGTCTTATTTATTCTAAATACTTTGGTCCATCTTACAACTTGATAATAAGGAACCAAAATAGGATATTTTCTGCATTTGGGATAATAATTTTCGAGTTCTTCACTTGTTTTAAATATCCTGCCACTGATGTATTTTTTGCCAGAATCTCTGCGTTTCTTAGAAACAATCATTAAATGTTGGGAACCAAAAACACATCCTGATAAAACTAATTCTTCAAAAAGTCGAGAATTTTCATCATGAACATCATCATTAAACCATACATCAATTAACTTACAACATGAATTATAAAAGCCTAAAATGCCAGCACTTTCACAAAACAGTTTAACTTTATTATAATCAAAATCCGTTTGAGTCCTCAAAACATAAATATCAAGTAAAGGTCTAATCCCAATTCCACCGCTTTGTATAAAGTGTTTAGCAGCATGAGAAACAATATAAAACATATTGTATTCCGGCGTGAATACATACCTATATGGTTTTTCTGTGCTAATCGTATTATCCCAAGGGTTCGAAAGAGCATCGCTAATCTTCTCAACCGAATATTCCAATGAGAAATGCAATTCAAGATGAACATACTGGTTTACAAAATGAGCATCATGACGTTCTTTCTTATAGTATTTAAAACTAGTTTTAGATTCCAAAACGCGAATTGCTTTATCTAAATCCTCAAGATGAATCAAAACATCAATATCGGAACTAGTTCGCATTTCCGGTTGAGGGTACAGTTCACGAATAACAGAACCTTTTAGCGGAATAAACGGAATAGATGAACTTTCTAGAGCATCAGTTATTTCGGCTAAAGAAACCATTCGCTGTGTATAGTCGTATACTGACTTTGACTCTTCCGCAAGCAAACTTTTACTTATATGTTCAGAATATCCTAATTTCTTTAATCCGGCAGTTATTATAGGAACGATTTTCTGTTTATGTGCAATTAATTCTATCGCTTTAAAATCATCCGCATTAATATCAACAGAAACTACCGGAAGATCAAAAGCAGCTCTTATAACAGAGAACAAAACTTCACTTATATTATTATTCATTCAATTATTTACTCCTAATTAATCAAGATTATAATCCAAAATTAAAATAATTTAATGCTATACTGTATATAAATTTCTTTACAAGTTGGAGCACCATGAAAAGAATTATCAGAAAAATACTTAGAATCCGTAAAAACGAAACTGTAGCTGATGGTGTTTCTCGTCATATTTCGCAAATCAAAAAACTCTTTTATAAAAAGAAAATATCTCAAAACGAGTTAAAATCTTTACTCTCCGATCTAGGGATTAAAAAAGGTGATACGCTAATTGTCCACTGCTCTTGGAGAAATTGTTTTATGCTAGATATGTCACCAAGCGCTTTTATTGATGTATTACTTGATTTATTGGGAGACGAGGGCACTTTATTAATGCCTAGTTTTCCTTATAAGCATGATAAATTCAACGTAAATCAAGATGTTTCTGCTGCTGGCGTACTTTCAGAAGTCTTTAGAAACAGAGAAAGCACTGTACGTAGTTCTTTTCCCAAGGGAACTATGAGCGGTTATGGAAAATCCGCCAGAGAGATAATAGACGGACATCGAAACAGCATTTACGAGTACGATTCGAAATCTCCCTATTCAAATGCAATTCTAGCTCATGATGCTAAGATTTTGTTAGTTGGTATGGGGCTTCATCCTCACAAAATATCTGCATTCCATTGCGGATCATATGATGCAAAATCTAACAATGAATTATTGAATAAAACTTATTCAAAAGATTGTAAATCTCTTATCACCAAAGATGATACTACTTTTGAGTTCAAATATGTGGATAGAATACCGGGCTGCAGAAATAACAAGTCCAGTTTCAGAAGGTTATTTAATAAAACTCCACACCAAACGATAACTAGAAAAGGATTTAACGCAATTCTTTTTAGGGGTTATGATGCATATACAAAAGCTTATGAGTATTGCTCTGGCGGAAAGACGCTTTACAGATATGCAAATAAATAATTCAATTCAAACTTACTAAGTTTATTTGTTAGCCATTTTCTTAACAGCTGAAACAAGTTGGATTATTGTTTTCTCTTTAAATATAAATAACATTACAAAATAGATACTTAACCCAACTGACGCCAATATTATGAAGCTGATTAATGGTGAAAAAGTAATAAAAGGGCTAACAATAATTAAAACACCTAACATAACTGCTAAACTCAGTATTATTTTCCAATAGGATACTACAGTTTCTTTAGACAATAAATTAATATAACGTTTACTATAATCTATTAGCATGACAATGATGAAGACATAACTAGCTACAGCTGTAGCTCCTACTACACCTAGAATTCCGAATTTCTTTACAAACAAAACAGATAGAAATATATTTAGTGCTACTTCCATAACACCCATATACATTGGATGTTTAGTATCACTGAGACCATAATAAGAACGACTTAAAACAGTTTTAATGCTAACAGGTAAAAGACACAAAATGTACATTCTAAGTCCTGTAGCACATTGATTAACCGCTACCGCATCAAATTTTCCATGTCCATAAACAAATGAAACAATATCTTCAGAACAAAGAATTGTTATTGCTATTAATGGCAAACTTAAAAGTATGATTATTTTTGAACTCTCATCTAAAATGCCCTTGATTTTAGGCAGGTCCTTATTAGTACCAGCTTCTGACAGTTCAGTAAACATAACGGTTGAAATAGGCATAGAAATAAGTGCTGTAACAAATTGAAATAACACAGCAGAATATGAAACGGCTGTCAATGCTCCAACTGCTACACCAGATAGCAACGCTCTATCAACAACTTGATTGATCTCTACAGTAGCTTGTGCTAATAGAATAGGTGTAGCTTGTATTAAGAGAACACGGATATTCTCATCTTTGAAACCATACTTAAAAGAAATCAAAGCATATTTATGCCCAACAAAATATAAGGCGATCCATTGAACAAAGAAAGAAATCGGCATAGCTAAAACGAGTGACCAAACGCCGATTTTATTCGAAAAAGCAATAATAAATAGGATTAGAATTATACTATTAAACAAAGAACTCATTGCAGAAAAACCATATTTCTTTTCTGCATTTAAAACACTGGTAAATAGATTTGCCATCAATGAAAATGTTATCCCTAAAAGAAGGACTCTAAAAAACGAAGTAGCTAATTGTTGTTGTTCGACATCGAATGCTGGCGCAATAAATCTAACAATAAGGTTAGATGATAAGAATAAAACGGCAGATAAAACAAGAGAACAACAACAAAGTACAGTAATAGTTCTCGTTGCAAATTTCTTTCTATCATCATCTATATTCTTGTGTTGAATGTAAATTGGAACAAAAGCGACAGCAATTGATGTTGTCAACATATATAGAATGTTACCAACAAAACCACTAGTTACATTAAAAGCATCCATTTCAACAGAAGCACCAAAATATGATGCTTCTACCATAGATTTAATAAAACCAATTATTTTTGCAACAAGAGATAGTAGAAAAACAATTCCAGTTGCCTTAATTACAGATTTTTTCATATCAATGGCTTACAGTGATTAAAAGTATTACAATCTCCACCAATTTAAGCCAGAGCTATTCAATTCATCTACGTTATATAGACCTTTAACATCAATCAAAACGTTCTCTTTATCAGGACGCGATTTATAGAAAGTTTTGATTTTATTAAGGCCTAAAGATTTAAACTCATTGTGAGCGACGGCAACAATAATGCAATCAGCATCATTTATATCTTCAATATTCGATAATGTTACACCATACTCTAATCTTGCATCTCTTTCAGAAGCCCACGGATCCACAACAATCGGATTTATCCCATACGTTTTTAACTGTTTAATAATATCAGCAACTTTACTGTTACGCGTATCCGGACAATTTTCTTTAAATGTTAGGCCCAAAATAACAACTTTGCTATTTTTGGGAGATTGTTCTGATTCAATCATCTTTTTGACTGCTTTATCCGCAATAAAAGAACCCATTGAATCATTTACAATTCGGCCATTCAAAATAATCTGGCTATGATAACCCAATTTCTCAGCCTCATATGTGAAATAATATGGATCAACACCTATACAATGACCACCAACAAGACCTGGCCTAAAACCTAAAGAATTCCATTTTGTATTCATTCCATCAACAACTTCATTAGTATCAATCCCCATACGGTCAAATACCATTGCTAATTCATTCATGAAAGCAATATTAATATCACGCTGACTGTTTTCAACAACTTTTATAGCTTCAGCAGTTTTAATGCTTGATACCGGATAGGTTCCTACTTCAATAACTAAGTCATAAACTTTCTTAATCTCAGCACAACATTCAGGTGTAATACCAGAAACTATCTTTTTAATATTTTCAAGACGATGCACTTTATCACCCGGGTTAATCCTTTCCGGGCTGTATCCAACTAAAAAATCCTCCCCGCACTTTAAACCAGATTCTTTTTCTAAAATGGGAATGCAAAAATCTTCTGTTACACCAGGATAAACCGTAGATTCAAATACAACAATAGAACCTTGGGTAAGATTTCTACCAACAACCTCACTTGCACCCTGCACAGGAGAAAGATCTGGCGTGTGATCGGCATTTACCGGTGTGGGCACTGCAACAATTATGAATTCTGCTTCCTTAAGCCTAGATTCATCATCAGTAAATTCAACAGTAGTCGCTTTAACACCAGCATCACCTATTTCATGTGTCGGATCAACACCATTTTTATATAAATCAATCTTAACACTGTTGGTATCAAAACCAATTACATTTACTTTTTTTGCAAAAGCAACTGCTATTGGCATCCCTACGTATCCTAGGCCTACTAAAGCAAGCTTAGATTTCTTTGATATTAAGTTCTCATATACTGTCATGCTTATTCTCCTTGTTCTATTTGATCAACTTGTTCTAATAGAGATTCCGTATTGTCACTTGTATCTGTGTAATCATTAATACTTGCTCTTGTAAAATCAGTTTTGATATAGCATGTAATCCACATCCAAAAAATACAATTCATCCATAAAGTACTACTAAACATTAACGGAACAATACTTCCAAAAAGAGTTATTACTAAAAACTTTTTCTCATGATAATCGACAAATAACAAACTTCTAATAGCTCTAATAACTATTATCAAAACGGCTATCAATCCAAAAACAACACCAAATTCACATAATAATTCCAAGATTAAATTATGTGAATAAATGCCACCTGTAACAACCGTATCACCGGCAATTCCGCGGATAAGTAAGGGATGCTCTTTTATTGCTGAAATTACCAAATTGTATTGATTCTCACGTCCTGAAAGATGACTGAAATCATTCGCAAACAATCTTAATGTTCTACTATGCATTCCAAACTTGTCTGCTACGGAAAGAATAAAACTCATGATGCTACTAAAGAAAACAACTACGATTATTAACGCCAACAAAATCGCAATCCAGCCAAGTGCTTTTCTATTCTTTCTTTTTTCGTATTTAAGAGATCTGATACTATCGTAAACAATATAAGCAATAATTGTAACTATCGGACCTCTCGAGCCAAATAAAACTACTACTAACATAAACGAAATTAACGAAATAACAGAGGCGATTTTTAGAACGCCTTTTTTTAACTTTATATTGGATAGCAAAATCATTTCCGGTAATAAAACAGAATAGCCAATCGACGTGTTATAGCCATCAATTCTTGCTATTCCTAAAATGTACAAAAGAAAAATCACTAAGAAAACATATCCTATTATTATTCCAGCCACATCTAAAACTTTATTCAATTGCTCTTCATCAACGAAATAAACCATTATTGATAGAGGAAAGCAGATTAAAACAAAAACTCTCATATACTCATTAAATCTATCTGGAAGTACTGGATAGAGCAGAAAATTAATAACTAAAAACAAAACAATAAATAAAACATATAGACAGATCTTTGAATCTAATGCTTTTATAATTGACAAAAAACCCAAAAGCATTGAAACAAAAAGCACTATACGAATAACAACAACCAACAAATGGATAGCAACAAAACCTGTAAAAATACTTTCAACGGTATTAAACAATGAATAAAAGAAATATATCGCAATTGGCCAAACGCAGAACTGTTTATATCTAAGAACCATCTACTTACTCTCCCCAACCAAATTTTGAAGCACATCAATAGCGAGTTTGTGGTCAGTTAAAGCTATAGCTGTATTATAAGCATTCATCGAGATATTCTTTATTCTCGCCGAATCTCGCGAAAAATCACAAGTCAAAAGATTAGCCAATTCTTGACTGTTTCCTAGATGAACAAGAAAACCATTCTCACCATTTTTGACGACACCATCAATTCCTTCATTGTAGGCACCAATAGGGATACATGCTTGTGACATTGCTTCAATATAAACCATTCCAAAAGTTTCATGACTTATCAACACAAGAGCATCTGCTTCTTGCATATATGAAAAAACTTCAGAATGAGGTACCGGTCCAACAAAAACGACACGATCCTCTATACCAAGTTGTTTCACTCTTTGCTTAAAATAATCTTCGTCAGGACCTTTACCAACAATTTTCAATACATAATCAATTTCAGTTGATGATAAAGCATCAATAATAGTATCTATACCTTTAGATTTATATAAAGCTCCTACATATAATAATCTCTTCAGATCTGTTCGATAAACTGGATTTGGAATGATTTGTTCATCAGAAATACCAGAATACATAGCTATTATCTTTCTATTTCCTACAGCATTCTCTAATGGTTCTCTTTGCACTTCAGATCTGATCAGCCAAGTATCAACAATATCACACATATTTTTAATTGATGATTTAGAAAGATAAGGAAAATCTGCAGCATGTACAATTTGAGAGACAATGCACTTATCATTGATTTTCAGATTGTTTATAACCGTAATTACAGGATCTAAACAGTCACCAATTACTAAATCATAGTTAACATCATTTAATATTTTCTGTGTTCTGGTTATGCAGGAGCGCAATTTATTAACACTCGTAACAGAGTGCGGAATAAACTTATTGAACAAAAAACGTTTTACAGTGTAACCCTCATATGAATACTCAGTCTCTGTATAGGCCGCACGATCAACAACGTATTTTTCAAACTTATTTATTCCAATTAGCTTAACTATCTTTGCAAAAACATTAAACAAAAATGGATACTTTCTTTCAAAGTGAATTATAGTTACTTGATGCCCCAACTTCACCCATTCCGAAGCATACCTAGATAAAAAAGGAGTAGCATAAGTCAATCCAGGTTGATCGAAATGTGGAAAATGTGCTGTCAAAATAAGAATTTGCATTACTATCCCTTAATATATTATTTCAATAGGCCTTCTTTTTTTAATACAGATACAGCTATTTCTGGCTTGTAGTCCCACCAAGCAGACTTTCTAATTATATCCTCTTTTTCATGAGCTTCTCTGTAACGAATTATCTTGGCAGGAATCCCTCCAACTATTGCATAAGCAGGAACATCTTTAGTAACAACAGATCCCGCAGCAAGCACAGCACCATCACCAATACGCACATTTCTTAATACAACAACATTAGTTCCGATCCATACGTCATTTCCGATATTTACCATGCCCTCAGTCAGTGATTTTTTCTCAGTTTTATAAGCGTTTATTCTTTCTGAAGTACTAACGCTGTCCAAATCATGCTCTCCTGGACCAATAGTAACGAAAGGAGCTATAGAACAGTAACTGCCAATGTTAGTTTTAGTTATTGTAGTAAATCTACCAATAAAATTATAATTCCCAATTACAGTCTCTTCGTCAGCAAATACGCCCTCTTTAAAAATACAACCCTTGCCATATCGACAATAAATACCTTTTTTAAATCTAAAGGTTCTTATAATTCTACGAAACACTTTTTTTGTCCTACTAATCATATTAATACCTTTTACAATTTAACATATTTAATATCAGCACTATTCATTAGTGCTGGTTCAGCTTCCTGATTATTTCGCCACTTTTTGGGTACGATAACAATCTTATTAGGATTCTCAGATAAATAACTAGACCACCAAGAGAAAGTACTATTGGAAATTATAAAGTGTTTGCAGGACTTCATTAGTCGCATATCCTGATAATCTTTAAAACCGTTAACATAAAGAGCTCCTTCAATTTTATACTGCTCCATAACAACTTTAGGATCATTCGTAAAAACAAAGAAAACAGGATTATCAACATGATTTCTAATGTAATCTATACCGCGTTTAACATATTCCGGGGTAAGCACATCAAATCGCTTGTTCTTTGAATCTTTATAATCACCAACGCGGAGATGAACACAAATAGAATTACAAGACTCTATATGATTAAGGGTTTCTCCTTCTTCTTCAACTGGTTTAGAAATATTAAATGTTTCTCTAATCTCAGGAATAACATCTCTAAAATAAGGTTCACCCTGAAAATATCCATAACAATATTTATTGCTTATGTTTAGCTTAGGTAGTGAATAAAAATACGGATCAAAATTATAGTATCTGCCCTTATTTAAGTAGCGAACATATAACTTCTTCCCAACACGGTCACTACGATGTATAGCTCGCATACAGCGCTGTATAACTCTATAGCGCTTTTGTTCTCTTATTATCTTATTACGTTCGCTCTCAGATAAAACGCTCTTCCAATTCGGGAGCTCATTAACACACAAATTATAAAGAGCTAGACTTCTCTGCTTATCCGAAGAATATGAATCAATATCATAGTAAACATCTTCGCTATATAGATTAGCAAGTTCTCTAGAAAAGGCATATTGGAACATCTGATTGCCAAGACCACCCATTAACTTAACAACAATCATTGATCATGCCTCGTGTCAATTCCAATTCCAGTACCTTTAACAAAGGCCCAACAACCCAATTCATATACACTGCGAAAAACATTATGCTTTTCTATATCATGATACAGTTGCCAGTGATACTTAGCTTGAGATAGTTTTTTGTGACTTACACTTCCCGTTCTACCAAGTCTATAGATTCCCAATGCATCTTCCATTCCATAGCAATATGGTGTTTTCTTTAATATCTGAAGCCACAAAGCAAAGTCATTTCTTTTTTTTATCAATGGCACTTCAAATTTACCAAGAGTCTCTTGATTGTACATCACAGTAAGGTTGCCTATCGGATTTGATAACTGAATACACTTTTTATATCCAGTTCTTTGAGGAGGCACAATGATAGTATGCAAATCATTACCATTTACATCCATCTGTCTATAAGCAGTACAAGAAAAATCAGCCCCTACGTCATTCATAAAAGCTATTTGCTTTTCCAATTTATTCTCAATCCAAAGGTCATCAGAATCCAAAAAAGCACAATATTTACCATTAGCCCTACGAATAGCTTCAGTACGAGCAACTGCAGGTCCACCATTTTCATTTAACTTAAAGTAATGAATATTTGAATATTTTTCCAAATAAGGAACTAAAACGTCTTCTGTATTGTCAGTACTACAATCATCAACAATTTGAATTTCCCAATCAGTGACAGTTTGAGAAATTACTGAATCTATAGATTCAGTAATATACTTTCCGCAGTTATAAGTTGGCATTATTACACTCACAAGAACCGACATGTAGTATACCCGTTACATTAAATCAAAAAGCTAAATACTATTCCTTTTCGCTACTGCTATCAATCGCAGTTGTCTGCCCTTTAGCTACGCCTTCTGTACTTTCCGAAGTAAACAAGATCTTAAACGTTGCAAAGCAGATTCTTATATCTTCTGCAAAGCTGGGATGAGCAATATACATAAGATCCATCTGGAGTTTGTCATACGGAGTAGTATTGTACTTGCCATATACCTGAGCATATCCGGTAAGGCCTGCCTTTGCCTGCAGTCTAAGCTGGAATTCAGGGATTTCTTTCATATACTCCTCAGCAATCTCCGGTCTTTCGGGACGAGGACCTACAACTGAGAGGTTACCTGAAAGAATATCGATTAACTGAGGCAGTTCGTCTATCCTGCATTTTCTTATAAAACGTCCTACCGGAGTAATTCTGTCATCGTTCTCACCGGAAGAAAGTCTCGCAACGCCGTCTTTCTCTGCATCTACCCTCATGCTCCTGAATTTATGGATCATAAAGCGCTTACCATTCTTAGTAAGTCTCTCCTGCTTATAAAACACAGGACCTTTATCCGTAGCCTTAATAGCAATAGCTGTTATAAGGAATATGGGAGATAAAACGATCAGACCTAACAACGAAGCGAAAATATCAAATATTCTCTTCAATAATAAGTAGCCAGGACGCGGATTATATCTCTGAACTCTCAACATCGGAAGATGGAACATATGCATTTGCTTTGCACTGCTCATAATTACATCACCAATCCTGGGTATCATGTAAACCTGCTTATTCTCGTACAGACAATATTTGAGAATGAAATTACGATCATGGCTGTGAATACCGCTTAAAAATACTACCTCCATATCATCTATCATCGAGAGATCGTCGAGACATTCCTCAACAGAAGCAGTTTTCTTAACATCAAACTTCTTAGAAAGACCATATTCTTCAATAAGATCCTTCATACCTCGACGTCTATCGTAAACAATTATGGATTTTTTAGCAGGGAACCACTTAAAGTAAATTCCATGAGAGATGCAAGTCCAAATAATAGATATTGAGACTTGATCAACAAAACATAAAAGAAGCGGCAAAGGATTGGGTAAATGCTTACACAAAAGGACAGTAATAACATACATAATGATGTTAGAAAACAACAGCGCTAAAGTCTGACTTGCAATTACATCAAATATGCGATAGTGAGAAATCAAGAAAGCATCATATGTTTTACCAAAGTAGTAATAAAGAACAGCGAAAATAGCTACAACAGCAACATTCCCCCAAAAAAAGTAGTGAGAACTGACTCTATATTGATAATACATAAACCATGCAACAGCGAATGGTATTACCATGCATAATAAGTTTATAAATTTAATAAGTCTCAGACCTATCTCATGTTTGAAAGAATACATTGTACTAGTAGTGTTCATAATTCTTATATCTGAAAGCAAAAAGTGTTTTGAGTAAGCTACGCCATACGAAGCCATTGACTTCGTATCAGTTTCCGACATTTGAAGCTTCCTGACGCGCACTGAAGGCGACGATCATTAGGCCGCAAAAAACAAAACTACATAGTAGCTCATCAATAATACTATATTATAATTAATATTAAATAAATAAGTAATTTAATTTTGACAATCAAGGAATTATCAACTCTACGAATATTGTACAGGTTGTCACCTATACATCGAAGCTCTTATATAGCCTTGCCGCCAAATCCCAAACAACCCGCACACGCAAATTAATCACATCTCAGAATTATATCCAAAAAAAGCAGCTGAGAGAAATCCTCCCAGCTGCTAATTCACGATCTAACGGTATGTGACTACAGTATCCTTATTGACGAATAAAAACACCGTTTAAGTCTTTTGAACCGTTATTCCAAGTAGCATCAGGATCGTAATTATATATACCATCCCAATTTCTTGCACCTTGAGAAGCCTCAGCATAAAGAGTGTTTCTAAAGGATTGAGTAGTAGTACCATTCGAAATTCCTGCATTACTGATACCGTGATTTCTCATTACATCCAAAAAATCACTAACAGCATCTCTGGAAGTCATCGTATAGGTATTGTTGTTGAACTTAACCTGACCGTCTCCAGGCACGCCACCCGAAAATCCGGTCAAATTAACCGATGCTGACATCAACCTACTACTTGCTACAATGACATCGCTTTCGGCAAAGCGAATAACAGCCATTTCTGGCTTTCTCATTTTGGTCATATTTAGTTCTCCGATCATATAAACTCAAAGTAAAACTACAAAACTTTGTCAAGAAAGTCAAATATTATTTTTATTACTACATAAAGCATATTTTACATTTTAAATTCATCCTCTATGTTTGAAGCTAAACGGCCACATCTTTTGATGCAGACATTAATCGTTGAAAGCCCAATTTGTTTCTGTTAGTAACATTTTCCAGTAACCTTTGACATTTTTGCTCGTTCAATGTTATTCTTGCTGCATAAAACTCTAGGAGAATCAATATGAAAGTATTATCAGCAGATTTACTTGCTTCAACAGTAGCAGCAAAGCGTAAAGAAAAGAAGATCACTCAGTCTGATCTTAGCAAAGCTACAAATATTAACCGATCTCTTATATCCCAATTAGAGAATAAGGAGTACACCCCTTCAGCCAACCAGTTAATGGCTCTTGCTTCAGTTTTGGACTTCAAGATAGATTCCGTCTTCGCTGAACCTAAAACTGAGACAAAAAAGAATTCTAAGAGCTATAAGGTCGCAGTAGCAGGCACCGGTTATGTCGGCCTCTCCCTTGCAGTTCTCCTTGCTCAGCATAACGATGTAACAGCAGTAGATATCATTCCGGAGAAGGTTGAGAAGCTCAATAACTACATCGCCCCTATTCAGGATGACTATATCGAGCTTTTCCTCAATGAAGCTAAAGAAGGCAAACGCGAGCTTAATCTTAAGGCTACAACAGACGGCGACAGCGCATATAAGGACGCAGATTACATCATCATCGCAGCTCCCACGAACTACGATCCTCAGAAAAACTTCTTTGATTGTTCTGCAGTTGAGGGTGTTGTCCAGCAGATCAAGGACGTTACTAAGTCAAATAAGAAGAAACCTACTATAGTTATAAAGTCTACAATCCCTGTCGGCTACACAAAGCATGTCAGTGAAAAGCTTGATATGGACAACATCATCTTCTTCCCAGAATTCTTAAGAGAGTCCAAAGCTCTTTACGATAACCTCTACCCTAGCCGTATCATCGGCGGAAGCGATGAGAAGAACATGGAAGCCGCAAAGATCTTCGCACAGCTCCTTCAGGAAGGTGCCATCAAGGAAGACATCGATACACTTTTCATGGGTACAACTGAGGCTGAAGCTACTAAGCTCTTCGTAAATACTTACCTAGCATTAAGAGTATCTTATTTCAATGAGTTGGACACATATGCCGAAATGAAGGATCTTAATACGGCTGACATCATCAAAGGCGTAAGTTTGGATCCCAGAGTCGGTGACTACTACAACAATCCTTCATTCGGTTATGGCGGATACTGCCTCCCTAAGGATACAAAGCAGTTACTTGCCAACTACCAGGATGTCCCGGAGAACCTTATTCAGGCAATTGTGGAGTCGAACAGAACTCGTAAAGACTTTATCGCTGATAGAGTTCTTGAAAAGGCAGGAGCATACAGTTACACAAATAATAATTATGATGAGAATAAAGAAAAAGAAGTCGTTGTTGGTGTTTATCGCCTTACAATGAAGGCGAATTCGGATAACTTCCGACAGAGCTCCATTCAGGGTGTTATGAAGAGAATTAAGGCTAAAGGCGCTACAGTTATTATCTACGAACCTACTCTTGAGAATGGGACAACTTTCTTTGGCTCACAGGTAGTAAACGACTTGAAGAAGTTCAAGAAAAAGTGCGGTTGCATCATCGCCAACCGTTATGATCCCGCATTAGATGACGTGGAAGACAAGGTTTATACAAGAGACCTCTTTAGGAGAGATTGATATGGGAAAGACGAAAGTCGTACTAAACGGCAAGACTATACTTGTAACTGGTTCGCCCTGATTTGTTGGTACTAATCTTGTTATCTGATTATTGAAGGAAATGACTGACGGTACGGTCATCTCCCTTGATAACATGAACGATTACTACGATCCGAAGCTCAAGGAATACCGCTTGTAGCAGATTAAAGAAGTTTCTGAGACTTCATTCGATAATCACATTGGATTTTGCAACATGCTTGAAGCATACAGATATAACAAAGTAGAACACTTAGTCTACGCTTCCAGCTCTTCTGTCTATGGCGGAAACAAGAAAGTCCCCTTCTCTGTAGAAGACAAAGTAGATAACCCGGTATCACTTTACGCCGCAACAAAAAAGAGCAATGAGCTCATTGCACATTGCTACTCAAAGCTTTATAACATCCCTACAACAGGATTAAGATTCTTTACGGTTTATGGTCCTGCAGGAAGACCTGATATGTTCTATTATTCTGCAACTGAGAAACTCGTTGCCGGAAAGACCATCCAGATATTCAATTACGGCAACTGCAAAAGAGACTTCACATACGTTGATGACATCGTAGAAGGCGTCTTTAGAGTTATGCAGGGCGCTCCTGAGAAAGCTAATGGAGAAGACGGTCTCCCCTTACCTCCTTATGCCATTTATAATATCGGCGGCGGCACACCGGAGAATCTCTTAGATTACATTAGCACATTACAGGAAGAACTTGTCAGATCAGGCGTATTACCTGAAGACTATGACTTTGAAGGCCATCGTGAATTAGTTCCCATGCAGCCCGGTGACGTTCCTGTAACTTATGCTGACAGCAAAGCTCTGGAAGAAGATTATGGATTCAGACCGACGATCGGAATCAGAGAAGAGTTAAAGAAGCTTTCGGATTGTTATAAAGAGTATTCGAATTAAACTGCTCTTCTACTGTTTAACAATTAAAGTGATTAGCTCACAAAAACAAATAGCACAGCACCTATAGTGGTGCATGTGTTATGCATGCAAATAAAAAGTTATTTTAATCTTTCAAATAAATCTTCAAGATTCATATTGTTATCAGTCTTCCTAAAGACTTTATTACCACTAATCACTTCAGAAATACCACTTTTAACAAATCTGCATAACTGATAGAACCAAGCAAATGGTCTAAGAACAGCATGTTTTTGAGCTAAATTCCAATTTACCATGCCAGCCTTTTGAAGGTATCTAAAAGTGCCCATTTCATTCATGGATTTCCTTACATTTTCAAAAGAGGATCTCTCCTGACCGAAATTACCATCATTAAGTATGCGTAATAAGAGCTGATCAGCTACCTCTTCATCCGCATAATTACACCATGTAATCTCTTTAGGTAAACCCATCCATTTTTTACACATAAATGTAACCGTTATGGCTAGTTTTTCAAGCCCCGCTTCAATAGCAAGTTCTCTAAAATTGCTCTCCCATGCCGTATCATCTAGTTCCTTATGAACAAACATCATCCAGTCGATTATTTGACGTAATCCAATACCAGTATCCTTTATATGCTGCATGATGTGTCCAAGAAGAACTAAACCATTCTCATACTTTGGCAAACCAGAAAAAACTGAATCACCAATCTTGTACTTGACTGAATTATCTAATCCCTTCAACACAATATGATCTATGTTTTTATAGTACTCACAACTAAATCTATAGTGAAGCTCAACATCAATACCATTCTTCTCAAATTCATAATGCCTTTCATTATTTGAAACATAAACATAACGATTGCACTTAAACAAATCAAGAACCGTATCCAAATGTTTTTCCGAAATGTACAAATCAATATCTCCAAAAGTCCTTAACAAAGGCTGAGGATAATAAATAGCAGCAGCAGTACCCTTGAGTATTACAAATGGAATATTATTATCATTCAAAAGATTAACTATTAAATTCTGTGTATATATCATCTGCATAAAATGTGCTTTATAAAAACGAGATATACTATTCCACTCTTCTCTATTTTCGTCAGGAATGCAAGAAGAAATTAATGGTACAACACACTGTATCTTGGAATACTCATACAATTTGTGCCAATTTACTCCATCAGGAATCACCGGTCTCAATCCGAAAAGAGCACCCTTTAACAATTCAAATAAACAAGTTTGTTCTATATCAATCAAAATCATTGGGTTAAAAATCCGGTTTCCAAGCGCTATACTCTTTACCCTCAAGTATATCAGCAATTCTTTCACAAGCATGACCATCACCATACGGATTGCATGCCTTACTCATCTTTTCGTATGATTCCTTATTCTCAAGTAATTCTATAAAATTATTATATATTACATCTTCATTAGTGCCGACTAATCTGAGAGTACCAGCCTCGACACCTTCCGGTCTTTCTGTGGTATCTCGCATAACAAGTACAGGAACACCATAGGAAGGACACTCCTCCTGGATGCCACCGGAATCAGTTAAACACAAGTAACTTCGAGCTTCAAAGTTATGACAATCAAACACTTCGATTGGTTCGATAATGTGTATACGATCACAACCGCCCAGTTCAGATTCGGCAGCGTCTCTTACAACAGGATTCATATGGATCGGATAGACTGCCTTACAGTCAGAATGTTCATCAAGAACACGGCGAATAGCTCTAAACATATGATGCATAGGTTCACCTAAATTCTCTCTTCTATGAGCAGTTATAAAAATCAACTTGTCATCACCGACCCAATCAAGTTCAGGATGAGAATAGTCTTCTTTAACCGTATGCTGCATAGCATCAATAACAGTATTACCAGTTACATATACACTTTCAGCTTTCTTTCCCTCTTTTAGTAAATTATTTTTAGAAAGAGGAGTTGGGGCAAAATTGTATTGGGAAATAATACCGACAGCTTCTCTATTAAATTCTTCCGGATATGGACTGTAGATATTATATGTTCTCAAACCGGCTTCAACGTGTCCTACTGGAATCTGAAGATAAAAACAAGCAAGAGCAGTTACAAAAGTAGTGGACGTATCACCATGAACCAAAACAACATCTGGCTTAACTTCTTCCAAGACAGATTTAATTCCTTGGAGAATATTCGCAGTGATATCAAAAAGAGTTTGACGATCCTTCATGATATTCAAATCATAATCAGGAACGACACCAAAAGTATCCAAAACTTGGTCCAACATCTGTCTATGTTGAGCTGTTACACAAACGATGGTCTTAATAGAGTCCCGCCTTTTTAACTCATTAACAAGAGGACACATTTTAATGGCTTCGGGCCTTGTTCCAAAAACCAACATTACTTTTTTCATACAAAACAAACTCCTATCAAAATTCTTAATCCTCTAATTCTGCACAATAATAATCGTTTGATATTCAATATCACTGTAATACTATTTTCTTTGAAATATCAGCTTTATCTTCTCTAATACTATAGATAATTCTTTAAAACGTAGTATCCATGCACCTAAAATATAAATAGCCCCTCCTATTAAGACCTCCATAACAAGCATAAATATTCCATTTAAACTAACAAAATAGTCAAAAACCAATACAACTATTGCCATGATAATAGATAACAACAAAAAAGGAACTATATCTTTAATCTGTTCTAAAAACGAGTACTTAAACATCCGTTTTCCATATGCTGCATTAATATACGTTGAAAGCAGACTCACAGCCATTGCACCAATAGCTATCCAAAATACTCCAAAGAACATAGTAACTATTAGAACAGATATATTAATTATTTTTTTTACGATTTCCAACCTTAAAGTTAATCCGCTTTCTCCGATTGCATTTAGTGCTTGAATATTAACAGTATGTATTGGATAAAACATACACATTATGCACATCATTCTTAAATAGGGAACAGAATCAATCCATTTATTAGTAAGTAAAACATCAACAAAGCGATATCCGCATGCAAAGAGTCCTATCATTAATGGAGCAATGCAAAATGTACTCATTCGAATAGATTTCTTCATAATGCTTTTTATATTTTCCCTGCTATCTTGTTGTTTAGACATAACAGGAAACAACACACTTTGAATCGAACTGTTAATATTTACTACAATAAGATTGGGATACTTTTTTCCATTATCATAAAGAGCAAGATCTACTGTTGAGTATTTAAGAGAAATAATCAAACTTCTTATCTCTTGAAACACAGTATCAAGCACCACAGATCCCATCATTTTTACGCCAAATGGGAGTAAGCTCTTTACTCGCTTCATGGAGAATTCAATTTTAGGACACCAACCACCAACAAAGAACAGAACAATGGTATCTATCGTAACATTAGTTAAATATTGTACAACTAAGGCCCATACCCCAAATCCCTGTACAGCTAAAGCAATACCTACAAATGCAGAAATAATTGTTCCTATTAATGTAGAAAAAAAGAATTTCTTAAACTGTAAATGTTTTGCTATATATGCATGTTGGATTGAGTTAATGGCCGCAATAGGTAAGCGAATTGCCATTACTCTTATAACAGGAACTAATTGATTTTTATTGTAAATAAATGCAATAGGATTAGCTAAAAAATAAACTAAAACATATAGAACTAAAGAAAAAGCAATACTAATGTAAAAAATGCTAGAAAAATCCAGATGATCAGAGTCTTTTTTCTGTATTAAAGCGTTTCCAAAACCACCAGTAACAAAAGCATTGCAAACAGCTATAATAATTGTAACTAATCCAACAATTCCGTAATCTTCAGGAGTGAGTATTCGTGCAAGTATAATTGTAACTATAGTAGTTACTAATTGAGCTGTAATACGTTCTCCGAATTTCCAAAAAATACTACCTATTGTACCGTTACTTGAGTTAAAGCTTTTGAGCATGTAAATGTATTCTCCATAAAATTATGTCTGACGTATTTACACAACTGAAAAATGCATAGATAAATTAAAAAATCCCATTATGATTTCATCAGTTCGAGCAATTCTTCAGAAGTGAAAAATTCAATATCGGAGTACTTAGTTGTAACTTCTTTCAGCAAAGAAGTTAACCCCTTAATTCCATCATCTCCGTTTTTCACATCGATTGAACTAATATAATTCAATCTATGAGAATTTATTATAGCCGGTTTATGATTTTTAAAGGACATGTCTATTTGGCACAAACAATCATCTATACTTCTGTTGACAGACTGTGTAATAGCAGGTTCGAAAGAACAATTCCTAACAGAATATAATTGTTTTAATTTATTCTTCTGACCAGTGTAGTGAATCCTAGAATGCATCTTTTCTGTACCTACACAATTACAAATATTCTGCTTAAATTGCGTTTGAATCAATTCAATACCAATCTCAGCGAAAAACTTTTCAATTTCGGCAGTCCACACATAGCATGGAGCAGCAGTAGTTCTAGCATGAAAACCAAAATACTTATAGAACAAAGAAGAAGCATCAAATATAATATCTTTTAATTTATTTAATTCATCTTCTTGATCATAATTATATGCATCCATGTATCCGAACCTGTTGCCTTGGGTAAAAGATGAACCAACACCCATGGTTCTATGATCAAATGCAAGTACTGTATCAGTTCTATTATTACGCAAATCATTCATCCATCTTTCAACATTAAGATGTTCTCTTGCATGTAATTGAGGAAAAAAGAGATGATTATCAGCAGCTTTTTTTATAATTGAAAGCATTTTATCACCACTACCAAAATAACTATTATAAGTATCAAAAAACGTCTCGTAATAGTACGTTCCGGCGAGAGGGTCAATTCTTTCGAAAGAAGGATTTGCTACAGCAAAATTCGCAGTAATGCAGGGATGCTTGCCATTTTTATCTTTGAAACAAGAAAACGCATCACAAATACGTTCAACCTCATACAATTCTTCAAGAGAATCATATTTCAGAAATGGATCATGTGCTGTTAAAGGATCCGCTTTAACTATACTTTTAAAAGCAGATTCAGACGGCATCCTTATGCTTCCCCAATCATCAGATTCTATTATCAGAATCTTTCTATCGGTATGAAAACCACGTTTATTTAAAAGAAGTTTTTTTGTTGAATCTTTTATTCTTCTAGTTAAATCATTCACTGATATATATATCCCAACCCTTTCTTCTCTTTTCTAAAGGAGGTAACAACATGAAATCCGAACCATATAATTGAGACAAGTAATTTTCAGGCTTTTCCGGGCCTAAAAAGTGATATCCACAAAATAAATATTCAATAGGAATTCCATATATATCACTTGCGAAATATTGTTTCTTATATGAGTATTGGCTTGCCAATGAGCAAATGTGATTTGTGTCACAATATTTCATCATTTCATGTTCAAGAGAACGAATGATTGAGTTTCTAAATATTCGCAATACTGAAGCCAGTAGACCTTTAACAATCAGAATCAACTTATTATTCCCGTTATTCTTAACGTCGACATAAGCTAACAATCGTTTTAAAGATAATATGTGTTTTGAATGTTTTGTAGCAATCGTTAAGTCATCGGGAACGTAGTCCAATGGGAAAACATCAAAGTAAAGCCTATGGTCAAGTTTATTATTCTTTACTATAGGATTATCAATGTAAGTATTATTGATATATATTCGCGTAATTACATAGTCGCAATTCTTTGAGTTACGATAGTTTTTAATCTCATATTGTGAAGGAAATGAATCGATTTTTTTTAGAAACATTTCATAATCATCCCTAATCATACCCACATCCATATCATCATCCCATGGAATAAAGCCATTATGCCTAACAGCTCCTAATAAAGATCCTCCAATAAGGTAATATTTTAGATTGTTTTCTCTGCAGAACTTATCATAAACAATCATTACATTTAACAATAAGTTCTGTACTTCCTCAGTTGACAATAACCTTTTCATAATAGCCTCCATAACGCAGGTTGTTATTGCATAATTCGTATGAATTATAACGTTGTCACTATTTTTTTTGTATCAATACCATAGTCATTAGAAATGTTAGCAACCATGCCACAAATCATTAAATAGTATATTAATTCAAACGAAGAAAAACCCGCTAAAGTAAAATATAAAAATAGAAGCATAATAACAGGAATCTTTGTAGCAAAAGGCTTTTTACCGCTACCAGCAATATAAAAGCAATTAAACAAGCAAAAGGAAAACAAAGCCGTCCCAACTAAGCCAATTTTAAAAACCGTTTCTATATAAATATTGTGAACATTATTTCCAGTACCCAATCTTGTTTCATTCAAACCACGACCAAAAAATAAAACTAAAGGATTCTCAATAAGATAATTAATATAAGTTGAATTCAAAGCCATTCTGCCATTCGTAATATCAGCCTGACCAGTTAATCGGGTTAATGTTCTATTAACAATCTCAAAGCGTCCACTCCATGCAAAAAAACCAATAATCAAAACAGTTGCCGGAATGATAATTCCCCAAAAATGATGACGCGGAAACAGAACAAGAAAAATAAAAATCAAAAGGAATAAACAAATAGAAAGAAGGAAAGTCCTACTATAAGTAGTTAGTCCAAAAACAATTAAGGGAATGGACAATATCCAGAATATGGTTCCAATATGCTTATAATAATATAGAACTGATGAAAATGAAAGGGTCATCACAATTGCCAGTGAGCAATAATTGGGATCCGTGAACAAACCACAATTCCTTAAATAATCCGTTCCATATCCATATCTTACGATTCTTAGATAATCATTAATCATTCTCATATACGTTGTTGAGAAGGATAATGACATCATAAGAATCATGCTAATAGACAAAACGATTGAACATCTTTTGATAATTAAATCATAATCTGGGTTATTGTGATTAATTTGAATAATAAAATATAGAATTACAAGATGGGCTGCATTCTTTAATATGGAAGTAATTTGAAAATTGTTAACCGAGAAGACGATAATATATCCTATATATAGCAAAATGCCTGCAAGAAAATGCAAATTAATCCTATGTGTAGTTCTGATTTTGTCTAATACAATTTTCAGAGTGATAATCAATTCGCATACTGTTAACAAACTCAAAGTTGTCGGTGACAATTTAAAAATATTAGCAAAGGGAAAACCAGCAAACAATAAAACATAGCTTTTAACAGTAGTGTTAAATAAAGCATAAAAAATAAAAATAGTGAGTGCTATTAAGTTTAACCACCTTCCGATTAAGTGACTAAATACAATGCATAACACAAATAACAAAGGAACAAGAAAACTACTAATCTCCCCTTCCAAATTAACTTTTACAGATTTCATCAAATAGAATCCTCCATTTTTTTACTATTTGTTGAATCGTAAAATTATTAGCCATATTAATTGATTCGTTAGACATAGTCTTCCGAAGCATATCATCATTACTTAGTTCTTGAATTCGTTTTGTCATTCCATCCAAATCGTTTGGTTTAAGTAAATAACCGTTTTTTTCATCTATAATTATTTCATTTGGACCAGTTTCTATATCAAATGAGATTAAAGGAAGACCCGAAGCTGCTCCTTCAAGCAAAACCATTGGAAATCCTTCATAATTAGATGTCAACACTAACATGGAGTATTGGTGATACAAACTATATATAGAATTAGAATTACCCATCAAATTAACAATATCACTTAATCCGTTTTCTAAGATTAATCTTTCTAAATGAGTACGTTCTGGACCATCTCCATATATGTCCCATGTACCAGTCCATCCGTCTTTCAACAAAGCATTAACAATACTAATTACTGCATCATAGTTCTTGACCTTTACGAGTCGGCCTACACTTATAATCCTACTCGAATTACTATCATATTTCTGAATATAATTATATAGATCTGGATCAACAGGATTATAAATTAAATAATTATTCTTCTTCCTTTTTTTATTATAAAAATCTAGAGCTTTTCTAGACAAAACTACATTCGCATTAGAAAAGAATAATCCAATTTGCCTACACTGCTTTTGAAAACGATAATCACAATTAGTTGTTGGATTGGTATGTTCCCAACAAATAGATTTTATTCCTGTTAACTTAGCACAAATCACAGAAAGCGGATAATAAAGCGCTCCACAGCCAATAATAACATCAATTTTATTATTCTTAATGAATTTGTTTACTTTTTTAATAGCGCTTCTACGTAATATAGCATTAGTCATACTAGGTGTATCTTCGAAAAGATAACCAATATGAATCGATGTATTAAAATGATAAAGTTCAGCATTTATTGACTTGTTATAGCATAAACAAAACACTTTAATATCTTGTTCTTTACACAGGTTGTTTATTAGAATTGAAACTACTCGCTCAATTCCTCCTGGTTTTAAAAAACCGGCAAGAAAAAAACACACATTCATTATTTCAAATCAGTAATTAATCCTAGAACTACTAAACCCTTTCTGTAGTCTACTTAAATACACATCAAAAAGACAACATATTCGATTTTCACTTCAAAAAATCATTCTTTATAGCATTTACAAAACTAGACTGTTCCGTTGTTATTCTTTCAGACCATTTCTCTGTAAGATCATCCATCTTTTCATCATTAATACCTTGATACCAAGCATATACTTCGTCCAAAGATTTAGTGTTCGAATCAATATCATAAGAGAAAACATCTAATAACAATGACATGTCAGTATTTGGACTTGTAATCATTGGTTTTTTATAGAAAATCGAATCATAAAACTTATTCGATATAGCGTATATTAATTTATCCTCATTATTCCCGTACGCATTAAATAGTATATCTACAGACTGGATAAGTTTATCTTTATCCTTAGGCTCATAAGCGCCAAAATACTTAATACGATCACAATTCGCCTCTGAAATCATATTAGTAATGGTATTACCAGTGACATCGTTCCCATAAAAATAAAAACAAAACCTCGTATCATTTTTAACCAAATCAATTAAAACTTTACACTGATTGGCATAAGAAATCGAACCAATATATCCAATTACAATTAGATTATCTGATTTAACTAATTTGTTTTTAATACTAAAATCATATGTGGTATTATGACACATAACATAATTTGAATCAGGAAGGAATTTTCTAAAACCAGGTGCCGAAATAACACGAACCTTGGCGTTCTTAATTAATAATTTCTCAAGAAACCGAAATAAAAAATATTTTTCAAATGTATAATCGCGAATATCAATAAGATAATTATGAATATACTTTCCTAATAAAACCGGAAATAATAATATTCCAGGAACTGTTGTCAAAACAATTAATTTATCATAATTAATATTTTTAATAATACGCTTAACAATTTGAGAAAAAATCAAAAAGTTATATATTTTACTCTTTTCCTTATTCCAGCTAACAGGTATTAAGACATCGTCTTTTTCATCAACACCATCCCTATCGAAATAAATAATATTGTACTTAATATTCATTTCATCAAGAATATGAGTATATGGTTTAATATATGGACAATATTTTATGTTATTAAATGCTATTATTCCAACAATCATCTTTGAGTCGGGATATTTCATCTTTTTAACCAAAGTGAAACATCATCCTTTCTTATTGATAGTAGATTCATCTTCAACGCTAACTATTTATAGAATTGTTTCACCACTATTTAATCTATCTCTTAGAATTGTACTTGATATTCCATCAGTATGATCAAGATATACAACAGTACAACCAACGTCTTTAAATTCTTTTTCAAATTGATTCCAAGTATCGGTACCTTTCCAATCAGAACCTACAAATACAGCGTCTACATGATGCTTTTTGACAGCTGACAATTTATCCATATCAGTTTGTAGAACAACCTCATCAACATAGCGAATTGCTCTTACTATATCTACACGATCTTTTTCACAAATAATTGGGTATTTCTTCTTCCGCTTATAACACAGTTCATCTGTTGTAACTCCCACAATCAGATAATCACACTGTGCCTTAGCACGTCTAATAACATTTAAATGTCCTATGTGAAACATATCATAGACACCAGTTGTATAACCTATTTTGTATTTTTTTGCATTGGATAACTGATCCATTTAGCTAGTATTCTCCAATCTTATGTATTCTACTTTAAGTTCGTTACTCACTAAATCATTATTTCTCAAAACAGCAAGCAAATTAAAGCGTTTCAAAATAACAATACTAGTAATAAAAATGCCCTTTTAACTACGTTTGTTTACAAGGTTCTCAGCTATTTTTATTATTTTTTTTGTGGCTGCTTTACGGGCAAAATTCTTTTCTACATATTTGCGTGCAGCTATTCCCATTTCATTAGTTTTTTCTCTGTGTGTATATAGATCGATAATGGCATTTTTAAGTTCCTCAGGAGAATCAGGTTTAACAGTAATACCGCAATACCCTTCTCTAACAAAACTACTAAGCTCACTATCAATATCAAAACATGAAATCATTGTTTGTTCAGCGGCCATAATGCTCCATGTTTTGCTTGGAAACCCATTCTTAGAAGTACCTGCCCTTCCAATAACCAGACCAACATCACCAATTGAATATACAAGATGTGAACGCTCGAGAGGCTGAAGAGGAAACATCATCAAATTAGGCAAGTTCTTCTCTTGAACTAAATTCTTAATAATGTTTTCGCGTGAACCTGAACCAATAATTACAAACAAAACATCTAGGTTATCCTTCAACAGTTCAGCAGCTTCAACCATTATTTCAACATTCTGGGGAACACCTAGATTACCACAATATGTCACAATAAACTTGTCCCTTGGTATGCCCAGTTCATCAAATAAAGGATTATCCTCTCTTTCAACAAAAAACACCTGTTCTGTATCTATCCAATTATATACAACATCAATCTTAGAAGAATCTATTCCCCTATCAATGTGCATCTTTTTGAATTGTTCGGATATAGTAACGATGTGATTGCTCTTTCTTTCTGATATTTTTTCAATCCTCTGTGCTACACTGTATGAAATCTTCTGCTTCAAACCGCGTTTACCGAAGATACCAGTACTCAGCAATGATTCCGAGACAATGTCCTGTTCCCAATACAATACGGGAATATTCATTTTTCTGCCAAGTTTAGCACCTAATGGTCCTAATAAGGGTGGCATTGAATGTGTCATAATAATATCTGCACCTTCTATTCTTTTTGCTGTGCTGTACATCTTTTTAGACACATCAATATATCTAAATATCCTAGACAGAACATCACGCTTTACAAAATTGGAAGTTATTCGATGAATTTTACACTCATCTGCCTTAACATCAACTAAATCAACATATTGTTTCGAAATAGGTGTAACGAGTTCAACATCATGACCTTCTTTTATAAAGTCCTCTACGAGATCAACAGCAAGATGGGTTCCGCCAGATAATTCCGGTTTATATGTAGGACGCATCATTATAATTTTCATTGACTATAAAATCCTTATCTTTAATTATTCGCAGAATTACAAATTTCGCAGTATCAAATCACTCAAACGCTTTTCGTTCCCTTCACCGACAAAACTATTGTGTGGCGTAATAACAACATTTTCCATATCCCATAGCGGGCTATCTTTATATAAAGGTTCATCTTCGAAAACATCCAAAACAGCACTTATTCGACCTGTTTTCAGTTCCTTAATTAGGCTGTCTGTATCGAAAACTGCGCCTCGAGAAATATTAACTACTACAGCATTATTTGGAAGAACTGACAGTATCTCACCGTTAATCATATGCCTTGTTTCTTCTGTTAATGGTAATGTTACGATAACTATATCTGAATTTATAATCTTATTCTTCAACTTGTCAGTATTACTTATATGGATAAAGCCAAAACGATTTCTTACAAATGGATCAATACCATAAACATAGCATCCCATCGAACTAAATCTGGTTGCGCATTCGCTTCCAACAGAACCACACCCAATAATACATACTTTTTTTCCATTCAATTCTCTCAGATCTCTTATTTTTTCCCATAAATGGTTACTCTGATTTTGGGTGAACTTGCTCATATTTTTATATATGAACAATACACCTGTAAGAGCGTATTCAGCCATTGGAACACTGTAAACACCACGCGCATTGTAAATCTCAATATCATGTTCCTTAACATAATCCATAGGCACCCTATCAAACCCAGCAGATGTAAGCTGAATCATCCGAAGATTGGTGAATTGCTCTATTGGATGGAAAAGAAATATACCATTACCAACAATTCCCTCAACCCAATCAGGAGAACAAGGTAATTCTTCTTTCTCATACTTGAGATACAAGACTGAGTGATTCTTTGCTAACTCAGGAATATAATCCTCTGCCCGTGACCAAGCTCCAGTTATTAACAAATTCATTCTTTTCTCCTTAACAAGAGAAAGCTTTCTATAATTCTAAGAATATACATATAATACAAGCAAGCATTAATTTTCTTTTACAGTCTTGCCGCTATTCTCATTATCTGCATTTATAGCAACTTTAAAAATAGTCATGAAAAAAATCTTCATATCAAGCAGGAATGAAACATGATCAACATACCATACATTTAACTCAATTCTCTTGTGCCACTCAACCTCTTTGCGACCATTAACTTGAGCCCATCCTGTTATTCCGGGTCTAACTTCAAACATTCTTCTTTGTTCAAAAGTATATGAATCGATAGGCCAGGGATGATATGTTAATGGTGGACGCGGTCCAATAAGACTCATATCTCCTTTTAACATATTAATTGCTTGTGGAAGTTCGTCTATTGACGTTGCTCTGATAATACGACCAATCTTGGTTACTCGTGCATCACCCTTTCCACTATAAACACCTGACCCAGTGTGTTCGGCATTTTGTACCATAGATCGAAATTTATATATATTGAACTCTTTACCATTCAAACCAAGCCTTCGTTGTTTGAAAATTACCGGTCCAGGAGAAGATATTTTGATTGCTATAGCTGTTATTAAAAGAAGCGGTGACAAAATAATTAAAACAAGCAATGAAATAATAATATCAAGCAAACGTTTTACATATTTATTATACAACGTCATTCCTCCATTATATGTATTTCTTTAATTGTCTCTAAGATAATTCTTCCGACGCACATTTAAACTCATGGAAAAACAAAAGCATCAAATCGAATTTCTACGTTGAACTATTTGATTAATAATCTCATTAACTACACGCTGATTATTTTTATAATCTTCTTCTGAATAATTAATTATTGAAGCTTCAAAAGCTCTGATTCTATTTAATTCATAACTAAATTGATATTCCATATTTTCTAAATCATAATCATTATCAGAATTGAAGAAACTTCTAGAAAGAATTGCTCGACTTGAACCTAAGCGGTAATGTTCAACGATAACCTTTTCAGCCGGAAGTTCTCCACAGCCTAAACGAGCAATACCACCAAACCCATACGGAATTTCGTATTTTTTAATCTTGTTACATAGATTCTCGACAGTACCATTAGTAAGTAATTCAAACATAAATGACATACCATATGAAAGATGAAGATCATTTAATCCAATATGAATCTCATCAAAACCGCCATTTTCTAAAACCTGATCGATACAATTAACAGCCTCTTTTGTTTCTAATAAGAGTGTCGTTTTACATCTGCCATTAACGGCATTAATAAACTTATTAACCTCGTCTGGAGTCTTCCAAAATGGAAGCATAATAATATCTGCACCAGCTTTAACTACATCATCAATCTCTTTAATCGAACCATAATACCAAGAATTAACCCTTACCAACATTTCAGATTTTGTAAGTAAAGGCTTAATTCTCGTAATATCTGAAATTGAATGCTTTGATTTAACAGTATCTAAGTTCTTCTGTCTTAAGTCTTTACCTAAAACCTCAAGATCAACCCAAACTCTATCAACACCATATTTATCAGCAATAAGGGCAACTTCAGGTCTATTGGTAATATAAAAAAGTTTAAGATGAGTCTCAGTCATAAATTAAAAAATTAAATGTAGCTGTTTATACGTCGATTCTTAATTCTATCGTATCTTTTTAGTTCTAAGTTAACCTTCAAATTAAATAAATGTACACGGATGATACGTCGGCACAATATCCTTTACGTATTCCCTGATATTCTCATCGTCTTCCTGGCTGTCGTCATCGAGCTTGGAGAGCTTTTTCTTGAACTCTTCGTCGTCCATTTCGATGGGCTTGCCGATAAAGATGAGCTTGTTTTTAGTAGTCTTCATGCCTTCTTCAGCCATGAGTTTTTCTTCGTAGAGCTTCTCACCCGGTCTTAAGCCCGTGTATTCGATCTTGATATCTACATCAGGTCTTAAGCCTGAGAGCTTAATGAGGTTTCTGGCCATGTCATCGATCTTGACCGGTTCACCCATATCAAGGACGAAGATCTCTCCGCCCCAGGCATAATAAGATGCCTGAAGGACAAGAGATACAGCTTCAGGTATCGTCATGAAGAATCTTGTTATGTTCTTATCGGTAACTGTAACAGGACCGCCTTCTGCAATCTGCTTCTTGAACAGAGGGATAACAGAACCGTTGGAACCTAATACGTTACCGAATCTTACGGCTACAAAGGTTGTATCAGGATACGATCTTTCCATCATCTGGATGACCATCTCACAGATACGCTTTGTGGCACCCATGATGTTTGTCGGGTTAACCGCTTTATCAGTAGAGATAAGGACAAACTTCTTAACACCTGCTTCAGCTGCAGCCTTAGCAGTCTTATATGTGCCCATTACGTTATTCTTGATAGCCTCGTTCGGACTGTCTTCCATAAGAGGGACATGCTTATGTGCAGCAGCGTGGAATACGATATCAGGCTTATACTTCTGCATTACAGAATTGATCCTGTGTGTATTTCTTACTGAGCCGATGAGAGTAACCAGATCAAGCTTATATTTATATTTACGGAAAAGTTCCTGCTGGATCTCATAAGCATTATTCTCATAGATATCGAATATTATGAGCTGCTTAGGATCATGAGAAGCGATCTGACGGCAAAGCTCTGAGCCGATTGAACCGCCGCCGCCGGTAACCAGGATGGTCTTGCCGGTGATCATGTTGAACACTTCGCAGTTATCTACAGTAATGGGATCTCTGCCGAGAAGGTCAACAAGCTCTACTTCCTTTATCTGGGAGACGCTGACCTGACCGTTGGCAAGCTGGTCGATACCCGGAATAGTCCTGAGCTTGCAGCCGGTCTCTTTGGCAATGTCTAAGTATTCCTTTTTAACGATTCCGGATACGGAAGGAATAGCATAGATGATAGTATCTACATCGTATTCGGCAGCCTTAGTGATAAGGTCATCTTTGCCGCCTACGATCGGAACGCCATAAAGGGATCTTCCCCATTTTGCAGGGTTATCATCGATTATACATACGGGGACTTGGTTAGCATCAGGATAATTCTTGAGTTCCTTGATAAGGACGCTGCCGGAATTACCGGCACCCAGGATCATTACATTATGAGTCTTCTTGCTGTCTGAATTCCTGATGGTCTCTGTAGTTTTAACGAATCTTCTTAAGATCCTGTAAGAGAACCTGATAACGACATGCAGGAATAAAGCTGTAAGTGTACCAAATACATAGAATGTAAATGGCATCCTCATATGGAGTATCCATGAGGACAAAACGAATATGGGAGATAATATAAGATAAGCTTCGATTATCCTGATCGCTTCTTCAAGTGAGAAATACGACCAGATACTGTGATACAGACGAAGTCCATAGAAGACTACAAAGGTGAATAAACACCAAAGAGGCACAAGATAGCACATCCATTCAAGATACATCGGATCTATATCTTTGAACCGGAAGTCATATCGGATGTAGAGAGCCATAAAGAAGGCAAAGCACGTTGCTAATATGTCACAAAAAAATATGATCAGTGCTCTGCTGATCCATGACTTATAATTCAGGTTGTACTTGTGCTCCTTTTTGCAATCATCATTTTGGGTAGTAACATTATCCATAACCCTCTTTTCTAGGAAAGCGAAAAAAGTGAAAATTTGCAGGCTGCGCTATACGAAGTCTCCAGTTCTTCGCATAAATTCTGAAATCTGTGGCTTCCTGACGCGCGCAAAGGCGACGATCATTCAACCACAAAAAACCAAACTGCACGTTTGCAGCCCAAGATATTTTAACATACTAATTAGGCAAAAGATTAAAAAAACGCTGATTATTTGACAGTTTAAAACGCACTACGCGAACAAATTTATGTCAATTTGATAATTAGCCGATCAGCCTTCCGGATCGCCTGCTGCTTCATCATAGAAGAGGTCGATCACTTTACGCTCCAAGTCATCAGCATCAACATAATATTCACGGAACATTCTGCCTTCAACAGGGTTCTCGTCTAAGGTCTCTCCAATTGTCTTGATCGTACCAAGATCCTGATATTCTTTGAGCTGATTAGCAAAATCAGATAAGGCATTAGCCGACATATCACTGGTCATGTATTCAGATAATGACAATACCAGGCTTAAAGCAAACCCGGAATCAGCTTCCATCTTGGCATTTGCCTGCTCTTTCCATGCATTTAAGAATATCTGCTGACGTTCCATACGGAATTCATTGGTATCATTCTCCAGGCTCATACGGGATCTGACAAATAGCTCAGCCTGTTTGCCCTGAAGCTTCATTTTCGCGCCTTCCTTAAATGCCGGATCTGCAGATTCAAGTCCTGCAGGAACGGTAACTGTTACTCCGCCGACCTGTTCATTCAATATGGAAATAGATGACATCTTCAAAGAGATATAGTGATCTACCTGCACATTGAAGAGCAAACCTGAGACGGCATCTACAGTATTAAGACATCTTCCCTGCTCAGTCTTGCCATATGAGTGCGCAAGGCATATCTGCGCTTGAGCTATCTGATCCTTAGTGCCGTCAGCAAAATAAGTCTGAATGCCTGTCATGGTCTCACGGTTAAGTTGGATTGCCTTATAAGTCTTGTTCTTATGGTCAACAGCGAACACATATAAAACATCCGCCTGAGAATTATTAACTGAAGATTTGGAATTTTCGAGGTCTTCACGGTCATCGATACCCATTATGAGAATGACTTCCATATTATCCTTAAGCTGATAATTCTTGCCGTCAAAATATAATGTAGAAGCTTTATTTGTATGTTTGGAATATGTGGTGGTATCCGTCTCATTTGTCGGTTTGCTGATCATTTTAGTGACAGCAAATACCGCACCTGCGAAAGCGCAAATGGTAACAATGAGTCCGATAACCGTAATAACTGTGTCTTTTTTGATCGTCTTAGCCATATCCGTATTATATAAAAACGGCGGCTTCAATTGAAGTCGCCGTTAAAATCTCAATTACTTAACTAATTACTTAGTAGCCTTCTTAGCACGTACTGCGAAGATTGCACCGCAGGAGATAAGAGCTACAGAGATCATAGCGATATATGCAGGAGCGAAATCACCTGTTTGAGGAGATGTGGACTTAGCACCAACATATACATAGAAAGGTGAGAAGTTATTGATACCGGAAATCTTAACTTCAGAGCAAGGACCGGTAACAATGTTGAACTGATATCCGCCAGCATCACGGTGAATAACGATAGCATACTCATTAGCTGCTAAAGCTACAGTAAAATATACTGTATGTGAATTATGAGTAGAAATATTATAAGTAGAATATGTAGCAGGATCCTGATATACCTCATATCCGACCTTAAACTTGAAATCTGAAGCCTTAAGACCCTTTGCCTCAATATCAGCTTTAAGACCAGGAATTGTAGTAAGGTCTAAACCGGGATCTGAGATCGGATCACCCTTAAAATTCAAGCTCTGATCAATATTATCTCTGTCAAAAACCTTCCAAACACCTGTTGCCGGGCTTGCTGCCATTACAGAAATACCTAACAAAGCAACAATAACTGCTACGATAGGTAAAGCAAACAGTCTCTTCTTATTCATCGGTCAAATCCTCCTTGATTCGAACATTGTTGTACCAATATCAAACTCAATAATTATTGATAATACCATAAAGATTTTTTAAGTCAACTCTTTAGCTATTACCAAAAATCTTTTCGTTCGGTCTGTTCTGAGGCAAGCAGAGAGTATCAATACATTATCCCCGTACTGAGGTTTCTCTCCTTCAACAAGTTGTACGCCCTTTCCTGATTGCTTGTACGCGTTATTGAAGAACTTATCCCAATCAGACTTTTTACTAAAGTTATTATAATGCAATATGTGCGTATTATTATGACAAATTGTTGCGACTATATGATAAATCTTTGTCGAATTTGGCAAATAGATTACGATATACTGCGGATCAGCACTGATATCGATCTCATTGATCGTAGTCTCGAGGTTGCCGAACATCGCTCCGTCGCTCTGCCTGTGACCGTAGATCATGGTAACCGGATCATTAAAAGGATCCTTGTTATATGTATATTCTACGAACAGAGAACCGTTCTTCGCATACGCTCCTGTCGCATCATGTGACAGATAGAATGCGTCATTGCCCTTCTTCATCAGGATCGGCTGGCTTACATAAGGTGAAGTCATATAGAACCATCCGATGATGTCGGAATTCGTCTTCTTCAATTCATCGAAATTGACAGGATTCTTTATCTGGCCTTCCTTGTTCTCCATGTTGGGATCGATCGTTTCCGTAACTATCACGGACGGTTCGATCTCGGAAGGCAGCGACGGATATGTGAACTGCTCGTAGGTCTGTACCGGAACTTCCTTCGGCGGAGCAAAATATCCGTTTGCCCAGAAGAAATAGAGCAGAAGTATTCCTCCTGATATGAACATAACAGCGCTCATTAACGTGTAAATGAGTCTTTTCTTGTTCATCTTAAGCTTCTCCTATCCTTCAAGTTGCAGCTGCGAAGATCTGTCGGCTTACCCGATATATATGATCCAGAGCTCCCTTTTTATCTTTCTTCTGCATTATCTGGACGGCATCTGCCAGATTAGGTCTTCTGTGTTCCAAATTATGACTGTCTGACCCCAGGAGGTCGATTCTGCCTGTCTTCATCAGGTTCAACGCAGGTTTTGTTCTCTCTATGAAGAATTCCGCATTGCACTGGATAAGGAAATCAGGATTCTCCAGTATTCTGTTAACAAGTCTCCTGTCCTGGTCCAGATATCTCTCAATGTGAGCGATTATTACACGAAGACCAAGAACATCAGATATCTCTTCTACTTCATCGATGAACTGTGGCTGCCAGTCACGGAAAGGCATCTCTAATAATATGTAAT
Source organism: Clostridiales bacterium Firm_14 (assembly GCA_001604135.1). Classification (GTDB taxonomy): domain Bacteria; phylum Bacillota; class Clostridia; order Saccharofermentanales; family Saccharofermentanaceae; genus Saccharofermentans. The sequence goes on from LVAT01000013.1 coordinate 318,586, forward strand.
TACTATTACCTATACAGAGACTCTCGATCCCTTCTGCTCTGCTCATGCCTCTGAAGTAATGAACTTCAGAACCTGAGATGTACTTTGGCACCCTGGGCAGCAGGCTTAAGTTTGCTTCTAATTCCTGCAAAGCCCTTTCGCGCCTTCTAAGGAACGTCTCAGGAGAATTCATGTCGGCATAAAAATGCGGTGTGAATATTACTCCTTCAACTCCCTGCCTGACCTCCATGTCCAGCATCTTAAGTGACATTTGGACATTCTTGCTGCCATCGTCAATGCCGGGAAGGATGTGACAGTGACAGTCAAACATCAGGACTTGGTACTCTTCTTCTTCGGTGTTGAACCGTAGCCGTATGCATACTTGTTGCCGTAGCCGTACCTGTACTTCTTGCTCTTAGATCCGGAACCGTTATAAACGAAGCCCAAGACCTTAGCATCGACGAGTTCGCACTGTCTTAATGTATAGTCGAGTTCAGAAGCATTGGTATAGTCATTTCTTACAACGATTACGAGACCGTCAGCACATCTGGATACAACGAGAGCATCTGATACCTTTCCGATAGGCGGAAGGTCCAAAAGGATAACATCGTAATTATCAGCCAGTGTATCGATAAGGTTCGTAAATGCCTTGGAGCCCAAGAGCTCTGAAGGATTCGGCGGGATGTCACCTGCCTGTACAAAGTCTAATCCCTTGATCAGGACATCGCTGTGAAGTGTAGCCTTCTCGCTGTTGATGCCTGCAAGGATATTGGACAATCCCGTAGATCTGGGAAGATTGAGCTTCTTTCTCAATGTAGGAAGTCTCAAGTCGCATTCAACGAGGATAACCTTACGTCCGCTCTCCGCGATGGAGTAAGCAAGATTGATGACTGTAAGGGACTTGCCTTCGCCGTGTGTGGAACTTGTAATACCGATAACTCTTGCATTACGGTCATTACGCTTTGTAGCGAACATCAGGTTTGTTCTTAAGAGATTATATGCCTCACGGCCTTCGAAATTCAGCCTTGAGCCGATGATGCTCATGCTGTTCTCATTACTTCTGGGTGCTGCAGCCTTTTTCTTATTAGCCATGATCACACCTCACTTCCCTTGTTCTTATTAGTTGCGGCAACGTTAGCAGCGCTTCTGGCCTTCTCGCCTGCTCTCGCATAAGAGCTGCCGTAACCGTAGTAACCGCCTGCTGAATCTTCGTTAAGATCAGGAATAGAAGCAAGAACAGGGATATCCTTGTACTTCTCGAGGAGGAAATCCTCTTCTCTGATCGTGCTGTCCATGAGTGACAACAGGATGATGACGCCGCATGCGATAACAAAACCGATCAGCATACCGATTGCCGTATTCTTCGTATAGCTCGGTGATGATGCTGATTTAGCAACAACTGCATAGTCGATAACGCTGACTGATGAACCTTCAACGATGCCTGAGATACCGGAATTCGGATCTACCATGATCTCTACTACAGTGTTGCAGATATTAGCTGCCATCTCAGGATTAGGATCAGTAACAGTGATCTTGAATACAGGAGTATTTCCCTCAGAGCTGCCTGACACCTTAGCCTTCAGCTGCTCATATGTGTAAGGGAGCTCACCCTCATATCTTGCCTGCTCCAACGTGGTGCGGCTCTTCAAGATTACGCAGTATGTATCGATCAAGGAGCTCGAAGCATTGATATCACCGCTCGTGATGTTAAGCTTCGTCGATCCGATATCAAGCGAATTGTTGTTTACATACAACAGAGCCGAAGACTTGTACTGCGGAGTAATAAAGAAAAATGTGTAAAGGAAGAAAGCCACGCCGCCGACAAATGCAGCCAGAACGATCAACCAGATCTTGCTCCACAGAACCTTAAGCAGTTTAAGCAGATCGATCTCCTGCACGTCCTGCTTATTTTGCAGATTGTTAACCATCAGTAAGGTACCTCATATTTCTATGCATTGAAATAGACATAATCTAACCTTTTAACTATATCACTAATTTTGTCAATTTCTATTGTAAATTTATTACAAGTAAAATATTTAGACTTATATAAATCTTCCAACGGACTTAACAATACGATTTACGCCCTTCGGCCCTACTCTATCCTGTTTTCCTTCGCCGTAAACAGCATATTCAGCTCACCGTAAGCCAAGCCGGCATTCATCAGATGGTCTGTCGACGTGCCGACCAGCTTCTCGCCGTCAAAGTAATTAACATACTGACAGCCGCCCATAAGCCCGGTATAAGATTTATTTAACTCTTCCCACTTGTCGATCTCGTATTTCCTGATGATCTCCATAGCAGGCTCAATAACATCAGCTGTAATGAAGTAGCGCTGTTTGTTTCTTACAACTAAGAGTTTCTTATCATCTATCCTATAAACGAATAAGGAATCCTGTCTTGGCGGATTGCATGACGCAAATTCAGATATTCCGAAGAGTTGTTCCTTGACAATAACAGCGCCGCACTCAGAACACTTATCCTCTGTCTGGTTATTAGCTCCGCATTTATCACACGTCCACCCTGCCTGGAATTCAGACTCGGGATCAGAAATCTTCACGCTGTCATCCATCTTAAGGTCTACTGTAAAGCAGTTCGGGTTTCCCCAGTTCGCAAGATCCATATGAAGCGTGCCAAATCCGTACCAGATCTTAACGATTGCGAAGTGGGTTTTATTATTATCATCCTCAAGCTTCCAGTCGTTGGGATATACAGCGAAGTCTTCAATATCGTGATCTGTATTCTTAAATCCGTTGACTAACATATTGATCCCGTTCGAATCAGGGTCAAAGCTGTATTCCGTATCTTTGCGGAGATCCACAGGCACTCCGTTACTGTAATGAATTACAAAAATCTTAAGGATGTTGTCTTTAAAAATAAGCTTGAATAAGCCCGGGCCGTCAATCTCTGTCCATCCGTGCTGAAGGAGCTGTCTCTTCTCAAGATCCTGTTCCGCACCTGACTTTGTTTTTGAAGCTACCATCTTACCGCAGTTAGGACAGAATCTGCTCATCGGACCGTTATATCCGCACTCGCACTGGAACGTTGCTTCTTCCTGCCTCTGCGCACCGCAGTTCGGACAGAACTTGCTGTCAAAATATGTTCCGCATGCACACTGGTATTTGCCGGTGAGGGCTGCAGCGTTCTCTTTGCCGGCGCGGATAAGCCTAAAATCAATAACACTGTTGGTCGTAAGGTCTGTCAGCTTAAAGCAGAGATAATCGTTATAGGTGTGCCAGCATTCATCGATTTTATAGAGATCCTTTTCGCCGTCTTTCAAAATGGAACCTTCAAGACCCAGCTGCATGTCTTCGTCGTCATGACGTCTGCTGACCATACCGCTGCTGCTTGACATCAACATTGCCATTCCCATGAAGCCGCCGGTTCCGGAGAGCGTCATCGTACTGGTCTGTGTCAGGATAAAGCTGCGCGTAAGGCTCGCGCCGTTATAATTCACGGTTATGTTCTCAGGAACCGTAAGATCTGCCGTGAACGAACCGTCATTATTCTTCCATATACCTGCCAGGAACTTATAGTTCTTGTAATTGGGGTTCATCTCCTGCATAGCACCGCCTCCGGTAAAAGTATTCTTACTAATTATATCAATCTATGGCGGTTGCCAAAGGCTAATACTTCATGTTGCATCCGGTGTTGCAGATTTCCGGGCAATTTCTGCAACAAATTATGCAACACGGGACTTTTTGCAAGATTTGTTGCAAGTTGAGGGACCATATTCTGCAACATTTTTGCAACAGCGCCTCAAACAAGCAAAAAGCGGCGCCTCACACTCGAGACGTCGCTGTAAAAGCTGTTTTGATAGACAATTATCAGCTGATCTTATCGAGCGCCTGCTTGAGGTCAGCGATGATATCATCAGGATCTTCCATACCTACGGAGAATCTGATGAGATCCGGTGAGATGCCTGCTTCAGCAAGCTGCTCGTCTGTAAGCTGTCTGTGTGTATGTGAAGCGGGGTGCAGGAGCAAAGTCTTGCAGTCTGCAACGTGTGTTGCGATCGTAGCGAACTGCAATGAATCCATGAACTTGATGGACTTCTCTCTTCCGCCCTTTACGCCAAAGCACATAACGCCGCATGTGCCCTTCGGGCAGTACTTCTGCGCAAGTTCATACTGTGAATCAGTCTTAAGGCCGGGATACTTTACCCAAGCGATACGGTCATCTGAAGCCAGGAACTCTGCAACCTTCTGAGCGTTTGCGCAGTGGCGTGCCATACGTACAGGCAAAGACTCAAGGCCGATCTGGATATAGTAAGCATTCTGAGGTGACTGGATGGAACCGAAGTCTCTCATGAGCTGTGCCGTAGCCTTTGTGATGTATGCGCCCTTGCCGAACTTCGTGGCATATGTGATGCCGTGGTAAGACTCGTCAGGTGTGCAAAGGCCGGGGAACTTATCAGCGTGAGCCATCCAGTCGAAGTTGCCGGAATCAATGATTGCTCCGCCGACAGAAGAACCGTGGCCGTCGATGTACTTTGTTGTTGAGTGAGTAACGATATCGCAGCCGAACTCGATAGGACGGCAGTTTACAGGTGTTGCAAACGTGTTGTCCATGATGAGCGGGATGCCGTTATTGTGCGCGAGTGCTGCGAACTTCTCGATATCAAGGATATCAACAGTAGGATTTGTGATCGTCTCGCCGAATACGCACTTTGTGTTGGGGCGGATATACTTCTGGAGCTCTTCAAGAGGCAGTGTCTGGTCAACGAAAGTGCACTCGATGCCCATCTTCTTGAAAGTAACGCCGAAAAGGTTATATGTGCCGCCGTAGATATTTGTTGAAGCGATGAAATGGTCACCTGCCTCGCAGATGTTGAATACTGCGAAGAAGTTAGCTGCCTGGCCGGAGCATGTGAGCATTCCTGCAGCGCCGCCTTCCATAGCGCAGAGCTTTGCAGCTACGTAGTCATTTGTCGGGTTCTGAAGTCTTGTATAGAAATATCCTGATGCCTCAAGATCGAAAAGCTTACCCATATCATCAGATGTCGCATACTTCCAAGTCGTGCTCTGATAGATCGGAACCTGACGAGGCTCGCCGTTGCCCGGATTGTAACCGCCATGAAGTGCAATTGTGTCAACTGTGCTCATTTTTTATATCCTTCTTTCCTATTGATATCTCGTTAATATTCTTCACCTTCGCCGCTGTCGCCGTCATCGCCGGAGATAGCGAGCTCACCTACAAAGACTGACGGAGTAAAGAATTCACCCTCGCCCGAAGGCAGGTTAATTATATCATTGCCTACGGACTTGATAGATTTTATTACATCATAGAAGTTTCCTGCAACAGTAATCTGCTCAACAGGCCTTCCCTTTTTGCCGCTTTCGATAAGATATCCTTCGCAAAGCAGCGAGAAATCGCCCGAGATCGCATTAACTCCGGCATGAAGTCCGGACAGATCCGTCAGCATTATTCCCTCACCGACTTCCTCCATGAGGCCGTCCAAGTCCTTCTCACCTGCCTCGACAACAAGGTTCGTAGGCATCTCGGACACAGCGCTTCCGGATCTGAATCCGTTGCCTGTAGATTCGCGGCCTGCCTTATAAGCTGACTTTAAGTCGTAAAGCGCAGTCGCAAATGTGCCGTGGTCGATAATGGCTTTCTCTGTCGTAAGCACGCCTTCGTCGTCGAAAGGGATCTTGGTGAGGGCCTTTTCGAGCATCGGGCATTCCTTAACGGTAAGAGCCTCAGATGCAATTGCCGTACCCTCCTTGTCAGCCAGGAGCGACAAGCCTCTCTGCATGGTCGTAGCAAGGAAATTGCCGAAGAAAACCATAAAGAACTGCTGGAAAGCTTCATTCCTTAAGATCGTCTTATAGCTGCCTGCCTTAACGGATTTCGCGCCCATCTTGCCGATCAGGTTATCCTTGAACTTCTTAAGGAACTTCTCCTGGTCGAAATCATCGATATCCTTGCCGATCCAGTAATGTCCGCCGCTCTTAACGCTTCCGTCAGAATCAACGGCTCTCGCAGATGCCACGAGCGATATTCCGTCCGTGTCCCTGTAGGAATGGAGCCCCTTTGAATTGATTATGAGATAAGGCCCCGTGCCGCATGAGATCGACAGTATATCGACCGCATCGATCCTCTCATCGAGCGCAAGAATCGCCTTCTCAAGGCCCAGTCCCAGCTCTTCGAATCTCTTATATGTGTTCTTCGCAAATGCTTCCGTCGTCTGCGAGAAGTACAAGTTCTTGTTATCCTCATCGCAGTATATGAACTGCGGATCTTCGTCGTTTAAGACTTCGCAGTTCTCCATCGCCGACTTCAAAAGAAAATCGATCGAATCGTCACTAAGGATGTTGGTCGAGCAATAACCCATCTGCCCGTTCTTAAGGCCCCTAAAAGAGAGCGTGCTCGTCGCACTGTTCTCATAACTTGATACTTCACCCTTAAGGATGTCAATGCTCATGGAAGAATCCTGCGCAAACGAAGCCTCGCACTCCTCAAAGCCGTAATCGATGCCGGCCTTAACGAGCTTTTCCATAAATTTCTCAGCTGTCTTTATATCCATGGTTTACGCCTCTCTTCCGCCTACAAGTATTGAAGAAACCCTTATCGTCGGCTGTCCGACCGTTACCGGAACGCCGCCCGACACAGATCCGCACATACCAGCCGAGAGCATCAGGTCATTGCCGACCATATCGATGTTCTTCAGGATCTCCTGGCCCTTGCCGATAAGCGTCGCGCCCCTTACAGGCTCAGCGATCTTACCGTTCCTTACCATGAATCCTTCATTTACCGCGAAATTAAAGTCGCCCGTGGATGTATCAACGGAACCGCCGCCCATCTGTGTGGCATAAAGTCCGTACTCGGTATTAGCAATAATGTCCTTAGGATCAGACTCGCCGTTGCAGATATAGGTGTTGCTCATGCGTGACGTCGGCGCGTACGAATAGTTCTGTCTGCGCGCGCATCCTGTCGGATTGGCGTTCATACGTCTGCTGCCAAGTTCATCAATGAGATAGTTCTTGAGAATGCCGTTCTCGATAAGCAGCAGATCAGATGAAGTGTTGCCCTCATCGTCAGTCGCATATGAACCCCACTCACCGTCAATCTGTGCATTGTCTCTCGCGCTTACGACGGGTGATGCGATCTGCTGGCCAAGCATATCCGTAAAGTAAGACATCTTGATGCCTACTGCTGTCGCTTCAAGCGCATGTCCGCATGCCTCATGGAAAATAACGCCGCCAAAGCCGTTACCCAGGATGACAGGCATTTTCGCAGACGGCGCATATCCTGCATTGACCATCCTGATCGCCGTATCGCAGCACTCTCTGGTCTTATCGATGAGCGGATATTCGTTGATGAATTCATATCCTCTCATGGTACCCGGAGCGACTCTGCCCGACTGCTTCTCATTGCCCTTCGTGGCAATGGTCTCAACCGAGAGCCTGATGCGCTTCGTGGTATCTTCCTTGTTCACACCTCTGGTGTTAATGACTCTTGCAGTTCTTGTGGATGCAGCGATTGATCCGGCAACCTGAGTGATGAGCGGATCGTAGTTAAGCGCGTAGTCGGATGACTTCCTTAAGAAATCGACCATCTCAGACTTCTGTGTAGTCATAGGGTCGATTAGCACCTGTGACTTAGTGGTCTTGCAGAGCTGTTCCAGCGCTGCAATCTGGCCCTTGTCGTTGCCCTTGATCGCAGCGGCCGCTTCTTTCGCGAGCTTCAAAAGAACTTCCAGATCGTTATCGCTGGAATAAACATAAACTGAATTGGTTCCTGCCAGAAGCCTAATACCCGTGCCCGAATCAAAACCCGTAGCGGCCCTGATAACCTGGCCGTTAAGAAGGCTCACAGACTTGGATTCCGTGACTTCCTGGAACACTTCGGCAAAATCTGCCGTAGTTGACATTGCCTCTTCCAATATACGAAGGCAATCAGCGTCGTTAAACATAAAAATACCTCTATTCCATTTAAATCAAAGATTATTATATCGTATTTGTTGGCTAAATTAACTGTCCTAATTCTCAAAAAGGCGGCCGTCCGCCAGTATGGTCAGGACTATATTACGATGTAGGTTTTTTGTTGGGTTTTGTCGACCAGATTGTCGGTTGTCAAACAAAAATGATGACAATTTGCAGGTTCGTTGTCGATTTATAAGTTCTGGTGTCGGCTTTTAATAAGAGTTTTGTATTCTTTTGTCGGGACGGTTCTAATAAGAGATCATTTTAACTGGCGGAAATCTGGCTATAAAAAAGGCCGGATCTAATAAGATATCATCTTAACATGCGGAAATCTGGCCATAAAAAAAAGCCGTCCCTTTCGAGACGGCCCTATAAGCGAAACTAAATTAATATCTCTTGATCTTCTTCGACGTGTTCTTCTCGAACTCGGTCATACGAAGCACGGTGTTCTTGATCTTCTTGTAGCTCTCGAGCTTCTCGTTGGTGGCAGCGACGACTTCCTTTAAGATGCCCATGATCTGCTCCTCGGTAGGATCAGTCTCGATGCCAAGCTTGGCCTTGATCTCCTCTATATCAGGGAAGATCGTTGCTGTTACGACGATGTCGTCTTTGACCTCATCGTTGACGCCGGATACGACGGATTCAGCAACATAAGGAGACAGAGACAAGAGGTACTCGATCTCTTCAGGGAATACGTTCTTGCCGTTCTTGGCGATGATGACGTTCTTCTTACGGCCTGTAATGATGCAGAATCCGTCTTCATCGATATAGCCCAGGTCGCCTGTGTGATAGTAGCCGTCCTTATCGAGCGCGATTGCCGTGTTCTCGGGATCGTTGTAGTAACCCATGAAGTTGTTGTCGCCCTTGGAGATGAACTCGCCGATGCCGTTCTCGTCAGGATTAAGGATCTTAACGTCACATCCGGGCAACGGCAGACCGGCAGCGTGATTTTTAAAGAACTTATCACGATTGAGTGCCAAAATAGGTGCGCACTCTGTAAGGCCGTAGCCCTGAACGCACTTGAAGCCCATTGTCTGGAAGAATGTGAGGATCTCAGGGTTTACCGGAGCGCCGCCTAAGATGATGAGTCTCATCCTGCCGCCGAAGATATCGTGAATCGGCTTAAAGAGCTTTCTGCGCATCGACACAGGCAGATGCAGAGCGTTTGCAAGCTTCATGCCTGTTTGGAGCTTTTTCGCCTTCTTGGGGTCTTCTTTAAGGCCCTTCATGATCTTCTTGTAAAAGAGTTCGAGCATTACGGGAACCATGAGGATACATGTAGGTCTTACTTCCTGAAGGTTCTGAGCGATGTAGCGGAGGCCTTCGCAGATACCTACTGTCGTGCCTCTGTAGACCTGGCCCAAGAAGCCGCATGTACACTCATATGTGTGATGCAGAGGCAGTACTGAGAGCCAGACGTCGTTACGGTCGATATAGAGCATCGAGAACATGGACATCAAGTTCTTGCAGATGTTCTTCTGGCAGAGCATAACGGCCTTTGACTTAGCAGTCGTGCCGGAAGTAAACAGTAAGATAGTCATCTCCTCAGGATCGATCGTAGCTTCCGTGAAGGTCTTATCGCCTGCAGCGAGCTTTTCTTCGCCGGCCTTCAGGCAATCCTGATAGAAGAGGAATCTGTCGTCGTCTAATTTTTCTGTGCAGATCCAGTACTTGATCGTGTCGACCTTGCCGTAGACCTGCTTTACGATGTCGAGCTTGGACTTGGAGAAGACCAATATCTCAACTTCAGCTCTGGTGAGCATGTTGAGGACGTCGTCTACAGGAAGTTCCTTATCGAGAGGGATGATGCAGCCGGTGCCGTTGGTTGTTGCGAGATATGTCGTGTACCACTCGTATCTGGTCTCAGCGAAAATCGCGATCCTCGCGCCTTTCTTGACGGTGCTCATGAAATAAGTACCGAGTGAATCGATATCGTGGTCGTACTTCTCTGTTGAGATCGGGATATACTCTCCGCCCTTCTTTTCCTTTACAAGGAATACGGGGTTTTCCGGGAATTCATTAACTCTCTTCTTGATAACGTCTCTTAAGTTGTGGATCTCTGTTACTTCATATAAGCCGGAATAGGGATCTTTCATACGTTTGTATATCCTTTCTCTATGGCGAGCTCAGCGCGCTCCTTGTTCTTACCGCCCTTTGCGATCTCGGAGGCGATGAAGTCAGGATTGCTCTTAAGGAAAGCTGTCATATATTCTGAAGGCGATTCAAGGAAATGCATGATCATGGCCTTCTGTGTTTCATTTATAATACCATTCTTGGTTGCTTCATCAAAAAGTTCTTCGTCGATTCCTGTAAGAGCGTGGAGCTCAACGCCCAAGTTCTTAAGGACTTCCCTGCCGCTCTGGCATCTGTCGACGACTGCGACAGTATCAGTAATCTCTGAACCAAGGCCTCTGATTACAGGGATCCATGCTCTCTCATATGAAGATGCCTCAGTGATGAGGTCAGCAATGTGGAGTGCCTTCTTGCCCTTGAGATTGACTTCAGAAGAATCAACAGCGGGTCCGTCGATTGCTTCGGAATATACGGAAGTCATGTCCTTATAGATCGTGAGATGAGGCTTGCCGAGCAGGTATGCGGGCATCATGGAGAAGAAATAGTCTCTTCTCTCGCCGCCGGAGATGTAATCGAAGTCTAAGCCCTTAGCTGCTTCTGCGAGCTTGTCGGATACCATCTTGAACGTGCCGCCCTTGTTGTAGTAAGCGAGCATCATGTCGAAGATCTCTTCGGGAGCCGTAAGCTTGCTGTCGGCGATCGCCTTCTCAATGCGCTTAAGGACTTCGCCTGCAGCTGCCTCATTCTCAAGAAGGAAGTGGGTATTGATGAAGAAAGGTCCTAATCTTCCTGATGTGTACCAGAAAGGCTGGTTCTCAGGTGCTACCCTTATTGCCTTGGTCGCGAAAAGCGCTTCGATTATTGTGTTTTCCATATCTCTATCTCCTATGTCTTATTTTGAAATCTGCACCGCAGCGTATGGTGCTGCAGTGCAGATCTTTAAGTCTTTTACCAGCGCTGAAGCGTGCCTGTAAGGTCTTTGAGCTCTATGCCATTGTCTTCGCAGTACTTCTCAAGGTCAGCCGTGATATCGACCGGAAGCGCGGGATGAACGAGGCATGCCGTACCGATCTCGACTGCCGAAGCGCCCGCGATCATGAACTCAATGACGTCCTTATAATCAGCGATGCCGCCGCATCCGACGATCGGGATATCAAGCACCTGAGCGCACTCGGCGACCATGCGGATCGCAACGGGCTTTACCGCAGGGCCGGAATAACCGCCTGTGTTGTTTGTGAGGACAGGTCTTCTGGTCCTGATGTCGATCCTCATTCCCATGAGCGTATTGATGAGAACGACAGCGTCAGCTCCGCCCGCTTGTGCTGCTAGCGCCGTAGCCTTGATGTCGGTGACATTAGGTGTGAGCTTTATCCACAAAGGAAGATCCGTAAGTCTTCTGAGCTTGGAAGTTATAGCCTTGATCGCCTCCGGATCAGATCCGATCGTCATGCAGCCTGCCTTAACGTTCGGGCATGAGAGGTTGATCTCAAGAGCGTCGATCTTATCCTTGTGAGGATCCAACGTCGTTACCATGTCTATGTAGTCTTCGAAAGAATGCCCAGCCACGTTAACGATAACCGCAGCGCCGGACTCCTTCATGAAGTCTAAGTCGTTTTCGATGAAATAATGAACGCCAGGGTTCTGAAGGCCGACGGAATTAAGCATTCCGGAAGCGCACTCAGCGACTCTGACACCGGGATTGCCGTTCCTGGGCTTTATCGTAAGGCCCTTGGATGAGATGCCGCCAAGGATCGAGAGATCGTAGTATTCAGCGAGCTCGCGGCCGAAGTTGCACGTGCCGGATGCAAGGATTATGGGGCTCTTGAGGTTGACTGAACCGACATTGACATTAAGAAGTTTGCTCATGACCATGCCACCTCCCTGCTGTCGAAAACAGGGCCTTCCTTGCAGCATCTGACGTTCTTATATCCGTCAGGGCCGTCGTCCTTTACCTTGACCGTGCAGCAGAGGCAGATTCCTGCGCCGCATGCCATTCTCTGCTCCATGGAGACAAGGCACTTCATGCCCTTCTCTTCTGCCCAAGCGCTAACAGCCTTCATCATGGGGATGGGGCCAACGCAGCATACAAGCGTCTTAGCAGGATCTTCTATCGTCAGAGTATCAAGACCTGCAATGACAGTTCCCTTGATGCCCATGTCGCCTGCATCAGTCGTGAGGATATATCCGTCCTTGTTAAGGATTACCTGTCTTGCATCGCGGAAACCTTCACAGACAGTGACGTTCTTGCCAATTACCGTCAACGTCTCATATGCGAAGTTGATCGGGAAAACGCCGGTGCCGCCGCCTGTAAGGATAACGTTGTCGCAGCCTTCGAAGTCGAAGCCGTTGCCAAGAGGGCCAAGGCAGTCGACTTCAGTGCCGACTTCAAAATCCTTGATCTGCTCTGTGCCTTTGCCTACGACCTTAACGCCGATGTTAAAGGTGCCTTTTTCGCGGTCAACGGATGCAATACCGAAGGGGCGCTTTAAGAACATCGTCCCTGCGGAGATATTTACAAACTGTCCGGGAATACAAGAACTTGCTATCTCAGGACAGTCAAATCCGAGATAGCAAGTGTCTGCGTTCAGTAATTCTTTTGAGATTAATTTGATTCTATATTCTTTTCGAGTTGCCATTAAATTATACGTACTTACGGTTCATCAAAGCTGCGTTGAGCTTTTCCTTCATGTCTTCTGCTTCAAATCTTGCTGCCTTGCCGAAATCTTCAGGCTTGAAGAAATCCTTTCTCTTCTGCCAAGCAGTCATGATGGATCTCGAAGCATTGACGATACCGCCCTTTCCATATGCTGTAAAGCTTGCTACAGCTTCATCTGCGCCTGCGCCCTGTGCGCCGTAGCCGGGGATAAGCATGAATGCGTTGGGCATTCTCTTTCTGAGGTCTACAGCCTGCTCAGGCCATGTAGCGCCGATAACAGCGCCTACTGATGAGAAGCCTTCCTCACCGATCAGGGACTCGCCCCACTCAGCTACCTTGTCAGCTACTGCTTCATAGAGCTTTCTGCCGTCACCCAGTTCCAGATCCTGGAAGTCGCCGGCTGAAGGATTGGATGTTCTTACGAGGCAGAAAATGCCCTTGCCATCTCTTGCTGCTACATCAATGAAAGGCTTAACGCCGTCAATACCGAGATAGCAGTTAACCGTGGATGCATCAAAGCCGCTCATCTCCATGGTCTCGCCAAGGAGGATGTCTGTCTTGCCGATGATGCCCTCAGCATAAGCTGTTGCAGTAGAGCCGATGTCGTTACGCTTAGCGTCTGCGATAACGAGCATGCCCTTTCTCTGGGCATAACGAGCTGTAAGGAGCATTGTCTTTATTGCGTCAACACCATACATCTCATAGTATGCGAACTGGAGCTTTAATGCCGGAACGATATCGTATGTATGGTCGATGATCTCTTTGTTGAAGAGCCAGATAGCCTTTGCCGTAGCCTTTGTAGCTTCCTCAGGGAAAAGCTGCTCAGCATAGTGCTTGATGTGATCAGGAATATAATCGAGCTTGGGGTCAAGACCAATTACTGTAGGATTGTTTACTTCATCGATCTTTCTTACCAGCGCATCAGCAAAGTTTCTCATAAGTGACTTTTCCTCCCATTACTGTTAATAACGTGTCGCCGTAGAGCTTCCAGCCGTCGTAAGGAGTGTTCCTGGACTTTGAAAGCATCTTTTCCTTGTCGAATGTGAACTCATTCTCAAGGTCAAAGACTGCGAGATCCGCATCGTCACCTATGTTCATGCCGCCTCTGCCAAGCTTCAAGATATTGGACGGGCCGTAGCACATAAGGTCAATGAGTCTTTCCATTGAGATCTCACCTGTCTTAACAAGATAAGTGTACCCCAAAGCGAACGCAGTCTCAAATCCTAATATACCATTCAAAGCGACAGAAAACTCACACACTTTCTCGTCAGCATGATGAGGAGCATTGTCAGTTGCGATCGCGTCGATCGTTCCGTCCTTGATTCCTTCGATGATCGCCTCAAGGTGATCACGTGTGCGGAGCGGCGGATGCATCTTGAAGTTCGTATCGTAAGTCTCGCAGCAATCGTCAGTCAGCGTGAAGTAATGAGGGCATGTCTCGCATGTGACCTTTACTCCCCTTGCCTTAGCGTCTCTGATCATACGCACGCCGCCCTTAGTGGATACGTGGCAGATGTGGACAGGGATATTGAGATATTCAGAAAGGATTATGTCTCTTGCGATCATGATATCCTCAGCTGCCGTGGGGATTCCCCTGATGCCGATCGTTGTGGATACGGTCCCTTCGTTCATAGCCCCTTCCGAAAGGCTCTTGTCTTCACAGTGATTTAATACTGGAAGATCAAAGTCTGAAGCGTATTCCATGACTTTTCTCATGATGCCTGCGTTCTTGATCGGGTGGCCGTCGTCAGATACTGCGACGATCCCCGCTTCCTTCATGAGACCCATCTCTGAGATCAGCTCGCCGTCGATGCCCTTTGTTGCAGCGCCGATCGGATATACTCTGCAGTTGTCAGCTTCCTTGGCCTTCTTCATGATGCCGCTGATTACTGCCGCATTGTCTGCTACAGGATTTGTGTTAGGCATCGGGCAGATCGATGTATAGCCGCCCTTTGCAGCAGATGCTGTACCTGTCTTGATGGTTTCCTTGTACTCGCCGCCGGGTTCTCTTAAGTGGCAGTGCATGTCGACAAGGCCCGGTGTAACGGTAGCGCCCTTAAGGTCGATAACTCTGTCAGCTTCTGCTTCCGCGAACTCAACCGCGAACTTACCGTCTTCAATGTAGATGTTACTGAGTTTGTCTTCATTGTATTTTTTCGCATTCTTTAAGATTAATTTCACAGCTGGTTCCTCCTTGCCATGAGCAGGTATAGCACAGCCATTCTGACTGCTACACCGTTTGTTACCTGTTCATTTATTACCGACTGGTCGCAGTCGTAAACTGCTGTCGGGAGTTCAACACCATGGTTGCAGGGGCCGGGGTGCATAAGGAATGCATCGGGCTTGGCCAGTGCCAGCATCTCAGGTGTGATTGCATAGAATTTTGCGTACTCTGCGATAGAGGGGAACAATGATTTCTGCTGCCTCTCGAGCTGTACTCTGAGGCCCATTACAGCGTCAGCATCCTTGATGCAGTCTGCAACGGAATCAGCGATCCTGACGCCCATGTTCTCAATGCCAATGGGCATCATGGTCTTAGGTCCGTAGACCGATACGTTTGCGCCGAGCTTCTTTAAGCCGATCGCGTTGGATCTTACAACTCTTGAGTGATAGATATCGCCGCAGATCGCTATATTCTTGCCCTCGAAAGTATCGAATCTCTCATACATAGTGAGCATGTCGAGCAATGCCTGAGTCGGGTGCTCGTTCATGCCGTCGCCTGCGTTTACTACGCTTGCCTTGAGGTAAGGCGCGATGAAGTGCGGCGCACCGGATTGGTTATGTCTCATGATGATGATGTCCGTACCCATCATGTCTATTGTTCTTGCGGTATCAAGGAGCGATTCGCCCTTGTTAACCGAGCTTCCCGAAGTTGAGATGTTAGCCGAAGCCGATCCCATGTATTTCGATGCAAGCTCGAAAGAAAGCCTTGTTCTTGTTGAATTCTCGTAGAAAAGCGTAACTACAGACTTTCCCTGAAGGTGCGATGTCTTCTTGTTGGCAGACGAAATAACGAGCTTCATTGTTTTCGCTGTATCCAAGATCTCCATAATCTCATCCGCGGTAAGTTGCTTCATACCGAGGAGATCTTTACTCTTAAGTCCCATTATCCTTCCTCCTCCTTAAGCAGTATTACTCTGTCCTGGCCGTCGACTTCCTTGACTTCAACGTCGATGTGCTCAGTGATCGCCGTAGGCACGTTCTTGCCCACATAGTCAGCTCTGAACGGCAGCTGCCTGTGGCCTCTGTCGATCAGTATCGCGAGCTGGATGTTCGCAGGCCTGCCCATATCAAAAATGTTCTCTATAGCAGCTCTTGTCGTCCTGCCTGTGAAGAGAACATCGTCAACCAAGATTATCTTCTTGTCATTTACATCAAAGGGAATGTCCGTGCCGTTGACCACGGGGTGAGCCGAGAGCATCGAGAGGTCATCTCTGTAGAAAGTGATATCAAGGATTCCCATAGGAACCTTAACGCCCTCGATCTCCTCCAAAAGCTTTCTGATCCTTGTTGCAAGAGGCACGCCTCTTTTCTGGATACCGATGATGGCAACGTTTTCCAAGCCGTCGTTATGCTCGACGATCTCATGCGAGATCCTTATGAGCGCTCTTGACATCGCCGCTTCGTCCATCAGTTCATGACCGGGAATTAAGACCATAAAAAAACTCCTTCCGCCTAATCTAAATGTGGCTATGCGCTTATCCGCTTATGCGCCACCGTCCGGCTAAAGAAGGAATCCGTAAATGCAATTATATGTTGTTTACAGCCACTTACGGCCTCGCCGGACCGTTTAAAGTTTTGCTGTAATGAATTCTATATTTAATGGTCCGGAAATGCAAGGAAGATTCTTGGGAAAAATGGGTATTTATCGAGATGGTGGGGTAAGGCTGGCCTTTTTTGGAGAGGTCCGCTTCTGCGGATTATCGAAATACTCCTCTGGCAGCCCCTAACAAAGGGAATGTATCTCAAAACTCAAGCAAAGGCCCGCTTGAGATACAGGAAGCGAGCAATATGTATCTCAAAACCACCTTTGGCGGTCTAAGGAGATACAATTTAATCAGCACTGTGTCTCAAAGCTCTCATTTCGGGCACATTAAGATACATTTCAATGAAGAACTGTATCTCAAATTATCAACTTAACCGCAATTAAGATACATCACGGTATTCCGTGAAGAATCAAGCACCAGGAATTTGACTAAGACAACCAATTTACGTACTATGACCTTAAGGAAACAACATCAAGGCCGGCATACAACCGGCAATTTGAAGATATGTCAGTCGATCGCGCATTTCATGTGAGGTGTCGAAATGGAAAATAAGTCTTCAGCAAACAGATTATCGTTGATTGGAATGATAATGGGGATCTTAAGCGCTGCCTATGGCGCCGTAATGTACCTGTTCGTCTGGCCGATAATGCTGAGCCCTTATAACGGCCCGACAAAAGCGGTCATAGCAGTTGCGGCAGGCATCATCGTCAGCATTGTTGCGTTGGTTATATCTAAGACCGCGCAGAAAAACGGAGCCAATTCCAAGACTTTTCAAGCAGGCATAGGCACAAGTACAGGCGGGATCATAGTCTGCGCTGCGCTGATGGCCATTGTGCTTGCCTATATAAATTTCGTTTTATAACAAAAGCCACAGCGTAGAAGAAAGGTTTAACACTATGGACAATAAAGAAAAAACTCAGGAAAAGCGCAAGACATTTATAAACTTCTACTGGCCATACCTGGTCGTTGTGTTCGGACCTATAGTGCTTTATCTGATATTTGCGCTCATCTATTCATTGGTAACTCAGAACTTTTTCTTATTCCATCCGGCTGTTTATGGGACAGTGTTCGCCCTTGTGGTGCTCTTCTTCGTGATAAGGCTCGGATACTTCGGATTCGTTGTAGCGGCACTGATCTTCTCGATACCTATACTGATCCTGCTGTTCGGTGCCGTCATATCTTTCAAGAAGGCGAAAAAAGCAAAGGCAATAGCAATGATAAATAACGAGGGCGAAGCTTAAGTGCTCCGCCCTTTGATTTTGTCATTTAAATTCAACTCTAAGAATTTATCTCTTCAAATAAACTATGTCGCTACCGTTTAAGCTTCTGATCGTAAGCTGTTCGTCTGTAAGACTGTAGGAATACGTGTAGCAAGTTTTGCCGTAGGTTCCGTCATCAGGATAAAACATTATGCGGCCGTTTTTGTCGTCGATCTCGAAAGTGCCGTCTTCGACCGGCGCGTTGCTGGAGAAGCCGACGTGATCATAGCTGCTGATCCTGTTGTATTTGCCGTTCTTGGAGAACTCGACTTCGCCGAATTCGTCCTTGAGCTCTGAATAGCCGGAATTGTAGCTGGACTGCTTCCACTTGCCGAGGATCTTATCTTTGTCACCGCAGCCGGTAAAGCCCAAAAGAACACAGAAAAGCAATAAGACAGATAATGCCTTTACACCCTTTCGCATATTTATACCTCCCAAATACCCAAAACAAAGCACCTTACTCAATGGGCAAAAATCACCCGATCATTTGCATTATAACAAAGAATTTACATTCGTTTATTACGTTCTCAAATCAGTTTTCTTTTTTCCCGAAGAACAGCTTCGTGTCCAGCTCGATAAGCTTCTTATGAAGCGAATTGAATTGGGACTTGTAACGCTTATCGTCCGACTCAAGTCTGTTTGCTTTCTTCTGGAAAGCTTCCCATTCATACGAATCTTCCTGCGAGTTCATGCGAAGTCTGACTTCATTCTCGGTCTTGAACTTGGACAGATTTAGCTTAAACGTCGAATAAGCGCTGAGCAGATTTACAAACTTATCCCAAATCTCGAAATATTCTTTAAATTCACCCTCTGATCTTGCTTTCGCATCCAAGATGACCAAATCCACTTTATCCTTCAGCTCCGGATCAAACGGGTCGGCAGGATCGATAAGGTCAATGGAGATCCAATTGCCGCTTCTGATAATTTTCATTCTGAACGAGAACATGCTGAAGGGTTCATCAGCAGGGTTCGCTTCAGCATCACCGTTAATCCGCGCCATGATCTTAATGTCCTCATTGTGGAACTCTCTGTGAAGCCGCTCAAAATCTTTGGTAATTCTGTCCTTAGACCGGATCAGCTCCTCATCATCGGCATTATCCTTCAGCTTCATGCTGATCTCATTGTAATCCTCAGCCTTGCCGGTCATGACCTTCATCATCGCGAAATATTCGCGGTCAGCATCTTCGGTATTCATGATCGCGTCATTAATAGCCTTCTCTACGCTGTTCCAATCGACATTATTAAGCTTGTCATTTAAACTGATCTCGACAAAGCTTGTCCATTTTCCGGCGCAGAGCACAAGTCCCCTTAATGCTTCGATGTTTGCCGGATTATCGGCTAATATCTTCGAAAACCACTTTTCTGCCTGATCAAACTCCCTGTTCTTAAGAAGCACTTTCGCTTTGCTCCTGTCGTTTCCGACAAACAGCTCATAATCGTAAGAAGCGCCGCAATGAGCACAAACATAAAGGCGGCGGATTTTATCGAGTTCAAGTTCAGCTCCGCAAGTCTTACAGATGAGATCAGTCTGTTCTTCCTCTTTCTTATCTTCTGCTTCAGGAACATCGAAAACTGATTCCGGCTTTAGATCTCTGAGCATCCTGTGAGCTTTTTTATATTCATGTTCCAGCCGCTTGACACCTGTCTCGAGCTTATCCGAACGCTCATTCATCTCATGGTAAGGAGTCAGTTCAGCCTGTGTCTCCGGAGTCCCTTCTTCACGTTCCCTGTCGTTGATCACGCCGGCAATCCCAAATATGATCAGCGGCATGAATATCCAGAATGCGATTATAAAAGGAACCGGCGGCGAATCCATATATTGTCTCGATAAAAAGTGTATTGCCGGTCCGATAATAAGCCAATGAATACCGGCATAAACCCACAGACCGGTCTTCATATCTCTTGCTTTCAGAACATCTATCATGCCCCTAGTGGCATTATTTCTCAGCTCACCGCTCTTCCGGTTCATTCCAATGATCTTAAGATTGATGTTATACATCTCCAAAAGCTTTGAAAAATAAGGTGCACCGGCTCCCTTAATGTATCTGGGGTCTGCGGTTAAGAGCTTAACAAGCTGGGTGTTGAATCTCTTAGGGCTGTCAATATCATCCAAAGATTTCAGGCCGCCAAGCGCACAGGCATAGCCATATTGGAATTCGAACTCATCCGGCATTTTGGATAAGAGGTATTGGTATTTCTCTCTGGCCTGCTTAAAGTCTCCTTTATCAAGCAAATCGTTAGCCTGAGCAGAGAGCTCTTCACCATGGAAAGTCACGGTGTCAAAATGACTGCCGCAGAACGGACAATCGAGAGTGTCCTGATTTCTGTCGACATCAAGAAAACTTCCGCACTTGGGACATGAATAACACTTAAGCTTCGCCATTTACCGGCTCCTCCTGAAAATCATCACCTTTCTCAAAGAACAATTTCTTGTCCATCTCAACAAGTTCGTTATGAATATCGTCGAACCGCTTTTTGCGGCCTTTAGCTTCCCCGTCGTATTTACTGATAGTCTCCTTAAGAACAGTCAAGTCATCAGTGTGATTCTTCAGAGCAAACTCTTCATCCTTTGCCTTGAGCTGCTTATGCTTCATCACGAAAAGCGAATACGATACGAACTCATCAATGAACCTGCCCCAAAGGTTGAAATAATCGTAGTATTCGTCCTTTGAAACGTCCTTGGCTTCATCGATCAGAGTCATTAAGCTGTATTTAACGCCGGGTGCGAAAACCACATCAGGATCAGCCGCCTCGATACTCTCCCACGAAGTACCGGAGATAATGCGCAGGCGGTAAGCGAGCATCTTGTCAGCCGCATATGCCAGGTCATTGGAAATGGCAATACGGTGCTTCTTATCCTTTTCGATGAAGTCACGGTAGATACGATTGTATTCTTCGACAAGCCCGTCCCTTTTCCGGATCAACGCCGGAAGCTCGGCATTGTCGCCGTCACCCTCCATCTGAAGGCACGTATCAAAGTATTCCTTTGCATTATCGAGCAGGCCCTTAAGTTCCAGAAAATAAGACTTATTGAAATCATTGGAGTTTTCCAGAGCGAATCCTAACGTCTCTTTAACGCCGTCCCAGTCAACCTGCTCAAGCTTGTCGTTAAGCTTGACCTGAAGGAAACCGAGCCACTTGCCGGCACAGAGAATACGGCCCCTGTTGGCATCGAAACTGCCCGGCTCGTTCTCAAGGCACTTGGAAAACCACTTGTCGGCCATCGCAAATTCGCGGTTCTTAAGGTGGGTATTAGCCTTGGTGATATCGTCGCCTATGAACGTCGAATAATCGTAACTGACGCCGCAGTGACTGCAGATATAGAGCTTGCGCTCCTTATCGTTTGTCAGCTCCGCGCCGCACTTCTTGCAGATGACTGCTCTCTTCGGATCTGCGGTAACTTCGCTCTTCTTAGGATCTCTGTTAACGGGCACAGGATCTAAGAATCCTGAAGCCTTAGGCTTAAGCCCGGGGAGTTCTTTATAATAATGCGAATACATCTTCTCGAGCTTGTCTATCTCGTCACTAAGCGTATCTGCGCGTTTCTTCATGTCGTTGTAAGGCGCAATTCTTGCAGCATATTCTTCAGATTTCTTCCCCTGCTTAAATATGTTAATGGAATAATTGACAATGATCAGCACGATTGGGAACAGGATATAGAATAGTAAAATTAATGTGCCCCAGGCTTTACCCAAATCGAACTTGTCACCAATGCTTATGAGGATAACTGCGCCGATAAAATAATGCATGGCAGCATATATTCCGATTCCTGCACCGATAACTCCCTGTTCTCTCTTGATCTCCAAAATGCCGTTCTCTGCTTCAGTTACCAGTTTCTTGTGTAATATCTTCTTCTCTAAGACCTCATTTGCTGTGTTGAACATCTCCAGAAGCTTTGCAAAATAAGCCGCTGCAGACCCCACCTGAAATCTCGGGTCGTTCTTAAAGAGACTTACCAGTTTGCCGTTCATGCTTTTCGGGAATTCGAAATCATCAAGAGTATCGACTTCTCCCACGGAACATGCATAGCCATAGAGAAATTCAAACTCATTTGGCTTCTTCGACAGCAGATACTCGTACTTCTCTCGCGCTTTCTTAAATTCTTTCCTGCGCATTAACTCAGCTGCCTGATCAAGCAGCTCCTTGCCGTGGAAATCTGCGACATCAAAAACGCTGCCGCAGAATGGACATTCGAACATGTCCTGATCTCTGTCGACATCAAGGTAGCTTCCGCACTTAGGACATGAATAACTTTTAAGATTTGCCACTTACAACCCCCACCCAAAGATCGCTTTATGACTGCTTCTGGTACCTCTCAGTTCCAAGACCTGTCGTAAATGTCAGATACTGATTTGTCAGTGTGTATTCGTACCAGATCTCCTGATCGCCGAACGTATCGTCATGCCAACCATCATCAGGCTTCAATATGATGTAATGTTCCTTTGTATTAAGCTCATACTTGCCAGTCTTGTTATAAACTGATGTCCCAAGGAAGTTCATCGTCTCAACTTCCTTATATGTTCCATCTTCATTAAATGTCCAGACAGAAGAAGATGTCGAACCCATGAACTCAGTCTCGCTTCCGGGCGATGGTTTCCATGTGCCTACGATCATCTTCTTATCGCCGCTCTCACAAGCCGTTAGCGCGAACAAAAGAGACAGTATTAAAACTGCCGAAACCAGCCTTACCTTATTCATGAAAACACCTCCCTATTCCATTAACAAATGCTCATGAATCTTTGTGATATTTTAAATTTATCAAATAAAAAGGGCTATATCAACTGATATAACCCCTTTCAAATGCTCTATGCTTTTTATAAATTGTGTGTCGTTTTTCCTGTTATCCTACTGCCTCCTCGTTTGTCATCGTTCTCTTATACATCGACGTAAGATCGACTTCTTCACCTGCGAAGTTCTTGCCGATACCAGTTTTGCGGTCAACGACATACCACTCCAGCGTAGTTCTGTGTCCGGGATCCGATTCACCTTCCTTGGCCGGTTCGAGGTCCTCGAAAAAGTGGATGTGAACCATATCTCCTTCAACGTGGTCTATCTCAATGTTCGGCGCCTTATTGCCGCTGGTGAATTCATAGTATTTCGAAGCCCAGGTAAGAAGTTCTTCATCCCTGTACCCGTTGTTGTTTGTGGGGACATCAACAGCGTCTGCATCGCTTGAGCCGTCAGTGTTCTGAGCGTTATCAGTATCTGTCTGCTCACCTTCCTGAACGACAGGAACGTCGATCACCGCCTTCGGATCTTCCGTAGCGTTAGTCGCGGAAACGCTGTCTGATCCTCCCAAACCCGGTAAAGTAGTGGCACAGCCCGCTGCGAAGGCCGCAACAAGCGCCACGCCAATAACCGTTAAAATAGTTTTTCTCATAAAAGTACCATCCTAATATCTCTAAAGTTTTCCCAGGCGTCCGGATTCCCCTGCCGGACGTTAAGTCCACTTTAACAATGGTGCCCAATCTGAACAACGAGATAATTAGGCACAAAAGGAGCAGAAATTAGGCAATCTGGGTTGTTTTGTTCGAAAATCTGGTAGTTGTAGGGCTTTTCGAGCGATCAGACATATCCTGTCAGATCGATCCTGAAATTGCGCGAATCATAGCCGACACCGGTCTTTCGGTCGACGCGGTATGTCTCATCAGCATATCTTTCCGGCGGATAATAATAATCGCTGAAATAAAAACTGATATAAACGACGTCGCCGTCTACCGCGTCAATCTCAACGCGATCAGGCACATAACCGGTAAACTCAACATATCTCTTCCTGCTCATCTCGATCAGTTCTTCATCCGTAAATGCGACATCGGCTGTCTCAAGCGAGAATTCCGGTGATTCGTCGAAAACATATTCTTTCGGGCGTTTCGAAGTATCAGAAGGCACGGTCTCCGTAGCATTCGCTTCTGCACGCGACGGCAGGCTGCAGCACGCAACTGCTGCAATCAAAACAAGAGATAATATCGCTGTCGTGATCTTCTTAATCATGTGAATAACGAGTGCGAATGTTCCCTAATAATTCCCATCCAGTCTTAACCGGCCCCACACTGCAATTATATCACGCAATTCCGATGTTTTTCAGGAACTTCTCGATATAACCGGTGTAAGCCTCAAAACCCGCGACCTGACGGCTCATCGCATGACCTGCGCCCTCAACGAGAACGAGCTCTGAGTAAGCGCCGTTCTTCTTCGCTTCCTCGTACAAAGTCTCAGCATTATACGGCTTTACGAAAGTATCCCCTGCACCGTGAATAAACAATATCGGAGTCTTGTGCCCCTTAAGGCACCTGAGCGAATTCGTCTGCTTGATATCGACGTTGTATATGATCTTTCCTGCGAGCCACACGAAAGGCATCAGCGCCTGCATATGAATGTTCTTATAGCAATCTTTAACTTCCTCATAAGTACCGATAAAGCAACAGTCCGCAACAATGAAATCGATCTTCGGATCGAACCTCAATGAGTGTATCGCAGTCGAGCTTCCCATCGATTCGCCCTGGATGCCTAGAACTTTAAGGTCTTTATATCTGGCGCGCGTATCGTCGATCACGTGCATCAGATCTTCGGATTCAACGTAGCCCAACGTGCACTTATCGGGCTTATTCTCACCATGAGTGCGCGCATCATAAGTAATGCACGAAAAGCCGAGCTTAATGTAGCAGTTGACGTACTTAACGGCACCGTTCCTGCTCGAGGTGTGCCCATGGCAGATAATTGCGTATTTACCGGTACCTCTTGTCTGCTCAGTGCTGACGAACGTCGTGTGAAGGACATAACCGTCCTTGCCTTCGATCGTGTAATTCTTCTTGTCATAAGAATCGTAGTCGAGCCAGAGCCCGCGCTTCTTATTACCATTGATCTCGCGCTCAGCCGGTATCAGCTTCGGCTTAACCGATGCTTTAGCATTACGCCACGAGAAGATGACGAGTCCGATAAGAAAGATCGCAACAACTACGATTAATACGATGATTGCCCAGTGCATAAGTGTTCCTATAGTTTTGATATGTTGATTATAACTTATTCAGAAGATTTTGAGGCCGTGTTTGTTCCGCAACTCTATAAAATCGAACTACCAGTACGATTTTGTCGGTTTTAGATCCGAGAGCGTGTTGCTGCCCAACTCTATAAAATCGAACTACCAGTACGATTTTGTCGGTTTTAGATCTGAGCCAGCGTTCGTCCCCAACTATATAAAATCGAACTAACGGTACGATTTTGTCGGTTTTAGTCTCAAAACCCTGAAAACTGAACTACCGGTTCGATTTTATATATTTCAGAAGAAGTACATAGAGGCCTTGTTCACTTTGTCGGTTTTTGATAGATAAAGCCCCCAAATCGAACTGTCGGTTCGATTTTAGGGGCTGAGGATAGCAAGTGCCAATCGGTCAGATTATCTTCTTCTGTAAGTCTTGTTATACAGAACCGTCATGACTGCGATGCATAAGAGCGCGATTGCAGCAACATATAAGACGGAAGTCGCGGTCTGGAAATCGAATCCGAACGAGGATGCGTTGAAGCTGAATACATCTTTGATCGAGGAGATGAATTCGCCGCCGTCGAGACCGTTGATGTCTGAATTGATGCTGTCTGCTACGCCTGAAAGCAGTACGTTCTTAAGCATCGATGTAATGTGGCTTGCCGGGAACAAATTGCAGAAGGACTGAATGCCGTCTGAGAACTGCGACAACGGAATGTAAGCGCCGATCACAAAGCCTGATGCGGCAGTCAGGATACCGAAGAATGCCGTGCAGCTGGAAGTTTTCTTGAACAACAAAACTATTACCATGAAGAGCGCCGTTGATGAGACTGAACCAAGAAGCACGATGCCGTAAGCTGCAGCAATCTGTGCGAGGCCGAGGTGCGTGTCACCCATGGCGTTAAGAATGATGAGTCCGACTGTAAGGATGATGCCTGTCATTATGAACGCGCTGATTGAAGATGCTGTGAAGTATGAGAGTATGATCTTCCATCTCTTGAGAGGCGTGGAGCAGATGTCTGCGTCGACGCCGGCTTCCTTGTCTTTGACGATCGTCTGCAGGCATGTGTAAGGAACAGTGATTATCGCTGAGCCGAGGATGCCGGAGAGCAGGATGCCGTTGACGAACATTTCGATGTCGCCCGAAGACACTATGTTTTCGAGACCACGCATCGTGTCATTGAGAGCGTTGACGAACGTGCCTTTGAGGAACAGCAGGTACAGTACGAACACGATGGTCGACGTCATGAGCGAGAAAACGATCGCGAGGACGTCCTTGAAATATATTGATAAATTTCTTCTTGTGAATCCGATAAAGTCTTTCATTATGCGAGCTCCCTTCCTGTGAGGTTCAAGAAAACGTCGTCCATCGTTCCCTTGATAAATTCGTAATCCGTGATCTGATCCTTGTGTTCGTGGATGAATTCCGTCGGCACGTTGTCAGTCGTGATGTTGTAGTGGTCGGCGTCGTAAGCGAAAGTGTTGCTGATGCTGCTGATAAGGGCTTCCGCTTCGGTGTTCTTCGGCGTGTACCAGACGAGCTTGGAATGTGCGAATTTCGATTTGAGTTCGGCCGGCGTGCCCTTTGATACGATGTGACCCTTGTCGAGGATGACTACGTGGTCGGCGTCTCTGGTCTCTTCCATGTAGTGGGTCGTGAGGAAGATCGTCATCTTGTGTTCCTTGCGGAGGTAATTTATGTAGTCCCACACGAGCTTTCTTGATTTGGGGTCGAGGCCGGTCGTCGGCTCATCGAGGAATAAGATCTTCGGATTGTTGATCAGAGCCCTCATGATGTCGACCCTTCTCCTCTGCCCGCCCGAGAGCTTGTCGTAGCGCCTGTCCCAGATATCCTTCATCTCGAACTTCTCTGAGAACGGCTCAAGGCGCTTAAGCACTTCTTTCTTTGTGAGGCCGTAGTATGAGCCTCTGGTGAGCAGGTTTTCCTTAACGGTCAGGACCTTGTCCAATACTGAATTCTGGAAAACGATGCCGTTGATCTTGCGGATCGCGTCGTCATCTTTGCCGAGCTCATGGCCGGCGATAAAGGCCTGGCCGTCAGTCTTTTCGAGCACTGTGGTGAGCATATTGATCGTCGTGGACTTACCCGCACCGTTCTCGCCCAGGAATGCGAAAAGCTCGCCTTCCTCAACTTCGAATGAGATACCGTCTACCGCGGTATGCTCCTTGTACTTTTTTGTCAGATTTGCAACTTCAATGATTTTCATGTCAATTCCTCCTTGCAAGGCCAAATTACCTCAAGTCGGAACGCATGAAAATAGCCGCACTACCAAGTTGCGGATTAGGGGTACTAAGTTGCGGAAAAATGGATTATTCTTCGTCCCTGATGTCGTCTAACGCCTTGTTGATCTGGCTGTCTTCGCGCTTGTGGAACCAGAGCGTAACGATCCATGTAAATGCATAGACCGCGAAGTAGATCACGGTCATGAAGACGAAGCCGTCAAGCTGCGTGTACCACTTAAACAGCCATCCGAAAAGGCTGACGATCGCATAAAGTCCGATGCAGTGAAGCACCATGCGCACGATGAACTTGTTCTTCGGAATGTCGGTGTCCGTAAGCCAGATGATCGTCGGCAGCGAACAGACCGCGCCCGTCAGCACGATCGAAACCATCTGGAGCCAGTCCATATTGAACTCATAAAGCGGATTGCCGCCAAACAGCGAAAAGAAAGCACCTTCGATTATGACTCCGACGAGGATTGCGAAAGATATCATCATTGTCTGTTCAAGCCACAGCTTAAATTTGTTCATCCGATTCCGAGCCTCCTCTTAACTTCCTTTACATAGCCTCTCGAAATGACCACGACCTCATCGTTCAGCAGCGTCGCGTCGATCCTGCCGCTGATCTGCGACTTAACTGTCCTGACCTTCTTCAGATTGATGATCATGGACTTGGAGCACCTCATGAAATAGCCGCCCAGCATGACCTCAAGCTCATAGAGCCTGTACTTCGTGTCATAGCAGCCCTGCTTGGTATAAACGAACGTCTTCTTGTCGACGGATTCAATGTAGTAAACGTTGGAAGCCTTCAGGATGTAGGTCTTCCCGTCCTTGCTGACGGCAAAGCCTTTCGCGTCACCCTCCAGAAGCTCGATCGCGCCCGAAATCTCATCAGTGATCTCGACCGCCTTAATGACGGCTTCCTCCTGCTCCTTATTGTCTACCTTCTCTAAACGTACCTGCATTGCGCTCTCCTATTTATCATCCAGCAAAGATTATAGCAGATTCGCGGCCTTTGAAATTGACAAAGAATAGGCACTTTAATATAATTACTTCGCTACGGGGTTGTGGCGGAATGGCAGACGCAGCAGACTCAAAATCTGCCGACCATAAATCGTGTGGGTTCAAGTCCCACCAGCCCCACCAAGATCTTTGAAGCTGTCCGGTTGAGGGCAGCTTTTTTGTTTTTTGTCGTATTCTCGAAATTGCCGGGCGGAATCTCAGGCGGCGCCTGAAGTTTTGCCCGAAGTTTGGGTCTAAAACGGTCGAATTCCAGGCGGAATTCTAGGCGGCGCCTAGATTTTTGCCTGGATTTTTGATTCTAAAGCACTAAAAGGCAGTCGGAACTAAAGCTTTACGCCGCGGCGGCCTCTTCCTCACCCTCTACCTCAACAACGCCGGCAGCAACCAGGAACGCGGCGATGTGGTCGCGGTAGTTGTAGCGGCCGGCTTGGTCGCGGGCTTCTGCGTGCTCGGCGTCGGGAACGAGCCAGAGCTCGCAGTGCGCGTATTTCGAGGCTTCTTCGTACATGTCGCGGCTGTTATCGACGTCTATAAAAGTATCATCTTCGCCGTGGACGAAAAGGATCGGAACGCCCTTGTTCTTGATCGCGTCGATGCCGCTGACTTCGGCGTCGTTGATGCCAAAGAGCAGGAAGCCTAAGTCGGCGCAGTAGCCGAAGATGTTGAGATGCATGTCGTTGTACATGTCGTGGACCATGTACTTGAGGCTCTTGAAGCCGCAGTCGGAAACGATGAAGTCGACCTTGTCGGTGTAGCGCAGGACGTTCATGGATGCCGAAGAGCCCATGGATTCGCCCTGAAGGCCAAGTATCGATACGTCTCCGAAGCGCTCGAAAGTATCCTCTATCAGGAAATTCAGGTCCTCAGCTTCAAAGCCGCCCATGGAGCATGTGGCTTTGACGTTGGCGCCGTGGCCTCTGAGGTCATATGTGATACAGGTAAAGCCCAGATCTATATAGGGTGCGACGAACTTAACGACGCCGAAGTGGTTGCTCTTGTGGCCGTGGGAGATGATGACGTACTTGCCCGTGCCGCGAGTCTCAGGAGTGGCAATGGAAGTTACGTGGAGCTCGTAGCCGTCCTTGCCTTTAACTATATAATCCTCTTTATCATAAGAGTCGTACTCGCCCCACATATTGCCTTGCTTAGTGTAGCTGATGCGGTCATCGTAGGATTCGAGCTTGGGGTGCGTTATGGACCAGGAAGTGCCGATGGCGGCGCCGATCAGGTTGATGACGATGAAGGCTGCAAGGCAGATGAGAACGATCTTAAGGACCTTTTTCTTATTGACTGGTTTTCGAGCTTTGGACATACAGATCACCCCACATTTTTATTCTAAATTAGTATAGCAAATTAAAGTGAAAATCATTCTATCGATAAGAATCGGGTTTTTGACATAAACCGACAATTCTCAAACAAAACTGACGTAAAATCACAAAATTTTTCGACAACTTTTGAAGATTAAAGTTATATAATGACGTTGTTAAAATTTAAGGAAAGAGGTTACCGATTATGGCAAACATTGATTTGACAAAGTACGGCATTACCGGCACAACCGAGATCGTTTACAACCCTTCTTATGAGCTTCTCTTTGAAGAAGAGACAAAGGCTGGTCTCGAGGGATACGAGGTAGGTAAGGTTACTGAGCTTGATACTGTTAACGTTATGACAGGTATCTTCACAGGCCGTTCCCCTAAAGATAAGTACATCGTTATGGATGCTAACTCCAAGGATACAGTTTGGTGGACATCTGACGAGTACAAGAACGACAACCATCCTATGTCTGAAGAGACTTGGGCAGTTGTTAAGGGCATCGCTCAGAAGGAGCTCTCCAACAAGAGACTTTTCGTTGTTGACGCTTTCTGCGGTGCAAACAAGGATACAAGAATGGCTATCCGTTTCATCGTTGAGGTTGCTTGGCAGGCTCACTTCGTAAAGAACATGTTCATCGTTCCTTCTGAGGAAGAGCTCGCTTCTTTCGAACCTGACTTCGTTATCTACAACGCTTCTAAGGCTAAGATCGAGAACTATGCAGAGCTCGGACTCAACTCTGAGACATGCGCTGCTTTCAACATCACATCCCGTGAGCAGGTTATCATCAACACATGGTACGGCGGTGAGATGAAGAAGGGTATGTTCTCCATGATGAACTACTACCTCCCTCTCAAGGGCATCGCTTCAATGCACTGCTCTGCTAACACAGACATGGAAGGTAAGCACACAGCAATCTTCTTCGGTCTCTCCGGAACAGGTAAGACAACACTTTCCACAGATCCTAAGAGACTCCTCATCGGTGACGACGAGCACGGTTGGGACGACAACGGCGTATTCAACTTCGAGGGCGGCTGCTATGCTAAGGTTATCAACCTCTCCAAGGAGAATGAGCCTGACATCTACAACGCAATCAAGAGAAACGCTCTCCTCGAGAACGTTACAGTTGCTGAAGACGGCAAGATCGACTTCGCTGATAAGTCCGTAACAGAGAACACACGTGTTTCTTACCCGATCGACCACATCGAGAAGATCGCTAAGAACGTTAACAAGATCTCTGCAGGCCCTGCAGCTGAGAACGTAATCTTCCTTTCTGCAGACGCTTTCGGCGTACTCCCTCCTGTTTCCATCCTCACACCTGAGCAGACAAAGTACTACTTCCTCTCAGGCTTCACAGCTAAGCTTGCTGGTACAGAGCGTGGAATCACAGAGCCTACACCTACATTCTCCGCTTGCTTCGGTCAGGCATTCCTTGAGCTCCACCCTACAAAGTATGCTGAAGAGCTCGTAAAGAAGATGGAGAAGTCCGGCGCTAAGGCTTACCTCGTAAACACAGGTTGGAACGGCACAGGCAAGAGAATTTCCATCCCTGATACACGTGGTATCATCGATGCTATCCTCGACGGTTCTATCAAGAACGCTCCTACAAAGAAGATCCCTTACTTCGATTTCGAAGTACCTACAGAGCTTCCCGGCGTTTCTACAGAAATCCTTGATCCTCGCGACACATATGCTGATGCAGCTGAGTGGGACAAGAAGGCTCAGGATCTCGCTGGCAGATTCATCAAGAACTTCAAGAAGTATGAGACAAACGAGGCTGGTAAGGCTCTCGTTGAGGCTGGTCCTAAGCTCTAATTCTTTAGAGGTCAACATTAAGACTTTAAGAGGCTGTCCTTCGGGACAGCCTTTTTTTGTATCTTCGAAAATAAAGTCCCACTTTTTAGGACTGTGTTATAAATGTATGAAATTTTTGCGAAGTCTGTGAAATAAAGTATTTTTAAGTGGTATATTAAAATTATCTCAAAATAATAATAAGGGTGAGATTTATGAAAAACACCAGAGACATCAGAGTTATCCGCACCCAGACCGCTATTCTCAAAGCGCTGGCTGAGCTAATTCAGAAGAAGAAGCTCTCTGCCATCACGATCACGGACCTTTGTGCCAAGGCTAACATCAATCGAAATACTTTCTATTACCACTACAACAATATTTTCGAGTTCCTCGAAGAGCACAAGCAGATCGTTATCGAAGATATCAAGAAGGTCACAGAGAAGTCCAAGAGTCATTGCAAGGAGGTTCATATCGACCTCTGCCATGCACTGAAGAATCACCCGAACTTCCTAAGCATCATGCTCTCCCCTAACTGCGACATTGACTACTTCAGCGACATTTTCGCAGCAGCATCCAAAGTCACGGAAGCATTCGTTGCCAACTCACAGGACACAACCGCCAGAGGCAGATTCATTAACACTTACTGCAATGCCGGCACAAATGCCATTATCAAAAAATGGATCCAGGGCGGCATGGTCGAGTCTCCAGAAGAGATCGGCGACATCATCTGGGAAATCTCAAGCAAGGGACCTTTCAATCTGATGAACCTCAACTGATCATTGCTTTTTATGAGCACGAAAAAAGGGCGCCTGAACCGACGCCCTTTTCTAATGCTTTTTTCGTGAACTTATTCCTCAGCGAATCCGCACCAGATCATCATAATGAGCATGACTGCCGCACCAAGGAGCAGCAAGACCATCGCCGGACCGTCTACGATCTTATAATTCACTGCCGCACCGCTAAGACCAGACATGTACTTGCTTGTCAGACCAAGTATGCCAGCAGAAGCTTCCTTGCTGATCATCATATTCCAGCAGGAATAGAACGTGACACCTGCACTGATGAATGTCGCAATAACATAACCCTTCTTAAGACCAACAAGCGCGGAACCGAAAACAACGAGATCAGCCAAAAGGATCACAATACCGTAAATGACAGAATTGCCGTTCATCAGCGAAATGACGCCGTCTCTGACAGTCTGACCGTCTGCCTGAATGAGGTACATCGGTACAAACAAACCAACGGCTGAAAGCACGCAGCCGACCATTAAAAGAATTCTTCTAAAACTCATAAAAACCTCCCTTATTCGTAAAAATTCCTTGATAACAATATTACCATTAAACCCCTGCTTTGAAAAGGACAATTCTACAAAAGTAGAATGGATTTATTAAAATCGGCGTCGGCTCGAAAACGCCTAGTCTTATTGGGTTTGGGAAGTGTGAGGGTTTGCCTGGATTTTTAATTTATCTGCTAGTATTCGGCCTTCAGCCTAACAAAAAAGAGGTTGCCGTTTCCGACAACCTCTGTGATTCTTTTAGGTATTTAAGATTAAGCAGTTACGATCTTGTTTGCATTCTCCAGGCCGTGCCTCTCGACTGCCTCTTCCCTCATCTTGTACTTGAGGATCTTGCCTGCGGCATTCATCGGGAAGCCGTCAACGAAGTCAACGTATCTCGGGATCTTGTGCTTGGCCATGTGAGTCTTTACGTATTCCTTAATTTCTTCTTCAGAAGACTCTTCGCCGGGCTTAAGGACTACTGCTGCGAGGATCTCTTCGCCGTAGTCGGCATCAGGAACACCGATGACCTGAACGTCCTGGATCTTGGGATGTGTGTAAAGGAAGTCTTCGATCTCCTTGGGGTAAATGTTCTCGCCGCCGCGGATGATCATGTCCTTGATACGGCCTGTGATCTTGTAGTAACCGTCTTCAGGTCTCTTGAGAGCCAGGTCGCCGGAATGGAGCCAGCCGTCTTCGTCGATAGCTGCTGCCGTAGCTTCGGGCATCTTGTAGTAGCCCTTCATGATGTTGTAGCCACGTGCGCAGAATTCGCCCGGAACACCGTCAGGGAGCTCTTCGCCTGTCTCAGGATCAACGATCTTGGTCTCAACGCCGAAGATGGAAGGTCCGACTGTGTTAACTCTCTGCTCGATCGTGTCTGTTGTCTTGGACATCGTTGTTGCAGGAGAAGCTTCTGTCTGGCCGTATGTGATAACGATCTCAGGCATGTGCATCTTCTCGATAACTTCTTCCATTGTCTTGATCGGGCAAGGTGAACCTGCCATAATGCCTGTTCTCATGTGCGAAAAGTCTGTCTTCGGGAAGTTCTCATGGCCGAGCATTGCGATGAACATCGTCGGAACGCCGTGGAAGCATGTGATCTTCTCCTGGTTGATGCAGTGTAAGCCTTTTCGAGGTGAGAAAGCAGTGATAGGAGACATTGTAACTGCGTGAGTTACGGATGCAGTCATAGCGAGAACCATGCCGAAGCAGTGGAACATAGGAACCTGGATCATCATACGGTCGAAGGAAGACAGATCCATGCAGTCGCCGATCGCCTTACCGTTGTTTACTACATTGTAGTGTGTGAGCATAACGCCCTTAGGGAATCCTGTAGTGCCGGATGTGTACTGCATGTTGCAGACATCGTGCTTGTCGATCGTTCTTCTGATCTTTTCAACATCAGCAACGCTTACCTTCTCTGCCAAAGCGGGAAGCTCATCCCAGTGGAAGCATCCCGGAACGTGAGATTCGCATGTGATTACGTTCTTCAATACAGGAAGTCTTGCAGATTCGAGCTTACCGGGCTCGGAATCCTTTAATTCAGGGCAGATCTCGTTGATGATCTGGAGATAATCGCAGTCCTTGAACTTGTCGATCATGACCAAAGTGCATGTGTCGGACTGACGGAGCAAGTACTCGATCTCGTGGATCTTGTAAGCTGTGTTGACTGTTACGAGAACGCAGCCGATCTTTGTTGCTGCCCAGAATGTGAGATACCACTGGGGAACGTTGGTTGCCCAGATCGCGATGTGGTCGCCCTTCTTGCAGCCCATTGCGAGGAATGCGCGTGCGAGGTTATCTACATCATCCCTGAACTCAGGATATGTACGTGTATAGTCTAATTCCGTATATCTGAAAGCATACTGGTTCGGGAAGAGCTCGCAGATCTTGTCCAATACATCCGGGAATGTGAGGTCGATCAAAGTCTCCTTGGGCCAGGGATAGTAACCTGTTCCTCTGGTGTCCATCTGGAGTTCGATCTTCTTCTGGGGGCGGTATGTCTCCATGTAGTTTGCGAACTGAGGGATAACGATACCGGCATTCTCAAGATCCTTGGACCATCTGTAGACCCACTCGAGTGATACGTAGCCAAGGTAATCAATCGACTGGAGAGCATCGAACATAGCCTTCAAAGGCATGTCGCCCATGCCCATGAGCTTGTAGGATACCTTGCCGTCGACCATTACAGAGTCTTTAACGTGAACGTGCTTGATGTATTCGCCTAAGTTGTTGACTGTCTCTTCAGGAGTCTCGCCCATGAATCTGTAAGGGTGATGCATGTCCCAGAGAGCTGCTGCTTTTCGAGAACCAATGGCATCAAGAACCTTCTTAAGTCTCTTGGTGTCAGCATAAACGCCGTTTGTCTCGAGGAGCAAAGTGACGTTCATCTCTTCAGCGTAAGGAACGAGCTCTTTCATGATGGAGATAACGACTTCGTCATCGATCTCCTTCTCAGGTGCGGGATTCCTGTCGCCCAGGACACGGATATAGGATGTGCCGAGCTTATTTGCGAGCTCGATATAAGCGCGGATCTCAGCGATCGCCTTATCCTTTGTCTCGAGTTTATTTACCGGCTCACCGGAAGAAAGGCACGGAATGGCAAGCTTTAATTCCTTGAGCTTTGCTACTGTCTTAGGGAGATTTGCTTCAGTGAATGGCGGAGCCTTAACTGAAAATATATCCTGGCCGAGGCCTCTGATCTCAATTCCGTTGAAATTGAAGTCCTTTGCCATTGAGTAAATGTCCTGCCATGAGAAATCGGGACAAGCGAGTGTTGAAAAGCAAGTTAACATAAATAAATCCTCTTTATATTAAAATAACAACCTTGTGATTATATAGGTTAAGGTGTGATTTGTAAAATTCCTCACAATTAATGGCTTGTGACTGCCGGCTGAACAATATAAAATTACGGCCTGGATCAGCCTAGCTCGAGAAGTAGGTCGTTAAGAAGAGAATTTGCGGAAAGAAGGCCAAATGCCAAAGCAGGCGCCAATAAAGCACCGCTAACATTGTAGTTAATTGAATTGTCTTCTAAGGTGATCTTCACCATCAGACATCAATTCGACCTGGCCTTTCTTCAAAAATCGCGATCATAAGAACGCAACAACGTAATTATATATTTTTTGTCCGCCTAAGCAAGAAGAAATTTCAGCTAAGGGGCAAATTGCCTTAATCTCGGATTTCATGGAATCCGACAATGCCATATCTTCATCGTTTCCTGCAAAGATCTGGACTGACCTGCATGAGTCAGCACCGGGAACCGTAGGAATAAATGAAGCAAGGCACTCCTTAAGATCAGAAGAAGCGCATGTTATGATGTCATCGTCCAGAACGCCAATGTAATCGCCGGCCTTAACGTCTACGCCGTTATAGATGCCGGTCTTATCGGACTTGGCGATAAGTCCGGTGTGAACGCCGGTCAAAACCTTGTTCATGGCATTCTCGATCTCGGAAGCAGTGCCCTTCGTGCCTGCCAGCGTGATCGCAAGATAGCCTTCAGCCATTGACTTGGTGGGAACGATCGAGATCTTGGAATCCTTATATACTTCCCTGACCTTTTCTGCGGTCATGATGATGTTCTTGTTATTAGGCAGGATTATTATGTTCTTTGCAGAAGCAGCCTTGCATGAATCTGAAAGGCTCTGAACAGACACGTTATTGGACTGTCCGCCCTTGACGATCTCATTTACTCCGTTGTTCTTGAAAAGCTCTGCAAAGCCGTCACCGTCAGCGACTGCGACGATTGCCACATCTTTCTTTCCGGAAGCGAAGCTCTCGTTATGCTGGATCGTCATGTTCTCGATCTTGATCTTAATGAACTCACCATATCTGTGATAGTAAGTCATTACGGACTCAGGCTTTAAGGTGTGGATATGGATCTTTACCTGTTTGCCTTCCTGTACAAGAACAAGGGAATTACCGAAGTCTCTCATGTCGGATCTTACAAGTGTCTCATTAAATGAAGCTATCTTATCATCGTCGATCCTGACGATCAGCTCTGTGCAGTATCCGAACTCTGCAAGGCCTTCGCCAACTGCTGCAGAATCCGTTTTCGCAACAGATTCAAATTCAGAAAGATCGATGTTAAAGGACTCGTCCAATGCTTCAAGCATACCGGTAACAAGGCATACGAAGCCCATGGCGCCTGAATCCAGTACATCATACTGCTTTAAGACAGGAAGGAGCTCAGGTGTGTTTTTCAAAGACTCTGAAGCGCCCTCAACGACGTCTTTCATGAACTGCTCGGTCGTCGTGTCTTCATCGAGGTTATCTTCCGCATTTTCCTGCGCCTCACGGCATACGGTAAGGAATGTTCCTTCGACAGGTTCTGCGACGGAGTTATATGCACTCTCGGTACCTGCAAGGAATGCAGCATAAAGAGATCCGGCATTCAGTTCATCAAAATCCTTGAAAGCCTTAAGGAAGCCCTTGAGCCATTGTGAGAGGATGACGCCTGAGTTGCCCTGTGAATTCATGAGAGCACCGGTATAGAGATCATCAAAATCAGAAGGTCTCAAGTCTCTGTCACCGATCTCGGCGAGGACGCTCAATACGCCGCCCATCGTCTTATCCATGTTCGTTCCCGTATCACCGTCAGGGATCGGGAATACGTTCATCTCATTTAACTGCTGCTTGTTATCGAGGATCTTTTTCGCTCCGCCGATGAGCATTTTCTTAAGAACTGATAATTCCATTTGAACTGGTCTCTTCCTCTTATTCCATTATGTTTTAGCCATTATAGTTGATGAAATCAGTGACGGCCTTATCGTAAGCTTCAAGGTTTCTGATCCTAAGGTGAGAATGTGCGCCCTCATCGAACCAGACCATCTGCTTTCTCTTAGATCCGCTGGCTTCATTGATCTTATCGAAATACTTAGGCAATGATGATACGTCCTGTCTGCCGCAGATCATGAGCTGAGGCACTTCGACCTTCTTGATCGCATCGATGGGCTTGTTCTTGAAGATGTCGATCTTGGCATACTTCTTGAAGAGAAGTCCCATCTGGAGACATACAGGGAACGTAGGCTTGCCGAGGTTCTTTGTCCTCTGCTTGAGAACGTTATAGAAGGAAATGAAAGGTCCTTCCAGCACGATGCAATCCACATAAGGATTGTGCTCAGCTGCAACATTGATCGCTGCTACAGAACCGATGCAGATTCCGTGTATTACGAAATGGTCGATCTTAAACTGATCGTGAACCTTTCTGATCCAGGCATCAAGGTCCTTGCCTTCGAGGATACCGGAACCGGTATACTTACCTTCGCTAAGGCCTGCCGCTCTGGGATCTACAACGATTATGTTGTAGTTATTCTTCTGATAGAGATCAGCGAAATAATAGCAGTACTTGCAGGTCTCAGCCCTGCCCGCCATTATTATCGCCGCCTTATCATATCCGAAGTCGAAATATTCGCCCTTCATCTTGAGCCCGTCGAAAGAAGTAACTTCGATCTCCGTCATGTATGAAGCATTCTCATTGCCCCACTTCATTCCGGTATCGAACATTACCGTGTGCTCAGCATTCTCGGGCGCACTGTTTCCGCGGGCCCACTTTTCCTTGGACTCGCGGATAAACATGTTCGCGTACTGTTTCTTTGCGATCTTCATGCAGAAAGTCCACATGAAGATAAAGCCGCCTATGAGCAGCACCGCAATAACGATCAGAACTACAGCTAATACGGGATTCATCAGAGCTTAGCCTTGATCTCTTCGAGGATCTTTGTCTCTTCAACGAGGCCCTCGGAGATCTCCTTACCCATATAGAAAGCAACTACCATGCCGGGGCCGATAGATGAACCGTTTGCCATGTTAACTGTTGTGGGAATGATCTCAGCTGTAGGGAAATTCTCGCGGATGAGTTCCTGAAGCTGGAGCCACTGTGCCTTACGGTATGTGTGTGATACGAAGATCCTCTTCGGCTCAGGCTCGATCGTAGCCTTCATGTAGTCGATCATTGCAGAGAAGAGCTTCTTATAGCCTGTAACCTTTGTGATGATCTGGTTCATGCCGTCACGGTTGAATTCAGCGATAGGCTTGATGTTGATGAGAGATCCCATGAATGCGGAAACGTTGGAGCAACGGCCCATCTTTGCAAGGAACTTAAGGTCATCAACTGTACCTGTCTGGTGGCAGCGGTGCTTATTGTTTTCGAGCCATTCAGCAACCTCTTCCAAAGACTTGCCTTCCTTCTTCATCTCGCCTGCCATGGAGCAGAGGAGACCGTCACCGCCGGAATAACGGAGTGAGTCAACGCAGACGATCTTACGGTCAGGATACTTTTCCTGAAGGTTCTGTGCAGCCTTGCGGCAGCCGTCAAATGTATTTGAAAGTGAGTGAGAAAGTGAAATGCTCAGGATATCCTTGCCCTGCTTCAGATACTTCTCGAAGAATGCTTCCTGAACTTCAATGTTCTTGATACCTGTTGTATACATGGAATCCTTGGACATTGATGTGTAGAAGTCCTGAGGTGAGATATTCTCCCAGTCAAGCGTAGAATCCTCGGTATGTCCGTCAGGGAAGGTAATGTTTCCTGCAAGATAATCATCAATACCGAATCTTTCTCTAAGATCCTTGGTAAGGTCTGTTGAGCTGTCTGTGAGAATTACATAATCAGCCATTTTCATTTCTCCTTATATAGTTATATTTTTGAAGACTTGATTTAAAAGATCATTTAAGATCTCCGGAGGATTGCTCCGCCTATTATCGCTCTTTCCTATTTTCCACCCGCTTTTGCACTCCTCGCCTCTTCGATCTCCTTACTTATCGCAGCAAGATTTGCCTTCATTTGGGCTCTAATCTTCCTGATGTAAGAATTCATTTCAGGCTTGGTCTCGGAGATTGCCTGACGCTTCAGGCTGTATATAGCTTCACGCATGATTTCGTTGGCTTTCTCCACCGACTCATTATCTGTTACAAGGCCTTCTTTGTCAAACTCTATGGGGTCTCCGACAACGAATCTCGTAGGCTTGAACATCTTATACGAAGTATGGATGTAAACCGGTACGACAGGCCTCTTGGAATAGAGCGACAGCATCGCAGGTCCCTTCATGAATTCGATCAGTTCATCGTCGTAATTCATGTGTCCTTCCGGGAAGATAATGAACGGCTCATGGTTCTTAAGTCCGTTCATCATGGTCTTTAATGAATTCCAGTCAAAGCCCGAACGGTCGAGCAATACGCATCCCATGGCCTTCTCGAAAAAGCCCCATGACTTATTTACTTCAGCAACGTCCTTTGCCGCCAAGCTCCTGCAGTAAACTCTCCTGAAAACATAATAGAGCAAAGCAGAATCGATCCACCATGAATGGTTCGCAACGATTACCATGCCCTTGTCCATGTATCTTGTGCCGCGAGCGAGGTCGCCGCCGTAAGAGATCTTCGTCCTCATGAGGAGCTTTATGCCGGGCAGAGCCGTGTATTTCATGAAGTTATAAAGGAATCCCGCATACTTCGGGCGCTTGAGTTTCTCGCCGTCAGCGATCATGAAGTTCCTGAGATAGAACTGTCTGTAAGTTTCAGTTCTCTCCTGAAGTTCTTTAGTAAAGACGGTTGCTCTCTCCTGCAATGTTTCAAGGCCTTCGCGGCAGATATAAGTGTCAGGATACATAAGGCTTCCGACAAATACGAGATCACGCTTGCCGGGGCCGATCCTTCCGTTATGGAATACGGGAACGATGGGGCAACCTGAGCTCAGCGAAATGAGAGCTGCTGCCTGCTTATATTCAAGGAGCTTTCCTTCAGTCTCGATATGGCCCTCCGGGAAGATAAGGATGTCATGGCCTTTGTTAAGGATCTCAACAGCCTTATTTACGGCATCCATGTTGCCCGTTACTTCATCAACGCGGATAACGCCCATAGCCTTAAGCATGAACGTAAGGAACGGATTAAAAGCATAGAACTGCGCACCGACCAACACATACTTCCTTCTGCCGGGGAACGCCAGCAAAGCCTCAACATAATCGAGGAAAGCCGTGTGGTTCATGGAAATGATCTTAGGACCCTTGTACTTCTCCTTCTTTTCCTTACGAAGATAGATCTTCTTGATCGGGAAAAGGATAAGCGCAGGGATAATGCTGTTTAAGATAAGGAACCATCTGATAATAAACATTATTCTTTGGACTCCTTACTCTGCTCGATAAGATAATCAGCGATTGCCATAGGCGTAATAAGCGGAGTCTCGGTCATGGCGATCGGCCTTCCGGTAACCTCTGTAACCTTGGAAAGCATCTCCACATACTGCATCGAATCGCCGCCAAGCGAAATGAAATTTGATGTCTCAGTGATCTCTTCCCTGTCCTTGTTAAGAACGTCAGCATATACATCGCAGACCTTAGTGATGATCTCTGTATACTCAGCGGTTCTTGTACGTGTAACTTCTTCG
Source organism: Clostridiales bacterium Firm_14 (assembly GCA_001604135.1). GTDB lineage: Bacteria > Bacillota > Clostridia > Saccharofermentanales > Saccharofermentanaceae > Saccharofermentans. Next base: position 359,249 of record LVAT01000013.1, read on the forward strand.
TCTGTAGGTCTCGTGCACTCTGTTGCAAAAAGCTCCTGATTTTCGAGCTTCTCAGAAAGAGCCTTACGGTCAATGCCCTTGAAGTTCTCAGGCATGGAACCGATGAGGTTAAGCACCTTAACCGGCCTCTCAGACATCGTGAGCGTATCGATGGAAGCGAAAACGCCCTTAAGTGATGAAGCTTTTTCGAAAGCACCCATCGAACCGTCATCAGCAAGAACTAATATCATCTGCTTCTCTTCAGTGCCGGGGAGCTTGCAGTTGATCATGGCCTCCTGCGTGAAGGCGCCCTTGATGATCCTGGACTCTATTTCCTCAGGTGAGATGTTCTCACCATTGGGTCCGATGATGACATCGTCCAGACGGCCGATAATATGGAGTCTTCCTGTCTCATCGATATTAACGAGATCGTTTGTAGGATAGAAATCTTCATTAAACTCATTGAAATTGCCGTCAACATAGATGCCGTTCATTGAGTGTTCTCTCGGGATCAGGAGCTCGCCCTCTTCACTGACCTTATACTTAACGTTTGAGAATATCTTACCGGTGCTCGTACCGTTCCTGAACTTCGCATTTCTGGAGAGCTCAACGCAGATTACTCCGCACTCTGTAAGTCCGTAACCCGCATAGATCGAATAGCCCAGACCGTTTAATACTTCCAATGTTCTGGGCGCGATGAATCCGCCTCCGGAGATAAGGAATGCAAGCTTCTCGCCCATCAGCTGGCGTCTGATCTTCTTGAAGATGATCTTTCTGACGATAACAGGTCCCAAGAGCGGGAAAATATTCTGAAGCTTATTCGAGAACTTAATAGCCTTGTTGAACTTCTCAGTCTTTCCCTGCTTTGCTACTTCTCTCTCAAGCGCTGCAACGGTCTTGTTCCAGACCAGAGGGATCGCGAAGAAATGCGTTACGCCTACGCGCTTGCAGATAAACTGAATGCTCTGCGCATCGTACTTCGGCAGGAACACAAAACATCTTCCGAAGAACATAAACCACATCAGTGTCGCGATAAGACCGAAGATGTGATAGAACGGCAGGAACGCAAGATTGTGGATGTCGAGCCTGGCGTTGTACTGAATAGACTGGTTTGCCTGAACGATATCAGCGCTCATCTCGACCTGAAGGCAGATCGTCTTTCCGCTGTGAGAGATTATCTTGGGCTTGGATGTGGAACCTGAAGTAATGAGGATTATCTCGTCAGCCCAGTTAACCATGGACTTATCGAACTTAACGCCCTTACCCTCTTCAAGCAGTCCCTTAACAGTAATTGCCTTATCGATCCTGGAATCTTCGGATACTACGAAAACAGGATCCATCTCCTTAACGATGTCGTTATTGATCGAGATGTTATGTCTTGTATTAAGTAAGATCGGCTTAAATCCTGCCTGCAAAAGGCCCCAGAACAAAGCTACCCAGTCGCAAGAATTCTCAAGAAATATCCCGACGAATTTGCTGTCGGAACCGCTCTTATTTGCATAGGTAACTGCTGCCTTTGAGAAGTGGTCTGCCCTCTCGTAAAGCTCATAATAAGACATCTTGCAGATCTCACCGTTTTCGAGCCATTCGCCGAATGTCTCGCTCGTAAATCTGTTCTTGATTATCGTATAAATCGACTCAAACGTCTGCGGCGCATTCTTCAGCGCTTCGATGTTCTCAGTAACAATTCTCGATACCATTTCCCCTTAAATTCCCCATACCTTTCTTATCTGATCGCACATTTCCAGAAGCGCCGCCTGTGCCTGCGGAACGATCCCGAAATAATCCAGGAACGCATGTGACACACCCCTGTATCTGATATGCTTATTCGGAATTCCGGCCTTATCCAAAAGCCTGGAATAATATTCTGACTGAATGCGGAGTCCGTCGTACTCGGCAGTAAAAATGCCCGTGTAAGGCATTCCGCTGAGATCAGCATAAATAGGGCTTACGTCAGGATTGCACCTTACTTCCTCATACCTTCCGCCGGAATAAGCGAAAAGGATATTAGCCATCAGGTCGTTATTGCCGTTGCCGTCAGCCCTTCCGAGCTGCAGTCTGGAAGTGATCAGCTCCTTCTGCTCTTCAGCAATGTCATACATAGCGATATCCCAATCGTAGAGCTTGTCCTGTGAATAAAGGTCAACGCAAGGATAGAACAATCCCGCATATGTGATCTTAGCCTCAGACTTGTTATCAAGTATTGCCGCGAGCGCAAGGTTAGCACCTGCGCTGTCACCGAAAAATCCGATGTGCTCCTTATCAACGCCAAGAGATGCACTGTTGTCGTAGATGTTTTCGAGCGCTGCAAGAACATCCTCGATAGCTGCCGGATAAACATTCTCCGGAGCGAGGCTGTAGTCAACATTAAAGATCCTGATGCCCAGATTCTCTGCAACATAGCGGCAGGGCTCCTTGTAAAACTCAGCCTTCGAAGCCATGAAGGAACCGCCGTGGATATAGATCATGGCAGGCAATGTCTCGCTCTTCCTGTCAGCAAGAACATATGAGAACACCTTAACGCTTCTGCCCTTCACATCGATATCGAAAGACTCTTCACAGATATCCTTCGTGCACATATCCTTGCAGTAAGTCTTTGTCGTCTGACGCATTCCCTCTACCGAGAACTTCATGGGCGTCGACTTCTGGAAAGCATAGATCGCGCTTCTTATGAAGAACTCTCTCTTATCCATCTTGCCGGTGCCGTCGCCGTCAGGTACAGCCTTTACGATGATCCTTCCCTCACCGTTATCAATGACCTCTTCCGAAGCCATGATCTTCTTTACCAACTCAAAATCACAACTGTCCATAAAAACTTTTCCCAAATTCCTTTATACCTTTCCTAAGATTCCGGAACGTCCGAAAACGTAACTTAATAACATGATTATCACGAGACAGAGCGCTCCGCCCAGGAACATGTTCCATCCCATGAAATAGAACAGCAGCATTATCAGCGTCGAAATAAAATACTTGATCGAACACGTAATGTAATAGATAACGCTGATCTTCTGCTTGTGTCTTATACCTGCAGAGAAAACATTGAGAACCGCATGCATCGCGGTAACCCACATAAAGATACCGATAAGCCAGAAATAGAAATACGGAATCCCGAACCACACCAAAATGGAAATGGTCAGCAGATAAAGCGTATAGAGCAACGCAGAAATAAGTCCGTAAGCCCAAAGCGACTTCTGGATCCTTATCGTATCCTTGATCGGCCTGAAATGCGTATTCTTATTGTTGTTCTCGTAGATAGTCTTAATATCAATGCCCGTAACCTTCATGCCCTCTTTATGAGCCGTCGCAAGGACATTCAACTCGAACTCATACTTATTGCCGGGAATATCCTGAAGCCACATGCAAAGCCTCGTCGGGAAGCCTCTCAATCCGGACTGGTTATCCCTAAGGTACACACCCGTAACGATCGTATAAACGACCTTGGACATGTCATTACCTATCCTGGACTTGATCGGGATATGCTCTGAGAGGTCTCTCATGCCGAGCACGATACCGTCAGTCTTCCTTGTGAGCTTTGCAACTCTTTCGATATCCTCAATAGCGTGCTGCCCGTCAGAATCTGCCGTAACGATATAATCGACTTCCTCACTCAAGTTGTTGCCGATATACTCAAAGCCGCGCTTCAAGGCATAACCCTTGCCCTTATTATCCTTATAGCCGATAACGTCCGCAAAAGCCTGCGCTCTCTTGAAAAACTCGTCACACCTCTCCATGCTGCCGTCATTAACGGCAACCACCTTAAATCCGCGCTTATAAAGCTCCTCAACCAATCGAAGAAACTTCTCGTCAGGATTATAAACCGGCAAAAGAACCGCAGTCTTCAAGCTTAAGCCTTCCCAAAACCTTTCCCTTAAACCATCTAAGCACAATAATCGAGTTTAAGATTCAAACAACATATTTTACTATAATTAAATATTAAAATATAGGGTGACGAAGCGACTCAAACTTAAGAAAACTCAAAACTTCAGGCAAAACTTCAGGCAAAACTTCAGGCAGCGCCTGGAATTCCGCCGGGAATTCGGTCGTTTTAACCCCAAACTTCAGGCGGCGCCTGGAATTCCGCCGGGAATTCGGCTGTTTTAACCCCAAACTTCAGGCAAAACTTCAGGCGGCGCCTGGAATTCCGCCGAATATTTTAAGGCTACAGCTTTAGATCTTTTTTGATTCATCTTCCCATATCAGAGCACTATCAGGAATCATATCATTATAGGCTGACAAAACCTGACTGACGAAGTACTCTTTATCGAAATTGTATTTGTCATACATAAAAACATAGATTACTTCCCGGCCAGGCCTATAGTTCTCTTTAGAAAAGCCATATATCTTGTTACATGTTTTTACAAAATACTCAATCTTATCGTTCATACCCAGGATTTCCAGATATGCGCATCGATCAATCTCATAAAAGCTGACTAGGCAGTCAGGATTTATGGTTTCATTAATCTCTTTAAGATAAATCTCTGTCTCGTATTTGAATGGAATTCCTAATTCTTTAAGCAGATCCAAACCCATTAGTTCATTTTTGGACTTTAGTTCCCCGTGTTCACTCACCGTCGGGTTATCAGCTGTATACTTACCTAATTTATCCTGACGTTCGTTATAGTAATCATTATTCATGTGGTGCGGATCAGAATACTGAACTATAGGAAACTTCACCTTTGGCGGAGCAAAACTATATCTTGAATTCCAGTCATGTAATAGCGCGTCATACTCCGCTTTCAGCTTTTGGTACTCATTGATTTGTTCTGCATAAGCCTTGCCCAATTTTGTTCTGGGACTAAGTAACCGTTGATGCCTGGTCGTTATTTTAGAAATAGACGGATCACGAGTAATAACAATATAACGCTTACCTTTTTTCTCGATATAATGACCTTGCACCATCTTCTCCAGCAACAGCCTTCTGTACTCGAGTTTTACCGCGTGCACTTTCATTGGAAAAACGATGTTGTTCATGGTGTCATTCTCCTTTGGTTTTTCCCAGATTATGAATGACTAAAATGCTCTTGTGCGCACGACTTGCTCGAAAATGAAAATAACACCCCTAAAATGAGACTTTTTCGCAAAAATTGAGACTAGTCTCAATCTTCAGGCGGTAAATTCAATCGCAAGATCAGAATTGAAGCAGCCGAACGCTCACAAAAAACAAGGACGCTCAAAACTTCCAAAAGCCCTTGCTGGCGCAAATTAAGACAATCTTAAGATAAGGTTTATTGCAGCCCAAAATCAATAATGTTAATATCTTTTTATCTCAAAAAATGGAGGGTAATATAATGTTCTGTACCAATTGTGGATCACAATTTGAAGATGGTAATTCTTTCTGCCCTAACTGTGGCACTAAAGTTGAATCTGTTGCACAGCCCGTCGCAGCAGCTGCTCCTGTGGCAGCTCCCGTAGAAGCAGCTCCGGTTCAGGCAGCACCTGTTGAGGCAGCTCCCGTTCAGGCAGTTCCTGTTGCTGCTGCAGCAGCCGTTGCTGCACCCGTTCAGCCTGCACCTGCACCCGCTCCGGCACCTGCGCCCGTTGCGACACCCGTTCAGCCCGTAGCACCTGTAGCTCCTGTTCAGCCCGTTTATGCTCAGGCTACACCTGTTGCTCCTGCCGGCGGAATCGGCGCAAACGACAGTCTTGGCAAGCAGGTACTTGTTTTTGGTATCATCGCTGTTGCTTGCTGCATTTTCTATTTCTTCTCTATTGCAGCTATCATCTGCGGTGCTATCGGTCTTTCAAAGGCTAAGAAGTTCTTGGAAGAATGCGGCCAGCTCTATGGCGTTGCAAAGGTTGGTAAGTACCTTTCATTGGGCGGACTTATCGGCGGCTGCGTAATCACAGGTATCGTTGCATTCTACATTATCATCTATGTGCTTGCAGCTGTTGCAACTGCAATGAATTAATTGCTGATCATCAATCATAACCACCCGTCAAACGGGTGGTTTGCACTGAGGCTATAAGCCTCTGTTACCGGC
>LVAT01000014.1 GCA_001604135.1 Clostridiales bacterium Firm_14
ACTTCGTTCGCTTGTGCGGAAAAGCCTCGGAAACAACTTTATTTCTATAGAAAAAGATAATGTCAGAGATCAAAAAGGGCACTTCAAAGTGCCCTTTGTTTTTATTCTTTCTTTTCGCCGGGCTGTTCCAGACCTGAGGTCAGGAGCTTGACCGCGATCGCGCATTCGATACGCTTTTTGAAGATATCGCAGCCCATCTTGTAGATGCCGTTGATGTCGCCTGAAGCGTGATAGGAATTGGCAGCGCATCCGCCGGAGCAGTAGAGCTTTGCCCAGCAGTCCTTGCATTCGGGACGGCTGTAAGCGTTGCAGCAGGAGAACTTATCCTGAAGCTCAATATTCTTAACGCCTTCGTAGATGGAACCCATCTTGTATGCGTCGTCGCCTACGAACTGGTGGCAGGGATAGAGGTCACCCCATGGCGTTACTGCCAGATACTCGGTGCCGGAGCCGCAGCCTGCGATCCTCTTATAGATGCAGGGACCGCATGTGAGGTCGAGCATATAGTGGTAGAACGTGAAGGGCCTGCCTTCCTTGTAATGCTGTACCATGAGTCTTGCGAGCTCTTCGTACTGCGCAAAGACGGTGGGCAGGTCTTCCTCTGTGATAGCGGAAGGGCTGGAAGGATCGGTAACAACAGGCTCCATGGAGAGCTCTGTGAAACCCAGGTCTAACATCTGCTTAATGTCGTTTACGAAGTCTGTGTTGAAATGAGTGAAGGTGCCGCGCATGTAATAGCTTAAGTTGCCGCGCTTTGCGACAAACTTCTGGAAGTTCGGAACGATCTTGTCGTAAGAACCGTGGCCTGCATAGTCGACTCTGAAACGGTCATTAACTTCCTTACGGCCGTCCAGAGAGAGGACGACGTTATGCATTTCCTTATTACAGAATTCCGTGACCTCATCGTCTAAGAGCATGCCGTTTGTCGTAAGGGTGAAACGGATATTCTTGTTGTGGAGCTTCTCCTGTTCGCGGCCGTAAGCAACGAGCTGCTTTACGACATCCCAGTTCATGAGAGGCTCGCCGCCGAAGAAGTCGATATCAAGGTTCTTGTGGAAGCCTGAATTCTCGATGAGGAAATCGATAGCCTTCTTGCCGACCTCATAGCTCATGATGGCGCGCTCGCCGTGGTACTTGCCCTGGCTTGCGAAGCAGTAAGAGCAGTTGAGGTTGCATGTGTGGGCAACATGGAGGCACAAGGCCTTGATCTTGAAGTTCTTCTTCCTGAAATCCTTGGCCAGGTGCTCATATTTGTCGGGAGCGTAGAGTTTACCGGCTGTCTTAAGGTCATCTATGTCAGCGATGCATTCTTCGGCATCTTCTCGTGTGATGCCGTGCTTTTCGATCGCTTTGGCGATAACTTCTTCAGCGGGCTCGTTTTCGTACCATTGGATCATGTCATAGGCGACTTCGTCGACCATGTGAATGGAACCCGAATAGCAGTCGAGCACGATGTTAAGACCTTCAAATTGATAACAGTGGATCATCTAAAAACTCCCGATTACATAAAAAAAGGTCCCACGTAAAATGAGACCTCTTAGGCTTCAAGATAAATTCAGCTTATTTATTGAGCTGCTCGCAAGGCTGGTTAGCAACACCGCAAGATGTCTTGCATGCAGACTGGCAAGATGTCTGGCACTCGCCGCATCCGCCTTCCTTAGCTGACTTCTCGAGATCTCTTGTCTCAATTGTAACGATTCTTGTCATAGTATTAATCTCCCTCGTTTTTAATACGTGAATTATACTTTGATGATCTATAACAGTCAAGGCAAAACGGGTATCAGTCCCTTATAGTCGCGACCTCCGCCCATGTGCAGGTGGATATCGCCCCTTGAGAGGATCCTGACAGTGTCTTCCGTAATGACTTCGCCGGGCATCAGGATCGGAATTCCCGGAGGAAAGCCGTAGATGAATGCACCGGATGGTCTTCCGATGCAGAATTCAGGTTCCAATTCAACGCAGCGGAGCCTTGACCCGGCAGCTTCCTTTAATGTCATGGCAAATCTGGGGTAGGGCCTTGAGATGAACTGCGATTCGGAATAAGGGCTGTCCACGGCGTCATCTACCGTCCGGACCGCATCGCAGAAACGCTTTACCGAATCGATCGTGTCACCGATGCCTGTCATGGCGATAAGGTGCGAAGGGAAGCTTGCTTCGCATTCGATGTTGAATGTTCCTCTGAGCTGGTCGAAAAGGAAATCGCCGTAGCCCATTATCACGAACTTTGACCTCTCCCTGACGGGCGCTTCCCAGAGCCTGAAGTTACGGAGGCCGCGGAGGTTCTCCTCAGCATAAGCAATCGCTTCCTCCCACGGCTTTAAGATTTCAGGACCCTTGGAATAGAGAGTCGAGAGGCACTTGGATACGCCGCCTAAGAGTATGTAAGAGGGGGATGAAGTCTCAAAGATATCAAGGCCTCTTCTTATGAGTGCTTCTTCAACGGGACATCCTTCGTTAAGCAGCATTACCGCCGTCTGAGTAGGTGAAGACAATGTCTTGTGAAGGCTCTTTATCACGATATCGCCCTTTGAATCAGGGCCGAAGAAATTATCGTCCAGTCCCAGATGCGCGCCGTGCGCACTGTCGGTAATGAGGAGGGCATCGTATTTTCGCGTGATCCTGAAGATCTCGTCCATGTCTGACAGGACGCCTTCATATGTAGGCGAAGTGACGACAACTATCTTGAGCGACGGATCTCTGGCAAGGTATCTCTCGACGTCAGAAGGCGATACGTGGCCTGCGAAAGGAAGTCCTATGTCGAAGGCAGGCATCAAAGGAACAATGGAACTGCCGGTAAGTTCGATCGCATTCCAGACTGAAAGATGGCAGTTCATCGCAGTAAGAATCTTCGAATTAGGATAGAGGATCGATGCGCTCCAGATGGCAGCGAGGATCAGCGCGGAAGAGCCGTTAACGGAAATGAAGGCATTTCGAGCTTTCCAGATGGAAGCAGCGCAGTCTTCCATATCCTTAAGGATTCCTGTAGGGGAATGGAGGTTATCGAATCCGCCGATCTCGGTGATGTCGCGCATGAAAGCCTGTGACACGAAGTCAGGATTGCGCTTGCCGCCGGGCATGTGCATCGGCAGAGGATCGGTTCCAAGATAGAGCTTCAATGCAGCTCCGAGTCTGTCGTTGTCATACTTCATGCGCAATTACCTCCTTAGATGTAAGGTAACACAAAAAAGAAGTATAAAGAAGTTGACATCTTAATTCTACACTTGTAGAATGTTGAAAAACATATAAGGGGAAATATGCATATGAAAGAAACATCTATTGGTGACAGCGAATATAAGTTGATGGAGCTCATTTGGGAATATTCACCGATCGCATCGGGCGAGTTATCCACCATGTGTGAGATGATCCACGGCTGGAAGAAGACCACGGTCTATACAATGCTCAAAAGACTTCAGGATAAGGGCTTTATCCAGAGTGAGAAGTCCACTATCACATATCTGATAGGCCGCGATGAACTCCAGAAGCAGCAGAGCGAGGAACTCGTCGAGAAGAACTTCAAGGGTTCTCTGCCTATGTTCGTCAATGCTTTCTTAGGTGGAGGCAAGAAGATGAGCAAGGAAGATGCCCAGAGTCTTATCGACATGATCGAACAGCATACGGAAGAATAAGGAACATATTCAGGGATAGAGTGTTATGAGTTATATATTTTCCAAAGTATTGGAGATGAGCCTTTACGGCAGTATTGCCATACTTGTCGTTTTATTGTTCAGGCTTATCTTCAAGAAATGCCCCAAAAAGGTCATGATCCTTTTCTGGATCATAGTTGCGTTAAGGCTTGTACTGCCGTTTAATTTCAATTCGCCGACGAGCCTCCTTAACTTCGGCAAGTTCATCCAGCCGAAGACAGTATCGGCAGAGCCCACGACCTACGATCCGGAGACGAGATTAAGAGAGATCGCTGTAGTCGACACCGCACCTGTGGTTGTGGAACAGAATGCACCTGATACTGCCGTAATTGATAACGGCTCTGATGCTCCTGAGACCGCTCCCGTGGTTACTGAACAGGCTCCGAAGGTGACGTTCAAGTCAGTGCTTCCGTATATCTGGCTCACCGTTATGGTAGGCATGCTCATTTTCTCAGCGATAAGATATTCAATCTTCTATTCAAGGGCGAGATGGAGCTCACGCTCTTTCGACGGCAGATATTACATGGCCAATGATATCGATTCGCCATTCGTTGTAGGTATCATAAAGCCGAAGATCTTTTTCCCGATCAACATGGATGACGACGAGCGCGAATATGTCCTTAATCACGAGTGGACGCACATCAAGAACAAGGACGGACTTACAAAGCTTCTAAGCTATATCGTCCTTTGCATCCACTGGTTCAATCCGCTCGTATGGCTCGCTTTCTTTATGCTCTGCGCAGATATCGAAATGCGTGTCGATGAGGAGACCACGAGCAATTTCAACCTTTCAATGGTAAAGGAATACTGCAAGTCTCTCGTAAGACATGCGGCTGACGACAATAAGGGCGCATTCATGCAGAGCACCGCATTCAGCGGCCTGAGCTTCGGAGGCATGGAGACCAAGATGAGGATCAAGAATCTCCTGTCCCATAAGATATCGTCAAGAGAGATCCAGATAGCTTCCATCTGCGTTACGCTTGTCTTCTCACTCCTAGTATCTGCATCTTCTGTTGATCACCAGCCATGGGTCAGGGAGAAGCCTTCCGAGCCCGGAGAGAGCGCTGCAGTTGCAACGTCTGATACTACGGAATCTACGCCTTCTGAGGCTACTACTGAGACGACAAAGACCAGAAGATGGGATGCTGCATTCATTGATCCTTATATTGAATTCATTAATCAAAGCGTATCTGACAATGAGGCGAATAAGGCATATTACAAGTATGCTTTCATTTATGTTGATGATGATCTGATCCCCGAACTCGTTCTGGAAAAACCGACAGAGGGAGCGAACAACTCAGTCAGTCTCTATACTTTCAAAAATGGAAAGGTTACACCGGTCTTTGAGGATGGCGTGAAAATGGATCCGGAAGAGGCTTATTACTATGTCCCTTTTGAAGATTTCATTGTGTATCACAAGGCGAATACCGCAGGTACTCAGTTCGAAGATAAGCTCTATTCATTAAATGATCTTATTTCCGGCGCAGCGCCTAAGGGCAAAGGCCTTTCCGAGGATCCCTCATATTCTATCGACGGCAAGACTGTCACACAGAATGAATATTTCGAGTACTTCCGCAACCGCGAATTAGAACTGATCTGCGGCAAAGTCAAGATCGATAAGGCTATAAGGATCCTTGAAGATCAGAAGACTTCAGGTGGAACCAAGATCCCTTCTGACATCTCAGATGATCCGGAAGTTACGGGGACAGTTGAGACAACCACAGAGACAACGGCAGAGCCTGAAGTATCGGTCACCCCTACGCCCACATCTGCGCCGGTTAACAGCACAGAAGCCACAATGGCGACAACAGCAGGCACTGCCCAGACCACGGCTTCCCCTAAATATGGTTCTGTTAAAGATATGAAGGACGGAAAGACACTGCCCTTCGATTACAATAACAACACCGGCACGCTTGAATGTGATTACGGTTCATTCTATTACGAGCGTGGCCAGAGTGCCGATAAGGTCCACATTGTACATAATGGAAAGAGTTATTCATTAAATATCTATACTGACAGATCCAAATCGATCCTGTTAAATGCTTCTCTTATCAAAGCCAACGGGAAAGCATACATTTACATAAATACGCTGCTTAAAGATAACTCTTTTGATGTCAGTGTATATGAAGTAAGTGACAGTGATATTAAATATATCGGACACTGCACAGGTATTGCTCTGCCTGTTGATATAAAAGATCCATATAGATTCAACTGCTCCATAATTAACGGCGACGACCTGACTATCAGTTTGAGCAGAGATTTCAAGGTAGCTTCCAAAACCGGTTTACCTGTTGTAGCTGACTATATGTGCCGTGTTAAAGCCTTGAAGGACGTAAAGGCTGCACGCGATATAACAGGCTATATCGTCAGGAATGGCAAGGTTACAACTGAGACGATGACGATCAAGGCAGGAGATCCGGTAAGTCCCGGCGAGCTTAACGAAGTCTCGTATTTTGATATCCAAGACATAAACTCAGGCAATGTCGTCAGAGTGGACTTTGAACCGCTCCTGAACGAATACTACGCCATGAACGATGAACGCTGGGTGTACAGGGCAATCTTAAGTCTGATCAGGCAAGCATGAATATAGATAATGCTGTTTAAACGAAGGGAGCTTTAAGCTCCCTTTTTTCGTGCCCTCGAAAACGGTTTCAAAAAATATTCTACAAATGTAGAAAAAAAGTCTTGACATGTGTTTTCTACAATTGTAGAATGACGCTCGTAAGGTTGTTCTACGTTTGTAGAATCTACGCATGTAGAACAGCCGATAATATACGGAGGAAATTAAAATGAAGTTTATAGCAAAACCTATTAAGAGAGGCAGAATTACTGAATCAGCACTTGCAGCGGTTATCCTTTCAGGAGCCATTGCGGTCACAGCTTCCGGATGCACGGCAGAGATCAAGCTGGCAGACGGAACGCCCATCGGAAGTGTAGTTATCAATGACGAGGCGCTCGCTTCAGGCATTACGGTAAATCAGCAGGGAGCAAATGCAGATGTTATTACTGATCCTTCAGTCGTTTTACCGGATGATAACTTCGATGAGAACACAGATACAAAAGAGAGCGATATCCCGGAGACAACACCAGCAGCTAACAAGACAGAGCCGGCAAAGACAACCGAGGCTCCAGCAGAGACAACACCCAAGGCTACTGAAACCCAGAAAACCGATGCGCTCGATTCTGTGAAGGATGGTTCTGTCTTGAAGTTAAGAGACGGTAACGATGGTGTTAAGTTTACAGACAATGAGGGATGGGGTTATGTATTCCACCACCCGTCTACAACAGGCAGGGTGTGGGTCCAGGTTGAGGATAAAGGTTTTGTACTCCCTATTAAAAACTCTGAACTCGGAGTAAGCGAATCATTCCTTTTAAAGAAAAACGGCCAGGTATATCTCTACATCAGCGCTATGCACGGCGGAGATAATTGTGAGATCAATGTATATTCTCTTGAATATGGTTCCATAAATTATGTCGGATGCTATGAAGGCCTTTATGCCAGCGAGATCAATTCGGTCGATTCATTCTCCTGCTACGAGCATTACGGACGCAATTACATGTTCACGCTTCATGGATTTTTCAAAGTAGGAAATGACGGAATGCCGGTGCTTGCAAATAACATCCGCAGTATCTATAACACATCTCCTTCAAGGATCAAGTCTGATTACAGAGGTCAGATCATAAGAGACGGAAAACTGACTAATGAATCTAAGATCATCAATAAGGGTGACGTTGTAGAACTTATCAAAACGGACTTGGAGAACTTTATTGATGTAAAAATGCAAGACGGCACTGTTCTCAGGCTTTACTGCACAAAGAATTTCAATGAAGCAGATAAGAATAATAAAGCAAATGCAATCTTCAGCTTATTTGAGATCGCTAAGGATTTTGACGAAGAAAAGGCCGGAACAGTTAACGCGATGGGTAACGGACGCGTAATGGTCTTCCAGGCAAACGACAAGAAGCGCACACTCGATTCTGCATACGGTTCATTCGTTGTTGAGAATAATATTGACAGTCAGAAGATCCAGATTACTTACAACAGACACGCCTATGTTCTTCCCGTACACACTGATAATTCCGGACTCAGGATCGGCAGCACATTCCTTATTAAGACAAACGGCAAGGCATTTATCTATGTAACATCCTGCATGGACGAAGATCTTTGTGACATCAATGTTTATGAAGTAAATGACAGCTCGATCAGGTTTGTGGGACACCACGAAGGAATGTATATTCATTGTAATATGACAAGTACCGACAAGTTCCTCTGCTATGAGAATGACGGAATGAACGGCGTGATGAGTATCACAAGATACTATAAGGCATCAGCTAACGGTATGCCGGTGATCGCAGATACAACCTGCTACGTGAAGTTAAGCGTAAAAGTAAAGGCTTCCAAGGATATTACAGGTTATGTTGTAAAGGGCGGAAAAGCCACAAATGAGAAATATACGATCAAGGCCGGAGACCAGATCAGTTTCACCGAGTTTAACGAAGTAACTTATTTCGATATTACAGACAGCAAGACAGGCACCATCGTCAGAGTAAGCTCCGAGCCTTTGCTCAACGAGTACTACGACGATAAGGATAATCATTGGGTTTATAAGGCATTATTAAGCCTCGTCGAAATGTTATAAAAGATCACTCCTCTGATATACAGCACACAAAAGAAAACGGACTGTCAGATGACAGTCCGTTTTAGATTAAACGCTTATTAATTTAATTAAGGATTGATTACTGTGAAGCTGTAGCCTGATACAACATCGGAATCCTCATAGATCGTCTTCTGCATCTGAAGAGCTGTGGAGAGGAGAAGTGTATAAGGTGAGAGCTTACCCTTAAGAAGTTCAACATCTGAACCGTAGCTGATAGCCTGAGCTTCGTCGTCTGAGAGCAGCATGTACTGTGAAACGAGGAAGAGGGATCTGACTCCAACGTTCATGTGAACGAGCTTGTTGTTGATGGAGTATGTCGGGTTGGAGCTTGAAGAAGCGCCTGACAATCTGCTACTGAAGGAAAGACCCAATGTGGATGTAGCACCCAGTGAGCTTGTCTCTTCCTGAATGAAGAGAGGCTTGCCTTCGATACCGACCTTACCGACTTCGTGGAAGAGAGCGATGATGATAGCGGACTCTTCGTCGAGCTGAGGCATGATCGTATCCTTAATTCTTAAGAGCTGCTTAGCAACGGAAACGCTTCTGATAAGGAGACCCTTCTCGCATGCGAGAGAACCCTTAACTTCTGCAGGTGCTGTGAGCCAGGATGTTCTGTTCTCGAGGAAATCGATGAAGTGATCGAATTCGGTCTTTCTCTTAACGATAGCAGCCTTGAGCTGTTCATAAAGAGTATCAACGTTGTCCTTATTTACCTCGATCATCGGCATGATACCGGCAACCTTATCGGACTTGCCTGTAGCTGCTGCAGAAACAGCTGCTGCCTGCGGAGTAACTACAGCGGTATCGTTGCCGCCTGCACTCTCGTCTGCTGATGTGAATGTATACTTACACTTAGGGCATCTGATAGCCTGATTGGCAATGACCATACCGCAATCGGGACATTTCTTCATGTTGTGACCTCCTGTTTTGCGGTTCAAAAATATAAACCGCAAATATAATTTAAAACCATTTTACAACCTTATTTTTACATAATCAATAAGAAAACATTTTTAAATACTGGGTTTTATTGTTATTTTTACCATCAATTTTTATTTATTTTCGAAAAATAAAAGACACTGACGAGGGGGTGTCAGTGTCTTAAGGAGGGTGTTATGAAGTAAGGAACAATTACTTTGAACAACCATATCTTACCACCCTCAATATTTACTTTAAGATTCAAAAAAGGCAAAATAGTGGCAAAGAATTAAGCAAAACGGGAGGAAATGAGCTTGACACTTGAAGGCAGACTCTTTGTCGCAAACAGGATGACTGAGATAAAAGAAGTCACTACGGAGGACACGGATACCTCCTATTCCAAGTGTTTGGAGAAGGCTCTGATCGAGCTTTGCAAGCAGATGGACATTCCCGTCCCCATGTGGATGAAGAAGAATACCAAGGAATTTGCGGCTTTCGGCCAGACGATCTTTTTCCGTGAACAGTACACGGAGAACGTCAGATTCGACAGATTCCAGATAAGAGTTATCGAAGCCTGATGAGTAAGAGGGTAGGCATAATCGGAGGCGGCGCAGCAGGGCTTTTTGCGGCCTGCCAGTTAAAAAGGCTTAAAGGCAGCAGCAATATTGAAATAACTATATTAGAGAAGAATCCCGTGCCCGGTAAAAAGCTTATCCTCACAGGCCACGGACGCTGCAACATCACCAACAGAAAAGACATAAACAAGCTTAAAGAAGGTTATCACGACGCAGACAAGTTCTTATATCCGGCGTTAAAGGAGTTCGGACCGGAAGATACAGTCAGGCTTTTCGAGAACGAGATAGGATTGAAGACAAAGGAAGAAGACAACAACAGGATATTCCCGGTCTGCGACAGCGCGGTAACCGTAAGAGACAGGCTTGTTTCTTATATTACCGGCAGTACAAAGACAGTCTGTGACTGCGCCGTTAAGGCTATCCGGAAGACCACGGAGTTTGAGGTCGATACGGCTAAGGGCAAGTTCACGTTTGATAATCTTATCTTATGCTGCGGCGGAAGCTCATTCCCGAAGACGGGCTCTGCAGGAGATTCATACAGGTTCGCGAAAGAACTTGGCCACGATGTGATCCCTGTAAGGGGCGCGCTGGCACCATTGAAGGCGGCAGGAAATGACAGGGACTTTTGCAAGAGCTTAAGCGGTGTTCCGGTAAATGCACGCGTCTCGCTATACAGTGAGGGGAAGAAGGCCGCATCAAAAGAAGGAGAGCTGCTGTTTGCCGAATTCGGCGTTACTGGTCCTTCCGTAATGGAGATATCAAGGGAAGTGCCCAAGGATATCAGCGGTAAGGATGTATATATTGAACTCGATCTCGTTCCATCCATGAGCGACGAGGAGTTCGATAAGGAGCTTCAGAACCTGATAGGACAGCACGCTGATACGAAGATAACCACGCTGTTATCAAGGTTCGTTCCGCAGTCTGTTGCAGCTGAGACAGCGAAAAGGGCAGGGACGGAAGGCCTTTATGCTCAGGGCTTTACGAAGGAGAACCGCAAGAACGTCTGCCGTGAGATGAAGCACCTTAAGATAAGCCTTGCAGAGGCTGTGGACATCAATATCGCATATGTTACCAGAGGCGGTGTGCCTCTTAAGGAAATAGACAGGAAGACCATGGAATCTAAGGTCATTCCGGGCCTCTACATAATCGGCGAAGCTCTGGACATAGACGGCATCAGCGGAGGATATAACCTCCAGGCATGCATGAGCGAAGCATATCTTGCTTCCAAGAATATCCTTAATTCAAATTAAACTATCGGGAGTCAGTTGCTGTACTTGTCGCCTGATACTCGGAAGATTACCTCGCCGGGATAGACCATGTCGAGCTGTGTTCTTGCTACGCTCTCGACATAAGAATCATCCTTGCCGAATTCTTCCTGTGCTCTGATCTGCTTAAGCTTGTCCGATAAAGCTTCAGACTGTGCGACGAGAGAGGAGTTCTCAGCCTTAAGGCGCTCCTTCTGTCTGTTGATGTTGGCATATTTGGTGATGCAGAGAATACCGACGACAACGCAGACAATGCAGATCATTGCCGTTAAGAATGATATTCCGCCAGTTTTGCGTCTGACCTTGCGCAAAATATGCCTCCTTAAATAGAGCGATATACAGTAATTATTACTTAACCCCGGGTTCAAAACAACAACCCGGGGTTAAACTTAAAGTACTTGTAATATTAGTGACGCAGATTTCACTCAAGGAGCTCGTACATCGATGCGGCCTCTTCTTTTCTGACCGTTTCCTGAAGCGATAAGACCCTGAACTTGACCTCGCCGCTTCCGAACAGGATCGATACGACATCTCCCACCTTAAGCTTTACCGAAGGCTTTGCAGGTTTGCCGTTCACGGTAACTCTGCCTGCCTGGCATACGTCATTTGCGACCGTTCTGCGCTTAATTACTCTGGAGAGTTTAAGGAATTTATCAAGCCTCATTATTATCTCCTGCAAGGATAACCCTTCCCTTAAGAGCGGAAAGGAGTGTTAAGTCATCTGCATATTCGATATCCGATCCCATGGGAAGGCCGGAAGCCAATCTTGATACCCTGATGCCTGAAGGTCCGACCATTCTCGAGAGATAGAGAGCCGTGGCATTGCCTTCGGCAGTCTGGTTGGTCGCGATGATGAGCTCTGATACTTCAGGGTGATCTGCAAGGCGCTTTATGAGATCAGGTATGGTCGTATCCGAAATGCTCATGGATTTCATCGGGTTAAAAACACCGTGAAGAACATGATAGAGTCCCTTATATTCATGGGCGCGCTCGAAAGTGGATACGTCCCTGGGTGATTCAACGACAAGGACCGTAGTCTTGTCTCTCATAGGATCCGAGCATATAGGGCAGGGATCAGAGTCCGTGAAATTCTGGCAGCAGGAGCATCTCTTGGTAGACTGCCTTGCCGCCATGATCGAGGACGTCAGAGCTTCGGCATCCTTGTCATCCATTGCGAGGATGTGGAATGCCAGACGCTGAGCAGACTTGCCGCCTATGCCGGGAAGACTGCTTAACTGAGCTATGAGATTCTGAATCGAAGGCGAATATCTTGCCATTATCAGAAGGGCATCTTCATGCCGCCGGTGATGGAGCCGATGCGCTCCTGGTTGGTCTTGTCGATCTGTGCCAGAGCCTGGTTAGCTGCAGCGATGATGAGATCCTGGAGACCTTCGATATCATCAGGATCAACTACGTCCTTTGCGATCTCGACACTCTCGAGTTGGTGCTTGCCGGTAACAACTACTTTAACGAGCTCGCCGCCTGCTGTGCCTGTAAAACGCATTTCCTGGATCTCGGCCTGAGCCATCTCGATCTGTCTCTGCATTCTCTGAGCCTGAGCCATAACCTGGCTCATGTTGCCGCCCATTCCCATTCCGCCACGGAATCCTTTAGCCATTTTGAAAACCTCCGAAAATTAATCTAATCAATTATATGCTTAGTCACCGAAATGAAAATCCGTAGGAACGCCCAGATTCTGTGAGCGCTCATTCAAGTCATCAAGCTTCTTGTCGAGCTCTGACTCCTGGTTCTTCTTCTCGAGATTTGAATACTGTGTCTTTGTGCAGAGGTAGAGATGCTCTGCGCCGAACTCGTCCTTGATGCCTGCGGAGATCTGTCTGAATGCCTGGGATCTCTTAAGGTTGGACAAGAGCTTTGTGTCTTTGTCTTCGAAAACGATATACGCGGAAGTACCGTCCTTGCGGAGCTTTGTCTGCTCTAAGATGACCGCGATATTATCGTTGCTCTCCTTGAGCTTTGTCGTGATGTTAGTCCATCTGAAATCGACGTCGGTGGACTCATTGCTGAATGTAGGAGCCCTGACGCCTGATCTCGGCCTGCCGTCTACGATAAGGCCGCTCTTGTCTGCCTGAACAGCCAGCTGTGAGCGGGGCTGCACGGGAGCATCCTGCACAGGCTCTTCTGCGGGAGCTTCCTTGCCGATGCCGTCTTCCAGATCCTTCAAGAAAGATGAAGAAAGGCCTGCGAAGATCCCTGCTGAAGGAGCGGACTTGTCTTCGGGAAGATTGAATGAGAAGCCGGAAGGTTCAGAAGGTTCTTCTGGTTCGGGTTCATCCGTGCCGAAGCTTAACTGCGGTTCAGTCTCCCTGGGCATAAATGAGAATATCGTAGGCTCGGAATGATCGTTAAATGATTCATCTCCGGGAATATATGCATCGTCGTCATCAGGACCAGCAGCGGGCTCTTCCGGTTCAGGCTCTTTTACAGAAGTGCTTTCCGCAGAAGGCGTGAAAAGAGCATCGAAAGATGATAAGGAAGGCTCGCTTGCCTTGGGCTCAGAAGGTGCCTGGCTAAATGAGAACAATCCTGAAGGTGCAGAAGACGGCTGGGGCCTGTAAGGAGCCGGTGCGGTAAAAGCAGGCTTTTCTTCCGGTTCGGGCTTTTCTTCAGGCTCTTCGTCCTTGGCAGGCCCTATGGGAGCAGCAGAAGGTTCCTCAGATGCCTTTGCGGGTTCTTCTTCCTTCTTGGGTTCGGCCGGCGCAGGTGCTGCTTCAGGTTCTTTCTTCTCTTCGATCGTGAGCGTTGCAGCTGCTGCAGCCTGCTTCTTCTCGAAGTCAGGGATAACTATAGGTGTTACCGGCAAAGCTGATTTTCTGCCGCAGAGGCGCATCAGCATGAGCTCAAAGCTCGTGGGAATATCCGGAGACTTGCGGAGCTCGGCATATTCCTTGGAGAGGTAACTTATATAACCGGTCAATGTATCGGCACTGACTTTGGCAGCTGTCTGATACATGTCCTTGATCGTTTCCTTAGGGTAGGGCAGATAGATGATAGGGTCTGCCTTGACTCTGATTATGAGAAGGTCTCTGAAATAAGCGGCGAGATCCAGCGTGAAACGTGCCTGGTTCTTGCCTGAAGCATTTAAGATCTCGCAAAGATCGATGAGTTCGTCGAATCTGGCATCGATAAGGCAGTTAGCCATCTTGAAGAGGAATGAACTGTCAACGGTGCCCGTGATCTTCTCGACGTCCTGAGATGAGATCTCCTTGTCGCCGCCGGAGATGGCAGAAATCTGGTCGAGCAGGGAGAGCGCGTCACGGAGAGCGCCGTCTGATCTCGATGCGATGAGGCGGAGGGCGTCATCGGAAGCCTTGATGCCGGACTTGCCGCAGACTTCTCTTAATCTTCCGGTAATGAGATCTAACGGGATCCTCTTGAAATCGTATCTCTGGCAACGTGAAATGATCGTCGCGGGGATCTTATCTGATTCCGTTGTCGCGAAAAGGAAGATAACGTGCTTCGGAGGTTCCTCGATGGTCTTAAGGAGAGCATTGAAAGCACCCTTTGAGAGCATGTGGACCTCGTCGATTATATAAACTTTGTAAGTTGTTCTGGTGGGAGCGAAATTTACTTCCTGAAGGATCGGCCTGATGTCATCGACACCGTTGTTGGAAGCAGCATCCATTTCCGTTACGTCAAGGATGGAACCGTCTAAGATGCCCTTGCATGTGGGGCATTCGTTACAGGGATTGCCGTTAACAGGGTGCTCGCAGTTGACGCTTCTGGCGAAGATCTTGGCGATGGTGGTCTTGCCCGTACCGTGCTGACCGCAGAAAAGATAGGCATGAGCTAATTTCTTAGAGACTACTGACTGCCTTAATGCGGTTACAGCGGCCTCCTGACCTACTACGTCATCAAAAGTAAGGGGCCTATATTGTCTGTAGAGAACGATATGATCTTCCATAATTAGTTCCTTAAGCCGGTTTCAAAAGCAAATAATAAAAAAGTTCGTCCCGCCCGAACTGCCGTCGGTAAGGCTTGACCCGCGGCGCACTCCGTAAACCGCTTACTGCTGCTTCCTTCCGGACCTGACAGGGTTCACAGCCCGAAATCGCACGGGACCTTGGCCGGCGGCAGACCGCGCGGGACGAACTCGTATTTCAAACACATGAATTATAACATAAAAGAAAAATATGACACTTCTATTATTAGGACAATCTACGGAAAGCGAGACTATTTTCGCTTATTTATAGCACTGCTCAATATATTTCTGCGTATAACTGCCGAGTGTGGCTATAGCCGTGCCTGCGTCACTTGAATTATAGGCTTCGACGTAGATGATGAGCGCAAAAGGTTCCTTGTAATCCACGATCGCGCACTCCATGTATGCCTTTCGCTCGGTATTGCGGCCGAGAATGTGAAGGATCCTCGTATCCTGGGGGAAAGCGGCAGCCAGAGGAGATTCGATCTCGTTTGCTGCGAGGTCGTTTACAAGTCGCTGGTTTACCTGGGGGTTGATCGTGAATGTGCGGTAGATGTAGGAGAGATACTGGCCCATGTCATAGCAGGAAATCGTTCCGGAAGTACGGAATTCCTTGCCGCTGTAATCCTTATAGATGACCTTGTCATCGTATGAGACATAGCCGCTGATCTTCTTGATCGCTGCAAGCGTTTCTTCCATTCCGCCGAGATTGTTGATCAGGTAATTTAGAGCGATGCTGTCGTTCTTTGCGATCGAATAATAGAGGATGGTCCTCATGTAGAACTGTTTGCCGTAGGAGTATGTTTTTGCGATGTATGAGGAATTGCGCGCCCCCTTATAGTTTCCGTCATAGGTAACGATCTCGGAAAGGGGACCTGTTATGCCGGCGTTCTTGTCGTAATAAACGAGGGCGATCGGGATGGCCATTGCGCCTGAAGGGAGGACCGGGTCGAGCTCGTCTACGCCCAGACGTTCGCCGCTGGACAATGAGATGAACTCAAAGCAGATCCTCATATTGGTGTGGTTTCTCTGATAAGCCTCAACCTGTTCCTTAAGCTCATCGAGATACACGGCGCGCTGCTGGTAGGATGCAGTCTGGATCTCAATGGGCTTAAAGCTGAAGTTCCTGTCCTCCATGAAGGGGTCAGGCGCATTGTCCTGCGAACGGCCCGTGCCTTCAGGTGAGAGCGTAGGCGTAGGCGTTGCAGCGAGCACCGCATGCGGTACGGTGGTCGTTGCAGTCGTCGTAACCTGAGTAGTTGTTTCGGTTGTTGTGTGTACCGGTCTCTGATATGCCGAATAAGCGGTAGTCGTACTGGTTGCCGCACCGACAAGTCCGGGATACATGAGCCTGTAAGTATCCTGTGCGGACGCTATGGAGCTTATGAATACTACTACGAAAGTAATCGCAAGCAGTATCAGAATGATCACGAGCGTGCGCTTTTTGCGGGATGTCTTTATCCCTTCGGCCTTTTTCAGAAATGTCGGATTCGGTCTTACCATTAAATATCAGAACAGTCCCGTAATTACGCCATTGTTATCGATGTTGATATCCATTGCGGCAGGGTGCGGGGGAAGGCCCGGCATGGTTACGATAGTACCCGTGAGGATAACGAGATAACCTGCGCCTGCTGAGATATAACAGTCTCTGACAGTAAGTGTGAAGCCTTCCGGATTGCCGAGTTTCTTCGGATCGTCGGAAAGCGAATATTGTGTCTTTGCAATGCAGATAGGGAGGTTTCCGTAGCCCTTCTCAACGAATTCGTTGATCTTAGCCTGTGCTTCGGGAAGGATGTCTACCTTGCCTGCGCCGTAAACCTTTGTAGCGACCTTTGTGATCTTCTCTTCGACGGAATCCGTAAGCTCGTAGCTGTAAACGGGATTCTTCGGCTTGTTCTGATCAAGGATCGAAAGTGCCTTGTTGGCAAGATCGATACCGCCTTCGCCGCCCTTGGCAAAGATCTCTGCGGGAGCGAATTCTGCACCCGTAGCCTTGCATGCTTCCTCAACGATGGCGAGCTCTTCTTCGGTATCCGTAAGGAATCTGTTGGATGCAACGAGAACCGGGATGCCGAAATTCTGCATGTTCTGAATGTGTCTCAAAACATTTGCGAGGCCGGCCTTAACTGCTTCCGGATTAGGATTGGAGAGCTCTGCCTTAGGAATGCCGGCATTGTACTTAAGAGATCTTACAGTTGTAACGATTACTACGAGATCAGGCCAGATGCCGAGATCTCTGCACTTGATATCAAGGAACTTCTCAGCGCCAAGGTCTGCACCGAAGCCTGCTTCGGTAACTACGATATCGCTGAGCTTTAATGCTGTCTTAGTTGCGATGCATGTGTTGCAGCCGTGTGAGATGTTCGCGAAAGGTCCGCCGTGAACCAGTGCGGGAACGCCTTCCAAGGACTGGACGAGGTTAGGGCACATAGCGTCCTTAAGGCATGTAACAAGGCTTCCGGTTGCTCCGAGCTGGCCTGCTGTTACGATGTTTCCGTCCATGTCGTAAGCGATTGCGATCCTGTCTAATCTTACCTTCAGGTCATCCATGTCCTTTGCGAGGCAGAGGATCGCCATGATCTCTGAAGCTGCCGTGATCTGGAATATCTCGGGACGCGTTACGCCCTTTGTGCCACCGCCGACACCGACAGTAACTGCACGAAGGCACCTGTCATTCATGTCGAGGCATCTCTTCCACAAGATCCTGTCCTTATCGATGTTGAGGCTGTTGCCCTGGAATAAGTGATTGTCGATGAGTGCTGCAAGAAGGTTGTTTGCAGTCGTTATAGCGTGGAGGTCACCTGTGAAGTGAAGGTTGATGTCCTCCATGGGGACGACCTGAGAATAACCGCCGCCGCAGGCACCGCCCTTGACGCCGAATACAGGTCCCAATGAGGGTTCTCTTAATGCCAGGATAGGATTCTTGCCCACAAGCTTTAAGCCCTGTGCGAGGCCGATGCTTACTGTTGTCTTTCCTTCGCCTGCCGGCGTAGGATTCATCGCGGTAACGAGAATGAGCTTGGCACCGGGTCTTTCAGGCAGATCCCTAATGTAGTTTAACGGGAGCTTTGCTTTGTATTTTCCGTAGAATTCGAGCTTATCAGGATCTATTCCTGCCTGCTCTGCAACTTCTGCGATGGGCTTGATCTTTGCACTCTGGGCTATCTCGATATCACTAAGCATTTTTGACCTCTCCTATCAGTTTTTAGAGTAATGCTACGATTGTATTGTAAAAAGAGAGCCTTTTCAATGAGAGTTAAAAGCTGTTCTGTAAGAAAATAGAAAAACTTCTACCTAACCACTATATTTTGTGAGATTACTGGTGTTTTTTTACTAAATGTTGTGTTTCCGCGTTGACAATATGTCAAGGAAATGTTAGCATTGGTGCAAGTTTGGTAATATTTCCGTAATGTTCCTTTAAGGCGTTTGCAATATTTATCAACAATTCTCCTGGTGGAGGGAAGACGTATGATTATCAGTTCCGATTTGGAAATGTGCAAGGGTAAGTTTCAAGAGCTCATCGGCAAGCGTATAGTTTGCAAGACCAACGGCGGACGCAAGAGGATCATCACATACATCGGTACAGTAGAGCACTGCTATCCCAATGTTTTCACAATGCTTTGCAAGAATGAAGCAGGCAAGGAGTCTCTCGTATCTTTCTCATACATCGATGTTCTCACAAGAACAGTCAGAGTAGGCATCATGCCTGAGAAGTCACAGGAAGAAGTAGCAGTCTGATCCTGAACTATTAAGCTAATCACAAAGCGCTGTCAGAACTGATTTGGTCAGGTTTTGACAGTGCTTTTTTGTTGGGCTTTGAGGGGTACCTTAAGGCTCCGGGTTTTGATTTATCATGCCCATAAGGGTAAAATTAAATTACAAACCTTTCTTTTGTCAGATCTTTCAGGAGTTCATCATGGATTCTTACGAAATAACAGCTAATGCCAAATTGAATCTTTTCTTGCGTATTCGCGGGATACTTCCAAACGGCTATCACAGCTTATATTCGATAATGCAGGAAATAGATCTTGCAGATAACCTCACGATCAACATCTATCCTGAGCGCGAGAGCGGATTTGACATCAAGTGCATCGGCAGAAATGATATCGATCCCGAGAAGAATCTCTGCAGCAAAGCAAAGGACAGATTCCTGTCCTCGCTCCGCAAGAAGGCCGTGAATGACCCTTCGATCGAAGGCGCTGAGAAGTGGCAGAGAAACGAATTTCCTTATATTGAGATCGTCCTTACCAAGCGCATCCCTTCCGAATCGGGAATGGGCGGCGGAAGCTCTGATGCGGCAGCGGTCCTCATGGTCCTTCAGGAGCATTTCGGATGTCCCTTCACGGACGAAGAGCTTAACCAGCTGGCTGTAAATGTCGGTGCTGACGTTCCGTTCTTCCTTTACGGCGGAACATGCCTCTGCGAGAAAGTAGGCGAGGACATAAGGGTAGTAGAACCGCTCTCCGATATTCAGCTTCTTATCGTAAAACCCAAGGAAGGAGTATCAACTCCCGAGTGCTTCCATGCCATAGACAGCAAGCCTTTGCCGGCATTCGACGAAGACCGCTATGAGGCATATATCGCAGGACTTAATGAAGATGAGGGCGATGCCCTTACAAGATTCCTTAAGGGCGGAGATCTCCTTACGAACGATCTCGAAATGCCGTCGGAGGAGAAGGTCCCGCTGATAAAGAAAGTAAGGGAGACGCTTCTTGCCACAGGCGCAAGATACAGCCGCATGACCGGTTCCGGCAGCGCCGTTTTCGCGATGTATGACAGCATTGATCTCAGGGATAAAGCTTACGGTCAGATAAAGAACGATCCTGATTTCTCAGACTGCGATCTGTTCCTGTCAAAGACTATCTGATCTCCTGGCAAAAAGGCCTCTCATATAACCTCTGGAATTCTCAGAATCAATTAGTTCGAATCCTCTCTTACCGTAGAATTCGACCATGTTTTTATTGGTTGCCGCAGAGTGCAGGAGTATGCATTCCGCGCCTTTTTCGCGTGCGAGGTCAACGGCTCTCGTCATGAGGTCTATTCCGAGGCCTGTCTTTCTGAACTTTTCGAGCACCGCAAATCTGGAGATGTAAAAAGACTTGCCCATGTCCTTCAAGTATTCGAAAGTCTTGTCCGAGAAATTGTAGACAAGGGGATTGGGGCATTCCTTGATGCAGATGGAACCGACGATCCTGCCGCCGGTCTCAGCCACGAGGCAGGTCTGCCTTGATATTCTGTCGGCAACGCTCTCGATGCTCTCGGTCATCGCTTCGAGCATCGAAGAAGATATGCCCGAATCCGCGCAATAAGTAAGCATCGCGCTTCTTAAGAGGCGCGATACTTCAGGTGCGTCAGTGACGCTTGCGATTCTTATTACGGGACTGTCTTTCATCAGTTAAGGAAGCAGTTTACGAGGATTGCCTTGTGAGCGTGGAGTCTGTTCTCTGCTTCGTCGAATACAACGCTCTGAGGTCCGTCGATGACGTCTTCTGTTACTTCATAGCCTCTGTAAGCAGGGAGGCAGTGCATGAAGATGGCATCCTTATGAGCTACGCCCATGAGCTTGGAGTTGACCTGATAGTTCTTGAAGATCTCAACTCTCTGAGCCTTCTCAGCTTCCTGGCCCATTGATGTCCATGTGTCTGTATAGATAACGTCAGCGCCTTCAGCTGCCTCGAAAGGATCTTCAGTCATGAGGATCTTGGAGCCTGTTACCTTCGCATCTTCCTGAGCTTCGAGCACATACTTGTCAGGGCAGGTGTAAGCCTTAGGGGAAGCTACGGAGATGTCCATTCCTGCCTTTGCGCAAGCGTGGAGGAGGGAATTGGCCATGTTGTTTCCGTCGCCTAAGTAAGCCATCTTGAGGCCCTTAAGTGCACCCTTGTGCTCCTTGATCGTAAGGAGGTCAGCCAATACCTGTGTAGGGTGCTGGTCATCTGTAAGACCGTTGATAACAGGAACCTTTCCGTACTTTGCGAGGTCTTCAACGTCCTGATGCTTGAATGTTCTGATCATAATGCCGTCGACCATGCCGGACAGAACGTTAGCAGTATCGTAGATGGTCTCGCCTCTGCCGATCTGGATGTCGTTGTTGCTTAAGAAAAGTGCCTGACCGCCTAACTGATACATGCCGACTTCAAAGGAGACTCTTGTTCTCGTGGAGGACTTCGTGAAGATCATGGCAAGGGACTTGCCCTTAAGAAGGTGGTGCTCGATGCCGGCCTTTGTCTTTGCCTTAAGGTCTACTGCAACGTCCAAAAGATAATCAAGATCTTCAAAAGAAACGTCTCTGTGGAAATCAATATAATGCTTCATTTGTAATTACTCCTTGGTTGTCGGTTATTGATCGTCGTTGTCGATAATGTCTATGTCTTTGTTGTCTTTGACGTCTTTGCCGTCCGTAAGCCCTAACTGGTCGAGCTTGTCGATCTTTGCGTTGTTTACGCTTGCAGCAGACTCTTTGATCTGTTTTTTGGTAGGGATGGCGTCTTTGATCTTTTCGAAGACATTCTTGGGGCCCTGTACGTTCTTGAGGATCTTATCAAGAGCCTTGATGAACTGGTTTGCCTGAACCTTGGTAATGATGAGCGGAGGTGCAAGCCTGATCGTCGATTTGCCGATGGCGCTTACGAGGATGCCCATGGTGAATAACTGTTCGCGCATGCCCTGGGCCGTGATCGTGTCATCGAATTCGATGCCGATGAGGAGACCCTTGCCCCTTACCGAGCGGATGCAGTTGTATTTAGCCCTTAACTTATTGAGCTTCTCGAAAAGTTCTTCGCTTACTTCTCTTACGTTATCGATGATGTTCTCTTCTTCGATCGTCTCCATGACGGCATTTCCTGCTGCGCAAGCCAGAGGATTTCCGCCGAATGTCGAACCGTGATCACCGGGCTTCATGCCTGTTGCGACTGCATTTGTCGTGAGCATTGCACCGATCGGAACGCCGCCGCCCAAACCTTTTGCGAGTGTCATGATGTCGGGCTGCACGCCGTAGTTCTGATAGCAGAACATCTTGCCGGTACGTCCTACGCCTGTCTGAACTTCGTCGAAGATGAGAAGGATACCCTTATCGACACAGAGCTTCTTGATTGCCTGGATGTATTCCAGGTCAGCGGGATGAACGCCGCTCTCGCCCTGAACGAGTTCGAGCATGATGGCAGCTGTCTTGGGTGTTACTGCCTCGATCATTGCATCGATGTCGTTATAAGGAACATAGACAAATCCCGGAAGATTGGGAGAGAAAGGCCTCTGGAACTTCTCCTGGCCTGTAGCGGCAACGGTTCCCATGGTCCTTCCGTGGAAGCTCATGGTAGCCGTGATGATCTCGTATTTATCAATATCCTTATAGTAGAAGAAACTGCGTGCGAGCTTGATTGCCGCTTCGTTTGCTTCTGCGCCGGAATTGCAGAAGAATACCTTGTCTGCAAAGCTTGCGCGGCAGAGCCTGTAAGCGAGCTCTGACTTCTGCGGAATGTAGTAGTAATTGCAGGCGTGGATTATGTTCTTAGCCTGTGAACAGATCGCCGATGTGAGCTTCGGATGAGCGTAGCCCAGGCAGTTAACTGCGATACCGCCGATCATGTCCAGATATTTCTTGCCTTCGGTGTCATAGAGATAGCAGCCCTTGCCCTTTGTGAATGCAACAGGGAGGAGGTTAAATACCTGAAGACAATAATTCTTGTCGTAGTCCTGAATCAGGGAGAGATCATTTTCTATACTCATAATGTTCCTTTTTCTCCTTTACGATCATAGTGCCGATACCATTCTTGGTAAATGTTTCGAGAATAATAGAATGAGGTATTCTTCCATCTATTATGTGTGCCCGGTCGACACCGCGCAATACCGTATCAAGGCAGCCCTCGATCTTCGGGATCATTCCGCCCTTGATTATGCCCTCCTCGACGAGATCCTTGATGTCCTTCTCGTCCAAAACAGGGATGATGTAGTCAGAACCGTCTTCGAGCTTTCTTAAGACGCCGCCGACGTCTGTAAGCGTGATTAGCTTGGAAGCGCCGAGTGCAACGGCTACTTCAGCTGCGACAGTATCTGCATTGATGTTATAGCTCTCGCCGTCCTTGCCGACGCCGATTGGAGCGATGACGGGGATATACTCGTCATTTGCGAGCATAGAGATCACCTTGGTGTTGATCTTCTTGATCTTGCCTACATAACCGATGTCGATGGCGTTGCCTTCAGCATCTTCAGTCAGCTTTTCTGCTTCGATGAGGTTGCCGTCGATACCAGAGATACCGATGGCCTTAGCTCCTTTGCCGCAGAGAGTGGAAACGATGTCCTTGTTGGTCTTGCCGATCAATACCATCTGGGCATAGCCCATAGTCTCTTCATCTGTATACCTTAAGCCGTTTACGAAATGGGACTCCTTGTTGACCTTGCTGAGCATGTCGCTGATGTCAGGTCCGCCGCCGTGAACGATGACGGGGTTGATGCCGATGTACTTGAGGAGCGTGATATCGTCCATGACAGACTGCTTCAGCTCTTCGTTGATCATTGCATTTCCGCCGTACTTGATAACGAAGGTCTGACCCCTCATCTTTCTGATGTAGGGAAGTGATTCGATAAGGATCGAAGCCCTGTCGACGTTATTTTTCATGTCTCCCGTGATAACGGGATTTTCTTTCTGTCCTGCCATAATCAGATACCTCTTACGATATTCTTAAGTCCGGTCGTCTCATCGAAGCCGAACATTGCGTTTGCTGCCTGGATTGCCTGGAGCGCTGCGCCCTTGCCGAGATTGTCCTGTGCCGAGAAGAGCTTGATCATTCCTGTGTCGGGATCGAAAACACCGTTGATGTCGATATAGTTCGAACCTGCTACGGCCTTTACGTCCGGCAGCGTCTTTCCGGGAAGTACTCTTACAAAGTTCTCATCCTTATAGAATTCACTGTAGATCTCATTGATCTTTTCAGAGGATACGTCCGTGAAATCCTTTGAGGGCTTTACGTAGATGCTTGCGAGCATTCCGCGTTTGAAAGGAGCCAGATGGGGAGTAAAGGTTACCTTGATGTCTCCCGGATTCTTTCCTGCGAGAAGTGAGCACTGCTCGGCGATCTCCGTTGTGTGGCGGTGTCCTACGGCACCATAGGGCTTAAAAGCTTCGTCTGTCTCGCAGAATGCATATGCGAGATCTGCTTTTCTGCCTGCGCCGCTTACGCCTGATGTCGCATCGATGATGATGGAATCCTCGTCGATAAGATGATTCTTAAGGAAAGGAGCCAGTGCTATGAGCGAGCATGTCGGATAGCAGCCGGGATTTGCAACGAGCTTAGCTGTCTTAAGTTCATTTCTGTAGAACTCGGGAATTCCGTAAACTGCTTCTGCGAGAAGCTCCGGATTCGGGTGGGTAAGCTTATATGACTTCTCATATGTAGCAAGATCCTTGTATCTGAAATCACCGCTGTGATCTATTACTTTTGCGCCTGCCTTAAGGAGCTCGGGAACGATCTTTGCGGATACTCCGTGGGGGAGTGCCGTGATGACCAGATCTGAATCCTTGGCAACTTCCTCATAGGGAAGATCTTCACAGACAACGTCTACGATGCCCCTGAATTCGGGATAGATCTCTGAATAAGGCTTGCCTGCAAAAGTCTGGCTTGTAAGATGTCGGAATCTGAAGCAGGGGTGTCCGGCAAAACCTCTTACGAGTTCCGCACCGACATATCCTGTGGATCCTATAATAGACACATACTTTACAGATTCTTCAACCGCCATTTTAATTGCCTCCGATTAGGGTGAATAATCCCCACCCTGATGTTTGATTTATGCAATATAATGCATAAATATTCAAAAGTCAACTGAAACCTGCATAAATATATTAC
Source organism: Clostridiales bacterium Firm_14 (assembly GCA_001604135.1). Classification (GTDB taxonomy): domain Bacteria; phylum Bacillota; class Clostridia; order Saccharofermentanales; family Saccharofermentanaceae; genus Saccharofermentans. The sequence goes on from LVAT01000014.1 coordinate 24,840, forward strand.
ATAATATTATCCGTGGGGATCTTCCCGCATAATAACGCATAAGCAGCAAATGTTTATAAAATGCCGTTAAAGTTCATTGAAACGTAACATAAAAAGTCCTTTTTTCGGGCCTGAAAAGATATATTGCACAATTCCGAAAAAGGCGAAAAATGCCTCAAATTATTAGATTTGCCGCTTTTTCTTGTACAACACACACAAAATAATTTAAGGGCAATTGATATATTTACCAAGCAACGGAAATTACTATGCCAAAATAGCAAAACTTTTTTTGTTGAGTGTGTCATATAGTAAAGAAATTTGCGTTTTGATACTATTCTCGTAGTTATCTTGCCCACATATGGGTGGGCTATTTTTGGAGGTTATAAGTTATGGCAAGTTTATCTTTCCAGCACGTTTACAAGAAGTATGAAGGCGGCGTTGTCGCAGTTTCAGATTTCAATCTTGACGTAGCAGATAAGGAATTCGTTATCCTCGTAGGACCTTCCGGATGCGGTAAGTCAACAACACTCCGTATGCTCGCTGGTCTCGAAGATATTTCAGAGGGTGAAATTTATATCGACGATCGTTGTGTAAACGACGTTCTCCCTAAGGACAGAGACATCGCAATGGTATTCCAGAACTACGCTCTCTATCCTCACATGTCAGTTCGTGACAACATGGCTTTCGCACTTAAGCTCAGAAAGATGCCTAAGGACGAGATCAACCGCCGTGTTCAGGAAGCAGCTAAGATCCTTGAGATCGAGCACCTTTTAGACAGAAAGCCTAAGGCACTCTCCGGTGGTCAGCGTCAGAGAGTTGCTCTCGGCCGTGCTATCGTACGTGACCCTAAGGTCTTCCTCATGGACGAGCCTCTCTCCAACTTGGACGCTAAGCTCCGTGTACAGATGCGTGTTGAGATCACAAAGCTCCACCACAGACTTAAGACAACATTCGTTTACGTTACACACGACCAGACAGAAGCTATGACGATGGGTACCAGAATCGTAGTTATGAAGGACGGCTTCATCCAGCAGGTTGACTCTCCTACGGAGCTCTATGACAACCCGGTTAACACATTCGTTGCAGGATTCATCGGAATGCCTCCTATGAACTTCATCAATGCTGTTATCAACGTTGAGGGTTCTGACGTATTCGTTTCTTTCGAGAACGTTACGATCAAGCTTCCTGAGAGATATGCAGTTGAGGAAGTTATGGAGCGCGACGGTCAGGAAGTTATCTTCGGTGTAAGACCTGAGGCTATCACAGACGATATCACATACGTAACAGATCACCCTGAATCAGCATTCACAGCTGACGTAGACGTCGTAGAAATGCTCGGTGCTGAGACATATCTCTATGTCACAGTTAACGGATCTCTCCCGCTCACATGCCGCGTTGACCCTACAACATCCCAGTCCGCAGTTGGTCAGGTTGTTGACCTTGCAGTTGACTCCAACCGTATCCACCTCTTCGACAAGGATACAGAGCAGAGCATCATTTCCTAATAGTAATTAATCTTAGAACCTCAATTCAGAGGCCGTGAATTCTAAATAAGAGTTCACGGCCTCTTTTTGTGTGGCAAATCAGTGTCAGTTCTGCCCATAAAACTTGCACCTTTTAAAGAAAAATAATATGATTTAATGTAGCGTTTTATGGACGTTCATATTGCTTCTTGAGAGGTGGAAACCATGGAAGAGATCAAAAAATGCATGCGTCAGGTAAAGACAATTATTTCCGTTAACTGCGGAGTGATTGATACGGCCGGTAAGATTTTAGCTGCAACGAATGAGATCGGTGAAGAAGAGACAGATCCTTCTTTCAGAGCCGTTGTTTCATCAGACAACCTTTTCGCTTCCACCGCTGACAGAACTTATCTGAAAGTATTTATCGGAGAACAGCTCAAGTACATCCTCTATATCGAGAGCACTGATCCTGATGCGAAGATCTCTTTGCAGCTCATTGCCGAGTGGATGAAGACACTCGTTAAGGAGAAGGGCACTGATGCGGAGAAGGCTATCTTCATCCGTAATGTATTGCTCGACAACGAGATCAGATCCGAAGTCCCCATGATCGCAAGAGGATATAAGATCGACTGCAATAATCCGAGGCTCGTTCTCGTTGTAAGGACAGGCGCAGAGCAGAGTGCCGAGGCATTCGAGATATTACAGAACCTTTATACGGATTCCGATGTTGCTACGGTCATCTCAATGGATGACACGACAGCGATCGTAATCATCGACGCTCTTGAATCACAGGTAAGTGAGGATACAAAGGACAGCTTCATCGAGGAAACTTCACAGTCCGTACTGGCATGCCTCACATCAGAAGGCTGCAAGGCTAAGGTTGCCGTAGGCTCTGTTGTAGGTTCGTTCATGGACATCAGCAAGTCTTATTCGGATGCCATGACGGCTCTTAAGGTGTCCAAGATCTTCGACGGCGAATCAGACCTCTCCAGATATGACAAGCTCGGTTTGGGCAGACTTATCTATCAGCTCCCTAAGCCGCTTTGCGAGATGTTCATCAGGGAAGTGTTCCCCAACGAAGCATTTAAGCAGTTAGATGAAGAGACCAGGACCACGATCGATACATTCTTCGCGAATGACCTCAACGGTTCTGAGACTTCAAGAGAGTTGTTCGTTCACAGAAATACTCTCGTATACAGACTCGAAAAGGTTAAGACCAAGACAGGCCTTGACTTAAGGAAATTTGACGACGCGGTACTCTTTAAGATGGCGACTATGGTAAGAACCTACATTGACTATCTTAACGATACCAATGACAACAAGATCAGGTAAACAAATTGATTGATTTTATTGACGTAGAGAAAACATATGCTTCCGGAGTTGAAGCCTTAAAGGGGATCAACTTAACGATTGAAGACGGCGAATTCGTCTTTGTAATAGGAAAATCAGGATCAGGAAAGTCTACCCTTCTCAAGTGCATCACTTGTGAGGAGAGACCCACTTCAGGCAAAGTAACTATCGATAATTTCGATATATCACATATGAGCCGCGCGCTCGTACCTTATTTGCGCCGTAAGATCGGCATGATCTATCAGGACTTCCGTCTTATCGAGACAAAGACCGTCGCCGAGAATGTAGCATTCGCAGGCGAGATCATCGGCGTACCCAAGCAGAGCCTCATGAATACGGTTCAGATCTGCTTATCCGTAGTAGGACTTAAGGATAAGGCAGACTGCTTGCCGCAGGAACTCTCAGGCGGTGAGCAGCAGAGAGTTGCCATTGCACGCGCAATGGTAAACAACCCGAGCCTCATCGTTGCAGACGAGCCTACGGGAAACCTTGACCCGGAGACATCCGAGGCCATCATGGCGATGCTCCTTGAGATCAACAGAAACGGCGGAACCACGGTAATCATCTGCACACATGACAGCACGATGGTTGACCGAATGAAGCAGCGAGTAATCGAGATCGATGACGGTCTCATCTTAAGAGACGAGAAGGACAGCAGCTACAGGGGCGAGACTGATCACGATGCGCTCGCAGTGCAGTCACAGAGAACGTCTCTTTACAGCGGTGCTGCAGCAAGCACGGTTGCTTTTGGTGACGACGAAGCATATACCGACGATTATGATGATGCGGAATATGCTGATACAAAATCGATTCCCGCACCCGAAGGCGTACTCTTCGGAGAGACAACAGCAAGGGAATATGAGCCGGTTGAAGAATCCTTCAAGCCCGAATTCGACCTTGATAAGGATGTTAAGCCCATTACCTCTATCCCTGATGAGATATTTAACGGAGAGACCGAACCGAAGGTAACAGAGATTACCGAGGTTTTCGAGATCACGGAAGAATCTGCAGAACAGGAAGAACCCGAGATCGAAGCGCCTGCGCCTGTTGAAGTGAAGGCTGCTACAGAAGAACCCGTTGCTCCCGCTGCAGAAGTCAAAGAAGAGATCAAGGAAGAAGTCATAGAAGAAGTAAAGGAACCTGAAAGGGCTGAGGTCATTGAGATCAACATCCCTGAAGATACATCTTCCTTCTCATTCGGCGATGAGGAGAAGAAGGCTCCCGCCGCTCCTGCAAAGGCTCCCGCTAAAAAGAACCTTAACCTCGATCCTGACATCGATCCTGATGAGGATCTGTCATATCCCCACGAAGAACCTGACAATACCAGGCTGATCAAGCGCGAGTTCAAGCGCAGGGAGAGGGAAGAAAAGGCTGCTTTGAAGGAAGCAAAGCGCAAGGAAAAGCTTGATAAGAAGAAAAAAGTCAGAAGGACAGATTTCAAGCCCGGAACCGATATTGATATGATGCCGGAGGATGATGAATAATGACCGTAAGAGCTTTAATTAATTCAATCAAAGAAGGCTTTCGCGGAATCATCAGACATCCGCTCGTAACCATTGCCTCAATTACGACCATCATGTTGATGCTCATAATCATGGGCGCTTTCTATATGTTCTCCGTTAATGCGAGAAGGATCATGAGAAAGCTTTCACAGAGACCTCCTATCGAGGTATATATGACACTCCAGTCAACAGAAGAAGAGAGAACAGCTGTTGCCCAGAAGCTTGCTGAAAACCCGAACATCATCGAGTACACGATGGCTTCTCCAGAAGAGAACTACAACAACTTCAAGACAAATCTCGGATCTTCTTCATCCATCCTCGATGACTTCGATTACAACATGTATCTGCCTTATACATTCAGCATCAGGCTTCAGGATCCTGCTCTGGCCAATGAAGTATGTGCTGAGATCGGGACATATACGGGCGTTTCCAAGGTTGCCCAGGAAAGCAACGTAATGACGTTCCTTACCAAGGCATCCAGGATCGTAAACGTTACTACGGCAGTGTCGTTCGTTGTCCTGTTCGTAATCGCATTGTTCATCATCTCAAACATGGTCCGTATTTCCGTTTACTCGAGAGCTTCAGAGATCGAGATCATGAAGTTCGTCGGCGCGACCAACAACTACATCAGGCTTCCTTACATTACGGAAGGTGCCATCGTAGGCCTGTTCAGCGCTCTGACATCATGGGCCATCACGACGATCGTTTATCATTCTGTCTATGCAAAGGCAATGAGCTCGATCGATCCGACAAGCTTTTATTCCCTGGCTACGACAAGATCACTCATGTGGCATGAGCTTGTCATTCTGGTCATCATGGGATTAATAATAGGTGCAGTAGGAAGCGGTATTTCAGTACGTCAATATATTAAAGTGTGAGGCATATTATGATAAACACGGAAACTATTGAAAGAAACGAGAAGATCGAGAAAAAGGGTAATAGGATAATAAAGAAAGCAGCGATGTTCCTTGTCGCTCTGCTCTGCTGTCTGGCAGCAACGGCATCAAGCTCATGGCTTACATCAGAGCGTGTTGTTGCAGTAGGCGGCGTCCCGATCATTGTCAACAAGGTCACTCAGGAAGACATCAACAATGCCAAGAAAAAGAGAGACAATGCAAAAGCTGAAGCCAAGAAGGCTCAGGATAAGATCTCAAGCCTGAAGGACCAGAAGCAGCAGCTCACAGGCGAGCTCTCCAAGCTTAATCAGGCAAATGCCGAGCAGAAAGCACAGTATGAGCTTATCTACGAACAGCTTCAGGCTGCTTTGGATGAGAAGGCTCAGGCTTTGGATGAATACATCGAAGCACAGGAGCACTTAGAGCAGCAGCAGAAGCTCTTCACGGACAGGATTACGATCATGTTCGAATACCAGAACAAGTCAACGCTGGAAGTCCTTCTGGAGTCTGACAGCCTTGCAGGTTTCTTTACGAACATGGAAGTCATCTCCCTTATTGCAGATGCAGATGCCCAGGCAGTAGACATGCTCCAGGCTGCATTAGACGATGCTGAGCTCCAGGCAGACCTTAAGCTCCAGCACGCTGAAGAGATGCAGGGCATTGCTGATGAGAAGAAGAGACAGTTAGATGAGCTCGAGAAGCTTATCGGTCAGACTGAGGCTACGATCGACGACGTTAATACGAGCATCGATTCCTGGGAGAAGAAGGAAGACGAGCTTGAGGCTGAGGCAAAGAAGCTCGAAGCCAAGATCAAGAGCCTCCAGACCCAGTACAACAAAGAAAATGCAGCTACAGGCGGCGGTGGAGCCGGCACTACTACATATAACAGCGGCGGAACAAAGACCGTCGGCGGTGTCACATGGCGCTGGCCTACATATACGACAAGCATCACATCTTACTACGGATACAGAATCCACCCTGTCTATAAGACAAAGAAGTTCCACTCCGGCGTAGATATCGGTGCAGGCTACGGCAATACGATCATGGCAGCTGCTTCAGGTACGGTAATCCTCGTTTCAGAACCTGTTGAAGGTAAGAACAAGGGCGGTTCCGGTTACGGCAACTACTGCATCATCGACCACGGCAACGGATATACTACACTTTACGGCCATGCCAGAGACATCTATGTCAAGGAAGGCCAGAAGGTTACAAGAGGCAAGGCTATCGGCGAAGTCGGAAGCACAGGCACATCAACCGGCGCGCACCTCCACTTCGAAGTCCGTATCAACGGCGGCACGGTAAATCCTCTTAACTATCTGCCTTAATCATTCATGGACGATAGTTTCTACGACGTTCTTGCCCTTCATTACGACGATCTTCAGATAAACGGCGATACTTCAGCCTGGGGACCATATATCTTGGGTCTCATCACTGATTACTGCAGGATATCTGACCCCACGGTAACGGATCTTGGCTGCGGTACGGGTGTCGTTACTAATTTCCTCGCTTCAAAGGGACTGAATGTAACAGGTGTCGATCTGTCACCCGACATGCTCTCACTTGCTTCGGCAGGAGATGAGACGGGAACGGTTTCCTGGATCTGCGCTGACATCACTTCTTATGAAGGAACAACATGCGGCTGCTTCATTTCAACGATGGATACAGTAGGTCACATTATCGATCCCGATGATCTTTCCGGAATATTTAAGAACGTATCAGACAGCCTTGAAGACGGCGGAGTCTTCATCCTCGATACGACAACGAAGAATCATTTCGAGAAGTCTTTGGGCGAGAATGTTTTCTATGAAGACTACGATGATTTTACGCTCCTCTGGGTAAATCATTACGATAAGGAGAACAGGATCAATCACGCTGAGCTCACGCTTTTCGAGCTGACGGATGATGATCTCTACGAGAGATATGACGGAGAGCTTACTGCCAGATTCTATTCTCCCGAAGAGATAGAGGGAATGGCAGAGAAGGCAGGACTTAAGAAGCTTGCCGTATTCGGAGAGCTTAACAGGGAAGAACCTTCGGATAAGGATGAACGCATCTTCTTCGTATTCGGTAAATAATTTATATATAAGGAAAAGACATGGCAGATAACGCATATTACGTACCGGGCGCGCCCGAAGATTTAAGAAAAGACCACATCGTCAGAGCCGAAGGCCTGGGCGGTCTGGTAAAGTGCCTTTGCGTAAGCACGAGGACCGTATGCGAGACTGCCAGGAAAATGCATCAGATGTCACCTGCAGCAACGGCGGCTCTGGGCAGATTCATGACAGGTTCCATTCTGATCTCGGAATCGATGAAGAATCCCGGCGATACACAGACAACGATAATAAGGGGCGACGGCCCAATGGAAGGCATGACCTGCGTTACCGACTACGGCTTCAAGGTCAGGGCATATCCGATGGAGCCCGTAGTCCCGACAGAATATCACAAGCCCGGCAAGATAAATGTCGGTGCGGCAGTAGGCAAGGGAAGCCTTACGGTCGTAAGAGACATCGGCCTTAAGGAACCTTATGTCGGAGTATCAGAACTGGTTTCCGGCGAGATCGCTGAAGACTTTGCCTATTATCTGGCCAAGTCCGAACAGACAAAGTCGATAGTATCTCTCGGCGTATTGATCGAAAAAGGCGAAGTCTCCCAGGCAGGCGGACTTATGGTCCAGCTCCTTCCGGGTGCAGGCGAAGACGAGATATCTTATCTCGAGAAGAGAGCGGCAGGTTTCCCTGAGATATCGTTCCTCTTCAGTGAAGGTTTTACGCCCGCGCAGATAATCGACCTCTTCATGGGTGATCCCGACCTCAGATATCTTGACGGTCAGGAAGTAGAGTTCAAGTGCAACTGCAGCAGGGAAAGAATGCTGTCAGGACTTGCCGCTCTGGGCAAAAATGACATAGAAGAGATCACAAAAGACGGCAAGCCGGTAGAGACTGTCTGCAGATTTTGCAACAGTAAATACGTTTTTGAGCCCGATGAGCTTAAAAATATCTAAAAATATAGGCAAAACTGTAAAAAAGTGCTTGCAAATCCCAAAACAAGATAGTAGAATACCTTTCGCACGCGTCTAAACAGGGCGTATTATGCCCTTGCAAACGAGTGATAAGGCTTTGATAACGGAGATTGCCACGAGGTAAGGCGCCAGCTGCGCGATAACTTACGAGGTGGGTAACTTCGAAGGAGCCGAAGGCAGAGGATACGATCCGATGCCGTCTCAGAACCCGATGGTTCGGAGAGTTCGAAGCAGTACGTTACTGCCCAGAGAACCAAAGTGCCGCCTTAAGGAGGTAACTGGATAGTCTGGGTTTTTGAATGGAAAGCCAAGACACTCCCGACAGGGTTGAGAAAAAGAAATACAGCTTATAGAAGGAGGCCAACAAAATGGCAACAAAGACAACAATGGTCAGAATTAAGCTTAAGGCTTATGATCACAAGATTCTCGACGAGAGCGCAAAGCTTATCGTAGATGCACTTGCTCGTGACGATGCAAGCTTCTCCGGTCCTATCCCGCTCCCTACTGAAAAGGAGATCATCACGATCCTCCGTTCACCTCACGTAAATAAGGATTCACGTGAGCAGTTCGAGCAGAGAACTCACAAGAGAATCATCGACGTCTACACACCGTCCTCCCAGACGATGGAAGACATTGCAAAGCTTGACATGCCTGCAGGCGTTACTATTGAAGTAAAGGTCAAATAATAACGCTTAACGGCTTAATCGGTTTTTACAGGATTGCCAAGCCGTAAGAACCGAGGTCACGTTCTTCGGAATACCGTTGAACCAATAACCTAAATAGGAGGAAAGAACTTTATGACGAAATTCATCATTGGCAGAAAGTCCGGCATGACACAGTTGTTCGACGATAACGGCAACGTAATTCCGGCAACCGTTATAAGCTGCGAGCCTATGTACGTGCTCCAGAACAAGACGGTAGAGACTGACGGATACAAGGCCTGCAAAGTAGGCACCGGTTCCATCAGAGCAAAGCTTGTAAACAAGCCTGACGCAGGACAGTTCAAGAAGGCTGACGTTGAGCCTAAGAGAATTATCCGCGAATTCACACCCGACGAGGAGTACAGCCTCGGACAGGAGATCAAGGTATCCGATATGTTTGCAGTCGGCGACAAGGTTGACGTATCAGGCGTATCAAAGGGTAAGGGTTTCCAGGGTAATATTAAGCGTCACGGCCAGAAGGGCGGACCTGACGGCCACGGCTCCATGTATCACAGAAGAGTCGGTTCCATGGGCGCTACTTCCACACCCGGTAGAGTTGTACCCGGTAAGAAGATGCCTGGACACATGGGCGCAGTTAACTGCACAGTACAGAACCTTAGCGTTGTCATGGTTGACGGCGACAGAGGAATCCTCGTAATCAGAGGCGCAATTCCCGGTCCTAAGGGCGGCATCGTAACAGTACAGAATACTGTTAAGGCATAAGACGGAGGAACAAAATAATGGCTAAAATTGATGTTAAAGATTTGACAGGTGCCGTTACGGGTTCCATCGAGCTTTCCGATGAGATTTTCGGCATCGAGCCCAACGAATCTGCTATGTCTACAGTTGTTAGAAATCAGCTTGCAAACAGAAGACAGGGCACACAGAAGACAAAGACAAGAAGCGAAGTATCCGGCGGCGGTAAGCGCCCCTACAGACAGAAGGGTACAGGTCGCGCTCGTCACGGTTCAACAAGATCCGCTCAGTATGTTGGTGGCGGCATCATCTTTGGACCTACACCCAGATCATACAGCTACACAGTACCTAAGAAGATCAAGAGACTTGCTCTTAAGTCTGCTCTCTCTTCCAAGGTTGCTTCCGAGAAGATGATCGTTATCGAGAACATGGATCTTGCTGAAGTTAAGACAGCAGCAGTTGCTAAGGCACTTAAGGCTATCGGCGCAGGCAATTCTTCACTCATCGTTCTTGAGGGCGTAAACAGAAACGCAGAGCTTTCTGCAAGAAATATCAAGGATGTTAAGACAGCACTCGTTAACACGATCAATGTTATGGACATCCTCAAGTATGACAGCTTCGTAGCTACTAAGGCTGCAGTTGAGAAGATCGAGGAGGTATACAAGTAATGAAGTCCCCCTATGATGTAATCATCAAGCCCATCATCACAGAGAAGACGATGGCTAGCACAGAAGAAGGCAAGTACACATTCGTAGTTGCACCTGACGCTGAGAAGCCTGAGATCAAGGCAGCAGCTGAGAAGCTCTTCGGTGTTAAGGTTCTTGCTGTTAACGTTGCAAACTTTGACGGTAAGAAGAGAAGACTTAGAAATAAGCCCGGCACGACACCTGCTTACAAGAAGGCAGTTGTTACTATCGCTACAGACGCAGTTGAGGCTACATACCTCGGCAAGGGCGGCAAGGCAGTTAAGACCGGCGCAAAGAACAAGACATCAATCGAAGAATTCGGTTTTGGTCAGTAATGTAATCAAGGAGAGATAAAAAATGGCAGTAAAAACATTTAAACCTACTTCTCCCGCAGTTCGTGGAATGGCCATAGCTGACTATTCCGTTCTTACAAAGAAGGACCCGGAGAAGAGCCTTCTTAAGTCAAGGAAGAAGACAGGCGGCCGTAACTCTTATGGCCGTATCACGGTTCGCCATATCGGCGGCGGTAACCGTACAAAGCTCAGAGTAATCGACTGGAAGCGTGACAGAGTAGGAATCCCTGCAACTGTCAAGGCAATCGAGTACGATCCTAACAGAACAGCTTACTTGGCACTCATTCAGTATGTTGACGGTGTTAAGTCCTACATCCTCGCTCCCGAGGGCCTCAAGGTAGGTCACAAGGTTGAGAGCGGCCCGGATGCAGATATCCTCAACGGCAACGTTCTTCCTATTTCCTCTATCCCGGTAGGTACAGTTATCTGCTGCGTAGAGATGAATCCCGGCAAGGGCGCTCAGCTCGTTAGAACAGCAGGAGCTTCAGCTCAGCTCATGGCTAAGGAGAATGGTTTCGCTCAGATCCGTCTTCCTTCCGGCGAAGTTCGTATGGTTCCCGAGAAGTGCCGCGCAATGATCGGTTCCATCGGCAACGCTGAGCACGAGAACGTTAAGCTCGGTAAAGCAGGTAAGTCCAGACATGCTGGCGTCAGACCTTCTGTTAGAGGTGTCGTAATGAACCCTAACGATCACCCTCACGGCGGTGGTGAAGGTAAGTCTCCTATCGGTCTTCCCGGCCCTGTTACACCTTGGGGTGTTCCTACATTGGGTAAGAAGACACGTAATAAGAAGAAGCAGTCCAGCAAGTACATTGTTAAGTCTAGAAAGGCATAAGGAGGCAGTTCAATGAGTAGATCAACCAAAAAGGGCTATTACGTTCAGGACGCTCTCATGAAGAAGGTCGAGGCGTTGAATGCAGCCAACGACAAGAAGATCATCCAGACCTGGTCTAGAGCTTCAACGATTTTCCCTGAATTCGTCGGCCACACAATCGCTGTATACGACGGTCACAAGCATGTTCCGGTATACGTTACTGAGGACATGGTAGGACATAAGCTTGGCGAGTTCGCACCTACACGTAAGTTCGGCGGCCACACAAGCAACGAGAAGTCCGCTTCTAACTCATAAGGAGGAAATTTCTGTGGAAAAGATTATTTTAAGCAGAGACAATATTGAGAAGAACCGCGAGAAGATCCTCGAAGCTTATGCGGCACCTTCCAAGTCTTCAAATAAGCTCCCCACTCCTACAAAGAAGCAGAGAAAGCTTCTCGGAATGGGTAGAGACAGAGGAACAGCTACAGCTAAGTACGTTAGAATTGCTCCCCGTAAGGTAAGAGTAGTTGCTAACCTCATCAAGGGTAAGTCTTTAGATGATGCTTATGCTATCCTCACATACACTCCCAAGGCAGCATCACCTGTCATCGCAAAGGTTTTGAAGTCTGCTGAAGCTAACGCTGTCAACAACTTCGACCTCTCCAGAGACAAGCTTTATGTTGCTGAGTGCATTTCCAACCCCGGCCCGGTTCTCAAGAGATACATCCCGAGAGCAAGAGGTTCGGCTAGTTCGATCAAGAAGAGAACAAGTCACGTTACTGTAGTTCTCAAGGAAAGGGTATAAGGAGGTTTAAGCATGGGTCAGAAAGTTAACCCGAATGGACTTAGAGTAGGCGTTATCGATGACTGGAGCTCACACTGGTATGCCGACAAGAAAACCTTTTCCGATTGTCTTGTCGAAGATCAGAAGATCCGTGAGTTCGTATTGAAGGCTGTTGAGCCTATCGCAAGAGGCAACGCTAAGAAGCCCGTAGACGAGAGCCGCACAAATGTTGCAGGCGTTTCCAAGGTCATCATCGACCGTAAGGGCACAGACAGAATCAACGTTATTGTTAAGACAGCTCGTCCTTCACTCGTAGGTGGAGACAAGGGCTCCGGAAGAATGGCTCTTAAGGATGCACTTGAGAAGGAATTCAACAAGAACGTATCCAAGGATAAGAAGAGAGTATTCACTGTTGATATCGAAGTTATCAAGAACAGTGATACAGATGCACTCCTCGTAGCTCAGAACATCGCTTCACAGCTCGAGAACCGTGCAAGCTTCAGAAGAGCAATGAAGAGAGCAATGCAGATGGCTATGAAGCAGCCCGGCGTTCTCGGAATCAAGACAAAGTGCTCCGGCCGTTTGGGCGGTGCCGAGATCGCAAGATCCGAGACATATCACGAGGGCACCATCCCGCTTCAGACACTCCGTGCTGATATCGATTACGGATTTGCAGAGGCAAAGACAACATACGGTATCATCGGCGTTAAAGTCTGGATCTACAAGGGTGAGGTATTCGGCCAGAAGAGCCAGTCAAAGAAGTCTGAAGGAGGAAAAGCTTAATGTTACTTCCTAAGAGAACAAAGTATAGAAAGCAGCAGAGAGGCCGTATGAAGGGCCAGGCTCACCGCGGCAACTTCGTAGCTTACGGTGATTACGGACTTCAGGCACTTGAACCCTGCTGGATCAAGTCAAATCAGATCGAAGCAGCACGTATCGCAATCAACAGATACGTAAAGCGTGGCGGTAAGGTATGGATCAAGATCTTCCCTGATAAGCCGGTATCAAAGAAGCCTGCACAGGTCCGAATGGGTTCAGGTAAGGCAGCAAACGAGTACTGGTGCGCAGTAGTTAAGCCGGGCAGAGTTCTTTTCGAGATCGCAGGCGTTACTGAGGAACAGGCAAGAGAAGCAATGAGACTTGCAGGACACAAGCTCCCTTGCAAGACAAAGTTTATCGCAAAGGTAAAGGAGGAAAGCACAAATGAAGGTTGAAGAAATCCGCAAGATGTCTGATGAAGAACTTTCTTCTGAGCTCGCCTCTTTGAAGGAAGAACTCTTCAAGCTCCGCTTCCAGCATGCAACAAACCAGCTCGATAATCCGGCTCAGATTGCACAGGTTAAGCGTGATATCGCAAGAGTAATGACAATTCAGCGCGAGAAGCAGCTCGCTGCTAATAAGTAAGGAGGAGACGACAAATGGCTGAGAGAAATTTAAGAAAAACCAGAGTCGGTCTCGTTACATCCGACAAGATGGATAAGACGATCACAGTTTCCGTCGTAGAGCACGTTAAGCACCCTCTTTACGGAAAGATCATGAAGAGAACATACAAGCTTAAGGCTCACGATGAGAACAATGAGGCTCACGAGGGCGATAAGGTTGAGGTTATGGAGACACGCCCGATTTCCAAGGATAAGCGTTGGAGACTCGTAAGTGTCGTTGAGAAGGCTAAGTAAGGCGATTAAAGGAGGATATATCAGATGATTCAGGTTGAATCCAGACTCAGATCTGCCGACAACACCGGAGCAAAAGAGCTTCTCTGCATCAAAGTTTTGGGTGGCTCTTGGAGAAAGTACGCCAACATCGGCGACGTTATCGTTTGCTCCGTAAAGAGCGCTGCTCCCGGCGGCATGGTCAAGAAGGGTGATGTAGTTAAGGCAGTTGTCGTACGTTCCAAGCAGGGCGTAAGAAGAAACGACGGCTCATATATCAAGTTCGACGAGAATGCGGCAGTCATCATTAAGGAAGACAAGAATCCCCGCGGAACTCGTATTTTTGGACCCATAGCAAGAGAGTTAAGAGATAAGGATTACATGAAGATCCTGTCTCTCGCTCCGGAAGTTCTTTAAGGAGGAATAGACACATGGCTAAGAGTAGTGTTCATGTAAAGAAAGACGACCAGGTCATTGTCATTTCCGGCAAGGACAAGGGCGCAAAGGGTAAGGTTCTCATGGTAGATGAGAAGAAGGGCAGAGTTTACGTTGAAGGCGTAAATATGGTCAAGAAGCATCAGAAGGCCAGAACACAGACAGCTCCTTCCGGAATTGTTGAGCGTGAAGGTTCCATCGATGCATCCAACGTAATGCTCGTTGACCCCAAGACAGGCAAGCCTACGAGAGTTGGCTACCGTATCAACGAAGATGGTTCAAAGTCCAGGATCGCTAAGAGATCCGGCGAGGTCATCGATACGGTTTCAAAGGCTAAGAAGGGGGAATAATCAATGACCAGATTAAAGGATAAGTACATTTCCGAAGTAGCACCCGCACTTCAGGAGAAGTTCAAGTACAGCTCACCTATGCAGATCCCGAAGGTCGACAAGATCGTCCTCAACATGGGTGTCGGTGAGGTTAAGGATAACCCGAAGGCTCTTGAGAGCGCTATGCGCGACATGGGCATCATTGCAGGTCAGAAGCCTGTAGCAACAACAGCAACAAAGTCAATCGCAGCCTTCAAGCTCAGAGAGGGCATGAAGATCGGATGCAAGGTTACTTTGAGAGGCGATAATATGTATTACTTCCTCGACAAGCTCGTAAGCCTTGCTCTTCCTCGTGTACGTGACTTCCGCGGAATTAATCCCAACTCTTTCGACGGTCACGGCAACTATGCGATGGGTATCAAGGAGCAGCTCATGTTCCCTGAAATCGACTACGATAAGATCGACAAGATTCGCGGTATGGACATCATCATTGTTACTACTGCCGGAACAGACGAAGAGGCATTCGAGCTCTTGAAGCTCTTGGGCATGCCTTTCCGCAAGTAATTTGGAGGAGAATAACACATGGCAAAGAAGTCAATGATTCTTAAGTCTCAGAAGACACCCAAGTTTTCCACTCAGCAGCACAATCGTTGCAAGATCTGCGGAAGACCTCATGCTTATATCCGTAAGTACGGCATCTGCCGTCTCTGCTTCCGCGATTTGGCATACAAGGGAGAGATTCCGGGCGTAAGAAAGGCAAGCTGGTAACAGTTTTCTTTCTTAAGAATTAGAACTGTCCATATTTAACAGGAGGAAGAATTATGCAGATTACAGATGCAATCGCAGATATGCTTACAAGAATCCGCAATGCCGGTACTGCTGGACACGCTACAGTTGATGTTCCCCAGTCCAACATGAAGAAGGCTATTGCTCAGATTCTCCTTGATGAAGGATACATTGAGAAGTTCGAGACACTTGAGGGTAATACTCAGGGTGTTATCAGAATCACACTCAAGTATTCGGGCAGAAAGCCGGTTATTTCCGGAATCAAGAGAATCTCCAAGCCTGGTCTTCGTACCTATGCGGATAAAGAGAATCTGCCTCGCGTACTCAATGGCTTAGGCGTTGCTATCATCTCTACATCTAAGGGTGTTATGACTGATAAGCAGGCTAGAAAGCTTGGTGTAGGCGGCGAAGTTCTCGCTTATATTTGGTAATTTTGGGAAGGTCTCTTAGAGAGATCTTCTTAAAATATATACATCTCTGAAAAGCCTTGGGTCATGGCGACATACCCGGCCCAAAGGTTAAATCTTAAGAGCAGGAGGAAAAATTTATGTCAAGAATCGGCAGAATGCCCATAGTCGTTCCTGCAGGCGTTGATGTTAAGATCGACGGCCAGCACGTAACGGTTAAGGGCGGCAAAGCAGAGCTCTCACTTGATGTTCATCCGGACATCACAGTAAAGCTGGAGGATGGACAGATCACAGTTACTCGTCCTTCCGATGACAAGAATCATCGTGCACTCCACGGCCTTACAAGAGCACTCATTCAGAATATGGTAACCGGTGTACACGAGGGTTTCACAAAGACTTTGGAGATCAACGGTGTAGGTTACAGAGCATCTAAGGCTGGAAACAAGGTTACATTCAACCTTGGTTATTCACATCCTATCGAGATGGTTGAACCCGAAGGCATCACAATCGATGTCAAAGACAATCAGGTCATCGTACAGGGCGCTGACAAGCAGCTCGTAGGCGAGACAGCAGCAAAGATCCGTTCTCTTAGAGTTCCTGATGTTTATAAGGGCAAGGGTATTAAGTATGCCGGCGAGCACCTTATCATCAAGGAAGGTAAGACCGGTGCTAAGAAGTAAGGCGCAAAGGGGGTAAATCAACATGATTGGTAGAATTGATAAAAACGAAATTCGCAAGAGAAAGCATGTTCGTGTAAGAAAGAAGATTTCCGGAACAACAGAGTGCCCTCGTCTTTGCGTATATAGAAGCAACAGCCACATTTACGCTCAGATCATCGATGATACAAAGGGAGTTACACTTGTTAGTGCTTCCACACTCGACAAGGAGATCAAGGGCTCCGTATCCGTTGGCAGCAACATCGAGGCAGCTAAAGCAGTTGGTAAGCTTGTCGGTGAGCGCGCAATTGCCAAGGATATCAAGGACGTAGTATTTGACCGTGGCGGATATCTCTATCACGGAAGAGTACAGGCTTTGGCAGAGGCGGCAAGAGAAGCCGGTCTCTCATTCTAATCGGGAGGAGCAAGTTAGATGGCTTTAGAGTCTAAGAACATTTCAAGAGAAGAAAAGAAGGATAAAGAGTTCGAAGAGCGCGTTATCCACATCGGCCGTGTTTCCAAGACTGTTAAGGGCGGTAAGAACATGAGATTTGCTGCTCTCGTAGTTATCGGAGACAGAAAGGGCCGTGTAGGTAAGGGCATCGGTAAGTCTACCGAAGTTCCGGACGCTATCAGAAAGGGTATCGAAGAAGCTAAGAAGAACATCGTTGATGTTTCTATCGTTAACGGTACTATCCCTCACGAGACGATCGGTGAATTCGCTGCAGCTCACATCGTTATGAAGCCTGCTGCAAACGGTACCGGTGTTATCGCCGGCGGTCCTGTTCGTTCAGTTTGCGAACTTGCCGGTATCACAGATATCCGTACAAAGTCTATCGGATCCAACAATCCTAATAACATGGTCAACGCTACGATCGAGGGCCTTAAGTCCTTGAAGTCTGTCGAGGAAGTTGCAAGACTCCGCGGCAAGTCTGTTGACGAGATTAAGTAAGGAGGCCCGCTTTAAATGGCTAACATCAAGATTACGCTTGTCAAAAGCATCAATAAGGCAAGAGAGTCCGAGAAGGCTACAGTTAGAGCTTTGGGCTTAAGAAAGATCGGTCAGACTGTTGAGAAGGCTGACAATGAGGCTACACGCGGCATGATCAAGAAGGCTGTTAACTACGTAGCCGTAGAAGAGAATTAATGGAGGTGCCACATGAAGCTCAATGAAATGACTTCCGCAGGCAACGCAAAAGCATATCGTAAGGGTAGAGGTCCCGGATCCGGTAACGGTAAGACATCCGGCCGTGGCCACAAGGGTCAGAACGCTCGTTCCGGCGGCGGTGTACGTCCCGGTTTCGAAGGTGGTCAGATGCCCCTTTACAGACGTCTCCCTAAGAGAGGCTTCAACAACAAGAGATTTGCTCCTGCTTACATTGAAGTAAACATCGGAGATCTTGAGGTTTTCGATAACGGAACAGCAGTAGATGCTAAGGCTCTTTCTGAAAAGGGCGTCATCACTCTTCCTAAGAACAACGACGGCATCAAGATTCTCGGCAACGGCGAGCTCACAAAGAAGCTCGATGTAACAGCAGCAAAGTTCACAGCTTCTGCAAAAGAGAAGATTGAGAAGGCCGGAGGCACGGCAACGGAGGGCTAATAGGCATGAATGGTATTTTCGATACTGCAGTAAACGCTTTTCGTGTAGAGTCTATACGTAAAAGACTGCTCTATACCTTCATGATCCTGGGCATCTTCATGCTCGGCGGCCTCGTACCTGTACCGGGAATCGACGGTGAGAAGTTCACCACGGTTATCCGTCAGTGGGGCCAGCTTGGTAGCATCATGGATCTCATCTCAGGTGGTGGACTTATGCACGCCTCCATCCTGTCTCTTGGTGTATCACCTTACATCAACGCATCGATTATCATTCAGCTTCTTACTGTCGTAATCCCTGCTTTGGAAGAAATGTCCAAAGAAGGTGAAGCCGGCAGAAAGAAGATGGATAAGATCACACGTATATCGGCAATCGTACTGGCATTCGTCCAGTCTTGCCTGTTCTGCTATTCAACACGTTCTGCATTGAATGCCGCTCTTCCTGTATGGCTCAATGCAGCACTCGTTGTATTAGTATTTACTGCCGGTGCTGCTATCGTTGTCTTCTTAGGTGAGAAGATCAACGACAAGGGTATCGGTAACGGCGTATCTTTGATAATCTTCGCAGGTATCGTTACACGTCTTCCTGACATGGCCAGGACACTTTATGAGAAGTGTGTTGATATCAGCGACTCAATTGAGAATGCAGTTTTGGGATCTATTGTCGGAATTCTTGTATTCATCGCGGTAACAGCTATCTCGATCCTCATCATCGTATTTGTTCTTTATGTTCAGAACGCTGAGAGAAGAATTCCCGTCCAGTATTCAAAGAAGGTTATCGGCAGACAGACAAGAGGCGGTAACAGGGACTATATCCCGCTCAAGGTTAACATGTCCGGTGTTATGCCTGTTATCTTCACAATGTCACTTTTGGCTGTTCCTTCGATCATTATTAACCTGTTCTTCAACAACAGCACTAATCCTGTTGTTACCTGGCTCAAGGAAACATTTACGGGCAGTGCTTACTACTACATCATCTACTTCCTGCTTGTTATTGCTTTTACATTCTTCTACACACAGATCAATTTCCATCCTGTAGAGATTGCAAACAATATCACCAAGAACGGCGGTATGATCAATGGTATCAGATCAGGTAAGCCTACAACCGATTTTATTAAGACGACAGCTTTCAGGCTCAACTGGATCGAGGCATTCTTCCTCGTTCTCGTCTGCATCGTTCCTACTATCATCGGTATCCTTACAGGTTTCGAGAACGTTTGGTTCGCCGGTACATCAGTATTGATCCTTACGGGTGTTGCAAACGACTTGATCGTTCAGGTTGAGGGTGAACTTGAGATCAGAAGTCCTAAGGGATTCCTTGAAGATCTTACGATCAAGACAGGCAGAAGATAATAATCACTGCATAAAAAGTATTATTCAAGAGGTTGTCTCATGTGAGGCAACCTCTTTTGTCAAAATGACCTTATCTGGATTATAATAGGCCGCATGGGAAGCATACTTGACTATCTGGCATGGAGAGGCGACCTGCCTCTCTCTAGAGATCCTTTTAACTGCATCGACGCATTGCTTTTGTCGTCGCTGTCTTATATTGACTTCGCTGATATCGTTCCCGGAAAAGGACAGGGAAAGGTAACAATGAGGGAAGCTTCAAAACAGTTCTTCAAGCGCCATTCGGAAGAGGAACTTTCCAATGACAAGTCATTTATAAACTTCTGTCCTTCGATCTTAAGGGCTCTTGCTAACAGCAACAGGTTCAGGGGCGCAATGCTCTCGAACTTTGTAGACGATACGGACATCGGAAGGGAGATCCAGTTCGGAGCGCTCGAGATAGAGACATCAGACGGCATAGCCTTCATCTCTTTCAGAGGAACCGATGACAGGATAATCGGATGGAAGGAAGATTTTAATCTCAGCTACATGACGGTTCCTGCCGAGACGGAAGCCGTACTCTATCTTCAGGAGGTCATGGGCGGCAGGACGCAGGATATCCGTATGGGGGGCCACTCCAAAGGCGGACATCTGGCTATCTATGCAGCATCACAGACCGTGCCTGATATCGCAGAGCGCATAAAGAACATCTACAGCTTTGACGGTCCGGGATTCGGATTCAATAAAGAGATCTTGGAGACGTCACAGTTCAGGTTTATTCAGCAGAAGATCGAAAAGTATATTCCCCAGACTTCGATTGTCGGAAGGCTTCTGACGAGCTCGGTTGAGCCTGTGGTCATCAGGAGCAATGAAAAAGGAATAATGCAGCACAATCCGCTTTCCTGGGAGGTCGAAGGCAAGGAATTCTATAAGCTTGCATCGGCTGACAAGGTAAGCGATACCTTTGCTGAGACTATGTCATCCTGGCTTGATGAGATGAGCTTTCTTCAACGAAAAGTATTCGTGGATGACCTGTTCTCGGTCTTTGAGGCATCAGGGTGCGAGACCATGAGCTCGATGACCAAGATGGGCGTAAGGAGAGCCAAGGCCCTGATCACCAGAATGAGAGAGATAAACGACTCGGGCGGTAAGGTCAGGACATTAGTTAAGCTCTTCTTCGTGAACCTTGACGTCGTCAAGGAAGGCAAAGAGGCGCTTGCCGACAAAAAAGATGCGCTTGTCGACATAATCAAAAAGAACGGAAACAAATAATCAATGCTATACATAATGAGACACGGGAAGACCGACTGGAACCTGCTTCACAAGCTCCAGGGCAAGACGGATATCCCGCTTAATGACATGGGAAGACAGATGGCAAGGCAGGCCAGTGAGCGCTATAAGGATGTTCACTTTGATGTCTGCTACTGTTCTCCGCTTTCAAGAGCCAGGGAGACTGCCAAGCTTGTTTTAGAGGGCAGGGATGTCCCGATAATAATAGATGACAGGTTATCCGAGATGGGCTTCGGCATCTATGAAGGCGTCCAGGAGGTGTTTGAGAAGCCTGAGTGTCCTGTAAGGGTTCTTTTCTTTAATCCCGAGAAGTATGTGGCACAGGGCGGAGCAGAGAGCCTGGAAGAACTTCTTAAGAGAACTAATGAGTTCCTGGATGAAGTTGCATATCCTCTGGTAAACGAAGGCAAGGATGTCCTGATCCTGGGACACGGCGCTATGAACAGCGCGATCATCGGCAATGTACAGCATAAACCGCTAGAGGAATTCTGGGCTGAAGGCATCGAAAACTGCCGTTTGATCAAGATCCTATAAAATTTCCCCATAAAAGGAGCGACCACCCGGGAAAGGGTGGCCGCAAATATGGGGATAATAGGAATAGAAAAATGTCTTTGTTGATAAATGAAGTATAGTTTATTTAGAGACGAATTTCAACGACATAAATTTAATGATTATTAAATGATATTTGAAAGAAATATTA
>LVAT01000015.1 GCA_001604135.1 Clostridiales bacterium Firm_14
GGTAACAGAGGCTTATAGCCTCAGTGCAAACCACCCGTTTGACGGGTGGTTATGATTTGTGTCTGAAATAATGGCTTTTTCTAATATGTTATAATTCGCCTATGGTTCAAAAGGGCAAGGAAAAGAGCAAGATTGGTTTTCTTTTGGCGGCGCTGATCGTAGTAATACTTGGCGCCGGTCTGTATTTTGCTTTCTCTGAATTTGACCTGGGCCACAAATTAGAGCTCATGACCTATAAGAAGGTCAGGACTTCCGAAGAGCTCGTTTCCATGAAGAATGATCCCAAAGGGAAATATATCCTCGCAGATGACATCGATCTTAACGGCGTTGACTGGGTCCCTTTTACCTTTAACGGCGTGTTGGAAGGCAACGGCCATGAGATAAGAAATCTTAAGGTAGTCCGTACTGGAAGCGCTAAGAGGAGCACTTTCGACGGCAATATGAAAGAATACGATACGGAGTTTTCCGGACTGTTCGATGTCATGGAGGATGCCGAGGTCAGGAATCTTACTCTGAATAATGTCGATGTCGACATTGATTCGGATGCGCCCTGTTTTATCGGAGCTGTTGCCGGATATATCGGCAATTCGAAGATAGTAAACTGCAATGTGACCGGCAGACTTAATCTCAGGGCACATGACAGGATGTTCGGTGTCGGAGGGATTGCCGGCTACGGCTATGGAAGGATCGATACGGTAAATGCCGATATTACGCTCGTATGCATCGATACGGACCGCGATACCAAGGATGAGCAGTTCATGGGCGGTGTCTGCGCGGCAGGTTACCCTGACATCGTATGCTGTAAGATAAATATCGACGGATATGATTCGGATCACGGTTATGTCCATAACGGCGGCCTTATCGGAATGTTCCGGTTCTATCCTGAAGGAACTGAACGTGACGCGGAGATCGGCGGCAATCATGTAAGCGGAAAGATCACTTTCTTTGAGGATAACGAAGACAGAAGAGCTTACTGTGACGCTTATATCGGTGAGAGGATGGAACGAATTGCGTACTGGTGGAGCAACAGCGATGAATTCACGTCAAATGAGGTATTTGAATATGATGTTGACCTTCTTCCGTGATAACAGATGGAAGGCCCTTGCCTTATCCGCAGCGCTCATTCTGCCTGTTGCAGGATGTGCGGAAAAGCAGGCTCCCGCATTTGATCTCGGCAGCACCATTGAGGCTGAATCCTGCCTTATCAAGTCCTCGAAAAAAGTAAAGAACGGGAATTTCAGCGGCGGCAAAGGCGTAGGAAGCATCTCGAAGGAAGGCTCGATGGTCAGCTTTGCTTACGACATTTCCTCTTCGGCACACTACGACATAAACATCTCATATGATAATCAGGGCGAAGCCGGAACTCTGGGCCTTTTTGTTGACGGCCATTTCTTTACGAAGGTCGGTTTCCCGAGCGGAAGCGGCACCGTAAAGGAGACCGTTACGCTTAAAGAGGGCGGCGGCAACTTATCTTTCCGCTATCTGCCGGGCGACGGCGACATTACGCTCGACAGCTTTAAGCTTGATAAAAGCGATAAGAAGATAGCAATGGTCGTAGCGCCCCATGAAGATGACGAGATACTGGGCTTTGCGGGCTCCATTCAGAAGACTGTTGCAAACGGCGATATAGTTAAGGTCGTGCTCCTTACTAACGGCGATTATTTCGATAAGGACTTAGGACCCGTCCGCATCAGGGAGACCATGAAGGCATTGGAAGTCCTCGGCGTCGATAAGAGCAACATCTATGTCATGGGCTACGGAGACATCATTATCCAGAGCCTTTATGAATGCTCTGATCCCAATATAGTTTTCGACGCGCCGAGCGGATACGATTCGACATATGGAGATCCGTCATCCAATCTCTACGACTATCACACGCTTGATACGGGAGCGCCCGCCAAGTACTGCTATACGAATTTTAAGAGTGACCTCTATAACATTTTCGATACGGTCAGACCGGACACTGTTTTCGCGACATCCGAAGCCGAATGGCATCCTGACCACCGGTTCGCGTTTAAGATCGTAAAGGAGATAATCGAATCGCTCAATAAGGATAAGGGTTATCACACGACACTTTGCGAGGGCGTCATTCACGGCGAGAATCTGAAATGGCCTTATAAGCTTGAGACGGATGACAAGGGCGACATTAAGATCGTTGAATTTTCGGATCCGTTCCCGTCAGGCGGTGTCGGACGTGACTGGGATAAGGTTACGAAGATCACATTGACGGACGAAGAAGTATTGCTTAAGAAGAAGGCCATAGATGAGTTTGATACCCAGAATAACGGCGGAGCAAACTTCGACGGCAACAGCGAATTCAATTATGCTTTTTGCAAGCGGGATGAGTTTTACTGGGTTTACGAGTACTGATCTTCTCGAAAACAATTACCGCAGCAAATATCAATAATCCCAATGCACTGACCAGAAGGCCGGTTGCCATATGGGGCACCTTGTAACTTATCTCTATCTCGTTCTTGCCGTTTTCCAAAGGTATCGACATGAGAGTGTTACCGATCACGTCGGCAGTTATTTCCTGACCGTTACGTGTTATCGTCCAGCCCTTCTCGACAGGGACGGAGATGAAAAGACTCTCGCCTGCTGAGGCATTATCGACTGTAAACCTGCCGTAGCCGTCCTTAATAACGGATGTATCAGCGGCTTTAAGGTTTGCTGCATCTGACGCTTCCTTCAGGACTGACAGGTCGAGAAGATAGAACTGCGCAGTATCTACGAGGCTCTCCGGATCAGAATCTGAATTGAATCTTATTCCGACCGTGACGTTCTTATCGTCTGAGACTATCCTTACCATCGAAGGTGACAGGAACTGCGAATAATACATATAGTCTTTGCCGTTTACGGTAAGCCTTGCCCCGTCATCTGTCTTGGTGGGAATGTTGGCATAGAGGATATAGTTATCAGGATCGTAAGAATCTCCCATATCAACTGAATAGATGACCGTTGAATCTTCGGATGAAGATGTGTATGCGGCAGGTACAAATAAGTCTTTGCCGGTATTCGTAAGCCTCTTGACCATGTCGTTTATATAGAACGCAGGGCAGGAGGATGAGCTGTCGTAATCGCCTGAACCGCTATATACAAAGGACGCAGGGAAAGCATAAGGATTAAGATAGATATCCTTAAATCCGTCAGTTCCCGTGAGCTTTTCAAGGCCTGAGTCATCGTCTGCGCCGGAAGGAAGGATCACATACTTTACGCCCATAAGACTGTCTGCAGCAAGGTTCTCGGAAACTGTTGCCGTTATGGTAGCGCTGTGTGCGGCATAGCCTGCCTTGTCCATTAATACGATGGTATTCTCGTCCGGATCGGAAACGAATGATGTGACCGAATTAAAGCCGAATGCCATGGGTTCGTTATATGAAGCAGGGAATCTGGACAAGTGAATGCTGTGGTATGAAGTCTGAAGAACGCGGTAGAAGGAATCATCGTTAATGGATTCAAGAAGCTTTTCTTCGTTCTTGATATAGTCTGAGAGTGACCCGACGTTTGCAGTCGTGTAGCTGTCAGAAAGGATCAGCTGCCCGAACGATATTTCAAGAACGATAAGGAGTCCCAATGATCCTGCGCAGATCTTCTTAAGTGCTTTGTTTTTATTTCCGTTAGCGGTTATAAGGCACATGATAAGCGATATCAGGAGCGGAAAAACTATCTTGGAGATTATAGGAACGATCTCATAGTCAGCATCTGTGAATGTGAGGGCTGCAAGAGACTGTGCGAACATCTGGTCTGAAAGTCTTGCCGGGAATAACAGGAGAAGCACCGTAACGAATACGGAGAAAACAGCTGCGATGACAGGCGGCATCCATGATCTGATCTTGCCCTTATCAGCTCCAAGGTAGTAACAGGATGCAAGGAAGATCAGCGCGAAGACACCGAGATACGTATATCTGTACCAGAATGATTCAACGACGCGGAGCATTGAGAACAATGCAACTAAAGGCTGCCAGAAATACATGAGCACGGTAAAGATAAGGATGATCCCGTAGAAGAACTTCTCCTTAAGAGGCTTTGCCGAAGCGATGAAGAGAAGGCAGACGCCAAGCAAGACAAAGCTTCCTGCAAAAAGGCTCACGCTTCCTTTGAGGCTTATCATTCCGAATGAATAGTTAAGAAGAACATCGTGAACGCCGCCGATAAAACTTAAGTCAGCGAGCATCGAAAGGCCGCCTTTGCCGTGCGTTCTCTCGGAGAGCTTCAAAAGCGTCGGAACGAGTATCGCCGAAGCTATAAGCAACGAACAGATACATGATAATGCGAAGCGTGCGCAGGCTGTCAGGAAATGCTTTAAGAAGGGCTTATCGTCATTCTTTCCGGCGATCCTGATCCTTGCAGATTCGAAGACGAACCAGAAGCAGCAGAACATCAGATCGATTATTCCGCTGTACCAGTTAAAGCAGATGGCAAGAGAAGCGGAGATTATCAGGAGATAGCTCTTTTTGCCGCGCGCGATCTTCTCTGCGCCCATGAGGATCAGGGGCAGCATGTATGCGCCGTCAAGCCACATCGTATTGCTGCTCTGGGTAATGAAGAAAGGATTCAATGCATAGGATACGGAGAGGATCACTGAGACAAAGTATTTGGACTTCGTATCAGGTTCAAATCTGTAAGTCAGATAAATTCCCATGAAGAGAGCTGCGAAAGCTGCCTTCAGGATGAAGAGGATGTTCATGAAGAGAGGAACATCGGATTTGTTGAAGAAGACGACCAGAAGCGACAGGGGAGATGCCAGGTAATAGGTGAAGACAGAGAAGTTGCTGCCGCCGAGAGATTTGGTAAATGTATATGCGATCGATGACTTTCCTGTCAGGACATCCTTGTACCAGCAGAAGAGATCAACCATCTGGATCTCGCCGTCTCGGTAAAGAAGTCCGTAGTCTCCGAACGGTGCCATTCCGAAGGTTGCGAAAACGATCAGAACTATGATGACGACCGACAAAAAAGAAATGCCTGATATCAATAGATAGGGCATTAATTCCTGTCTCTTTAACAATGGATCCTTCCTCGTCATTAACCCGTTCCTTTTAGCCTTCGAAAAATAAATCGCAAGGATTCTTTACCTGAATATTACTCGTAAATTGTAACACATGCATTATTCGAGAGAATAACGACAGTTATATATATTTATTTGATAGGATTTGGCATTTAGTGATGATATAATTCTCAAATGTAAAGAATCCGACAGGAGGCTTGTTATGAAAAAGAGAATTGTAAGTGTGATCCTTGCAGGTTCCATGCTCTTAAGCCTGGCAGCTTGCGACGGCAGCAATTCAGGCGTTTTAGAATCTCAGACAGAGACTGAGACTTCAGAAGTAACTGAACCTACTGAGACCGAACCGTCGATCATGGGATTCAACATGATCAACAACGGCGATTTCTCAAGTAAGACTCACGAATGGCATACATATTTCGAAGGCGGCGACGGCCTGATGACGGTAAACGATAAGGGCGAACTCCAGTTCGATTGCAAGATGGTCGGCATCAAGGAGTGGTCCAACCAGTTCTACTATGACGGTTTCGCCCTTTATAAGAACTGCAAGTATGAGATGCAGTTCGACTGCTATTCCAACGTAGAGCGTGACTTAGGCTACAGGATCCAGGTAAACGGCGGAGACTATCACGCATACAGCGAAGAGACGATCCATGTCGGACCTGAAGTACAGCATTTCGACATCGTTTTCACAATGGAAGAAGATACTGATCCGGCTCCGCGCCTTTGTTTCAATATGGGAAAATTTGCAAATAATTCAGGATTCAAGGAGCACACAGTCTGCTTCGATAATTTCGATTTAAGATGCATCGACGATACAGGTTATGTTGAAGGTGACAGTGCTTCCGGCACAGCCGCAAAACTCATCAATCTCAACCAGGTAGGATATCTTCCTAACGCTGCTAAGGTTGCTGTATTAAATGGTGACGCCATCACATCCAAAGCTTCCGTTGTTGACATCGCTACCGGCAACGCCGTTTATGAGGGTGATGTTTCAACGGCTGTCATGAACGCTTCAACAGGCAGAAATGAAGCAAGATTTGATTTCTCTAGCGTTACTGCACCGGGTACTTATAAGGTCGTGGCAGGCGAGCAGGAATCATTCGAATTTAAGATCGGCGCTGACGTTTACGATGAAGCATTTAAGGCTACGCTCCGCATGTTCTATCTCCAGAGATGCGGCATGGAGCTTACAGCTGACCTCGCTGGCGATTTTGCTCATCCTGAATGCCACAAGGACCAGGCTACGATCTTCGGTACAAGCGAGAAGATCGATGTGTCCGGCGGCTGGCATGATGCAGGTGACTACGGAAGATATGTTGTCACAGGTGCTAAATCCGCTGCTGACCTGATGCTCGCTTACAAGCTCTATCCGAAGGCTTTTGACGACAATTGCAACATCCCTGAATCAGGCAACGGCATTCCCGATGTCCTTGACGAAGTAAGATATGAGCTCGACTGGCTCTTCAAGATGCAGAATTCAGAAGGCGGCGTATACCACAAGGTTACATGCGCTAACTTCCCGACATTCGTAATGCCTGAAGAAGAGACAGAGGAGCTTATCGTTACACCCGTATCCACAACTGCCACAGCAGACTTCGCTGCAGTTATGGCACTGGCATCCACGATCTATGCTGAATACGACATGCCTTACTCACAGAGATTGCTCGACGCTGCTACGAGAGCTACGAATTAT
Source organism: Clostridiales bacterium Firm_14 (assembly GCA_001604135.1). GTDB lineage: Bacteria > Bacillota > Clostridia > Saccharofermentanales > Saccharofermentanaceae > Saccharofermentans. The sequence goes on from LVAT01000015.1 coordinate 6,702, forward strand.
CTCGAGAAGCACAAGAGCATTGAAGGTGCCAAGAACCCTGACGGTATCGTAACAGGCGAATATCCCGACGAGAAGGATATCGATGAGAGACTCTGGGCATATGCCGAGCTCTTCAAGGCTACAGGCGATTTTGTCTACGATGAGGAATTCATCAAGCTCATGCAGGAAGGCGGATCATGTGCTAATGATCTCGGCTGGCAGGGCGTAAGCGCTTATGCGGGATATGCATATCTCTCATCTCCCACAAAGGGCAAATTCTACGATGCAGTGCTCGCAAGCTTTATGAGCGGTATCGCAGACGTTGAGGCTACGGCAGCAACAGACAGCTACAATTGTTCTCTCAAGGAATTCCCTTGGGGCAGCAACATGACAGTTGCAAACAATGCCATGTATGTGCTCCTCTATGACCAGATCGCAGGAGACAGCAGGAGCGGTGAGGTAGCAAGCCAGCAGCTCAACTATATCCTCGGAACAAACGGTACAGGCTACTGCTTCCTTACGGGATTCGGTTCGCTCTCTCCAGAGCATCCTCACCACAGACCTTCACAGGCTAAGAAGAGTGCCGTTCCGGGAATGGTCGCAGGAGGCCCTAACCAGAACATCGAAGATCCTTATGCACAGAACGTTCTTAAAGATACGGCACCTGCTCTCTGCTATGCAGACAGCGACCAGGCTTACTCACTTAACGAAGTAACGATCTACTGGAATTCACCTGTAGTATTCCTCTTCGCTTACGTTAAGAGCCAGGGCTGATAATTCACATAATTAAGATCAACAGGGTCTGTCACGATTTGTCCGGACAGGCCCTGTTTTTATTATGTTAAAATATCCATTGGAAAAACTTATTTCGGGGGGCCATACTGATGGACAGTTCATACTATGACTTGATCTTCAAGCGCAAATCTTTCCACAGATACGGCGAGCCGGACGGTAAGACCATTACACAGGAAGAGTTAAATGAGATCTCTGAGATGTGGTATAAGTTTACCCCGCTTTTCGACGGCATCAGGACTAAGATCAAGATCGTCCCGGGCGCGCAGACGAGCTGCAACAGGGGAGAAGAATACTGCATCCTCATCTACAGCGAGAATAAGCCCGGGTATCTCCAGAACATCGGATATATAGGCGAGCAGCTGGACCTGTATCTTACCGGCAAGGGCATAGGACCTCTCTGGTTCGGTGTCGGAAGGACCAAGGAACGGAAGTACGATGGCCTGGAATACGTCATCATGATGGCTATAAGAAAGATCGATGACGATTCCAAATTCAGAAAGCCCGGCGACCTCTCCACATTTATCCGCGTTCCGGTTGATGAATTCTGGGAAGGCCCTTCGATCGAAGGCGTTACTGAAGCCGTAAGGCTCACTCCCACGGCTTGCAATATCCAGCCTTGGAAAGTGGTAAACAAAGGCGACGGAACGCTCGAGGTGTACCGTTACAGAAGACCCGGAAAGCACGGCATAATCCCGCCGTTCAGACTCGCTTATTTCGGAAGCATCGACATCGGAATATTCATGCTCTTCTTGGACATCTGCCTGGAGCATAAGTGGATCCCATTTGAGCGCGAGCTTACGCCTGATGACGGTAACTTCCGTAGGCTTAACCTCAATGCCGTATACAAACTGAAAGGATAATCGTAAATATCATGAAGACTGCGATCGTTTATTATTCAATGCACGGCAATGTGCGTTATGTTGCTGAGATAGCCGCGAAAGAATTAGGCGCCGATCTCATCGGAATTAAACCTGTAAAGGCATATCCCGACAAGGGCGCGATGCAGTTTATCTGGGGCGGTTCTGCAGTAACTTTTAAGAAAAAGCCTGACCTGGAACCTTATAGCTTTAATGCGGCAGATTACGATCTCGTGATCATCGGAACACCGGTATGGGCAGGCACTTTCACGCCTCCGCTCCGTACTTTTTTCGAGAACAATGATCTGACAGGAAAGAAGATCGCGGCCATCGTAACAAGCGGCGGCGGTGATTCAGCAAAGTGCCTTCAGGCAATAAAGGAAGCTGCAAAAGCGGATTCTCTTGCTGCAACCTTGAGCCTTGTCGACCCCAAGGATAAGCCGGCAGACGATACGGAAGAGAAGGTCTCCCGGTTCGTCGAAGCTTGTAAAGCATTGTAATTACGGCGTTTTGGGGTAATATAAACATAGCTTGATACTATGTTTTGGAAAGGTTTCCGATGAGAAAGATTCTGGTCACAAATGATGACGGCATAGATTCCGATGGAATAAGAAGACTTGCGGAAGTTGCCTCGAAATTCGGTGAGGTATGGATAGTAGCTCCCTGTAAGCAGTACAGCGCGATGTCCCACTCCGCAACATTCTGGACACCAATAGATGTATGGCCCGTTGATTTCCCCGTTGAGGGAGTACATGCATATGCGACCTCGGGAACGCCTTCTGACTGCGTCAGCGTTGCTTTGAATGCAGTTCTCCCGTTTAAGCCCGACGTTGTTTTCTGCGGTATCAACAAAGGCTATAACATAGGGCCTTCCATTCAGTATTCCGGTACATGCGGCGCTGCTTTTGAAGCTTCAAACCAGGGCTGTCATACCATAGCTTTCTCCGAAGAGCATGAAGGCCCTCATGAAGTTGCCGACAAGTATATAGAGGAGATCGTTTCCGTATTGATAGATAAGCCTCTCGGCGTAAACGAGATATGGAATATCAATTTCCCGGGCTGTACTTTGGAAGAGTGCAAAGGCATTAAATATGACTGCCCCGTCTCACAGGCACAGTTTTTCTCAGGCGGCTATAACGTCGTAAAAAGAGACGGCGATAAGGTCACATACATGATCGATTATATGCCAAACTGGGATGCCGAAGAAGGATCGGACTTAAGAGCCGTTACTGACAATTATGTCGCTGTCGGCAAAGTAAAGAATTTCAGCTGATAATTATGGATTCCATCAGAGAGAGCAAGTCATTTTCCATGCTCGTGATCACATGCATCTATTTGATGGCATCTGTCATTGCGCTGTGTGCATATCTGCTGCTTCCTTTCCCGTTCTGGCTGGATCTTTTATTAGCAGACATCATAGCGACCGTATTTGTATTCATATTCAGCCTCGCTTTCAAAAATGCCTCTGTATATGATCCTTACTGGAGCGTTCAGCCGATGGTGATAGTCCTTTATTTTGCCTGCTATTACAAACTGACGATGGCATCCGTCCTGCTCCTGGTATCGGTATTTTATTGGGGCATCAGACTTACCGGCAACTGGGCTTATACCTTCGGAGGCCTTAACTGTCAGGACTGGCGCTATACCAAGTTCGAGAATGAGAATGGCAGATTATATCCGTTTATAAACTTTACCGGCATTCACATGATGCCGACGCTCATTGTATATCTTTGTACTCTTCCTGCTGTTTACGTGATCAGGAACGGCGTGGAGGGGAACATCGGAAGCTTCATAGGGGCTTTTGTATGCATATGCGCCGCGACGCTCCAGCTTGCAGCTGACATTCAGATGCAGAGATACAGAAAAAGCGGCGAGCACGGACTTATCCGTACGGGCCTCTGGAAATATTCGAGACACCCGAATTATCTGGGAGAGATATTGATGTGGTGGGGCGTGGGCATCCAGGCCGTATCGGTCATGCCCGGATACTGGTGGCTTCTTGCCGGCGCTGTCTCAAATACCGTAATGTTCTTTACGGTAAGCATTCCTCTGGCAGACAAGAGGCAGTCGCAAAAGCCCGGATATGCCGAGTATAAAGCTTCTACAAGGGGACTTTTACCGATACCCAAAAAGCAGGTATCTTAAGAGATCTGGATTCCTTTCTTCGTGTTGAATCTCGCGAAATCGTCTCTATAGACCGTGCAGTCATCAGGATTGACGGAGAAGAACCATAAGCCGTAAGCGATGATGATGGCATCTTCCCTGGAGCATACGCAGTGCTGGCCGCTGACATAGTAGCAGAGGTTATTGTAGTGCTTCTTAAAGCCGTATAAGACTTTGCCGTGGCCGTAATTGCTGCCTGCATCATCGAAGTAAGGCATTCCCAGGTCGTTCTTTAAGTATTCGAAAGAGATCCATGAGACCTGACGGGAATCGAATTTCTTGATGTCTTCAATATATTCGCTTATGGTAAATACCGCTCTGTGGTCGCCGTACTTATATTCGAACCAGTTGGAATGACCGATCTTCGTCTGTTCGGGATTGGCTTCCATGGCTGCCACGTAATCGTCGTACGTATAAGCGCCCTTCTCAAGCCACCCGAGGTCGGAAGCGAGGCGGTACATTTCGAAGATCTGCTTGTCGCCGTCGGTCGTAATGTATTCGTCGATGTTGACATTCATGTCGATCGTCATGGCATCGATGGTGCCGGGGAAGAGCCTGTAGGCAATACTCTTCGAGAAATCAGGACCGGTGGGTTCGGGCTCAGTAGTCTCTGTCGTCTCGGTTGTTTCTGTTGTTGTTGTAACCGTAGTCGTCTCAGATGTTGTCGTGACGGTATCTGAGCTTACGGAAGTCTCGCTCTCTGTAGGCTCAGCCTGGCAGGATGCTGCCGACACGCACAAAGAAGCAATGAGCAGAGAGCTTATTGCCTTTCTTATAAATCTGTTCCTGTTTCCGATCTTTTTCATAAGAGCAATAATATCACGAAATAATCAGAGCAGGCATGTCTTTATGAACGAATTGACGGGAAAGGGCGTCCCTTTGATTATGGTAAAATATCATAACAGACGCGAAAAAGCCTCTAATAATATGATGTGATCGGGAGGAAGAAGACATGGATGCTCAAGATACAAAGTCAGTCAATAAGAAGCGTTTGATCTTATACGTTGCCATCGCATACTGCGTCTCATTCTTAATGATGATCCCGATGTATATCGGAAAGCAGAAGGGCTTAGATCTCACACAGATCGTAAATGCACAGATGTGTTCTCCTGCTGCGGCAGTCGCTCTGGGATTCCTTCTTTTCTATAAGGGAGAGAAGCGCGTACCGAAGATGTTCATGACGGTTATCGTTGTTAACTATGTGATCCAGATCGTTTTGGGACTTTTGAGCGTTCTCGCAAATCCGTTCGGACCTGAAGATTCCATAGATCTTGCCCAAGTATTGGGCTCATCCGGCGATTCTGCACAGATAACGGGCGTACAGACTGCAATACAGTTCTCACAGATCTATTTTATTATCGGCCAGTATGTCCTGATAATTGCTTCTGTTCTTCTCTGGATCGGTTACTTTGCAGCGCGTAAGGAAGGACGCGAGTTTGCAGGGCTTTCAAGGAATAATGAAGGCAAAGGTCTTTTCCTGATATTCCTGTTCGTGGTGCTTTACCTCGTCAGAAATATCGGACCGCTCATGCTTTCCGGCATCGTCAGCGGCGATCTGAATGTCTATTTGTCAGAGTACGCAGCGCTCATACAGAACAGGATGTTCATTCTCTCCGTTATCAGCCTGTTTATCAATTACCCCTTGACCATAATCGCCTTCCTGGGCGAAGAATACGGCTGGAGATATTTCCTTCAGCCCATCATGCAGAAGAAGTTCGGCATGAAGCTTGGAGTTATCCTCCTGGGACTGGTATGGGGCTTATGGCACATACCGGTTGACACTATGTTCTATACGGAAGATTCCGTTCCGCAGATGATCGTGGGACAGATGATCACATGTGTCTTCATCGGAATCTTCTTCGGATATGCTTATCTTAAGACAAATAACATCTGGGTCCCTGTGGCCATGCACTTCCTGAATAATAATCTGATCCCGATCATTACTGGTACGTTCACGGCAGACGTCATGCAGAACCAGCATGTCGAATGGCTGTACCTTGTTGAGGTATTAGTGTTAGACTTTATCTTCTTCGGTCTCTTTATCTTCGCGAAAGAATACAGAGGCAGGAAAAAAGCAAAAGAGGCAACAGATGCGTGATTTTACAGTAAACAGGTCCCAGGACGGACTTCATGTCGTAAAGGCTTCCCTTGAGGCCTTCCCGGGTCTTAAGTCCGCAGATCTCTTCCACGCGCTTAAGAGGCGTGACATAAGGATCGACGGCAAGAAGATCAACAAGGACATTGCGGTAAGGACCGGAAACGTGGTAGAGATATGGCTTCCGGATGAGCTTTTCGACAATGTGAAAAAGGCTCCTTCCAAGACTCAAGAGAAGATGTATGAGATCGTCGCTGAGACAAAGGGACTTCTCATCGTCAACAAATTCCAGGGCATCGCAGTGCATTCCGGCAAGAGCGACATCGAAGACACCCTGATAGACCAGATCAGGAATAATACCAAGTTTAAGGATGCAGAGCTCTGCCACAGGATCGACATGAATACAGGCGGTCTTGTCCTTATCGCCAAAAACAAGGCGGCTCTCGCAGACTGCGTCGAGCTATTTAAGAACGATCTCGTAACCAAGAGGTACAGGGCGCTCGTTTTGGGCGAACCCGATTGCGGCGAGCCTGCGGTGGGCGAGGACGGAACCCTCTATAAGGAAGTTAAGGGGTACCTTGAGAAGACCAAGGCCGGCAAAGTCTATATCCATGACGAGAAACAGCCTGGCGACTTGGATATCGCTACCAAGTACAGGATCCTTAAGATATTCGAAGACGTTGGACCTGACGGCGAGAGTGTATCAGACTTGGAGTTAGAGCTCGTTACGGGCAGGACTCACCAGATCAGGGCGCAGTTCGCGCACCTGGGCCACCCGGTAATAGGTGACGGCAATTACGGACGCAATAAGGTCAATCTGCATTTCGAGACAGCTGACGGCAAGAAGGTAAGATACCAGCAGCTCTTCTCATGTCAGATACTCTTCGGCAGGATCCCGAAGAATAACATGCACGTTGACGTGTCGGGTAAAACCTTTAAAATAGGACCAGATTATAATGTTCGCCTTAATAAGGGGAAGAAGGATATAAATGGCTGATACAAGACCGATCGGAGTTTTCGATTCAGGTATAGGAGGACTTACGGTCCTAAGAGAGATCTGGAAGGCAGTGCCCGGCGAGAGCACGGTCTATTTCGGTGACAACTCGAGATCTCCTTACGGCACCAAGTCAAGAAGCACGATCATCCGCTATTCCCTGCAGAACCTGAAGTTCTTGGAGAGCAAGGACGTCAAGATGATCGTAATTGCCTGCAATACCGCGAGCGCTTACGCTTATGAAGAGCTTAAGGCTAGGGCAAACGTTCCTGTTGTCGAAGTGGTAACTCCGGGCGCAGACGTCGCATGCAAAGCCACAAAGAACGGCAGGATAGGCATCATAGCCACGAAGGGAACCATTTCCACGGGTGTATATAAGGCCGCGGTCGAGAAGAGAGCTGAAGAATTAGGTATAAATAATATAGAGATTTTCGAGCAGGCATGCCCCCTGTTCGTATCCCTTGCCGAAGAAGGCTGGTGGGATACCGAGGTCACGAGGCTGACTGCTGAAGAATACTTAAGGCCCTTGAAGGAAGCGGGCATCGACACGCTGGTCATGGCATGTACGCACTATCCTCTGCTTTCCAAGGTTATTAAAGAAGTTATGGGCGACGGCGTGGTCCTGGTAAATACCGGAGAAGCTACGGCAAAGGTAGTAAAAGAGCTCTTAAGCAGCGAAGGAACCGCATCCAGCGACAATAAGAGCCCTGTAAGGGAGTTTTATACGAGCGATGAGCCTGAACTTTTCGAGCAGGTCGCAACGCCGTTCCTGGGAGAAGGGCTGCCTTCCGGCACCAGGCATTTTTCAACCGATAAATATGAGGTAACCGTCTGATGGAAAATAAGACCGAAGAACAGTGCCTGTTCGTGATCAGGTCCGGAATGTACGGCGAGCCCCTTACGACAAAGGGCACAAAGACCGTCGAAGGCTCGAGGACAGTTTATAACTGGACCGAAAAGCATAATGAGCAGGAAAAAGAAACTCATTTTGTAATGACTCTTATTAAAGAAGAATCAAAAGCCATTGTCGTAAGAAACGGAGATGTTACTTCGAGAATGGTCTTTGAGGCCGGAAATAAGACAACAAGCACAATGAATACTGCTTTCGGGCCCATAGAAGTCGTTATAGATACTGATTATATCAACTTCCCGGGAGGCCTGATTGACGGGGCTGAGATCAGTTATACACTCGATCCTGACAGCGGAGAACCGATCAGGAATATATTTTCCATAAAAAGGCTCTTGCAAAACGAAGAAATATAAGGTATTATCTTCAAGCATTTGTGAAAAGAAAGAGGTGAAGATGAATGGCACATCCGAAGCGTAAATGGTCGAAGGCAAGGACAGCTCGTCACAGAAGCGCATGGAAACTTAACATGCCGGGTCTCGTTGAATGTCCCCAGTGTCATGCTAAGATGCTTCGCCGCACGGTCTGCAAGAACTGCGGTTACCTGGATGGAAAACAGGTTATCAAGGTCGACGAAGACATTTGATCAATTTAACGAAGTATTTTTAACGAGGCAGTGTTATGGAATTAAGGCACTGCCTCTTATTTTTGCAAAGGAAGGAGTTCGGGCATGAGTAAACCGGTCGTGGCAATAGTGGGAAGACCTAATGTAGGTAAGTCTTCGCTGTTCAACACAATCTATGGTGAACGCATTTCCATCGTTCATGACACTCCCGGTGTCACAAGAGACCGTATCTATGCCGAGACTTCCTGGTGCGGCAGAGACTTCATTATGATCGATACGGGCGGTATTGAGCCCGATACGGGAGATGACATTATTTTGCAGCAGATGCGCGTCCAGGCTGAGATCGCGATCGAGACTGCAGATGTCATCCTTTTTATGTGCGACCTCAAGAGCGGCCTTACCGCAGCTGATGAGGAGATTGCCGTAATGCTCAGAAAAGCAGGACGTCCCGTTGTTGTCTGCGTCAACAAATCAGACTATGTCGGTGATCCCCCGCCGGAGTTTTATGAATTCTATAATCTGGGATTAGAGGATGTATGCGCTATCTCGGCAGCTCACAAGCTCGGTCTTGGCGAGATGCTCGACATGGTCGTATCCAAGTTCCCTCCGGCAGAAGAGGGTGAGGGCAAGGACGACACTATAAGGGTCGCCATCATAGGCAGACCTAATGCCGGAAAGTCCTCATTATCCAACAAACTCACGGGTACCGAGAGAAGTATCGTATCTGATATTGCCGGTACCACAAGAGATACGATCGACTCGCTGATCGAGAACGAATACGGTTCGTTTACCATCGTAGATACTGCCGGAATGCGTAAGAAGGGCAAGATCGAAGACGTCATCGAGCGTTATTCGATGGTAAGGGCCCTCGCAGCCGTAGACAGGGCAGATGTCTGCGTCATCCTGATAGACGCCGAAGCAGGCGTAACGGAGCAGGATGCAAGGATCGCCGGACTTGCTCACGATAACGGCAAGGCATCTGTGATCGTCATCAACAAGTGGGATCTTATCGATAAGCAGACGGGCACTCTGGAAGGCATGACCAAGATCGTAAAGGACCGCCTTCCGTTCATGGATTATGCGCCCGTCCTCTTCATTTCCGCCAAGACGGGACAGCGCGTGGATAAGCTTTTCGCGCTGATCAATACTGTATATGAGAATTCCAGGAAGCGCCTTACCACAAGTGTTCTCAACAAGATGATATCGGAGGCTGTAACACAGGTTCCGACACCACAGGACAAGGGCAGGCAACTCCGTATCTATTACGGCACGCAGGTTTCCGTGCAGCCGCCTACGTTTGTTCTCTTCGTAAACGACAAGGAATTGTCGCATTTTTCCTATGAGAGATATCTCGAAAACCAGCTCAGGAGAAACTTCGGATTCGAAGGCGTTCCAATACGTCTCCTTTTGCGTAATAAGAATGGCGAAGAAGACTGATATTTTGTGAAATATCACAGTCACAAAACCTTCCATTTCAGTAGCAAAATATTACTCGGTTTAAATTAATATTTATTAGAAGTATCGGCTCCGGGCTTGATGCCTGATCTATTAACTTTGGAGAAATCATTTATGGCAGAAACAACAATCGAGAACTTAAGAAATATCGCAATCATCGCTCACGTCGACCACGGCAAGACAACTATCGTCGACTCCATGCTCAAGCAGGCAGGCGTTTACCGTGAGAACGAGACAGTAGTAGAGCAGGTTATGGACTCTAACGACCTGGAGCGTGAGAGAGGCATCACGATCCTTGCTAAGAATACGGCAATCGACTATAAGGGCATCCGCATTAACGTAGTAGACACTCCCGGCCACGCTGACTTCGGCGGTGAGGTAGAGCGTGTTCTCAAGATGGTTGATTCCGTTCTCCTCGTTGTAGACGCATTCGACGGACCTATGCCCCAGACAAGATTCGTTCTTCATAAGGCACTCGAGTTAGGCCTTAAGCCTATCGTCTGCATCAACAAGATCGACCGTCCTGACGCAAGACCTCTCGAAGTCGTAGACATGGTACTTGATCTCTTCATCGAACTCGGCGCTGATGACGACCAGCTGGAATTCCCCGTTGTTTATACATCCGGCAAGACATGCATTGCCACACTTGACCTCAAGGAATATGAGGCAGGCAAGGAGCTGGACTTCACACCTCTCCTTGATACCGTAGTTAAGTACACACCCTGCCCTGTAGGCGATCCTGAGGGCCCTATGCAGCTCCTCGTATCAAACATCGATTCAGACCCTTATATCGGCAGGATCGGCGTAGGAAGAGTCGAGAGAGGCACTATCAAGCAGGGTGAGAACGTTGCACTCGTTACATACGGCGAAGACGGCAAGCGTAATGCAAGAGTCGTTAAGCTCATGAGATTCCACAATCTCGGCCGTGAGGAGGTCTCTTCCGCATCGATCGGCGAGATCGTCTGCGTTGCTGGTATCGCTGACATCAACATCGGTGACACACTCTGCGATGCTCTTAATCCCGAGCCGCTCCCGTTCGTTAAGATCGACGAGCCTACTATCGCAATGACATTCTCCGTAAACGACAGTCCTTTCGCAGGCCAGGAAGGCAAGTACGTTACATCCAGACACTTAAGAGACAGACTCTTCAAGGAGATCGAGACAAACGTTTCCATGAGAGTCGAAGAGACAGATACAACAGAGGCATTTATCGTAAAGGGAAGAGGAGAGCTCCATCTCTCAGTCTTAATCGAGACAATGCGCCGTGAAGGATATGAGTTCCAGGTAAGTAAGCCGAAGGTCATCATGAAGGAGATCGACGGCGTGCTCTCAGAACCTGTCGAAGAACTCGTTATCGACGTTCCTGAAGACTTCGTAGGTCCTGTCATGGAGAAGATCGGTAAGCGTAAGGGCGAGCTCCTCAACATGCTTCCTCCTACAAAGGGATATACCCGTCTCGAGTTCAAGATCCCTTCCAGAGGCCTCCTCGGTTACCGTACCGAGTTTTTGACCGACACTAAGGGCAATGGTATAATGAACAGCATTATCTCGGGCTTTGAACCCTTCGCAGGTGAGATCGAGACCAGAAGTCAGGGCGTTCTCGTAGCATTCGAGACCGGCACGGCAGTAACCTACGGATTGTACAATGCTCAGGATAGAGGTGCACTCTTCATTGGAGCAGGCACACCGGTATACGAAGGCATGATCGTTGGTATCAACCCTAAGCCTGATGACATTACCGTTAATGTCTGCAAGAAGAAGCATGTAACCAACATGCGTTCTGCAGGTGCGGATGATGCAATGCGTCTTACTCCGCCTCTTGTTTACTCCCTTGAACAGTGCCTGGAATTCGTCGAAGATGATGAGCTTTGCGAGGTAACTCCCCAGAGCATCAGACTTCGCAAGAAGATTTTGAATAACGACTTGCGTGCCAAAACACTTGCAAAGGCAAAGAGGGACGTTTGAGAATAGAAATTATCTAGGGGGTAGTCTTTAACTTATGTTGTCTAACAAAGTCAGAGTCGCTCTCAGAATATTGATAGTAATTGTACTCTTATTCGGATTCGCAGTTTCCGGCGTTTACGTTGGCTATAACTATGTCATCTCACAGGACAAGAGATTCAATAGCTTAAAAGAGGATATCAAGGAAGGCAAATATAACATCAAGGCTGATACCGAAGGTGCCGTTACCATCGTCATCAAGAGCGGTGATTCCACCTCTGATATCGCCGACAAGTTATATGATGCCGGTCTTATCACGAATAAGACGCTTTTCTCGATCATAAGTAAGCTCAACGGTTTTGACGGCGCTTATGTAGCCGGCACGCATTATCTCCTGAAGGGCTTTACTTATGACGAGCTCATGTATTTCCTTACACTGGCACCTGATGCCGTCAAGGTAACAATTCCCGAAGGCTCCACATATTACGAGATCAAGAAGATCCTGCACGATGCGGGCCTCAATTTCGATGATGCCGAATTCGATAAGTGCATGAATTCACCGAACCTTTTTGTCGACTATGAATTCGTATCACAGATCGAGATCAAGGAAGGAAGAGACTTCATCCTCGCAGGATATCTCTATCCCGATACATATTATTTCGACATCAACGCAAGCCCTGAATCCATCATCAGAAGATTCCTCAATAACATGCAGAATGTTCTCTATGATGAATATTACACGAGAGCAAAGAAACTCGGAATGACGATGGATGAGGTCATCACACTGGCTTCCGTCATCCAGATGGAGACAGGTAAGCCTGCCGACATGATGCTCGTATCTGCCGTATTCCATAACAGACTGAAGCATAAGGATGAATCCATGCATTTCCTCGGTTCATCTGCCACGATCAACTATCTCATCGAGATGAGAGGCGGAAAGGCTTCTATCCTTCATTCTGATGAGGAACTCAACATAAACAGCCCTTACAATACTTATACGAATCCCGGACTTCCGCCCGGACCCGTCTGCATGCCCGGAAGCGAAGCGATCGCTGCGGCGCTCTATCCTGAGCCGAACTGCAATTATCTCTATTTCTGCGCTACCGGTATCGAAGGCGGCACGGCATTTGCCACGAATCTTAAGGATCACCAGAAGAATGTCGACAAGTATAAGGATAACTGGACTAAGGTAAACGAGCCTGAAGAAACGGAAGCAACTACTGAGCCTACTCAGAGCTCCGGCCTTGTAGTACTTGATAACTAACTGTCTTTCAAAGGATCGAAGATGGGTTACGACCGTTCACGTTTTGAGATTTTGAGCCCTGCAGGCAATCCGGACAAGCTCCGTGCCGCAGTTGCTTATGGTGCCGATGCGGTATACCTCTCGGGCCAGAGCTATGGCCTCAGAGCCTTTTCCGACAATTTCAGCGAAGACGAGATGAAGGCAGGAATTGCCTATGCTCACGATCATGGCGTCAAGTGCTATGTAACCTTGAATGTCATGCCCACTGAAGAAGATCTGAACGGTCTGGAGCACGCTATAAGGTTCGTCGGACTTGAGAGCGGCGCTGACGCAGTACTGATCTCCGATCCCGGTGTCTTCACCATGGCGCGTACATTATGCCCTGACCTGGAGATCCACATCTCGACCCAGGCAAGCGTCACAAACAGCGCTGCATGCAATTTCTGGGCCTCCCATGGCGCGAAAAGAATAGTCCTCGCAAGAGAGGTCTCTTTGGAGCAGATCAAAAAGATCCGTAAAGCTATCCCGTCCGATGTCGAACTCGAGTGCTTTGTTCACGGCGCAATGTGCGTCTCATATTCCGGCAGATGCCTTCTGTCCAATTACTTTACAGGCCGCCGGTCAAATGGCGGCGCGTGCGCACAGCCCTGCAGATGGGGTTATTACGTCGTTGAGGAAAAGCGCCCGGACATCCCGCTCCCGGTCGAGGAAGACCGTAGAGGAACATATATCTTCGGCAGCCGAGATATCTGCATGATCGACCATATTCCGGAACTCCTTGATGCAGGCATCAACTCATTTAAGATCGAAGGAAGGATCAAGGGCGCATACTATGCCGCAGCAGTAACCAAGGTCTACAGGGAAGCTGTTGATCTCTGCTGCAAGGATCCTGAGAACTATAAGGTCGATCCAAGGTGGAAGGTCATCCTCGATAAGGTCGTCCACAGAGATTATGACACGGGGTTCTTTTTCAACAGCCCTGCTGACGACGCCAAGATCGATCCGGATAAGTCTTATAACAAGCCTGCCTTTGTAGTGGGCGTTACTGAGAGTTTTGATAAAGATTCAGGACTTATCAAGGTCACCCAGAAGAATAAGCTGTACAAAGGTGACACGCTTAATGTCCTTATGCCTGAAGGTTATGTAGCTCCTATCGTTGTAGCCGAGCTATATGATGCGAAGATGAATCCCGTCGATTCCTGCCCGCACCCTGAGATGACTTTCTACATGAAGGCAGTATCGTCTGAAGATGGTGCTGTAATTGAGCTCCCGCCGATGACATTCCTTTCCCGTGACGGCGATAAGGACTTCGGTATTCCTGCTCCGAATTGAATTAAATAAGAACTCACGGCTTCATAGAGTGAAGCGGCGAAAACTCCAAGCGCACCCGTAAACGAGTCTGTGAGATCAGATTTGTTTTCCTTTTTTCCGGCGCGAAAAGACGGTCTCAGACAGTCTTTCCGGGATGTGCCCAAATGTCAGAAAACGTTAACTTTTTTGTAACAATTCCTGACATTGGTTGTGCTATACTCAAGCCATCAAGGAAATGGAACGAATTAGTTCTAGGGAGGTGAGACCAATGGGAAGTGAAACACAAACAAGCAGACGGTTGGTCTTGCTTGATTCAGTAGTTTCCTCCAAGTAAGTTTTTACTTAATATTGAGTTATCCTCAAAAGTTGAATCAAGAGATCGATCGGAACTTGGAATTACAGCTGAATATTTTTAGTAACAGTTAACCCACTCCCGCACCAATCTGCGGGAGTTTTCTTTGCCTGTTGATCGAAAAAACGATTTTCCGGATCACGGGAAGAAGCCCGCTTGACAACTCCAGACTATCGCAGTAGTATGGACTACAGGAATAGTCTGGAGGAATTAACATGGGTGAGAAACTGTTTGACAGCGAAGCAAAGGTCATGGAGATCATTTGGGAGAAGGGTCCGCTTTCTGCCAAAGAGATAAGCCTGATCGCAGCTGACACCATCGGATGGAATAAGAATACGACCTATACGGTCATCAAAAAGCTCGAAGCCAAGGGCTTCATCAGACGTGATGAGCCGGGTTTCATCTGCACACCGCTTGTAACCCGTGAACAGATGCAGAAGCAGGAGACGGAATCGCTGATAAACAGGTTTTTCGGCGGCTCCAAAAAGGCTTTGTTCTCTGCATTGATCGATAAAGAAGATCTCACGGAAGAGCAGGCGGAGGAACTTCAGAGGATCATTGATAAGTGGTGAGATAAGATGCTGGGTGAGATTTGTTACTGGATCGTTAATATGAGCATCACTGCCTCGTTAATGGGGCTGATAATACTGCTCATAAGAAAGATAAAGTTCATTCCTCACAGAGTGACAGTCTTCTTGTGGCTGATCCCGTTCATCAGAATGACTGTTCCTTTTGGGATCAACAGTCCGTACAGCCTTATGTCACTGATATCAAAGTTCACGACGAGAACCGTTACGGTATTTAAGCCTGCTGATGATATCGCATTCTCCTACACCAACTCCATTATGGCTGCGAAAAGTTATGACCCGATTACGTATAAGGTCAATATCCTGGAGAATGTCTTTAATATCGCAGGGATCGTATGGGCCGTTATAGCCCTTGCGATACTTATCACACTTACGGTCCTTTATGTCACCACGATAAGGGAGATAAAGGATGCAAGGATCCTTAAAGAGAATATCTGTCTGTCGGATAAGGTCACAAGTCCGGCAACATACGGTATCGTAAGGCCTAAGATCGTGCTGCCTGTATCTTATGCTGATAAGGATCTGAGATTTATCATCAGGCACGAGAAAACACATATCAGAAGGCTCGATAACCTTTGGAGGATATTGGGATTTGCAGCTGCCGCTGTCCACTGGTTCAATCCGCTTTCATGGCTGTTCCTTAAGATATTCCTGTCAGATCTTGAGCTTGCATGCGACGAGATGGCAGTTGCGGGATACGATACCGAAGAACGCAAAGACTATGCAAGAACGCTCCTTTCGTGCACGGGGAGCAAGAGCCTGCTGGTCTCGGCATTCGGAGGCGCAAAGATAAGAACAAGGATCGAGAACGTATTGTCTTATAAGCGTATGACGGCGTTCTCGACCATAGGATTTTCGATACTCATTATCGCTGTTATTATCACATTACTGACTAACGCAGGTTAGAAAGGGGATCAATATGAGAAGGTTTTTAGGTGTCATTCTGGTGATGACATTGGTCTTGTTATGCGCTTCATGCAGCAGCGCAGGAAAAAAGGAAGTTAACGATACGGCACTCTTCGATAACGTCTGTACGGCTGATGAGGCTTTGGAAAAGGCAAAGGCATCAGATACGGTGGTGATCGAATTTGAAGGGTGCACATCGGGAGCCAAAGTCTGGGACAGTTTTTATGAGAGAGTAGAGACAGGAAAGCCTGCTTCAGTGCTTTGTGCGCATTACTACACTCTTGATAAAGAGCATGTAAGTGAAGAGCTTTACGAAGCAGATAAGGACAAATACCCGCAGCTCTATTTCTTCCTGCTCGAATATGACGGCAGCACATATAGCCTGAAGATCAGAAAGAGTGACGAAGCCTCAGTTGAATCGCAGGAGACTTACAGGTGCCTGCTTCGTATGACGGGCAAAGCTCCGGAGACAGCCCTGTACGAATCTTACGAGAGGTACGTCCTTTGCGATGATCCTGATCTGACATGGGAAGACATTGAGAAGAGCATGTTAAGTTCCGTATCACCGGAATTCATTAAGCATTGTTCCGTTTATGAGGAATTCAAGGGCTGGAAGGGAGCCTGACTATGAACAACAAAAAATATCTTAAGTACTATCTGCTTTCATTGGCAGGTCTTGCGGCAGCCTGCGCATATTCAATCTATATGGGCATAAAGGTTATCCTGCTGATGGCAGCAACAGGCGCGGTGCCTTATAAGGAATATCCGAAATACATCATTCCATACACACCTATCGCGGTATCTCTGATCGCCGGTCTGCTGATAATGCCGCTCATTCAGAAGATCTTCAGAAGATTCGACATTATTGCGGGATCCGTGGCATCACTTGCGGTATTCTTTGTGACTGAGAACCTCATGGAAACGAAGATCCTTGTAATGGCCGAGCGTACCGTTGTGCTCGGCAGCTGGCAGATGTCTTTATGCTATGTACCGCCGGAGCAGTTCGAGAGCAGGCCCTGGAAAGCCGTTGATGTGCTTCTGGGAGGCTACAGTCCGTCTTTTAAGATACATTTCTATCTGATCTCGGTCGTTATCATTATCGCGCTTTTAAACAGCTTATACGGGTTTGCCAGAATGATCAAAAACGGCGATTACAGAAAGAAAAAGGCCCTGGCCGTTCAGACCGTAACCGGAGTGATGTTCCTCGGAATGTGCATCTGGGCTTGCTTTACGTCGTTTTACCGCACGGGAGATCTCATAGTAAGGCCGATATCCGCGGTTCTGATGGCGGTCTTTTTCGCGCTCCTGGGAGTAACTGCGGGGATATTCTCAGCTTCTCTTACGATCGGGAAAAAGAGGATCCTTTCCACAGGCGTTCCTGTCATAACTGCCGTTCTCGTCACGACACTGATGTATATAGGCGAGATGGCTTTGCTGAACGGGCATCTTTACAGATTCGGCACGTGGATCCTATACAGGGCAATACCTAAGATCGTGCTCGCACCTGTTGATATCCTCATCATCGCTGCAGCGGGAGCGGTAACCGCGGTGACTTGTTTGTTAATTAACAAGAAAGCAAAAGATTAAGATTTCTTAATTACTTTTAAAGTGATTTCTCATAACTATGTTGCTATAATTAGTGCATGGTCAATTATAAAGAGCGTTTCAATAAAACAGAGAAGAACAGATGGTCTGGACTTACGATATCTCTTTGTATCGTAGTTATTTTCTACATGGTGCTTTCCCACATCGGGAGCCTTAAGGGATTTTTCAATTCATTCCTTGCCATTACTTCCACGGTAATAATCGGCGCGGTGATCGCATATACGGTCAATCCGCTTGCAGTTTTCTTATACAAGAGATTGAAAAAGGCCTTCAAGAAGAATGAGGATGCTGCCTGGATAATCTCGGCAGTGGTTTCCCTTGTCTTTGTTCTGGCACTTCTTGTTGCCCTTCTCGTGGTTATTACTCCTATGCTCGTCGAGAACATCACGAACTTCGCGATGGGGCTCTCAGGATATATGTCCAGCCTTAAGTCACTTGTTCTCGGGTCAGAATTAGATGAAGACTTTAAGATCGCATTGCTTGATTTCATCAGGGAACAGTCCAGCCTTACGGCGGTTGTAAGGAAGTTCGTTCTTGGAAACGATATTTCTGCTACCGGCGTGATCAAGTTCTCTGCAAGCCTCGGATCAGGTGCATTCAACTTCCTTATCGGAATTATCCTCGCATTCTATTTCCTCATCGGAAAGAAGAAACTTGTTGAACTCCTCTCGGAATTCTTCCATCTCGTTATCCCTACAAAGCATTACGAGAATTGCAAGAATGTCTGGAACAGATTCAATGCGATATTCTCGAGATTCATCGTTTGCGAATTTGTGGATTCGCTTATTGTCGGTATCGTCAACGGCGTATTCATGTTTGCCATGGGAATGCCTTATGCGGTATTCTGCTCGGTAGTCGTAGCGCTTACAAATCTCGCTCCCACATTCGGACCGTTTGTCGGCGCATTCATCTGTGCAGTCATCCTCCTTTTAGCCCAGCCGGAATTCGTAATTCCATTCCTTATCTTTACACTTGCTTTGCAGCTTATCGACGGTTATGTCATCAAGCCGAGACTCTTCGGCTCAGCTCTCAAAGTACCGGCATTCCTTATCCTTGTCTTCCTCGTTGTCGGAGGAAAGATCTGGGGCGTTCCGGGTGTGCTCTTGGCAATTCCGCTTGCAGCCATTCTCTCCTATATATATAGGGAGATCGCAGTCCCCTGGCTTGCCTCCAGAAAAAAGACCAAGGATGAAGAAGAGGCCAGAGAACAGGCGAAAGCCAAGGCGAAGGCTAAGGCCAGAGAACATAATAAAACTGATGGTGAATAAAGCGATCCGCCTTATGGCGGGTCGTTTGGAATATTAGAATAAGGAGATTAAGAAAATGGCAATTTGTCCTAATTGCGGAGCTCTCAATAATGACAGCTCGAAATTTTGTATCAGCTGCGGAGCTCCACTTCCGGTAGCTCAGCCCGCAGCACAGCCTGCAGCGCCGGCACAGCCCGCACCGCAGCAGAACGTTGAGATCCCCAATCCTCAGAACCAGTATTGGCAGCAGCCAGTTCAGGCACAGCCTGAGACTGCTCCGCAGCCTGAGGCAATACCGATCGTTCCGGCTCAGCCTGTTTATGCACAGCCGATCACACAGCCTGTTCAGAATAAGTCTAACAGACCTAAGTCCAACGGTTGGTGCACTGCAGGTCTCGTATTATCGATTGTCGCCTGGTGTACAGTAGGCCTTACGAGCATTCCCGGTTTCCTGTGCTCTCTCATAGGACTCATCGTTGTTTCCAAGAAGGGAGAACCCGGCAAGGGCAAGGCTGTTGCAGGTCTGATCATTTCCGGACTCCTTATTCTCGGCTTTGCAATATCACTGCCTTCCATCTGGCCTGATGTTCAGAGATCTCTGGAAAACGGTGATGTCAGTAATCCCATGGAGCTCCTCGATACTTTAGATGAGGCTTCTGACAAGCAGACGGATCTTTCCGACAAGTATGTAAAGAAGATCATTAAGAACAACTGGGTCGCAATGGAAGACGGATCCTATCTTGAATTCGGAAAGAAGCAGACCTTTAAGTATTACAAGAGCTATCAGGATACTTCAGACAATTATTTCACAGGAAAATACAGAATGTTTTCCGGTGAAAAAGCCGTTACCACACTGACTAAGTATTACGAGGAATACGGCATAACCAAAAGTGAAATAAAGAGCCTGATAAGCAATAACACGGCATTTAAAGAGGAGAACTTTGTCCTCATTGTTCTCGAGAATGACGGACAGTGGATGGATGGAGAGAACGTAAAGGATGAAGCGTGGGATTCCGTTTATTACGGTTTCCTTGTAAACAGTCCTGATACGAGCCTGCTCCTGATCAACGCTGTTACGGATACCCGTTTCTCATTCGTAACCGCTGATGATTACGACAAGATCAGCGCTGTTGCCACAACGACAACTACTGAGACTTTTGAAACAACAGAAGCAACTACTGAAGCAACGACCACGGCTGATCCCTCTTATGAGACAATGGGTGACAGCGTTACGGGTACTATTACTCTGACACAGGGCAAGTGGGACATCTGGACTGATCGTGATCTTTCCGGTACTAACTTCGAAGTTGTCTATGGCAGGATAAACCGTAATACGCAGACGATCATCAATCTTTGTGTTTACAAGAATACGTTTGATAATGCCTCTATTAAGAACTTTGCCGATGCTATTAAGGCTAATATGGAGTCCGGCGATTACTCCGACGTTAAGGTAACGACAACTACGCTCAGCGGGTACGGAGCATATGAAGTTTCAGGAAAGCATTCATCCGGAATGTATGTCAATCTCTGGCTTTTCCTGGACAATAACAATAAGTTCCATTACATTACGGTCGAGTATTATGATTCTGATAAAGCTTCCTATGATATGGTAAAGAGCACATACAAATTCAACTAACCAAAGACTGAATTTTTAGTTAATCACACCCCCGGCGGCGAATAGCACCGGGGGTGTTTTTTGCTTATAATCACTGTAAGTACGTCATTTGAGGATCGTACTTATTTGGGGAAGAATACAATTGAATAGGAGTAGAAGACTATGATTACGGCAAAGAAGATTCTTGCCGCTATTATGGCGGCTATCCTTTTGGTTTCAACCCTGATGATTACCGGTTGCAAGAAAAAGGGTAACGAAGAAAAGATCTCAGAAGATGAAGCTTGGTATTCAGTTAAGAAGGTGCAAGTCGGGGAGCAGTTCTTACTGGAGAAAGACATTGACAGTTATGTGGTCCAGTTTATCGGTGCGACAGATGACCGGGCTGTATATTTGATTGAACTGCACAAGACTATCCCTATGTGGGAAGCGTCTAACACGTACGATTATTCTGACCTGAATCAGTCTTATCTGGAAATTTACGGGAAAGAAGGAAGTCTCGAAAGAACGATCAATATTACCCAGAAGATCGAGACTTCTGACATGTTCAAATTAGATCCTGATGATTATCCCAAGATAGTTGAAAGACTCAGAAAAGAAGAAGAAGAAAAGAATGGTTCCGCAACAGAAAAAACGGACAAGGAACTTTTTAAGGAGAGCGGAATAAGCGTTTCCTGGTGCATTATGGGAGATTATACCGTCAGTGACGGTTTTATCTCACTTTCAGTTTCAGCGTTATATCCTTCTAACGCAGGCGGCATTGACAGCCGCATCGTTGATGTTGTTTTTGATGCCGGCAGCGGTGAGATCACCCGGCACAAAGAGCGGAAAGAAAAAGATGCGACGCTTACTGAGAAAAGATTCGTATTCGACGATTATGAAATAACATATGTAGAGAAAGACAGGACCGGCGGCGCAAAGCACTATTTTGATGTTAAGACAACTGACGGATGGTCCGCGACTTTTGTAAGTGACGGCTTTTTTGCCGGTGCTGATGATGCGAAGATCGTAGACTCAATGATCTATTTGGGCGGAGGAAAAGTCTTGTTTGTCAGAGGCAATCCCGCATTCGGCAAAATGATGTTCTATGAAATGAATCTTAAAACAGGCAATCTGATCGAGTCTGCAAAAGATTATTCCTGGATACAGTATGAACTTGATAAAACTAAATATGTTGACGGTATCGGTTATGTGATATGTGATGAGGAAGGACTCAAAAAGATAGACTTTGTGAATAAGTCAAAAGTCGGGGTGTTCTCATTCGATTCATGCAATATTAACCGCAGTGAAGCTTTGAACATGAAGCTGCTGGCAATGACAGATGAATGCGTGTTTTTGTCGGCTTTGACCACAGATGCCCTTGATACTATCTCTTCGCCGAATGAAGGCGGAGAAAACCTTTATATCCTGACAAAAGAAAAGGAAAATCCCCATGCGGGAAAAACAGTTCTTCATGCAACGGCAATGAGTTTCTATTCTTATTCCATGTGTGAAGCCGTGACGGCATTTAATGAAAGCAATGCCGATTACTACATTAAACTTGATAATGACTATTCCGTTCTCAAAAAAGTAAACAGCGGTGAGATCAGTTTCTTTGATGATGATTATGAAGAGAAATACTACAAGTTATCATCAGAGCTTTCTTATCAGCTGGCAATAGATCTGATGAACGGCGACGGCCCGGATATTGTATTGGACGGAGCGGGTATCGTTCATCTTAACAACAGTAATTACCTGATGGATCTGAAGAAGGAGATAAAGACTGACGGTCTTTTCGAGAACATGATCAAAGCCAGTGAATATGACGGAAAACTGTATCAGGTTCCGCTCGGAGTTACATTGACCGGTATTCTGGTTTCGAAAAAGGATGTTGCAGAAGATCAGTACGGTTTTACCTTTGACCAATATAAGGAGTTAGTCGCAGGACCTTGTAATGGTGCCGATCCGATAAGCATATATGCTGACCAGACAGAATACTTTGTCAGATGCCTGAATAATATGAAGGATTCGTATATGGAAAACGGAAAGGTCAATTTCGATACGCAGGCTTTCCGTACTTTCGCGGAATATACCAAGGATAATGTATCGCCAAAGAAAATTCCCGGATCTGATGAATTGTTTTTGCAGGCAGTAGAGAACAGCAAGAGAACTGTCAGATATGAAGTCGGATTGACCATGCCTACGCTTGTAACTTATCTGCCTGACAGCATAACTGAGATCAAAGTGCTGGGCCTTCCGTCTTATGACGGCAGGGGTCCTTCCATGACCGTCAGCTCATCGGTCGCCATATCCGCCACCACAAAAGAGAAAAAAGCTTGTCTGGAATTTGTAAAAGTCCTTCTCTCAGAAGAGATGCAAAAATCTTTTGGCTTGTATGAGGAGATAACGCCGGTAAGGGAGACCGCTTACGAAGCTACTGCGCTGGAAGCGATCGGGAAATACAACTCTGTTTATAAAAGATACAAGAGCCAGTATACAAGAGACATGCTTTTGGAAATGAGATATCCGTTCTGCGAGGTTGATAAAAAAGCTGTCAGTGATTACGAACAGATGCTTCGTTCCTGTTCTGTCATTGGCGAAGAAGATGCTGCGATCACAATAATAGTTAAAGAAGAGATGCCGGCATATTTCACCGGTCAGAAGTCATTAGAAGATGTCATAAAGATAATCAATGACCGGGCCCGGACGTATGTGAACGAACGTGAAGGAAAATAAGTAGAGAATGCCCCCTGTTTTTTTAGAATTCAGGGGGTTTCCTATTGTCAAATCGTTTTGATATAATTCGGCTATCGGTACGGTGAAATGGGCGCCGTGCTTATGGGGAATAACAACGATAGGAGTTAATCATGAGAAAGAGAAGAATGATCTCCGCTGCATTGGCAGCGGTTGTATGCGTTTCCACGGTAATGGCGGCGGGCTGCGGCAAACAAAAAAAGAACAACAAAACGATTTCCGCCAAAGACCCCTGGTATTCGCTGAAGCAGGTAAATATCGGCGAGAAGTATTCAGAAGCTCCTGATATTGATATGTCGCATTCAGAGTTTGTAGGGTATTCAAATGACAATCTGATCTTCTTTGTCAACGCGACACGTATGATGCCGAAAAATATACCTGAAGGAAAAGCCGTCGTTGATTACATTGAGTATTCACTTGAGATCCTGGATAGCAACGGCGATATCACTAATCTGATAGACCTTAAAGATACAGTCATAAAATCAGGCATTGTAACTATACCTGATGAAGAGATGGAAAAGTTCCGTGAAGGGTGGGAAAGGGCGTATCCGAAATATAAGGATAAGTTTGTTGAGCCGACTATAGAATGGGCTATTACGAACAGGTTTGATATTACGGACAAGAATATAACTGTTACTGTGGAATCTTATTACCCGGACTATGATTACAAGGGCATGGAGGCCAGAATATACAAATTTGTTTTCGACCTGACAAGCGGTGAACTGGTCTCCGTTAAGAAAAAGGAAGCCGCAGAATATTTTGAATCAGATGATTATACTTCTTATGTCGCGAAAGAATTTAACTTTGAAGGATATAACGTTAAAACTTTCTGGTCGTATGCAGAAGATGGAGAAACCCTTGCATTAAAAGTTACTACACCCGACGGTAATGTAACCTCATATCCCATGTCTGAGCTGATTCCTGATGCCAAAGTAACTTATGTGCCCGGAATGCTCTATTTGGGAGA
The DNA here is from genome assembly GCA_001604135.1 of Clostridiales bacterium Firm_14. Lineage (GTDB taxonomy): Bacteria > Bacillota > Clostridia > Saccharofermentanales > Saccharofermentanaceae > Saccharofermentans. Next base: position 31,016 of record LVAT01000015.1, read on the forward strand.
AGGCAAGGTCTTTTTTGAAGCGGGTACAGACGTTTACAGCGTCAAGAGATACTATGAGTTCGATCTTAACAACGGCTCGATCAAGCCGTACCTGCAGGATGTCTCTAACATAGAGTACGATCTTTATAATGCGGGTTATGTTGACGGCGTGGGAAACGTAGTACCGAATGCAGACGGCATTCAGAAGATCGACGTCAGGGAGAACAAGGAAACTGAAGTGTTATCTTTTGACTGCTGTAATATCAATCGCGCCATAGTCCAGAACCTTAATTTTTTGTCCATGAATGATAAAAAGATATATATGTTCTCTGAGTCTGAACAGAGGGCAAGTTTTTATCCGTCAAGCGGCAAAGAACCGAGAAAACTGTATATCCTGTCAAAAGAAGACACCAATCCGAATGCCGGAAAAAAGGTGTTGAATCTGGCTTATGTGGATTATCTCTCGTATTCCGCAAATGAAGCCATTTGTGAGTTTAATGAGACAAACAAAGATTACTTCATCCGGATCGACGACAGCTATTCGGTCGACACCAGGATCACTGAGAGCGGCATCAATTACAATGATCCGGATTTTGAGGCGAAAAAAGTAAAGCTTATGTCAGAAGCCACGTATCAGCTGTATGCTGATATTACTGTCGGCTCCGGTCCTGACATAATCATGAATGCCGCTAAATACTCGAATCTGAACAGCGGTGAATGCTTCATCGATCTGAAGAACGAGATCAGCAGTGATGATCTTTTCGCTAATGTTCTTGCTGCATCAGAAACAGACGGTAAGATCTACCAGTTCCCTCTGGCGGTAAAAGCGATTGGAATAATAGCCAGAAAGAGTGATGTCGGAGCTGATCAGTATGGCTTTACATTCAAGCAATATAAGGAATTTGTGAAGGGACCTTGTAACGGTAAGGATCCGCTTGATACGACGCAACTGATATTCCTGGAGACCTGCATGCGCAGTGTTCAATCAGGAATGACGGATGGCAAGAACGCGAATTTTGATAATGAGGATTTTCGCGATCTCGCAGAATATACCGCGCAGAATATCATCGATCCTGCACCTAATAATGAAGTGATATGGGTTGAACCTGTCGACAGTAAAAGCTTTGCTCCAACCTATAATGAGTTCTTCGGATTTCCTTATCTCATATATTGTTATGCGGATTACATTTCTGACTTAAGGGTATTAGGCGTTCCTACAAGGGAAGGAAAGGGACCGACACTCTCAGTCGACAGTTCTGTTGCAATCTCGGCTCATACCAAAGAGAAAGATGCCTGCATCACATTTGTAAACGTACTGCTCTCTGAAAATATCCAGTATGATTATGCCTACGGTGAAGGATATACACCTGTCCGTAAAACTGCATTTGAGAAATACGGGTATGATACTGTTGATGAAGTAAATAAGACGTATGAGAGATATAAGGAGTTTTATGAGCCGGAAGAGCTGAAGGAATATGGTTATCCTATGCATACACTTGACCGGTCAGTCGTATCAGATTATGAGACCATGATCGGATACTGTGATTCGATATTGACTTCAGATTCGGCTCTCGACATGATCGTAAAGGAAGAGATACCGGTATATTTTGCAGGTCAGAAATCATTGGACGAAGTTATTAAGATAATAAATGACCGTGCTAAAACTTATTTGAACGAGAGAGGTTAAATGCGTTCCTTGGCAAAAAACTGTTGACTTTTTAGGCAACAAGTATTATTTTTGTCATAACAATCAAACCGTTGAAGCGGAGATAAAGATAGTAGCAGGCCATACAGAGAGCTTCCGTTGCTGAGAGTGAAGCTGGAACCGGATTATCAAATGGACCGCGGAGGGTGCATTAAATGTGCAACGTCCGACTCGCGTAAGTAGTCCGGGATATGTTGGTATCCTTAGAGTGTGCGTCTCACAAACGCAAAGCCAGGGTGGCACCGCGGATTATGTTTAATTCGTCCCCGGCAGGAACACTTATATTCCTGCCGGGGATTTTTTATTTCCGGCAGAACCAACCGGAAGGAGAAAAAACATGATTAAGGCGGCAATCGAGAAGATCGTAAACAAGGAAGACCTCACATACGATGAGGCTTACGAGACAATGAATGAGATCATGGGCGGTATGTCCACATCCACCCAGAACGCGGCATTCCTCGCAGCATTGTCCACAAAGAGCGCAGGATTTGAGACTATCGATGAGATCACAGGATGCGCTGCAGCAATGCGTGAACATGCTCTTAAGGTCGATAAGGGCGGCATGGAAGTCCTTGAGATCGTAGGAACAGGCGGAGACAGGGCAGGAAGCTTTAACATCTCCACAACATCAGCATTTGTTGCAGCATCTGCAGGCATCAAGATCGCTAAGCACGGCAACCGTGCAGCATCTTCCAAGTCAGGCACCGCTGACTGCCTTGAGGCTCTGGGCGCGAACATCAACTTAGACCCCGAGAAGTGTGTTGAGCTTCTCAAGGAAGTCGGCTTCTGCTTCTTTTTCGCGCAGAAGTATCACACATCAATGAAGTATGTAGGACCTATCCGTAAGGAGCTTGGATTCAGAACGGTATTCAATATCTTAGGACCTTTGACAAACCCTGCAACACCGGATTTCTATCTCTTAGGAGTTTACGACCAGTATCTTGCAGAACCCATCGCTCATGTATTAAAGTCTCTGGGTGCAAAGCGCGCTCTGGTCGTATACGGTGAAGATAAGTTAGATGAGATCTCCGTATCTTCAGAAACATTCGTAGCTGAACTCAAGGGTGACGGAACGATCACGACATATGAGATCAAGCCTGAGGACTTCGGCTTCGCAAGAGGCACAAAGGAAGACATCGTCGGCGGTACACCGGCAGAGAACGCTGAAGTTACAAGAGGTATTCTCGAAGGCAAGATCACTGACGTAAGAAAGAGCGTTGTATGCATGAACGCAGGCGCTGCGATCTACGCGGCAGGCAAGGCTAAGACGATCGAAGAAGGTGTCGGCCAGGCTAAGCACCTCATCGAGAGCGGCGCCGCATTGGAAAAGCTCAACCAGTTCGTTGAAGCATCAAATAAGTAATCTTCGGAAGGATAACCCATGTCAGACATTCTCGAACAGATCGCTGAACATAACAGAACGATATATCTTGAAAGGAAACTTGATGTATCGCTCTCGAAAATGATGGATATGGCATATGCCGCATCCGGCACCGGGTTTGCATTCGAGAAGAAGCTGGCTGAAGACGGCATGAGCTTTATCTGCGAGTGCAAGAAGGCGTCGCCTTCCAAGGGCATCATCGCTCCTGATTTTCCATATCTTGATATCGCGAAAAGCTATGAGCAGGCAGGCGCTTCCTGTATCTCGGTCCTCACAGAACCCAAGTGGTTCATGGGCTCTCTTGATTATCTGGAAGAGATAGCTTCGGAGGTTAAGATCCCGGTCCTCAGAAAGGACTTCACGATCGATGAATACATGATTTTCGAAGCCCGCGCGAGAAAAGCATCCGCAGTCCTCCTTATCTGCTCGATACTTGATTCACAGACACTTGGCAAATACATAAGGCTTTGCGACGAACTTGAGCTTACGGCTCTTGTCGAAGCACACGATAAGAACGAATGTGACATGGCATTGGGTGAAGGCGCAAGAGTTATCGGAGTTAATAACCGCAACCTGAGAGACTTCACGGTGGATCCCACAAACTGTTTAAGGCTCAGGGATTATGTCGGAGACAAGGCTCTTTTCGTTGCCGAGAGCGGCGTAAAGTGCAGGGAAGATGTAGCGGAATTAGAGCGTTCCGGTGTCGATGCGGTCCTTATCGGTGAATCTATGATGAGAGCTGAAGACAAGACAGCGTTCTTAAATACTTTGAAAGGAATATCGTGATGTTTGGTACCGGTATCAAGATCTGCGGCCTTAAAAGACTCGAAGACGTAATCGCCGTCAACAGGTTCGGTGCAGATTACGCAGGCTTTGTCTTCTATAAAAAATCGAAGCGTTACGTAGATTCCTACAAAGCCGGTGAGTTGATAGAACTCTTAAGGTCTGATATAAAGTCTGTTGGTGTTTTCTTAGATGAGCCGATCGACAGCGTTATCTCTACTGCAAGGATAAGCGGAGTCGAGATGATCCAGCTTCACGGTCACGAGTCTGATGAATACGTCGAGTACGTCAAAAGGACTTTGGGACGTCCCGTTATCAAGGCTTACAAGGCATCTGAAGAAGGTGCGCTCGGGAAGGCCGCTCTAAGCAATGCCGATTATGTCATGATCGACTCGGGTGCCGGAACGGGAAAGAAGTTCGACTGGAGCATCCTGAAGGACTTTAAAAGGGATTATTTCCTCGCAGGAGGCCTTGATCCCGAATCCGTGGAGGAAGCTATAAGATTACTGAATCCTTTCGCGGTCGATGTCAGTTCGGGCGTTGAGACAGACGGCATCAAAGATGTAGAAAAAATAGAAAAGTTTATAAAAGCAGTTAAGCGTGGAGGTAGATATGCCTGATTCAAAAGGAAGATTCGGAATACACGGTGGACAGTATATCCCCGAGACTCTGATGAATGCTGTAATCGAGCTTGAAGAGGCTTATAACCATTATAAGAACGATCCTGAGTTCAATAAGGAACTCACGGAGTTATTGAACGAATATGCAGGACGTCCGTCAAATCTCTACTATGCAGAGAAGATGACTAAAGACCTGGGCGGCGCGAAGATCTACCTCAAGAGAGAAGATCTAAACCACACCGGTTCCCACAAGATCAACAACGTTTTGGGCCAGGCCCTGCTCGCAAAGAAGATGGGCAAGACAAGACTCATCGCAGAGACCGGCGCAGGCCAGCACGGTGTTGCAACAGCAACTGCCGCAGCACTTTTCGGTATGGAATGCGTTGTCTTCATGGGCAAGGTCGACTGCGAGAGACAGGCACTTAACGTATACAGAATGAAGCTCCTTGGAGCTGACGTTGTTCCGGTAACATCCGGTACTGCTACTCTTAAAGATGCTGTATCCGAGTGCATGCGTGAATGGACTACAAGAATCGACGATACTCATTACTGCTTAGGTTCCGTAATGGGTCCTCATCCTTTCCCGACTATCGTAAGAGATTTCCAGGCAGTAATCTCAAGAGAATCCAAGGCGCAGATGCTCGAAAAGGAAGGCCGCCTTCCTGATTACGTTCTCGCATGCTGCGGCGGCGGTTCAAATGCCATCGGATCTTTCTACCATTACATCGAGAATAAGGAAGTTAACCTCATCGGCTGTGAAGCAGCAGGAAGAGGCATCGATACTTTTGAGACGGCTGCTACGATCAATACGGGCAAGCTCGGTATCTTCCACGGCATGAAGTCTTACTTCTGCCAGGACGAATACGGCCAGATCGCACCTGTTTATTCGATCTCTGCAGGCCTTGATTATCCGGGCATCGGCCCTGAGCATGCGATGCTCCACGATACCGGCAGGGCACAGTATGTTGCGGTTACGGACGATGAAGCAGTTAATGCTTTTGAGTACCTGTCCAGAATGGAAGGAATCATCCCGGCTATCGAGTCTGCACACGCGGTAGCTCATGCGATAAAGCTCGCTCCTACGCTCCCGAAGGATAAGATCATGGTTATCACAATCTCCGGCAGAGGCGACAAGGACTGCGCTGCGATCGCACGTTACAGAGGGGAGAACATCAATGAGTAATATAGCTAAAGCATTTGAGAACGGCAAAGCGTTCATTCCTTTTATCACATGTGGTGATCCTGACCTTGAGACGACTGCAAAGTGCGTTGTCGAGATGCAGAAGGCCGGCGCTTCCCTGGTCGAACTAGGTATCCCTTTCTCCGATCCTACGGCTGAGGGTCCGGTCATTATGGAGGCAAGCCTTCGCGCATTGGAAGCAGGCTGCACCACGGATAAGGTTTTCGAGATGGTAAGAAAGCTCAGGACAGAACTGGGCGTAACGATCCCCATGGTATTCATGACATACGCAAACGTCGTATTCTCATACGGAATCGAGCGTTTCTGCCAGAAGTCATCTGAGGTCGGAATCGACGGTTTCATCCTGCCTGACGTGCCTTATGAAGAGAAAGCTGAGTTTGATTCTGTCTGCAAGCAGTACGGCATCGACCTGATCTCCCTCATCGCGCCCACATCCCACGAGCGCATCTCCATGATCGCGAAAGAGGCTTCAGGCTTCATCTACATCGTATCGAGCCTTGGCGTCACGGGCGTCAGGAGCAACATCACGACAGACATCCCGTCACTCTGCGCTGCGGTTAAGTCTTCAACCGATGTGCCGTGCGCGATCGGCTTTGGAATCTCGACTCCCGAGCAGGCTGCTAATATGTCCAAGAGCGCAGACGGCGTTATCGTAGGCTCTGCGATCGTAAAGATCGTCGCTCAGTACGGAAAAGATGCTCCGGAGCAGGTAGGGGCATATGTAAAGTCGATGGTCGACGCTATTAAGTAATTTCAAGCGCTAAATACACGAATTAACTGATAAAAGCAGGAGGACAGGGCTGTCCTCCTGTTGTTTTTTGCGTTTACCCAGTCTGTGACCTGTTCGGTGATGGTGTAAGATAGTACCATCCCATCGTAAGGAGGTGCAGGAAATGGACCAGATAAAGATCGGAGCTTTGCTTAAGGACTTAAGGAAAGAACGCAATCTTACTCAGGAACAGATCGCCGACAAGTTCGGTGTATCTCAAAGATCTGTATCGCGATGGGAAAACGGTAACACGATGCCCGACATCAGTATTCTGATCGAGCTTGCCGACTTCTATGACGTTGACCTTCGCGAGATATTAAAAGGCGAAAGGAAGGCTGTCAACATGAATGAGGACATGAAAGAAACACTGGAAATGGTGGCCGATTACAACAAAGAAGAGAAGAAAAGAATTGCAAAATCCCTTCTGGGTAAGATCTGCGTGTGCGCAGCGGCATTCCTGATGCTGGCTGCAATTATTCTCTTCAATCTCGGCAGCAACCTGTGGTGGCGTAGAGCTGCTGAACTTTGTTTTACATTGGGCATCACCTATGAGGTGTGCAATTTCTTCGAATTCCTTCAGCTGACCGGAAAGATCAGCAAGAAATCGGAAGGCAAAGTGATCGCTGTTATCATTGTTGTATTTATCTCTCTGGAACTGGCAGTTGCTCTGGTGGATCACTTCATCTGATTTTCATATAGAACAGTTTCTGTGACTTTTAAGGGCGCCTCAGGATTGGGGCGCTCTTTTATATGGTGTCGAAAAACTCCCGGCGGAATGGACGGCGCTGCCGTCTGTTTTGCCGTTGGTTTGGGCCTAAAAGGCCGTTTTGAACGGTTAAATGAACGGCGTTGCCGCTGGGTTTGCCGTTGGTTTGGGGTAAAAAGAGCGTTTTGAACGGCTGAATGAACGGCGCCGCCGTTGGTTTTGCCTGATTTTTGAGGAGTTTTTTTATCGTTTCCTGCAATTATGAAATTTGCCTTTGAGAGTTTCGCCTTTTGATTGAAATGCCCCCCTTATTTTTATATAATAACAACTCGGAAACTTTATTTCATTCCACCAACAAATTCCTTGAAAGGAAAGGAGAAATAGACATGATTTATTCGACAGAAGTCAAGAACATGTGCTCTGTTCATCAGGGTGTTCATCACGGTGCTGCACCGATCCCTGAGGAAGCAAAGTGGGTTAGCGCAAAGGATGTTAAGGACATCTCCGGTTACACACACGGTATCGGCTGGTGCGCTCCTCAGCAGGGTGCTTGCAAGCTGTCCCTCAACGTTAAGGACGGTATCATCCAGGAGGCATTGGTTGAGACAATCGGCTGCTCCGGTATGACACACTCCGCTGCCATGGCATCTGAGATCCTTCCCGGACTTACAGTTCTCGAAGCTCTCAACACAGACCTTGTTTGCGACGCAATCAACACAGCAATGAGAGAGCTCTTCCTCCAGATCGTTTATGGTAGAACACAGAGTGCTTTCTCTGAGGACGGACTCCAGATCGGTGCCGGCCTCGAAGACCTCGGTAAGGGCGCTCGTTCAATGGTTGGTACAACATACGGTACACTCGCTAAGGGTCCCCGTTACCTCGAACTCACAGACGGTTACATCACAGACCTCGCAATCGACGAGAACGACGAGATCATCGGCTACAAGTTCGTTAACTTCGGTAAGATGATGGACTTCATCAAGAAGGGCGACGAGCCTGCTGAAGCACTCAAGAAGGCTTCCGGTAAGTATGGACGTGTTGACGATGCTGTTAAGTTCATCGACCCGCGTAAGGAATAAGGAGGAATGACAAATGGCAGAGTTATTTGAATCATACGAGAGAAGATTACCCCAGATCAACGCTAAGCTCGCTGAGTACGGTATTGCTTCCATTGAAGAAGCTGAGAAGATCACAAAGGACGCAGGCCTTGATGTTTATCACCTCATCGAAGGCATTCAGCCTATCTGCTTCGAGAACGCTAAGTGGGCTTACACAGTAGGCGCTGCTATCGCAATAAAGAAGAACTGCAGAAGAGCTGCTGACGCTGCTGCTGCAATCGGTGAAGGCCTCCAGGCTTTCTGCATCCCCGGTTCTGTTGCTGACAGACGTAAGGTAGGTCTTGGCCACGGTAACCTCGGTAAGATGCTCCTCGAAGAGGACACAGAGTGCTTCGCGTTCCTCGCAGGTCACGAGTCATTCGCAGCTGCAGAGGGCGCTATCGGTATCGCTGAGAAGGCTAACAGAGTTCGTCAGAAGCCTCTTAGAGTTATCCTTGACGGTCTTGGAAAGGACGCTGCAAAGATCATCTCCAGAATCAACGGCTTCACATATGTTGAGACAGAGTATGACTACAAGACAGGCGAGCTCAAGGAGCTCTCCAGAACATGCTACTCCAAGAATCCTGATTCTCCGAGAGCTAAGGTTAACTGCTATGGTGCAGATGACGTTCAGGAAGGCGTAGCTATCCTCTGGAAAGAGAACGTTGACGTTTCCATCACAGGTAACTCAACAAATCCTACAAGATTCCAGCACCCTGTTGCAGGTACTTACAAGAAGGAGCGCCTCGAGGCAGGCAAGAAGTACTTCTCTGTTGCTTCCGGCGGTGGTACAGGCCGTACACTTCACCCTGATAACATGGCTGCAGGTCCTGCTTCCTATGGTATGACAGATACTATGGGCCGTATGCACTCTGACGCTCAGTTCGCAGGTTCTTCTTCCGTTCCTGCTCACGTTGAGATGATGGGCTTGATCGGCGCTGGTAACAACCCGATGGTTGGTATGACTGTTTCCACAGCAGTATCCGTTGAGGAAGCTGCTAAGGCAGGCAAGTTCTGATAGAACGAGTAAATAATTATTAGATATTGCCCCCGGATCAACCTCCGGGGGCTTTTTATTCCGGTGCCGTCAAATGTCAGAATGACTTTTTAAGAGGGCTTATTTTATTGCTTTTGCGGTTTGAGGCGGCAAATTACCAGTGCTATTATGAACTTATCCTATTCCTGGAGGTTTGTTATGGACACACTGGTAACTTCTGAACTATTGAAGCTGGCCTTAATGGCGCTGTTACCTGCGCTTGTGGCTATCGTGCTGGCACTCATTACCAAAGAAGTGTACAGCTCATTGTTTATCGGTATCGTCGTCGGAGGATTGCTCTTTGCTAAAGGCAGTCCGGTCGGTGCGTTGGAGCACATTTTCAATGACGGCATCATTGCATCGCTATCTGACTCTTATAATGTCGGAATTCTCGTCTTCCTTGTCTTCCTTGGAATAATCGTTGCCCTGATGAACAAGGCGGGAGGTTCTGCGGCTTTCGGTAACTGGGCTTCGGAGCATGTCCATTCGAGAGTCGGCTCACAGCTTGCCACCATCGGATTGGGCGTATTGATCTTCATCGATGACTATTTCAACTGCCTTACTGTAGGCTCTGTCATGAGACCTGTTACAGACAGACAGAAGATCTCAAGAGCAAAGCTCGCATACCTTATCGATGCTACAGCAGCTCCGGTCTGCATCATTGCTCCTATCTCTTCATGGGCTGCAGCTGTTTCCGGATTCGCTCCCGAAGGCACGAACGGACTCATGCTCTTTATCCGCGCAATTCCTTATAACTACTATGCAATCCTTACTATCGTCATGATGGTCACGATGGCTCTGCTTAAGATCGAGTATGGCCCCATGGCGCGCCATGAGGCAAATGCCAAGAAGGGTGACCTTTTTACTGTTGAACCTCCTGTTAAGACAGCGGAAGAAAAGGTAAGCACAAAGGGTAAGGTCATTGACCTCGTTCTTCCTGTTGTTATTCTCATTTTCTGCTGTGTTATCGGAATGCTCTACACGGGCGGATTCTTCGGTGATGAGCTCGAGGGCGGTTTCTTCGCAAAGTTCGTCGAAGCTTTTGCAAACAGTGATGCTTCCGTTGGTCTTGCTTACGGTTCCTTCGGCGGTATCGTGTTTACGGTTATCTTCTATATGTGCAGAAGGATCCTCAAGTTCAAGGAATGCATGTCCAGCATCGAGGAAGGCTTCAAGGCCATGGTTCCTCCGATCCTTATCCTTACGCTCGCTTGGTCTCTGAAGGCTATGACAGACTCTTTGGGCGCTGCTGAATATGTCGCTGAGATCGTTGACAGATCGAAGGGTTCATTCATCGGAATCATGCCTGCGATCATCTTCCTTATCGCATGCGGATTGTCTTTCGCTACAGGCACTTCCTGGGGTACATTCGGTATCCTTATCCCGATCACATTGAGAGCTTTCTCTCTTACTGATTCCGATCCCAGAACAGCTACGCTTGCCGTTATCTGCGTATCTGCATGCATGGCGGGTGCCGTATGCGGCGACCATTGCTCACCGATCTCTGATACAACGATCATGAGTTCTGCAGGTGCTCAGTGCAACCACATTGCACATGTATCCACGCAGCTGCCTTATGCGCTTACAGCAGCAGGCTTATCATTCCTGACATTCCTTATTGCCGGATTTGCGCTCAATGCAGCAGTATCTCTGATTTTCGGAATTGTTATGATGATCGGTATGATCTTCTTCCTCAGATGGGTTCTGAAGGTTCCTGCGTCAACTGATTCTGATTCTTCGCAGCAAGAGACTCCGAAATCTGCGAAAGAATGATCGCGCCAAACATTATAAGGCACCCTGCCAGCTCTCTGGGCAGCATGTTTTCGTGAAGTACGATCGCAGCAGTGATGACTGCGAAAACCGACTCGAGACACATTAACAGAGAGGCAACAACGGGACTTGCTTTTTTCTGTCCCAATATCTGAAAAGTATATGCAATGCCGCAGCTCATTATTCCCGAATAAAGAAGGGAAGGGGCTGCGGTTTTTATATCTGCGATTACAGGGTGCTCGAAAATGAACATCGCGATGAGAGATACTATTGCGGCAACGAAGAACTGCATGAAGGAAAGCTGTACGCCGCTTATATCTTTTTCCGTAAACTTGTCGATGAGTATGATCTGTACGGCGTAGAAGACAGCACAGATGAGCGCTAAGATGTCACCCGTGTTGATGTCCGTGAGATCTTCAGGATTAATGCAGAGCAGGAAAAGACCGATAAGCCCGATGAAGATCGAGATCCATGTGAGTGCCGCTATCTTCTTCTTAAGGAAGATGACAGAAATAAGCGGTACGAAGAACATATAAAAAGCTGTGATGAATGCGATCTTTCCTGATGTCGAATAGTAGAAAGCGAACTGCTGGAAGTTCTGAGCGAACGAGAAGACGATGCCCAGGATCAGGCCTTTCTTAAGCGTCGAGCCGCGCAAATCGAATCCTTTGTTGATTATGAGCGTGAATGGCAAAAGAAAGAGTACACCGAGTGTTGTTCTTATGCCCGTGAAAGTAAATGCGTCGATGCTCTGCATGCCGATCGACTGGGCAACGAAAGATGATCCCCAGATGATGGCTGTAATGAGAAGTAATATGACTCCCTGTGGCTTGGTGCGGCGCATTGATATTCCTTTCCTTAAGCAAAAGAAATATATATTAAAGGAATAGGTTTTGCAAGGAGGAACAATGCGGAATTATCTTAAGATGAAATCGCTTATGGAGTTTTCGCCCCAGCTGATATACTGGTATCTGGTCCAGTCGTTCATGGTGTAGAACTCGGCCGAATCATTAAAGCCCCACCAGTTGTGTTCAGAAGTAAGCACTCCTTTGCTGTTGTCAGGAAGATGGACTTCTTCGGGAATAAAGAACGCACCTGACAGTAGCAGCGCGAGGACCAGTAATGTTAACGGGATTATGCGTTTCTCACTGCGTTCAAGAACGCTGATAAGCTGCTTGATGAGAAGCACACAGAAGCAAAGCAGTGCGGGCATGCTTCCTCTGGTGCAGAGGTCATTAAAGCGTCCTACTTCAATAAACGGGAAAATAAACAGGCATATTGAGGCCGCCCAGAGAAGAGGATCCTTTTTGTTCGATTTGAAAAGGAAAACTATCCATAAACCCCATGAGAGTTCCTGCAATAACAGCACTAACGGGAATTTGCCGTAATCAATTAAGCTTAATCCTATTCTGGCGCTTTCAGGCTTGGGCTGCATTATGTTTCCGGCAAGATAAAGAAGGAACAGTACGGCTGATATGACACCTGCCAGATTCTCGATGCTGAGGATCCTCTTAAGAGAACTCTTGAAGCTCTTATCCTTGATCAGATCCATAACGAAGAGGATAAGCATGAGTTCCACCGCTCCGATGAAAGAGAACGCAGAAAATGCCATAAGAGGTGATACTATGAATGCCCATTTGTCGTATCTTTTGCGCATCCTGAACAGGAGTGCGATCACGATCAGTGAAGGCACAAACTGCGGATAGACGTAACGTAAAGAAGTAAGATTCGATGAGAATGATACGTTTATGCTGTCGCTGATCCAGTGAATGGCAGGAATCGGCTGGTCAGGGTAAAGGTATATGCATAAGAACTGCATGACCGCATTGAAAGGCGCAAACAGCATGATCACGAGGAAAATGTAAAGCAGATATACAGGCTTATCCTTTCCCTTGATGCCTGTAATGCTCTTATACAGGATCAGGATCGCGAGATATATTCCGATTGCGTGCCAGATAACAGAGAAGACGGATGCAGCTTCAAAGCTTGAACCCAGCTTTCCGACTAAGGCAGGAATTATATAACCTGCGATGTAGTAGCACAGAACGCCTTTGTTTCCTGATGCATCGACACGGACCGGCCAGGGTTTGTCGATAAGATCCTTTAAGATGAAATTATGCTTGGTGGCATCATAAGGCTGCTCTGTAAATCCGCCGAGGCCGAGAAAATATGACAGCAGCAGAATAAGGACAATACAGATCACCGAACAGATTACAAATGAAGACGAGATTTTTATTCTCGAACTGCCTTCGGCAGAGCCTTTATCAAAAAGGACTTTGCATAAAGCTGCCAAAGTTAAGATCACAACGGGGATGGCGATCCATAATTTGATCCATGAGAGCATGAATACGATGATCGGGATAAAAAGATATCCTAAAGCGATCGTCTCTAATACAAATGTCGGCTTATCTGTCTTCAGCATAAGTTAATTATAGCATGAGAGCAGGCCCCGACAGAGCAGGAATTACGACTTGACGCATACCCCGTGGGGGTATATAGTAATAGCAGATATAGATACCCCGTGGGGGTATATGACCGGAGGTAATGTCATGGCTGAGAAGAAGTGTCCGCATTGCAGAACAAAGGACAGGTCCGATGAAGAGATAAAGGACCTTATTACCAGATTAAACCGTGTTGAGGGGCAGATCAGGGGCATCAGGAAGATGATAGAAGAAGATGCTTACTGTGTTGACGTGCTTACCCAGGTAAGCGCTGCAAAATGCTCCCTGAACAGCTTCTCGAAGGTTCTTCTGGGAAGCCATATCAGGACCTGTGTTGCTGAAGATATCAGAAACGGTTCAGATGAGAAGACTGAAGAGCTGGTTGAACTCTTACAGAAGCTTATGAAATAAATATCAACCTTAGAATGCGTATTCCAGATGGAAAACAAAGAAGTTAAGACAGAGAAGTACCTCGTTACCGGTATGAGCTGCGCTGCCTGCCAGGCACACGTTGAGAAGGCCGTAAAAGGCGTCGAAGGCGTTACATCCTGCAGCGTGTCGCTGCTTACTAATTCCATGAACGTTACCGGAACGGCTGACAGTGCTGCAATCGTTAAGGCTGTTGAAGATGCCGGTTATGGCGCTTCACCTGAGAAGGCAGGGGCGAGAACCAAAGGGCAGCTTTTCGCAAGCATGGAAGAACAGCTGGAGAACAAGGAGATACCTGTTCTTCGGAACAGACTTATCAGTTCTCTTATATTCCTGCTCGTATTGATGTATTTCTCAATGGGTGTCTCTATGTGGGGCTGGCCTGCTCCGAAGTTCCTAGAGCACAACATGGTGGGCATAGGTATCATTGAAATGCTGTTGTCAGGCATCGTCATGATGATCAATAAGAAGTTCTTCGTGAACGGATGTAAGGCGCTCCTTCACAAGAGTACGAATATGGATACTCTGGTTGCGATGGGATCGGGAATTTCGTTCATTTACAGCTTTGTAACATTGTTACACATGACAACGGCGGGCTCTCACGAGGCTCAGATGGATCTGATGAACGATCTGTATTTCGAATCCGCAGCCATGATCGTGACCCTGATAACAATCGGAAAACTCCTCGAGGCGATATCGAAGGGAAGAACAACGAATGCCCTTAAGGGACTTCTGAATCTGCAGCCGAAGACGGCAGTCCTAATAAGAGATTCAAAAGAAGTCACGGTGCCTGTCGAGGAAGTATCGGTAGGTGACATCTATGTTGTTAGACCGGGCGGAGCGATCCCTGTTGACGGCATGATAAAAGAAGGCGAATGCGCAGTCGACGAATCCGCACTTACCGGAGAATCGGTTCCGGTCGATAAGGCGGCAGGGGATAAGGTGTCTGCAGGTACCATAAACCGTTCGGGCTTTATCACATGCAGGGCAGAGAAGGTCGGCGAGGACACTGCTCTTGCACAGATCATAAAGATGGTAAGCGAATCAGCAGGATCAAAGGCGCCGATAGCAAGGATCGCAGATAAGGTGTCAGGCATTTTCGTTCCGGCAGTTCTTATCATTGCGGCTATAGTACTGGTGATCTGGCTTGTTACGGGTGCAGAAACAGGTTATGCACTTACGAGAGCCATATCGGTCCTGGTCGTTAGCTGTCCGTGCGCATTGGGTCTTGCTACTCCTGTTGCGATAATGGTCGGAAACGGAGTTGCCGCAAAGAACGGTATCCTTTTCAAGACTTCCACGGCTCTGGAACAGACAGGCAAGGCTGAGATAGTTGTTCTGGATAAGACAGGCACCATTACAAATGGCATTCCTGTTGTAACTGACGTCATTCCCGTAAATGATGAGGCTGAACTGCTCAAAGCCGCTTATGCGCTGGAAAATGCCAGCGAACATCCTCTTGGCAAGGCGGTGACGGAATACTGCAAAGCTAAAGGAGTCGAACTGCATAAGATCGAAGGCTTTAAGGTGCATGCAGGAAACGGTCTGGAAGGAGATCTGGACGGCAGACATTTAAGGGGCGGCAATCTAAAGTTCATAACAGGCGTTGATCAAGTTTTCGAAGACAAGGCAAAAGCGCTTGCGACAGAGGGCAAGACACCTTTATTCTTCGAAGCTGACGGCAAACTTGCCGGGATTATCGCAGTTGCAGACACGATAAGAGAAGATTCCGCTGAGGCCATAGAAGAATTCAAAAAGCTTGGCCTTTTTACGGTAATGCTGACAGGCGATAACAAAAGGACTGCCGAGAGCATCGGTAAGGCATCCGGTGTTGATATGACGGTATCTGACGTTCTCCCCGGCGATAAGGAGAGCATCATTAAGAAGCTTCAGGAACACGGCAAGGTAATAATGGTCGGCGACGGCATAAATGATGCTCCGGCTCTGACTTCAGCTGATATTGGAATTGCGATAGGTGCGGGTACCGACATAGCGATCGATGCTGCTGATGTGGTCCTCATGAAATCAAGTCTCAAAGATGCTGCAGCTGCCATAAGGATCTCAAGAAGAACAATTACCAACATACATGAGAACCTCTTCTGGGCATTCATCTATAACGTTGCGCTGATACCTGTCGCAGCAGGTGCTTATGCATCGCTTGGAATTACCATGACACCGATGTTCGGTGCTGCTGCAATGAGCCTGTCGAGCTTTACGGTATGCATGAATGCGTTAAGGCTAAATCTCATAAGACCTTACGATACAAAGCATGACAAAGCCAAGAGCGATATCAGGAACAGACTTAAAGAATTAGAAATCAAAAATGAAAAGGAGATAAACACTATGGAAAAGACTATCAAGATCGAAGGCATGATGTGCGGCCACTGCGAAGCAACAGTAAAGAAGGCTCTGGAGGCTATTGACGGCGTTATCTCAGCTGACGTATCCCACGATAAGGGCACTGCTGTTGTAGCGCTCGAAAAGGATGTTGCAGACGACGTACTTACAAAGGCCGTAGAGGACAAGGATTTCAAGGTTACGGGAATCTCTTAATCCTCAAAAAAGAATTATGAGTTATTAACACCGCGCGTATTGTATAATAATTTAAATGCGAGGTGGGGACTATGATACACATTTTAATTGTTGAAGACGAGAAACCGATATCTAACCTTATCAGAATGAGCCTTACAAAAGCCGGCTATTCCTGTATGTGCGCATATGACGGAGAACAGGCTCTCGACATGATCAGGAATAATGTTTATGACCTTATACTTCTGGACGTAATGATCCCGAAGATAGACGGATTCTCTCTGATGCAATATATCAGGCCGATGAAGATCCCTGTTATTTTCCTTACGGCGAAGAACATGGTAGAGGACAGAGTAAGAGGCCTTGAACTTGGCGCCGAGGATTATCTTGCAAAGCCTTTCGAGATCATCGAGCTTCTTGCCAGGGTAAATGTTGTTTTGCGCCGTTATAACAAGACAGATACTGAGATTAATATTGCAGGTCTTACGATAGATACGAAGGCAATGATCGTTTATAAGGACGGTTACCAGATCCCGTTAACTCCGAAGGAGTATGAATTGCTTCTCCTGTTTGCGAGGAACCCCGGGATCGCCATGTACAGGGAAACGATCTACGAGCGCGTTTGGAACGAGCCTTTCCCGTATGGAAGTAAGACGGTCGATCTTCATATTCAGAGACTTCGAAAAAAGCTCGGATGGGAAGACGTCATTCATGCTGTGCCGAAGGTAGGATACAGGCTGGAGGCTGATTAATGCGATTCAGGCAGAAGATGCTTCTCGTAATGGTATGGCTTCTCACACTGAGTTACGGTGTGGGAGGCGTATTTTTGATCAGGCAGAATTTTAAGAGTACTCTGGCTCAGATCAAGAAGACCAATGACGAATCTTACGAGATGATCCTGCAGTCAGTTCAGCTGGTTAACTTCGTTGATATCCAGCAGGACTTCTCGAGCATCAGTAATACTCTCGAGAAAATGAATACATCAGAGAGTATTGTCGGCATCAAGCTCCTTAAGGGTGATACTGTCTTATATCAGATTGGTGAGACGATCTACGATTATGAGAGCCGTTCTGATTTCGAATCGATGATGTTTACCAGAGAAGGTAAGAATTTCTACCAGATCAGCGGAAGCGTTAATACGGATAACAAACCTCTGCAGCTTGTCATCCTCTATGATATCTCACCGGTATATGCGGCAAGAGATTCTCAGGTCCGTACTTATCACCAGATATTCCTGATGCTTATCGTGATCGGAGGGTTTACTGCGTGGATCGCGACATACCTCATGACAAAGCCTTTGGCGAAGGTATCGAGAACGGCAAGAGCACTTGCTTCCGGTGATCTCGATGCGAGAGTTAATCCTAAAGTGATGGATGAGATAGGACAGATCGGATCTGATTTTGACAACATGGCCGACAGGCTTTCTGATAACATCAATGAGCTTAAGCTCACGATGGAACATCAGGACCAGTTCATGGGAAGCTTTGCGCATGAACTTAAGACTCCTATGACTTCCATCATCGGTTATGCCGATCTCTTAAGAAGCCAGTCGCTTACAGGCGAGGAAGCGCAGGAAGCCGCAAACTATATTTTCTCCGAAGGCAAGAGATTAGAGTCACTCTCATTAAAGCTCCTTGACCTTCTCATGATGAAGAACGAGAGCATCAAGCTTATTCCGACAGACATGAAGCAGATGATCGATAATCTTTCATTGCATCTGCAGCCGGTATATACGAAGAAAGGCATCATGCTCCAGAGCCGCTGTGAGCACGGCATATGCCTTGTAGAGCCTGACCTGTTCAGTTCGGTCCTTACAAACCTTCTGGATAATGCAAGAAAGGCTATAGATAACGGCGGTAACATCATGATCGTCGGAGAGAGGATACAGGGATACTACCGCATCCGTGTTTTCGATAACGGCAGAGGAATGCCGGAAGAAGCGATCAAGCATATTACCGAGGCATTCTACCGCGTTGATAAATCGCGTTCGAGAGCGCAGGGCGGTGCAGGCCTTGGTCTTACTTTGTGTAAAGAAGTCATTGAGCTTCATGGCGGTACGATCGCATTTGCGTCGAGAGAAGGAAACGGAACTTGTGTTACGGTTACGCTCAAGGAGATGTTGTTATGAAAAAGGGAAGCACCATCATTACAGCAGTTTTCTTCCTGATGGCGGCAGCACTGGGCTGGTTCCTGCCTCTTGCCGTTTATAATTTCGAAGACAGATTGACTGAAGGAAAGCAAGAGAGCCTCAGCATTCAGGGAGTAAACCTGTCTTACAGGGATGACCTTGCAATGAATCAGAAGATCAATATTGTTAATTACGAGAATTCAATAATTACATATATCGAACTTGATAAAGGTATCTTCAATCAGAAATCTGACATCCAACGAATAATGAATGAGTTCATGACAGATTTCACGGGTTACAGATTCCAGACTGATTATGAGACATATGCAAAACCGATGCTTGCAAATCTTGCCAACAACAGAGGCACGATGGTTATCTGGATCGTCGATTGCAAGATAACCGATAACTGGATGTTTACATGCTTTATCGATGACAGGACCGGAGCGATCCTCAAGAGCTTTTTCGAATCGACACAGGAAAACTGGGGTGAACTCGTAGAGGGCGTCGCGCAGTATTCCGATCCGGCTAAATCGATCGCTGAAAGATACAGTAACGCTTTATATAATCACTACCAGAGACAGCTCTCTGCAAAGCTCGTTACATACCATATGGTATCCGAATCTCCTATGGAAATGGAAGTCGCATACCGCCTTGTATTCAGGGACGGAAAGAACTACACGTTCCAGGTAACGGTAGATGTAAATTACCTGTATGCTATGATCGAGACATCTTGATTTTATCCAATTGATGCCGTTTTGATGCCGATTTAGTACTTTTTTGATTTTTTCCTTTGCCATAATAAGCTCAGAAGTTAAGCAAAGGAGGAAATAGCATGTTTCCGGATTTAGCTATAAGAGTAAAAAGTTACGCCGCAAATATGGGGAGCGGTTTCGTAGTGATTGCGGGCTTCTTGCTCGCAATCACTATGGTGTTTGTTATGGTGTTTGCACGCTGGAACGGAGTTAAGAATAATGCTTCCTACGGTGTGAATGAGGACAAACCCAAGATAGAGTCAACAATAGACGATTCAGGATGTTTACAAGTAATAATTCCTGATACCAACTAAGTAAATCAATCTTCACCGACGAAAACATTCCAAGATGCAATCTCTGTATCACCTATGGTCTTCATAACGAGTTTTGCATTGTCGAGAAGATAGTCGCTGTAGCCCGAAGACCAACCGCGTTTAACCAGTTCCTTGACAATCTCGCCGCTTATACTCTCTATTAGATCGACCTTACCCAAACTTTCTTCTTCGCTCATTTGAGAAAGCTTTATAAGCGGTTCTATCACGCAGCTCAAGGTGGTAAACTCTTTCATCGCTCTGAAACGCCATTTGTAATATGGCATATACCGGCCGTTAAGAAGGAACAATGCCGCAGTAATCTTGTAAATGAATTCGGTTACGCAGAAATAAGCGGCCCCTACGTCACCACGTTTTATCGAGCGAACATAATTGAATTGCCCGGTTTTACCCGCCATGGCAAGGTCTGCAGCGACTTTCTTCTTCAATATGTTTTCAGGATAAAAACCTGCCCAAACATTTCGAATAGCACTAAACTTGGCCGGAGGGTCACGGAATACTTTTCCGTTGACTGCTTCGGCTAAGTGCATTTGAGGCGTGGCAAGCCAGTCCTGCGTGGTAACGGGAGCATGTGTCATTCCTGTATGTTCATAATAGAATTCTTCGATGCTGTGGACGCCCACTCTGTGGCGCCTGGCACCGGTCATGATATTGCTGGGTTCAGCCATTCCGACATCGCTTCTGTGGTTAAGGATGAATTCTTCCACAGGGAGATTCTCATAAGCTTCCTCAAGGTCATCCCCGATCTTTTTCTTAAGTTCTTCAGGAAGCCACAGGCAGAAGCCCGGAGCATAGTCGTGATCTCTTGAGATATAGTCGTCGTATCCAAAGCATTCTGACGTCTGACCGACAAGGCCTGCTGCGATCTGATCGACATATTCAGGGAAATCCTTTTCGAGCATCGGAAGACCGTATTCTTCGAAAAACACTTCTGATATCTTAAGTCCGTTCCACATAACGAGATCAACCTCTGCGACATAGAATAAAAAAGAAGCGCTGATCACTTCAACGCTTCTTCTATTTTACATTAGTTTTCAGTTTTTAAATCACTTTGAAGCTGTCATCTGCTGTGCCTGAACTGCAGTGATTACGATAACGCCTGCGAGCTCGTCTACGCTGCAGCCTCTCGAGAGGTCATTGACAGGTGCTGCTAAGCCTTGGAGGAAGCTGTAAGCCTCAGCCTTGCCGATCCTCTGGATGAGCTTATATCCGATGTTTCCGGCTTCAAGGTTAGGGAAGATGAGGACATTGGCATGGCCTGCAACAGGTGAGCCCGGAGCCTTTGAAGCGCCGATCTCAGGGATGATAGCAGCGTCAAGCTGGAGTTCGCCGTCAAGGAGAACATCAGGGTACTTTTCTTTAGCGATCTTAACTGCCTCTACGACCTTATCTACAAAGGGATGGTTTGCAGAGCCCTTTGTGGAGTGGCAGAGGAATGCGACCTTAGCCTTTTTGCCGATGAGAGCTTCGAAAGATGCTGCGGATTCAGCACCGATCTCAGCAAGTTCTTCGGGAGTGGGGTCCTGCATAAGGGCGCAGTCAGCGCAGAGGATGATGCCGTCTTCACCGATGGTCTTGTCGGGAAGCTCGAACATGAAAGCGATAGATGCGATCTTTCTCTCAGGAGCCGTCTTGATGATCTGGAGAGCCGGCCTTAACATATCTGCTGATGTGTGGCATGCACCGGAAACAAGGCCGTCAGCATCGCCTGACTTGACCATCATGATGCCGAAAGTGAGCTTGTCACTTAAGAGAGACTTAGCCATGTCGAAGGTCATGCCTTTCTTGGCTCTGATCTCTGCAAGGAGTGCCGCATAATTGTCGATCTCTGCAGATTTTGTGTGATCAAGGATCTGTACGCCTGTAAGGTCAGCGCCAAGTCTTGCAGCTGAACCCATAACTTCCTCTTCGGTTCCGATGATGATAGGCTGCGCGGTCTTTTCTGCAAGAACCTTTGCAGCTGCGAGTATTGTTCTGTCGTCTTCTGATTCGGGAAGAACGATAGTCTTAACGTCACTTCTTGCTCTCTGCTTGATCGTCTCTATAAAACTCATAATCAGTACTCCTTATAAATAATCGAATCCTTCAAATCTCGGCTTGCCGGGATATGTCTTAGCCTGTTCTTCGCCTCTTAATACTCTGAGCGCTGCAGCTCTCATTGCTTCGTGTTCGAGCTCGCCCGGATAGGATGCGACAGGTGCGATCCAGCCGCATGCTTCGTTGATGCCGTCATATACGTCCTGGAAGCGCATGAGGCCGCCAGTCAGTACGATGCCGTCAACTTCGCCGTGAAGAACGCATGCCATAGAGCCGATCCACTTTGTGATCTGATAGATCATTGCATTCCAGATGAGAGTAGCCTTAGCGTCGCCGGCCTCAACAAGGTCGTGGATCGTATCGGAATTGGACGTGCCGAACCAGGAGGAGAGACCGCCGGTTGCCATGCAGAGGCTCCTTATCTCTTCCTTAGGACGGTCCATGAGCTTTGTGAGTACGTCAGTAATAGCCATTGTACCCATTCTTGTAGGAGTCATCGGGCCGTCACCGCCGCTTCCGTCGTTGGCGTCTATCATTCTGCCGTGCTGGTGAGCAGTGATCGTGATGCCGCCGTCGATGTGGCAGACGATAAGATTCATTTCATTATATTTTCTGCCGACGCTCTTAGCGTACTTGTGAGCTGTGGCGCGGAGGTTAAGGGCGTGTGTTGCAGATGTTCTGTATATGCCTTTAACGCCTGTGATCCTTGCAACGTCCTGATACTCGTCTACTACGATGGGGTCTACCATGAGAAGTCTTCCACCGAATTCGTCGTGAAGCTGCTTAGCCATCTGGACGCCCAGCATGCTGGAGTGATATACGCCGCCCTTGGCTTCTCTTATATCGTTTACGAGCCTGTCGTCTACTTCGTATGTACCACCCTCGATCGGGTAGCATGCTCCGCCTCTGCCGACTATCGCATCAACGCCCGTGAGGTCGATATTATTATCTTTCAGCCACTTTCTTACGTATTCCATACGGTAATCAAGCTGATCGTTAATGGTGGGAAAATTCTTTAGGATCGCTGAATCGTGGAATACATTGCCTTCGACAATGCTTTTCTCGTTCTCGAAAAACTCGACCTTGGTTGACGTGCTGCCAGGATTTACTACGAAAATCCTGTAAACTTTTGAATCTGACATGAATTTTCCCTCTTTTCATAAAGATAACTACGACAGTATACACACATTTTGCCTAAAAGAAATATATACCAAACCATAAAATATTAAGGTAGCGTTAAGGTGCGGTTTGGGTGCTATTAATGAAATGTAATTATTATTTGAGTATAATTACTGGTGTTTACAAGGGATAAGCGGAGGATATTATGGAAGACAAAGCTTTACGCAAAGGTTTATCGGTAGCTGCGATCTTACTTACCGCAGTCTTAGCTCTGCTCCTAAGTTTTAACACTGCAAACGGCCTTTTATACGGAGAAGATGTTAAGCTTTACGGAATGCCGTTTATTGCGGCTTTTGCGATACCTCTTCTGGCGGTTCTTATCGTGCTCGCACGATGCTGCAACAGCACTGATACCGTGGATGAGATGATACCTGCCGTAGCATCCAGATTTGCCATCTGGGGCTGGTGCTTTATTTTCCCGATCAAATTTGCTTCAGCGGCTATGACCTTATTATGGCCCGGATTCTATGAAGCGCATTATACGACGATCTACCTGCTTATGAATTCATTCAATGTAAGCGTGTTGGGCTGTCTGGTACTCGGCCTTTCTCTTAAAAAGCTTCCTTCGGTAAAGATCGAGAAGAGGAGCCTTAAGTTTGGCCAGATATTGCTTCTTATAATGATGGTCTACGGTCTTTCGCTGGCCGGCTCTCTCATGGGAATGCCAATTCATACTGCATTGTCATCAGTTACATATTTCAGTGACGTTTCCACGGAAGAGGCTTTCAGCAGTCTTAAGGAAAGCCTGATCCTTGGTTCTGATACTTTCATCAGGATATTAACAGTAGGAATCATGCCTGCGATCTTCGAGGAGCTTCTGTTCAGAAAATTCCTTATTGACCGTACGCTCCGTCATGGCGAGTTTATCAGCTGCGCCATGTCAGGAATCATGTTCGGCTTGTGGCATGGCAACTTCCAGCAGTTCTTCTTTGCATTCTTCATCGGAGTCCTGTTCTCATTCGTTTATATCCGTACTGGAAAGATCATCTATACAATGATCCTTCACGCGAGCCTCAATCTCGTAACTTCATCTGTTACGGTCGAATTGCTCTCGGAACTCCTTAAGCGCATGGGCCCGGATTTCATGACCGGAGAAATAGATCCGAGTGTGGATTACGAAGCTGTGATGATGTCAATCGTTCCGATCGCTCTCCTTATCTTATTGTGGCTTGTTATTCTGGCAGGAATCCAGATCGCCGGTTTCATTCTCGTAATCGTAAGGCGCAAGAGGTTTAAGCTCATGCCGATAGTAGGAGAGCTCCCAAGAAAGGTCATCCTGAATAAGATGACGCACAGCGTAACCATGTGGGTATTCTTCGCTCTGGCTCTGCTATTGTTCGTTACTACTTATCTTCCGGACATACTTGCGTTCGTGTTCCGAAGATAATGACAGAAAAAACATTTGGAAATTAAAAGAGGTTGCCCTTTGGACAACCTCTTCTATTTTCATAATCAGTTGATAAGAATTACTTCTTGCTCTTCTTAGAAGGCTTTGTGTTAACCTTATCCTTGAGTGCCTTACCAGCCTTGAACTTAGGAGCTGTGCAAGCCTTGATCTTTGTAGCAGCGCCTGTCTGAGGATTGCGGCCAGTTCTAGCAGCTCTCTCGGATGTCTCGAAAGTACCGAAACCAACGAGCTGAACCTTACCCTTGTTCTGGAGCTCATCAGAAACTACTTCGATGAAAGCCTTAACTGCAGCATCAGCATCCTTCTTGGAGATGTCAGCCTTAACAGCGATTGCATCAACTAATTCTGTTCTGTTCATTATTAATTCCTCCCTTGGAATATGGGTTAAATACTTTGCCGGAGGGCCTCTCGGCGCCGACAATGTCGATATTATAAAGTTCTTTGACATTAAAAACAAGAGAATTTGAGGCTTTTTGGGAAGAAATTTCGCTAAAAAGCCTTATTTTTAGGGATTTGTAACATTATTACACCCTGTTTATAAGGGGTTGACGGCCCTAAATCCGTGTGATAGTATAATGAACAAATGAACATATGAGCAATCGTTCATATGTTAAACGGAAGGAGATACATAAGATGCCGCACAATCACGATGAACTCTTAAAGCACGTTTCCGCAGATATGCCTTCTGATGAGCTTTTGCAGGATCTGGGCGACCTTTTCAAGGTTTTCGGTGACACGACAAGGATCAAGATCATGTATGCGCTCTATGAGGATGAGATGTGCGTATGTGCGATAGCCGACCTCCTGAAAATGACCCAGTCAGCTATATCCCATCAGCTTAAGGTACTTAAGGCGGCAAATCTCGTTGCTTCCAGAAGAGAAGGCAAGACGATCTACTACCGCCTGGCAGATGAACACGTGAAATCCATAATCGGTCAGGGATATGATCACATTACAGAGTAAGTAAAATTAGAAGGAGATATACATATGAAGAAGACATTTGAACTTGAAGATCTTGATTGCGCTAACTGCGCCATGAAGATGCAGGAAGCAGTCAAGAAGATCCCGGGTGTTAAGGACTGCGAAGTTAGCTTCATGAAGCAGAAGATGACATTGGAAGCTGATGATGCTGATTTCGACAAGATCGTAAAGCTCGCAGTAAAGGCAATCGCCAAGGTCGAGCCCGACTGCACAGTAGTGCTTTAATCAAATGCGCCGCAGCCTAAAAACTGCGGCCTTTTAAAGAGGAAAATTTTTATGAAGTACAAGCTTACAAAAAAACAAAAGAAGATGCGCAACAGGATAATAATAGCTATTGCTCTGTTGGCCGTGACCGCTGTGACGCTCCATTTTGTTGAGGTCCCGTGGTGGGCTGAGCTTGTGCTTTATATGATCCCTTATGTCATTGCAGGTTACGATGTCCTTAAGACAGCGTTTATCAATCTTATTCACGGCCAGATCTTCGATGAGAAGTTCCTCATGATGGTTGCCACAGTAGGCGCGATTGTGACCGGTGAATATCCTGAAGCTTCTTTGGTAATGCTCTTCTATCAGATAGGTGAACTTTTCCAGAGCATTGCGGTTGGAAGATCCAGAAAATCCATCGCAAAGCTCATGGATATCAGGCCTGACAGCGCGACAGTTATCCGTGATGGCGAAGAACTCGAAGTATCTCCTGAAGATGTTCAGGTGGGCGAGGTAATAATCGTTAAGCCCGGCGAGAAGATCCCGCTCGATGGTGTCATCCTTGAAGGCGAGAGTTCTGTTAATCAGGCTGCTCTTACAGGTGAATCAGCACCTGTTGATAAGGCATTAAGCGATAATGTCATTTCCGGAACTCTGAATCTTACGGGTGTTATCAAGATCAGGACAACATCGACATTCGGACAGAGCACCGTATCTAAGATATTGGAGCTTGTTGAGAATGCTTCTGACAAGAAGGCCAAGGTTGAGAATTTCATTACCAAATTTGCAAGATACTATACGCCTGCCGTTGTTATAGCAGCGCTGGTACTTGGTGTGGTTCCTCCGTTGTTTCTCGGCATCGGAAGCTGGGAGATCTGGAAAGAATGGCTTACAAGAGCGTGCGTATTTCTCGTAGTATCCTGCCCCTGCGCACTTGTCGTATCGGTTCCGCTGTCTTTCTTCGGCGGCATCGGCGGCGCTTCCAAGGACGGTATCCTTATCAAAGGCGCCGGATATATGGAAGTATTGTCCAAGATCGATACTGTTGTCTTCGATAAGACGGGAACGCTTACAAAAGGTGTATTTGCGGTAGATGACATACATCCTAACCTGGTCAGCAAAGCTGAACTCCTGGATATTGCTGCATGCTGCGAAAGCTTCTCGAGCCATCCTGTTGCACAGTCGATCGTAAGGGCTCATGAGGGACATATCGATAAGAATCTGATAGGTGAAGTTACCGAAATTGCCGGAAAAGGCGTAAAGGCTGTAGTTGAAGGCAAGACATACTATTGCGGAAACGGACAGCTCATGGAGATCTGTGGCGCAGACTGGCATGACTGCCACCTGACAGGAACGATAATCCATATCGCACGCGAAGATGACGGCAAGTGTGAGTATTTGGGCCATATAGTTATCAACGATCAGATCAAGGAAGATTCCGAAGAGGCGATAAAGAGCCTTAAGAATGCCGGTGTTAAGCGCCTCGTAATGCTTACAGGCGACAAGAAGAGTGTCGCTGAGAATGTTGCCGGCAAGCTCGGTCTGACAGGATTCTTTGCTGAACTCCTGCCTGCCGATAAGGTATCTAAAGTTGAGGAACTCTTAAAGAACGGTAAAGGAAGACTGGCATTCGTCGGTGACGGAATAAACGATGCTCCGGTTCTCATGCGCGCAGACTGCGGAATCGCTATGGGCGCAATGGGTTCTGATGCTGCAATCGAATCGGCTGATGTAGTCTTAATGGATGACAAGCCGTCGAAGATCGCAGATGCCATAAAGATCGCGAGAAAGACGATGAGGATCGTCTGGGAGAACATCATTTTCGCGCTCGGCGTAAAGGCAATAATACTCGTGCTCGGCGCTCTCGGCATCGCAAACATGTGGCTTGCGGTATTCGGCGACGTCGGAGTGCTCATAATCGCCATACTCAATGCAATGAGATGCATGAGACGGCTCAACAGGTAAAGCTTATGTTCTGGAACAAGATATCGCCCGTTTATGATCTTTTCGAAAACGTTTACAACCGGAAAGTCTATAAGGGCACGGGCATAAAGGTCGCCGAATTCCTGGATAAGAGTGACAGCGTCCTGGAATGCGCTTGCGGAACAGGCGAGATCACCGTGAGCATTGCCGGAAAGTGCAAAAGGCTCATTGCGACTGATTATGCCGAAGGCATGCTTAAGCGTGCGGCTAAGAAGTGCCGAAAGTACGATAATGTCACTTTCCTCCAGGAAGACATAACTGACTTAAGGTTCGAAGATGAGAGCTTCGATAAGGTTGTGGCGGGGAACGTAATCCATCTGCTGCCGGATCCCCGTAAAGCCCTTGACGAACTTACGAGAGTCGTAAGACCCGGCGGAAAGATAATCATCCCCACATATATAAACATGTCGAAGAAGTCATCAGGCTTTGCGGTTAAGTTCATTGAGAAGCTCGGTGCGGATTTTAAGAGACAGTTTGAGATCGGGTCCTATAAGCGGTTTTTTACGGATATGGGTTACGACGATGTGGAATACAGCGTCGTTGAGGGCCGTATGCCCTGTGCCGTCGCGGTAATTACCAGAAAAGTCTAACGGATTCTTGACAGACACCGGCATATGAGATTGTTCGATATATATTAAGCATAATACCTTAAATTTGCCCTAAAATAATGGTAGAATTTCTTTGATGGAATTGGTAAGGGAAGAGGGCGTTAAGTTTTTTACTAAGGGACTGGTATCTGTGATCGTTCCTGTGTTCAACAGGTCAGGATCAGTTGGCAGGGTCATTGAGCAGATATTAGACCAGTCATATTCCAACTTAGAGCTTTTGTTGATAGATGACGGATCTGCTGATGATTCCTGTGATGTCTGCAGGAAGTATCAGGCATCCGATCCCAGGGTCAGGTTTTATGAGATCCCCCATGGAGGTGTCGCTGCTGCGCGCAATTACGGATTGAAGAAGGCAGCAGGAGAATTCATCACGTTCGTTGATTCCGATGACGATGTAGATAAAGATTTTGTTGAGAAGATGCTTAATGCGCTGACCGGCAACGGAAGCATGATCTCCATTTGTGATTACGCATACAATCTGAAAGGCGTTAAGACGATCTGCCACAGACTGCCTTATTCCCAAGAAAATGTACCGACCAGGAGACTTCTGTCCGATTTCTTATATGAGAGATTAGGCGGCGGTTTTTGTTGGGGAATCCTTTGGCGCAGGGAAGCCGTGGTCTATAAATTCCTGCCGTATATTTACGGTGAAGACCTGATGTTCATCTTTACCAATCTTTCTGCAATTACGGGTATGGCAGCAGTCGTAAATGAGCCGCTCTATTATTACATCAAGTGTGAAAACAGCATAACTGCCACGACTGAAGTCGAAGAGATATTCGATACGCTTAAGATCGCAAACAAGATCATCCGCCTGTCACAGGATCTGGCACCGGAGGTCAGGAAAGCAGCATACGCTCTTGCGATTGACTATGCTTTCTTTGCTTATCTTACGGAAAATGTCGGAAACAAGCGCTTCTCTGATAAAGTTGATGTCTTAAGCGTAAAGATGATCAAAAAATACCGCCGCAAGGCTATCTTCAATCTTCGCGCGACCAGAAAAACAAGATATGCATGTTTTCTGTCCCTGTTCTCGATGAAGCTCGTCAAATCCGTTTATTCATGGATCAAGTAACCTATAGTCATTTAGTTGGGCCTTTGTTCCTTCGATACCGCAGAACATAAGCACATCAAGAACCGAGAGAGCAGGTACAAACTCTTCTCCGAACTGTTTATAAGGCGTCAGATCAGACTTAAGGAATTTCAGGCTGATCCCTTTTTCATTGAAAGCCTCTTTGTGGTAAAGTCCGACCCCGCCAATCGGATTAACATATTCGTCGGCGCCTAAGATATTGCATATTTCAATGACCTTTTCTTCGCCTTTGAGAGCGTTGTTCTTATCGATCTCTGAAGAGACTAAGATTTCAGTGCTGATATCCAGAAGCCTGCAGATCCTTCTGATCTGCTCTGTCAGGTAACCTGCAAGATCAGGGTTATCAATATAGAGAAGATCTCTTGCTAACGGTTCGATATCGGAACAAAAAGGAGCCTTTTTATATGTCTCGTGGAGTATGCGGCTGAGTCTTTCTGAATTTAACGATTCCGAATCTATGCTGATCTCATTAATCTTTTTGTTCTGGCTTATGCCAAGAAGCGGGAGGTTGAAGTACTTAAGTTTGGGCGACAATATGCGGTTCCTGTTAATCCACCCGCCTTTAATGTAGTTCACATCGTCAAAGACAACAAACCGGTCAACGTCCTTGATCAGTTGCCAGTACCCGATATAAGGGAAAAAATAAGGCTGCATTATTGCTATACGCATGATTCTTTATTTGTAGACGTAAGTCGTGTATTCGTAAAGACCGTAATCGTTTCTGATTATGTATCTGCGAGTAAGGTCACGGGTCAGGAAACTGCTGAGCTCGCTTAAGGGGAGATGAAAAAGATCGTCCCTTTCCCAGTCAACATCCTTGGACATAACGTTGAAGGCGATTCCCTTTTCGCATAATTCATAAGCCTTTTTGATGAAGGCTTCGAAATATTCCTTCATGTCTTCGTATGAGAGATTGCATTTCTCGGTGAAAAGGCCGTTCATGATTATGTAGTCGGGCTTTCTGCCAAGCAAAGAAATATCATCCTTAAGAATGTCCAATCTGACAAATGACACCTCTGGGAATTTGCTCCTGCATTCATTTACGAATACTTCGGAAATGTCTGCACCGGAATAATCGTGAGGGAACCCGGTACTCTTCATGTATTCATACATGTGCCCAAGTCCGCAGCCCAGATCCAGAATTCCGTAACGGGCATTAGCATCTGCATTGTCGTCAAAGCGTATGACATCAAGCATGATCTTATAGCGCTTCAGTGCATCAGGCCTGTTGGGCCAGTCAACGCCCTTACAGTTATTGCCATGAGTACTGAAACAGTCTTCATAATGCTTTACGATGTCGAGATATCCGCCGCCCATCTGCTGCCTCCGTGTCGATTCCTTATGATATAATACAACAACGGAATGAAGTAAAGGGATCGGATCGTTTTAAGGCCGGAACACAACAATGGATGAAATAGCTGTCAGCATTATCTGTGTCACTTATTGCCACGAGAAATATCTGCGCAAGGCACTGGATAGTTTTCTTTCTCAAAAGACGGATTTCAAGTTTGAAATACTTGTCCATGATGACGCTTCCGGCGATGAGACTCCCAACATCATGAGGGAATACGAACATAAATATCCTGACATCGTAAGGGCGGTCTATCAGAAAGAAAATCTCTATTCCAAGGGCGTAAGGATAACTGACGAGATACTGCTGCCGATGGTGCGCGGAAAATACATGGCATTCTGCGAAGGCGACGACTATTGGTGTGATGATAACAAACTACAGAAGCAGGTCGATTTCCTTGAGTCTCACCCTGAATACACAGTTTGTGTGCATAACACGCGGGATATTTATCTGAAGTCCGGTAAAAGCAAGATCCCTTTCGGTGACAAAGAAAAAGACCTGACGCTTGAAGATGTCATTATGCGTGGTTCCCAGTCTTTTCATTACTCGTCCCAGCTCGTAAGAACTGACTTTTATAAAAGACTTCCTGAGTTTGCCACTCTGGCCGGCATGGTCGAAGATTATCCGGATTCGGTCTATTATGTGCTTGACGGCAAGGTTTTCTATATGCCGGAGATAATGTCTGTTCATATTATCGGCACAGAGACATCGTGGACCAGGACCATACTCCCTTTCCATGAGACCAGAGCACAGTTCTATAGAGATATCATAAACATGCTGAAGGCAGCCAATGAGTATTCACATCATAAATACGACAATCTCTTTGCTGAGGCCATAGGATTCAATGAATATAATCTCCTGCAGGCCAGGCAGGACTATAAGAGCCTCGTCAAAGTTAAGAAATACTATAATCGAGAGATCTTCATTGTAAGAGTGATCTACAAGTTGTTCTCATGGTTCCCGTTCCTGATAAAGATCAGCAATTTCATAAGAGAGAGATAAAGGCAATGGACAAGAGCCACAGAGGAAGCACATTATCGAACCTTATCTGGCGGTTTCTCGAACGATTCGGCGCCCAGCTGGTCACGTTTGTGCTGTCCATTGTTCTGGCAAGGATCTTAGACCCGGAGCTCTTCGGCAAGGTCGCTCTGATAACGGTTTTCATTACGATCCTTCAGGTCATTGCCGACAGCGGCCTTGGCAGTGCCCTGATCCAGAAAAAAGATGCCGATGATCTGGATTTTTCCAGTGTGTTCATATTCAATCTCGTGTTCAGCGTCGTGGCATTCACGGTTATGTTTTTCGCTGCGCCCGTATTGGATCTGATATTTGACATGGGCGACATCGTATGGCCCGTAAGAGTGCTTAGCGTCGTCCTGATATTGTCAGGAATCAAGAACGTCCAGATCGCCCATATATCCAGGCAAATGAAGTTTAAGCTGTTTTTCTTCTCAACACTGGGAGGAACGATAGTTTCAGCTGCAGTCGGCATCATGCTGGCGCTGAACGGATACGGCATCTGGGCACTGGTCCTTCAGATGGTCGTAAACAACGGCATCGACATGATCATCTTATGGATATTGTCCGGCTTCAGGCCGAAGATCAGGTTCGACTTCGGAAGGCTTAAGGTACTCTATTCATACGGCTGGAAACTTTTGTTGTCGTCGCTTCTGGATAATATCTACAACGAGTTCGTAAAGCTTTTCGTAGGGCTTAAGTTTGCTGAGAACAGCCTGGCGTTCTATAACCAGGGCGCAAAGGTCCCTGAGTTCATCTTCTCGAATTTCAACAGTGCGATGGACGGTGTTCTTTTCCCGTCGCTCGCCAAATCCCAGAGCGACAAAGATACTGTTAAGAGAATGGCCAGGAGATCCTTAAAGACCGGAATGTACATAATGCTGCCCATCATGACGGGTCTTGCTGTCTGTGCCGGGCCTCTTGTGTCAGTCTTCCTTACCAAAAAGTGGCTTCCTGCAGTTATATATATGAGGCTGTTCTGCATAGCGTTTGCTTTCTATCCCATTCATACGGCCAACCTCAATGTCATGAAAGCATTGGGCAGAAGTGAACTGGTACTTGTTCTCGAACTGATAAAGAAGGGGATTGGCATAGCGCTCCTTATCATCACCCTCATGATCTCTCCCGTGGCTGTCGCTGCGAGCGCTGTCATCGACTCGGTATTATGCATATTCGTTAATGCATGCCCCAACAAGAAGAACATTGATTATGGCTTCTTAAGCCAGTTAAGAGACATCATCCCTTATGTTCTGCTTTCTGCTGCTATGTGCGGAATCGTATATCTTGCAGGACTTATTCCTGTAAGTGACGGCATAAGGCTCCTTATCCAGATACCTGTTGGAATCATCGTCTATATCGGTTTATCAGAAGTTTTGCATATCGAATGCTACAATTATCTTAAGTCTGCAATCAAGGAGTTGTTTGCGCATGGAAAGAATTAAGGTCACAAGAGCGGTGCTGCCTGATCTCGCTGAGTATACTGATGAGATCAGGGAATTGTGGGATTCTCATTGGATCACGAACATGGGCATCAAGCACGACGAATTGCAAAAGCTCCTCGAAGAATATCTTGAAGTAAAGCATGTGTCGCTTTTATGCAACGGCCATATGGCTTTGGAAAATGCCCTCGAAGCTTTGGAAATCCCTTCGGGCAGCGAGATCATAACAACTCCGTTTACTTTTGCTTCCACGGTCCATGCTATCGTCAGGAAAGGATATAAACCGGTATTCTGCGATATCAGGACTGAAGATTATACGATCGACACAACGAAGCTGGAGACTCTTATCAGCGATAAGACTTCCGCGATCCTTCCTGTTCACGTTTATGGCAATGTTTGTGATGTCGATGCCATTGGTGAAGTGGCAAAGCGTCACGGGCTTAAGGTCATATACGATGCGGCTCACGCGTTCGGCGTCAGATACAAAGGCCGGAGCGTTTTTGCTTACGGTGATGCTTCGATTATAAGCTTTCACGCTACAAAGGTATTTAACACCATCGAAGGCGGCGCGGTATGCCATGCAGACGGCGGACTGACGGACAAGCTCTATGAACTGATGAACTTCGGCATCAGAAGCGAGGAGTCCATCACATCTGTCGGCGGCAATGCTAAGATGAACGAGTTTTGTGCCGCCATGGGCATCTGTAATCTGAGGCACATCGATGAAGAGATAGGAAAGCGAAAGGCAGTATATGAGAGATATGTCTCGAATCTGGGCGGCGTTGACGGAATAACGCTCAATAAGTACGGTCCTGATATAACGCCTAACTATTCGTATTTCCCGGTGCTTTTAGATAACAGAGATCAGGTTTTTGAGCGCCTCGCACAGAGCGGTATTGATGCCAGAAAGTATTTCTATCCGATTGCAAGCGAATATGAGTGCTATAAGGATTCATTTGATTCTTCGAAAACTCCGGTCGCTCTTGATGTGAGCCGGAAAATCCTGACGCTCCCGATGTATGGGGACCTTTCCCCGGAAGACGTTGACAGGATATGCGGAATAGTATCAGGGGAGGCTTAGGCACGGGTATGTTCGATCCCAAAACAAACCGTTATCCGTATCCTTTAGAGACTGACCGTCACTACCTTGAGATCCATAAGGACAGAGGTTTTGTTTTCGATGCGGATTATCCCTATATCGATAAGAGCGGATGGTTCAGATTCAAGCAGAACATGACACGCATCTTCCTTAATGTGATCGTGTTTCCCGTAGCAACGGTCCGACTTGGACTTAAGATCGAGGGCAGGGAGAACCTGAAAAAATACAAGG
The DNA here is from genome assembly GCA_001604135.1 of Clostridiales bacterium Firm_14. Classification (GTDB taxonomy): domain Bacteria; phylum Bacillota; class Clostridia; order Saccharofermentanales; family Saccharofermentanaceae; genus Saccharofermentans. Next base: position 65,304 of record LVAT01000015.1, read on the forward strand.
ACGTGCTTGACGGCGGAGTGGTCTCTGTCTGCAATCACGTTCATATGTGGGATTACATCGGAGTAATGAAGGGGATCCGTCCCAGGCGGTCGGGTCTTCTCGCATGGGCTCCTAACATTAACGGTGAGAACGGAACTCTCATCCGTATGGTCGGAGGAATTCCAATCCCCGAGAACACCGTGGCAGGGCAGAAAGCTTTCCTAAAGGCTGTCGGAGGACTTCTGAAAGAGCACGGCTGGCTCCACATTTACGCCGAAGGCAGCATGTGGGAATACTATAGGCCGATAAGACCTTTTAAGCGCGGTGCTTCGCTTATCGCAGTAAGCAACGGCAAGCCGATAATTCCTCTGGGGTACTCGTACCGTGAGCCCGGCTGGATCAGAAAGCATATCTTCGGACAGATTGCGTGCTTTACTCTCCATATCGGAGAGCCGTTATTCCCGGACAAGGCATTGAAGCCGAAAGAACGCGAGAAAGACCTTACGATACGTGCAAACAAAGCAGTCTGCGCTCTTGTTGGGATCGATCCGGATAAGAATATTTACGAGCCTGAATTCAACGATTCAAAGCGTATCGATTACTATACGACCGAATACGGCGTCGGATATAAGGGTTCGTGGTAAGGATGCAAAATGAAATACAATATCACGCACATCAAGGGCGGAACGGATAACTGTTATTTGATATCAGATGGAAAGAATGCCATTCTTTTCGATACTGCCAGCGGCGAAAATCTTCAGCAGGTGACAGACGAATGCAGCAAGTACGACATGAAGCTGATCGTTTTGTCCCATCCGCATTTCGATCACGCCGAGAATGCCGATGCATTATCGAAGAAGTTCAATATTCCGGTAGCTTATAATGAGGCTGACGACGGGATATTTGACGATTACAATTCGCAGCCGCTTTATTCATACGGCATTGTAGGTTTTGTGGTGCTTAAGGCATCCCTTAAAGCGCTGAGCAAGACTAAGGTCACGCGTCCCGAGAACCGCTTCTTCGTTAAGGAGGGTGATACTCTCGCTGATTATGGATTCCCTGACATCAAGGTTGTTGAATTGCCGGGACATTCCATGGGTTCTATAGGCCTTCTGGTAGCTGATGACGCGCTCATGGCAGGAGATGCTCTCGATAACTGGATTAAGCCCGGAATGGCGCATCTTTATACTGATCTCGAAGCAGAGAAGAAGACCGTGGAAAAGATACGTTCATTAGGAAAACGCACTTATTACTACGGCCACGGCAAGCCTACTGACAGGTTCTGAGGCTGACGCAACAACGCGTTTCTTGTTTTCGGAGATGGCCATGGACATAATGGAGCTATCAAGCAAAGCAAAGGAGATGAACATATGGATACCAAAGATGTTTTGAAGAAAATACGTGAAGAAAACAATCTCACACAGGACCAGTTCGCAGAAAGAGTCCTGGTTACGAGACAGGCAGTAAGCCGTTGGGAGACAGGTGAGACACAGCCCAATACTGAGACTCTTAAGATACTCTCGAGAGAATTCAACGTGTCGATCAACACATTGCTGGGAAGCCCCAGACAGCTTTATTGCCAGTGCTGCGGAATGCCTCTTACGGAAGACCTCAATATCAGCAGGGAACCTAACGGTGATTTCAACGAAGACTACTGCAAGTGGTGCTATACGGAAGGCAATTTCGTATATGAGACCAAGGACGATCTTCTCGATTTCCTGATCGATCACATGCCGAATCCCGAGAACCTTTCCGACAGTGACAGACGCGCCCAGTACGACGGCTGGCTCTCAGAACTCAAACACTGGAAGTAATATAGGGTTAATAGCGGATAGCAACGCATCTCCTCTCTGATATAATGTTTTGAAATCAGTAGAGGAGATGCTTTTTTATGCGTGTTGGAATTATCGGTTACGGAAGCATGGGCAAGATGCTGCTCTGGAAGTTTTCCGAAGCAGGAAATATCGGTAAACAGGACCTTCTGGTATCAAACAGGACTGTCTCTAAGCTTGAAGAAGCAAAGGATATCGCCAAGGTTGTAAGCAGTAAGGAATTAGCATCATCTTCCGATATCGTGTTTGTCTGTGTGCGGCCGGTCGATCTTAAAGCTGTGCTTGAAGAGATAAGGGATTCCATTAATCCAGAAGCGCTCCTTGTTTCCCTGAACGGCAGCGTCTCATTTGAGACCATCCGCAAAGTCATTGATATCAAAACAGCGAAGGTAATTCCGAGTCTTACGGCTGAGATCGGAAGGTCACAGACCCTTGTATGCTTCGATGATAGAGTCAGCGATAAAGCCGCGCTGAAAGGTCTTTTGAGCTGCATAGGCGACGTTATCGAACTGCCTGAGAACGAGATGGGCATGGGCTCTGAACTCGTAAGCTGCATGCCGGGCTTTATCGCCTCGATTTTCGATGTTATATGCAAGTCCGCAGAAGGACATACCTCCATTCCAAAGGAGCAGATCGTTCAGATGGTGCTGAGGACCATGAGTGCCACAGGTGATCTCATGCTCCGGAAGGACATGTCTTTCGAAGACGTCGTTACCAGAGTCGCGACCAAAGGCGGCATTACCGAAGAAGGAACAAAGGTAGTTTACGAGGGCTTTCCCAAGACAGCTGATCTTCTTTTCGAGAAGACGCTCGAGAAGAGGCGCTTAACGACCGAGAAAGCAGAAAATAGTTTCTGAAAAGCTTATGAAAAAACGGGGGCTAAACGGTAAACTGTCCCATTAATCGCTTTGAATTTGCCTCATAAAACCGTAAAATTAGAGCATAAAAGTTTTTGAGGTATCTGCATGATCAGGTTTAAGACTTATAGTGTTATAAGGCCGGTCTCCCGTGAAGTCATAGAGGACGCGTTCACGGACCTTAACGGCAGGGACATAATCTTTGTCGCGCCTGAATTTGCCAAGGCACAGATCGAGCGTGAAGTCCTGGGATACAAAGAGAGCAGGTCTAGGGGCGAAGGCTCCATCAATACCGGTGACAGGATTCTTACTTTGTCTTCTTCACTGGTATCTGGCGATGTAATCAGCTTCAGGAAGCTTGCCGGCAACATCTTAGACGATCTCGGTACCAATTATGTGGCTGAGGGCGGAGAGATCATGCTCCGCAATGCGATCTATAACATCCTGTCAAACAACAAATCCAGGCTAAAGGCATTCAGCACTCTTTCTTCGAGGATAGACTACATCAACATGATGATCGCTCTTCTCGGCGACTTCTCCAGATACGGCGTCGGGATCGAAGACATTGATGAAGCGATCAAGGCTGTTGATAATTCCTCTTCAAATGTTGCTTTCGTCAACAAGCTTAAGGATCTTCACCTGATCATGAGCGAGCTTGACAGGATGAACATTAAGTACAGCCTGAACCTTTTAAGAGAGCCCATAGCGCTTGCCTGTGACAAACTTTCGTCCGTAACACCGGGGAAGCTTTCCGCCAGGAGAGCGAGCGGGCTTGCGGCACTTTTAAAGTCCAGGATCGTCTTCATCGGATTCGGAGCTACCCGTATGCTTACTCCCAAGGAGATAAGGCTCGTGTCGGCTCTGTCCGATCTTGGCTGCGATATTGAGTTTAATGTTATCGGCGGAGACAGCAGTACGGAATTCTCTTCAGTCTATAAGACGGGTGAAGAGTTCGCGTCAATGCTTGAAGGACTCGGTGCGGCGGGAAGCGGTCTCGGCATCAGGGACAGCGCTGACGTATTAAGCCTTATAGTTAAGGGCTTTGCGTCTGATAAAGCACCGGAAGGCCTTGACGGTGAGGGCAAAGTCCGTCTGGCAGAACTTGCCGGCATCGATGACAGAGTCGGATATATCTTCAACGAGATAATCGACCTTACCAGGAATCAGGGCTACAGGTATCGCGACATCAGGATAGTGTGCTGCAACGAGGACATCACGGCGAGGATGAGGAGCACGGCAGAGCTTTACGGCCTTGATGTATTTATCGACCGTAAGATCGCTTTGGGCGGCACTGTGGTTCCGTATATGATGCAGATATTATTGGAGCTCCCTAGAGCCGGTTACACATTAGAGCTGATAATGAAGGCGATGCGTTCAGGCATGCTCAGAGTACCGCCTTATATTTCCGACAGCTTTGAGAATTATTGCGTAGCAAAGAACATTACTGACAGCCTCAGACTTTTCGATGAGAAGGCATATATCGATGCTGAAGATGACGGTCACAGGAAGAAGCAGAGATTATGGATCGTTGAGGGCACCGTTCCCGGTTATGGTGAAGGCTATGTCGACAGCGGCAAGTTTTTCTATGACTATATCGTCAAGAACAAACTGATGCCTTTGAAAGAAGCCTGCAATACCATCTACGGCGAGAAGACATTATCCGGCAAGGCAAGGAAGAGCCTGGAGTTCTTTGACAGCATGAGAGGCTTCATAGAGCCTTTGAGAGATGAGTTCATAGCCAGAGGCGATGACGCGGCGGCGGTAGCTCTCGTAAGAGGCTATGACGAACTTATAAGCCTTCTTATGTGCTCGACCCACGAGATGAATGATTGTGAGATCTCACAGAAGGATTTCCTCTCCATGATCAGGACAGACATGAGGAACCGCACAGAAGGAACGATCCCTCTTAAGGTCGATTCCATCGAGATAACGACTCCTGAACATGCTTTTGTAACGCCCTGCAAGGTGTTGTTCATTGTCGGTGCGCAGAAGGACAACTTCCCTTATGTACGAATGAGAGAAGGACTTTTAAGCGGTATCGAGCTGAAGGCTTTATCAAGTTCTACCGAGAGCATTGCTCTTCCGGACAAGGCAGAAAGCAAGATGAGGGAAGAATTCATCACAGCCTGCCTGCTCTTGGGTTCTGCAACGGACATGCTCTATATGGTCCATGAATACGGTAAGCCCAAGAGCCGTGTTTTCGATTATCTCGAAAGATTTACAGACGGGAAATATCACATCGTAAACACATTTAAGAATCCGATTGCAGGAACCCCCGTAAAGTTCAGGCACCACTATGAAGATGCCAGGATTCCTGCAGACGTCATGGCAAGACTTATTACTTCAACACGTGAGGACGGCACGAAGGGCAAGGTTATTTATGCAAGCGTATCTTCGATCGAGAGCTTCAGAAACTGTGCATTCCAATTCATGATGCAGAAGCAGCTCAGGATCGATGCCAGAGAAGATAACACAAAGGTTCAGAAGAATACATTTGGCTCCCTCATTCACGGTATGTTTGAGGAAGCATACAGGATATTAAGAGATGACAGTGAGAAAGATCCTGATAAGTTCAAGTCGCTCGCTGAGGAGCTGCTAAATGACGAGCATAACTATGAGCAGTTCACGGATACCTGCCTTAAACGCGCCGTGATCCCCAGAGCCGAATTCGGTTCTGTCGATGCGGAAGGCAATCCGGTAGATGCGGTTTTCGCAATGGATACTTATGCCAAGTTAAGAAGAATGTTCGGCAAGATGTTCAGGGATGTTCTCACCAATTCATACGATACCGGTTTTGTGCCTGAAGGCATTGAGGAAGAGATAGGAAAGAACGATCTTAGCCTCAATATTCCGTATGAAGGCATAGACCTCAAGTTCAACGGATTTATTGACCGTTATGACATAAGAAAAGATGATCAGGGAAAGGTTCATTTGAGGACCATTGATTATAAGAGCGGTGCTAAGAAAGTTGATTCCGAAGAGCTCCTGAACGGTACGCAGATACAGCTTCCTGCATACTCAGGTGCCATTTTGGATAAGTATTCCACGGAAGAAGCAGATGCTTCGATCGACAATTACGGCTACGTGCTGTTAGGACTGAAAGCAGAGCTTGATAAGGACCCGTTAACCTGTGAGCCCAAGTTATGCACATACGATGAAGTTGCAATGAAGATCGCAATAGATTATTCGAAGCACATCATCAAGGAGAGCATTGATCAGATAACTGACGGCAAGGCAGATGCCATAGCGTCAGGTTCCGGTCATTGTAAATACTGCAATTACAAAGGTTATTGCGGTAATGTCCCTTCTGCTCCCAAGACAAAGCCGCAGATAGATGTCGGCAGCAAGAGCAAGTACGGGTCAATTGTGACCAAGTGCGAGAAGTTTGCCGAGCCGACAGCTTCCGGAAGAGCCAGAAAAGATCCCGGTTACGATGACATTACCAAGAGGATCGGTGCTGATGCGGGCATGGATAAGGGCGACAGGCGCGCGATCCTTGCCATGAAGGAAATACTCGATGAAAAAGACAAAAAGGAAAGCGGAAAGGAGGAGTAAGTTATGGAGTTCTCGTCTGAACAGAAAAAGATAATCTATGCGGAACTTGATAACAATCTCGTTTCCGCGTCTGCAGGTTCAGGAAAGACAACGGTCCTTACGGCAAGGATAGGCGAAGAGGTAAGCTGCGGAAAGCTTTCGACAGATGCGATGCTGGTCGCAACATTTACCGAAGATGCCGCATCCCATATGGCCGATAAGATCGAAGAAAAACTAAGAAGCTTAAGAAACGATGCCGTGGCAAGGGGCGATGGTGAACTCGCGTCCCGTCTGTCAACACAGATCGACCTGCTGCCTAATGCATATATCCAGACAATGCACGGCTTTTGTTCCCGTGTCATTAAGGAGAAGGGCTATCTTGTTGAAGACGGACCCATGGCTGATTTTACGGATCCTTCATGCAGGATATTAAGCGAGAGCGAGAAGAAGGTCCTGCTTCAGACTGCGGCCGAATATGCGGTCAAGGAGCTTTACGCAAACTGCAAGTCAGAAGACGATGAGTTTGTCTGTCTGACGAGGCGTTTCGGAGACGGCAGAGACGACGGTTCCCTGGTCAGTACAGTAACGGATATATATGAGACTTTGAGAAGCTTGCCGGATTATATCGATAAGTGCGAAGAACTGATTAAAAAGCGTGAAGAACGTGACAGTAAGGGCCTTGTCATGTATTTCGAAGGCGATAATGAGATACCATCCGTTATCAACGATTATCTGATCAGAATGAGGGAGATAATTGCAGGAAGTGATTTTGCATCCGTTCTGGGATCCCATGATAGTTATCAGATAGTTGAAGAATACACGAATGAGGAATTTATCTCTGAAGTCGTAAGCAGGATAGACCGGACTGTAAGTTTTTATGAGACGCACCAAGGCGTCGATTATTTCGAATGCCTGACGCCTCTGAAAGAACTTGGAGATCTTACTTACAAAAATTGTTTCAATGGTGCCAATTTTAATGGCGATGACAGGCCGTTCCTGGCTCTTGTATCGCTCAGACGCTTTATATCTCCCGGCAAATGGGGAGACATAAAGTACGATAATCCGTATGACCTTCCCAAGGAGTACAGCAATCTTATAGGATGTGACAAGGATAAGATCCTTGCAAATCAGAAAGAAGGCACAAAGGCCTGCAGAGCATTTGTAGAGCTTCTTAAGATGACGGACAAGCATTATGCGGCCGTAAAAAATTCTATGCACGGTATGGATTATTCGGATCTCGAGCATACTGCACATGCGATCTTAAAGAATGAAGAAGCTGCAGCATTTTACCGCGAAAAGTTTACGGAGATATTCGTTGATGAGTATCAGGATAATACAAGACTTCAGGATGCGATAATCGCATGCTTTGAGCGGCCTGAAGGTAACGTTTTCCGTGTAGGCGACGTTAAGCAGAGCATCTATAAATTCCGTTTTGCGGATCCTAATATTTTCAGCGGAAGGGTGGATGACTACACTTCCGGAAGGAAAAAGGGCAGTATTCATTACCTCAAGGAAAACCACAGAAGCACTTGCGAGGTGCTTGCTTTTGCCAATTATATATTCGGCCAGATTATGAGCAGGGATGCTTCTGAGATCGAATACGATGATACCCAGAGACTGAGCAAAGCTTCTGAGACAAAGCATGGACCCATCCCGAGAATAATCGTTACCGATAAGTCTGTTCAGAAGACGGACGACGGCGACAGCACAAAGCCTGAAGACAGAGCTGTGATGGCAGCTGTTGAGAGCGAAGTTAAGCGCTATCTTGAAGAGTGTACCAGAGTTGACGGAAGCAAGACTGACTTCAAGGATATCTGCGTTCTGACTGCGTCTAACAGTCAGGCTGAAAAAATAGCGAGATATCTTAACGGCTGTGTCCTTAAGGACGGCAGGAAGATAGAAGCATCCGGAAGATTTACGACGGACATTTTTGAGGATCTTGATATCCACAGGATCATCAACTTCCTCATTTGTCTCGGTAATGAGTACAGGGACGAATACCTTGCAAGCGTATTGCTCTCGAACTATAAGTTCTCGAACTTTACCGTGGCCGAGATAGCGCAGATACAGGCATTTATTCATGAACTTGATGGTGCTTCACTTGATAAGGCTCCGTTGATGCTGCGCCTCAGGGTGTTCTCTGAGAAGAGCAGTGATGAGCTCGCTATAAGAGTTAAGTACTTCATCGATATCTTTGACAAGATAAGGATGAGTGCGATGGTAACTGATATCGATGACACGATCGAACTTATCTATCGTGAGACTGATATTAAGGCCACGCTCGAAAGCAGGGAAGGTGACAGTGACAAGTTCAATGTCTTTAAGGACTGGCTCTCTGAAAGCTTTAAGCTGAGAGGTCCGGATCTGTCCGGAATTGCATCGGAACTTGAGCAGATGAAGATCCAGATCAAGGAAGCCGATATTGAAGTTACCGACAGCAGCAAGAACAAGATCACAACGATGACTCTGCATAAGAGCAAGGGACTTGAGTATCCGTTTGTCATCCTGATTGCCACGGGCGGCTCTGATGAACAGAAAGATTCGCTTAACAATATAATGTTCGACCGCGATGACGGCTTTATCACTGAGGATTACGATGCTGCGGAGATCACCAGGAGGCATTCGTTTGAACAGCAGATCTACAACATGAAGATGAGACTTGCGTCCAACAGCGAGACTTGCAGGCTGCTTTATGTTGCCCTTACGAGAGCTGAGGAGAATCTGTCGATAATTACAGGCAGCAATATTGATGATACGAGTAAGTCCAGTCCTTTGAAGAAAGCCCTGGTACAGGCTGCCGAATACGATAATAAGCAGTTCGACAAGAGGCACTGGCTTGCAGGAGACATGAAGCTTCCTTACTGTCTTTTCAGTGCGCTTGCCAGAAGCGCAGACGGCGAAACCTTAAGAGAGATTGCAGAAGTAAGTGAGCTTAAGCCAAGCAACACCATTCCTTTTTATGACCTTGACGGCAATGTGGTAAAGGGATTTGAGGTCTGCGTATTGCCGGCAGAAAAGATCGTCGAGCTCTATGAGGCCCAGAAAGCCCAGGCTGCGCTTAATGCGGAAGCTGAAAGGGAAGCCGAAGATGCTAAGGAGAGACCTCAATTTGATACTGACGGCAAGCTCGTCTTGCCTGAGTACAAGTATCAGGAGAGCGTGGATATCCCGTTCAAGGTATCTGTTACGGGCCTTGCAGGTGAAGGAAAGCCTTCAGACACAACGCATGTTGATCTTGAGATCAGGAGTATTGATGATTTTGAGAGCGTCAACGTATCGATGCTGACAGCCGCCGCCAAGGGTACGATCCTGCACAGGATAATGAGATTTATTGACCTTGAAGGCATAAGGAACGGTTCGACTTCATTTGAATTCGAGATCGAATCGCTGATCGGCGAAGGATATATGAGCATCTGCTCGCCTGATAATGCCAGGGATGTCGCAGCCATGTTTAAGGACGGAATAACTGCTTTCTGCAACAGTGACAGGTGCGAAGACGTTATTAAGAGCTTTGCGGACGGCACGGCAAGGTCAGAGAAGCCTATCGTTTTTGCTGTCTACATCGACGGTAATGAAGGCGATTCGGCACTTGTACAGGGTATCATCGACCTGATATACAAGACGGAGGAAGGCTATACGATCTTAGACTACAAGACCGACCGCCTGTCCGGTGCAACTCCTGAAGAACGCGCGAAAGAAGCGTTGGAGAGGCACAGTCTGCAGCTTAACAGTTATGCTGCCGCATGCGAAGAAGAGGGCCTTAAGGTTGCCCATAAGCTTCTTTATCTTGTCCGTTACGGGGAGTTTGTTGAAGTTTAATTGGCAGAGCGCTTCTTGCCGGCGTCTCTTTTCCTGATGGCACGGAAGAAATCGAGCATCATCTGTGAGCACTCCTGCTCCATGATGCCGCCTTCGAATTCGACTTTGTGGTTATGTCCGTGGGACACTTCGAAAATATCGTTGCAGGACACTACGGCGCCGCTCTTGGGTTCGTATGCGCCGAAATAGACTTTGCGGATCCTGGACTGGATGATCGCGCCTGAGCACATGGTGCAGGGCTCTAATGTGACATACATGTCCATGTCTTCCAGACGCCAGTCACCGAGCTTTTTGCAGGCCTTGTCTATGGCGATTACTTCGGCATGGGCTATCGCATTGCCTCTCGTGAGGCGGAGATTGTGGGCTCTTACGAATATCTTGCCGTCCTTTACGATGACACAGCCGATGGGGCATTCGCCAAGGTCTATGGCTTTTTCAGCCTCTTTGATCGCTTCGAGCATGAAGCGTTCCTTGTCAGAGGAAGGCTTAAAGTCAGGATATAACTTGGATTTGGTCCTTGGCACGGAGAATACCTCTCATTTGATCTTCTGGACTGATAATACAGACGGGGTATGGAAAGTGTCAAGGATATGTAATTTGTGCTTGACGATATAGAATTAGCATATTATAATTTACGATTGCTATAAGTAGAACTATGCCTACACAGAGGGAATGCCGTATTTACGGCCTGGTTTAAACATTATCCCTGAATTATAGTCGGCTTCTGTTTGCTTAAAGCGCATACTTCAAGACAAAAGGACGATTTTTTAATGGCGACTAAACAAGGTATGTGCAAGAACTGCGGTTCTCTTGTTATGTTTGATGACAGGGATGAGCTCTGCGAGTGCGTATTCTGTAATTGCGTTTTCCCTTCTGCGGAAGCAGCTAAGATTCTTGAGAACCCTGACGGGTATGAGTTCAAGAATGAGAAATTCGAGAAGAATACTGAAGTAGGTGCCAAGCACTATTATTCAAGTCCGGTATTGCCGGATATGGTAGAGAAGGCAGTTCAGAGGGAAAAGACTTCTAAGACACAGACAGCGGAAGTTAAGCTTAAGCCCAATGAGTTTGAGATCTCTCCTAATGACGTAAAAGCTCCTAAGAAGCTCGTTATCGGTATGGCAGTAGGTTCTGTTCTTGTTATCGGAATCATTCTCGCTATCGCATTCCCGCTTTATTTCTCACGCAAGGGACTGCACGATTCGATTTCAGCTGATATCAATTCCATTTACCAGGCAACTGATACGGTTTCTTATGACAGCTTTGCTTTCAAGCAGGCAAATGTCTACGGACTTTCCTGCCAGTACGTAAAGCTTGGACTTTCAGACGAGATCGACGGAGAACAGGCAAAGGTACTCTATCAGAACTATGCTAAGCTTCGTGCCGACAAGCGCGGTTTTGAATCCGACGACGTCGAGATGTACATCTATACACCCAGCACCGTTTACTTTGCTTCAAAGAACGGCGTTACGACAGATGTACAGGAAGCTGTAAAGATCCTTGAACCTACAGAGACAACCAAGTAATTCCAGATCGGCCTGAATAAAGGCTTTGTTACTTTGGCAGCTAACATTTGACAATCTATGAGGTGACCTATCAGATGACAGATTTTGAGAAAGCACTGGCACAGGCAAAGAAATTTGCAGAGAAGAACGAGAATCAGATCACTGAGACTGAATTCGAAGCAATTACAGATTCATACAAGATCGAACCCGATGAGATGATCAATCTCAGAGCAGAGCTCGAGAACGGCGGCGTTAAGATCAGCGATCCTGACCTTGATAACGATGATACGGATCTTGAGAGCGACGGCGAGGACGCCAATGTCGTAGATGACTCGGTCAAGATGTATCTCAAGGAGATCGGTAAGATCGAGCTCCTCGATGCAGAGCAGGAGAAAGAGATTGCCCAGAGAATGGCAAAGGGTGACGAGGAAGCGAAGGTCCTCCTCATCAACTCTAACTTAAGACTCGTTGTTTCCATCGCTAAGAAGTATATGAACCGTGGTCTCTCACTCCTTGACCTCATTCAGGAAGGTAACATCGGTCTTATTAAGGCTGTTGATAAGTTCGATTACACAAAGGGATTTAAGTTCTCCACATACGCTACATGGTGGATCCGTCAGGCTATCACAAGAGCCATTGCGGATCAGGCAAGAACGATCAGAATTCCCGTTCACATGGTTGAGACGATCAATAAGCTCACAAGAGTACAGCGCCAGCTCGTTCAGGACTTGGGCAGAGAGCCTACGACAGAAGAGCTTGCTGAAGCTATGGGCATGGAAGTAGCTAAGATCAGAGAGATCCAGAAGATCTCACAGGATCCTATCTCCATCGACAAGCCTGTAGGTGAGGAAGAGGACAGCCACCTGGTTGACTTCATTTCCAACGATGAGCTCGCAGCACCTGAAGAAGAGGTTGCAAGGATCCTTTTGAAGGAAGACCTCATTCAGGCTCTCAATGGCTTAACAGACAGAGAAAGAAGAGTTATCGAATTAAGATTCGGCCTTAAGGACGGCGTTCCCATGACACTCGAGCAGGTTGGTAAGAAGCTCGGCGTTACCCGTGAGCGTATCAGACAGATCGAGGCTAAAGCCATCAGAAAGCTCAACAGATCGCCTAAGTCAAAGAAACTCGAAGGTTATTCCGACTGATAAGCCTGTCAGCTTAAGTGACCTTCCTTTTTCCGGGGATAATATATAGTGGCAGACCGAAGACGATATTCATTTTACAGAGGACTTTTTACAGGGGACGTTTTGAATTTTTCGAAGCGTTCCCCTTTTGTCAAGGAGATCATGTTCGAGAGGATCTATCCTTCGAAGATAATCCTCCCGATGAAGATGCACTACGGCGTTCCTGCAGTTCCTGCCGTTAAGGTCGGTGATTATGTCAGGATCGGCCAGTGCGTCGGTGTCCCACAGAAGGGCACGTTCGCTGTCCCTGTCCACAGCGGCATTTCGGGAAGGGTATCGGATATTTCCGAGATAAGACTTCCCAACGGCATCATCACTCCCGCAGTCACGATCGTAAACGACATGAAACGTACGAGACTTGAATCTGTTAAGCCCAGATCAGGTTTTAAGATCAGTGCCAGCGAGACGATCGGCATCATCCGTGATGCGGGCATCTGCGGAATGGGCGGCGAGGGCATTCCTACCGCGGCTAAGCTCAAAAGAGCTAGGAACGAAGTCATTAAGGACTTCCTGGTAAACTGCCTTCAGAGCGAGCCCTATTCCACATGCGATCTGGTAGCCATAACCGAGTATCCTGATTATGTCGTTTTGGGTGCCTGCGCGTGCGCGAGAGCCGTCGGAGCTTCAAGATGCATATTCCTCATTTCAGAGAACAGAAAAGAGCAGAGAAAGGCTCTTGCCAATTCAATAGATAAGATAAAAGCGGATTTCAAAGACCTGGAATTCGACATCAAGCTCTTCAGGGAGCGTTTCCCTCAGGGCTACTACAGGCTTGTTGCCAGAGCTCTGTACGGCAAGAATCTCCAGCTCGGTGAGACGCTTGAGAAGACATGCAAGGCAGTTCTCTTTAACTGCTCTACGATGCTTGCCTGCTGGGAAGCCCTGTCAGACAACATCCCTATGATGAGCAGGATCGTTTCTGTTACGGGAGATGCTTCCGGCGGACACAACATGCTCGTTCCCATCGGTACGCCCGTATCAGAACTTCTTTCAAATGCACAGGATGTAAGAAACGGCAGTGACAGGATCGTCTGGGGCAACTGCCTTACAGGAATCGAGATCAAAGATCCCGAGCATACGCCGATAGTAAAGACGACATCCGTCATTTCCGCGATAAGAAGGACTGAAGTGCCGAAGACACCTTGCATCCATTGCGGTCTTTGCTCTGAATGCTGCCCAATGAACCTCTCGCCTAATACGATCTATGAGATGCTCAATCAGGGATTGAGGCAGAAAGCTTCTGAAGAGGGCGCGAGAGACTGTATCGCGTGCGGTTCCTGTTCTTATGTCTGCCCGGCAGGCATCAACCTTACGACGTCTATTGCAAGCTTTGCAGGCGAGGGCAGGATCATTGAAGTCAATTCGCTCCTGGATAACAGCGGCGCTGAATTGCAGCTCTATGATGATTATGAGACTCCCAATGTCGGAGAGACATCGCTTCTTGAAGACTATTCGGATGACGATGATAATAAGGGAAAGAAAGCAACGGATTCCATTACGCTTCCGTTCGAGAAGGATAAAGAAGTATGAGTACTGACAATAGACAGCTTGCGCCCTTTATCCATACGGAGAAAAATGCTCCGTATATCTATATCACGATATTGGTATCTCTGTTACCTTGTGTCGTCTGCGGAATCTTCTATTACGGCCTCAGGGCATTGATCCTTATCCTGTTCTGCATGGCTGCTTTCGTGTTATCGGACACCTTCTGCGTAAGGTTTACGGGAAGAAGATCAGGAGGAGACTACTTCGACTTAAGTTCTCTTGTTGAGGGATTGCTGATAGCTCTCATGCTGCCGCCGGATACGACTCTTGTCACGGCGCTTACGGCAGTTCTTTTCGCTTCCATCGTAACAAAGCAGGTCTTCGGAGGTGCCGGAAGCAACATAATCAATCCGGCATGTGCGGGACGATTGTTCATCGAACTTGTCATGCCCAACGGAACTCAGGGACTGTCTTATGGTGAAGATAATTCCAGACTGCAGCTTATGAGCCTTATCGTTCAGAAGAAGCCGGGCGCTCTGCCTGACCTGACAAATCTCTCGTTTGCAGAGCTCTTGAGCGGCAACTATCCCAGCATGATCGGTACGGCGTGCTTTGTATGCATATTGGTCGGAGGAATATTCCTTACGCTTAAGGGTACAATGCGTCTTTATTCACCGGTATCCTACATTGTTACTTTGTTCGTTCTTTATCCTGTTGCAACGATCCTCGAGACGAGAACGTTCTCTTTCGACGGCCTTGTAGTCTACTTCATGTCGTCAGGTGCTGTATTTGTCGCAGTATTCCTGTTAGGAGACATGACGACGATGCCTTCGAGATTTGCGGCAGGTGTATTTGCAGGCGTTGTGTGCGGCATCCTGACACTGGTTACAAAACCGTTCCTGTCACCCATGGTGTCGCTCTTGGCGCCGGTCATGGCAGTTAATTTCTTATCTT
Source organism: Clostridiales bacterium Firm_14 (assembly GCA_001604135.1). Taxonomy (GTDB): domain Bacteria; phylum Bacillota; class Clostridia; order Saccharofermentanales; family Saccharofermentanaceae; genus Saccharofermentans. The sequence continues at coordinate 80,456 of LVAT01000015.1, forward strand.
TCGTTTTGGATTTCTTCTCGAAAACAATGTCCAGAAGGAAGATCCATTCCAGGGAGGTGGATGTATCATGATGACGCATACTCAGCTTAAAACGCTCATCACGGAAGCTGTTCTCCTCTTGGCCTTAAGCGTTGCTCTTGTTATCGGAGGTTATTTCATTTCTTCCGAGAATGCCAATAAGCGTCTGCAGAGTCTGTACCACAGCAGATTTGATGTGGTCATGGATTCCGCTTCATACGAGAAGGTAAACAGCAAAGCATTAAACAGCTATCCTGAGATCAAGGGCTTTTATATCGGTTACGATACGAACGGCACGCCTGACGGCTATGTTCTCGACCTGACCGTTAAGTCTCTTTACGGACAGGACTTAAGCATGCTTGTGGCTCTCGACTACGAAAATACCAGGATCAAGGGACTTGCTCTTGAAGATAATGACGATGAAAACGCTTTTGTCATCAGCAACAGCGACATGGATCTGATCAAGGACAAGCTCATCGGAAAGCAGATCCCGGTAGCTTTCGTTAAGGAAGAAAATACCGATGATACAGATAAAAATGACAAGATAACGGTTCCGGGCTTAAATGACGGCGTTTACTATGCCCAGCGTCTGTACGACGACAGAAACCGTTATATCGACTATGTCGAGATGGAGATAAAGAACGGCATTATCACCAAGATCAATTGGGATGCCTTCAGTACGGATAAGACGAATCAGGACAGAAGTGAAGCATCCTTAAAAGGCGCTTATCTGGTCTCCGGTCTTGACTGGGCTACACAGTCCTATAACATCTGCCACGCGCTCCTCGAGTGCCAGGATCCGGACAGGCTTGCCATGAAGTCTGACGGCACCACGGATATCGTTAAGGGCGTTACTTGCGATATCAGGCCTTTCTATGAGCTTGCGATGGAGTGCATCAGAAATTCGCGTGCAGGTTACGACAAGGATAAATACATGGTCGGCCTTAACATGATGCTGCTCCACCTTTACCAGAAGGATGCCGAAGATCTCGAATACATAAACGCAGACGGACATGTGGTATTCTCGTTCGAGGAAACACCTGAGATATACACCATTTACAATGATGACAATGTAGCTACCGGCTATATGGGCGTCATGGAGATAGAGGCAAAACTCAGAGGCAACACTGTCCCGAACAGCAATAATAACAACGATACCAAGGTGCAGGACGGAGATGATCAGGGCGGCAACGGCTCCATCGATTACGATGCGAGTGAAGACGGCCTGAATTCGGGAAGCTCTTACGATGACCAGATCATCACGAACAGCTTGGACGATCTTCCTATGAGCGAAATGGCTTCCTTCATCGAGGCTGTTCCTGAACGCTACGATCAGACCAGAACGGTAGTTAAGGCATGTAATACCTGTTACAAGTTCCTTAAGGAATACCTGAATTGGAAGGTAACATAATGGGACTTTTTACTGAGAAATACAACACGCCGTTCGATAATGAAGAGATGAGAAGACCCGTGGATGAGAAGTTCACGGCAGCTCACGTAAGGCCCGCCAGATACCTTTCCACCAGAGCGTCCCTTTTGTTGGGCTATACTCTGGTATCTCTCTGTCTGGAGTTCATGATCTCCGGAAATGCCATCTGGTGGCCCATAGCTTGTTCATTCGTATGTCTTCTCGCTTGGGCGATCACATTAAGGTTCTTCATGCCGAGAAACTTATCGGTAATTACTTTTGTTTTTGTCATCGCACTCTTTATCGCGGCAGGCGAATACTCATTCGGATTGGGTCTTTGCGCGCCTTATGCGATCGCGGGATTCATTCCGATGGCTATAGGCATCATGTCCGTTGCAAGATTTAAGGATGACGATAATGACAAGTTCACGAGACCTGCATTCGGCAGCGAGGTAATGCTTCCTTACGCTATAGCCCTTGTCTGCTCATTATTCGGTACGGTCGTTACTTATGTTTTTGAGAAGAGATATTTATTCGTATCGCTCCTTGCTTCCGTAATGTTCCTCATCGTCATGAGCTGGGTATTATCTAAACTTACAGGTGCTCCCAGATGTGCGACCTCGAAAAAACTGACTGAATTCTGGGACATTCCCGTAGCAAACATCTCTGAACTTAAGCGTTTCCTTAGTGCCAGAGGCGAGTTTGCCGGCGTCTGCCTTGTCTGTACGGCCGCAGTATATGTCTTGAAGATATTTGTTGACGATGAACTGTTCAGGCTCACGGCGATTCCCGTGTGTATGTTTGCGGCTCTCATTCTCGGTTCCATCATGGTCTATGCGGCAAGGCACAATTACAGAAGCTCGATCTTCGGTCTCAGATACTTTATCAGCGAAGTATCGACCGCTGCTGCATTTATCTCGTTATTATTCCTCGTAAATCCCGGATTCCCGAAGATATGGCATCTGCTCATAGCTTTGGCTCTGATAATCTGTACTGATATTATCCTGACAGGTCTTCTTGCAGTAATAAGAAGAAGGCTGATCTTCGTATCCAAGTCAAAATACATCGACGGACTGCCTTTTTATCTTATTCTCATATCATTAGTTGTCATGTTGGCCGAGACCTGTCTTTATAGTATTCCGGGTTTGTGATATAATCCGTTAGTTTGATTGTGTAGCTCAGCTGGATAGAGCGACCGCCTCCTAAGCGGT